>NZ_WKKH01000026.1 GCF_009674725.1 Pedobacter petrophilus | reverse complement strand
TTGGCCGCTGCGCTGGCTTGGTTTCGGCTCGCCGCCGCCGAAGGGGCTCTAAACTTTTTCTTGATAAAAAGTTTAACAAAAATCAAGGCTTGGATCTGATGTCGGATAAGTACGTCGAAAACCTGTTTCGGCAGCACAAGTACCGATGAAGGATCGGCAAATGTGCGCTGCCTTGGTTGGGTGAGGGGGTGAAAGTTGGTGGGGTGGTTTTCAACTGCTTCTCCTTCTATCATCTCCTATGCCGGAGAGCAGGGTGTAGATAGTAGAGTGCAGATAGCGGGATGCCATCAGTAAATCGTCATTCTGAATTTATTTCAGAACCTATTTTGTAAATAAAAGATGCCCGCGGGTTTAAAGTAAAATCGTCCTTATGCGAAAAATCGTCATTGCGAACTGAAGCGGAGGTGGAGCGAGGGCGTGAAGCAATATATCTTGTTGTTGTTTATCAATAATTGGCCGCTGCGCTGGCTTGGTTTCGGCTCGCCGCCGCCGAAGGGGCTCTAAACTTTTTCTTGATAAAAAGTTTAACAAAAATCAAGGCTTGGATCTGATGTTGGATAAGCGTGTCGAAAACTGATTTCGGCAGCACAAGTACCGATGAAGAATCGGCAAGTGTGCGCTGCCTTGGTTCGGTGGGTGTTTAAAGTTGGTGGGGGTGGTTTTCAACTGCTTCTCCTTCCATCATCTCCTAGGCCGGAGAGCAGGGTGTATATAGCAGGTGTATATAGTAGGGTGTAGATAATAGGGTGCAGAAAGCGGGGTGCCGTCAGTAAATCGTCATTCTGAATTTATTTCAGAACCTATTTTGTAAATAAAAGATGCAGTCAGTAATTCTATTTCAATTTCCGTGCAATACTTAACTTGTTTTCTTTAATACCTTTTGCAACCAAGCCTGCAATTTGTTTAGCACCATTTGGACTTAAATGAGTATCATCTTTCTTGCCTTTCGGATAATTTACATGCCCTGAATCTACATGAAGAAATAACTTAATTGATCCTTCATCGCCTAAATCACTCAATAATTTTTCCGTTTTAGCGAGCATGTCGATCAGGGGTACTTTGAGCGAATCAGCAACTTTTCTGGTTACGTCTGGGTAACCACCATGCGTATCGGTTAATATTCCATTTTTAAAACTTCTTCTCGAGATTGGCGTAAGTAAAACCGGAATGGCTTTTTTACTTCTGGTTTCATTCACATAGTTCACCAGATTGATCTTAAAATCGGCTAATGAAACGCCAACGGCTGGTTTATCAACCTTTTCATCATTATGGCCAAATTCTATCAGTACATAATCGCCTGCTTTCAGATTTTCCAAAATTGGTTCCCAGCGTTTTTCCGCCCGGAAAGATTTTGTACTTCTCCCATTTAATGCGCGGTTATCTACTTTAACCTCATCGTTAAAAAACGATTGCAACTCCATTCCCCAACCTGTTTCGGGATAAGCTTTTTCCTGTTTATTGGCTGCTGTAGAATCTCCAATAATGTAAAGCGTAGTCTGCTTTTGGATCAGCTGAAATCCTGATAGGATAACTAAGGCTACAGCAGCGAAAATGATTGAAACTCTTGTTTTCATGATAAGTTATTTGCCTGGATTCCAGTGGTCACCGCTATTAAAAATATTCTTAAGGGTATATTCTTTCGCTTCTTTGTCAGAGAGTTGTTTGCTCCAGTTTATCCGCGTTTTTGGTGATGTGCCTTCACCTCTGCTTTTATATTCCGCATAGTAGGTTGTTTTCTCCTTGTCAGGAAACATTTTGTCGCCCTTCCAGGGATTCCATCCCGCTTCAACAATATGTTTGCCTAACTCGCAATTAAGAAAAACCGTTTTGGCAAATGGCCGCCAGGGCCTGCCGAGGTAAACTTTGCCAACCGAAGAATCTGCTATCAGCTTACAGTTTAAAAATACAAAACCAAACTTTTGGTTTTTGGAAGTTGCGGCGGCGGTTACATAAGAATCGCTCAGGCTCTTGATTTCACATTCCTGAAATACTGCAGTTGCCTGTCCGAAAATAAAATCAGTAGTACCTTGAATAAAACACTTAAAGTAATATTGCCTGCTGTTCTCAGTCGCGGCATACAAGGTATCTTGATTACCTAAAAATTTGCAGTTTTTTGCAATGAACCGATCGCCTTCTACATGGAGGGCTACCGCCTGCCCTACGCGACCAGACGCATTAATAATCGTCAGATTTTCTAAATGGCAATCGTTACCCTGAACCAGCATAGAATAAGAGGTATAAGTGCTGAATTTTTCATTGCCAAATGCATCTTTTCCTGCGTTTGCCTTTCCTGAGTAATCATTGCCAGTAATGATCGTTCGGTCTGTGCTTTCTCCAATAATAGTGATGTTGGTTTTCCATGATGGGATGATCAGTTTCTCCTTATAGATGCCATTTTTTACCTTAATCTTTACTTCCTTTTCTCCTAAATCCCGAACGGCATTTACGGCTTCCTGAATGGTTTTGTAATTCCCGCTTCCATTTTGATCTACCGTTATTTCTGCCGGGTATTTAGGATCCTGGGCATTTACTTTTAAAAAGAAAAGGGTCAGGATCAGCAGGAACGGATAGCAAAGAAAAGTTGGTCGGCTCATTTTATAAAAGTAAAATCTAAGATTTAAATTTCATTAAAAAGGGCAAAATAAATTCTGCCCTTTTAGAAAATATAGAGGGTTAATACGTCCATCTTGGATCTCCGATTGTGCCACCGGTATTGCCAGCCACCCTTAGTGGCGAACTTACAGGGATCGAAAAATCAGTTGTGGTTGGTGTCCATCCTAAATTTAAGGTTTGGTTACTGGTTAACGTTGCCGTACCGAAGGTTAGCGCGGTACCGCCTGTTAATGCGCTAGACAAGTTAAAGTAATTACTATTGGAGATGGTTAAGGTACTGCCTACTCCAGTTGCCCGGATGGCAGCAGCATTAACGTTTCCTGATTTTGGCGTATTGGCCAGGATGCTATTTTGGATTGTAAATTTAATCGGGTTTGCGCTGGCATCAAGCAAGGCGTATTTAGCGTTTCCTCCAAAGCCGTTAAATGTAGAACTGGTTATGGCAACGGTTGGAACAACATCGCCGGTGTAGGTTGCGCTTGCAGAAACTAAACCGGGGCCAGCATTGTAAAAGGTAGATTTAGATACTGCAATTGTATTAAACTGCATTTTATTAACATGGAGTGTATAGTATGCAGAAGAACCATTTAACCCCATATCATATACGATGGAGTTGTTTACTGTAATGTTGGTAATTTTAAAATCCCTTGCTGCAGTTCCCCGATCGCCACGTAAAAAGGCAGTGGTAGCACCATGCACAATACAATTATCTACCACAACATTTGTGAAAGTTGCTGCCGAACCATTTGCAGCTTGTGAGCCAATAAAGTTTAAGAAATAAAGTGATGCACCAGCTGTTCCGTCAAACTCGATACCTGATAATGTTACTCCTGCGCCCGTTCCTTCTAAATCTATTTCCTTGTAGTTTATTTTTGTGTCACCAGGATTGCCAGAGGTAGATTTAAGGGTAATGGTTTTGCGGGTAATAAAAGAAGTTGTTGCCAGGGTATAAATTCCCGGGTTTAATCCGATAGTTGCACCATCTGCAGCATTGGTAATAGCAGCCGCCAAATCATCGCCAGGATTTAATCTAACCGTGTAATTAGTGGGTAACAGGGTGGTAAATGTTACCAATCCTTTACTTTTTGTATCTGAGAATAATTCAGCTGAATACAATACGCCTGCTGTTAATCCGGGAATTAATTTCACGCCGGCAGCTGCATCTGTAGCGTTCAATGTGGCGGTTATCGCAGTACCAGTTGCCGGCGTTAACACAATAGCAGTTAAGCCCGGAGTTGGCGTGTAACGTAACGTAACATTGGTTTCCTTTACATCATTATCCCTTACGGCTGAAAATAGTTGTGTTCCGGTAAGTTGGAAGACACTGCTTCGCACGTATTTAGATTCCGGTTGATCTGCCGTAGCAGCCGCTTTAACCCGGGCATAATATTTTGTTCTTACCGGAATATTATCTTCTGTAACCGTAACGCCTGCAGTATCTGATGTGGTGGTGTATTTTACGGTTGCAAAGGTAGAATCGGTTGAGAAATCGATGTTGTATTTAAGTGCTTTGCCAGTGGCCATGATTGGCACCGTCCATGTTAATTTTGCTTTTGTTTCCCCTGCAGTAACTTTAACCTCACTGGGTTTAAATAATCTGGCTGGTTCATTAGGTTGATCTTCTGATTTTTTGCAGGCGTTTAGCGCCGCGGCAATCAAAACAAGCATTGCAATTTTCCAGCTAAGCTGATTTATAATTTTTTTCATCTCTATGGTGTCTAAGCGTTAATAACCAAAATTTTGCACCATTTTGGTGTTTTCAATCAATGCCGTTTTTGGGTATGGAAAAAGCTCTTTTTTA
Organism: Pedobacter petrophilus; assembly: GCF_009674725.1. Lineage (GTDB taxonomy): Bacteria > Bacteroidota > Bacteroidia > Sphingobacteriales > Sphingobacteriaceae > Pedobacter > Pedobacter petrophilus. The sequence continues at coordinate 71,008 of NZ_WKKH01000026.1, read as the reverse complement.
TTGGCCTCGAAGTAAAAGGCTATGCCGGTAGCGGTACTGGTAATGGAATTCTCTTCGGTAACCGCTTTCCTCCAGTTTTTAGTGGTGTAGCCAGCAGGGGCTGATGATACACCTAAACCAGGTGAAACAAAAACGTTATTTGGGGTGCCGCCAAATAAGTCTAACGTGGCAACCTCATTTACGCTGGTACCCAAAAGATAATTTCCTTCTTTTGCATAAACGTAATCCGGAACACCAGCATAAGCGCCTGTTCCGGCAATTAGTGCCCGGATTTTTCCTCTGGTTTCTTCCAGTTTCGTGCCTAATAAATTCCATCTGATCAGGTCGTATTTTCTAATGGCTTCACCACCAAACTCTAATAAACGCTCTTTTACAATGGCATTGAAGAAATCGGTTTTAGTGGCTGGTGTGGCAGGGATTTGTGTTTCAAAACCCAGATAAGCTCTTTTCTGCACTTCTTGTAATGCGCTAACTGCAGTTGCAGAAGGTGCACTGTTAATTTCGTTGTCGGCTTCAGCATACATTAATAATACATCAGCGAAACGGATCATTGGCCAGTTTACACCAAAAGTTTGCGCAGCAGAAGACCCGTTAACATTTGTCCATGATTTGCGGAATTTTCCATCCGTCATGTTAAAAAGTGTATTGATGATTTTTTTAGATGATGCCGTGATTTCGAATACCCCAATGGTAACATCGCGGCGGGAATCTTTAGTCACATCAAATTCATAGAAATAAGTTGGAATGGCATTCATTCCGCCTCCACCACTGCCGTAAGTAGAAGCAGAGTTAAAACGGACTCCATTGTAATAGCCTAGTTTACTATCTGTTGCAGCATTACTTCCGAAGGCGGCAACCTCAAACATCAGCTCATGAGCGTTATCAAAACGGGTTCCGTGCAAGGTTTTAAACACATTTTCGAAGCTTGGGTTTAAGCTGTGTTCGGCACGATTGTTCATAATATCCAAACATTCATCAAAAGCTATTTTATAATAGGTTAAATAATCGCTGCTGCGAACATTTTGGTTTCCTTTTAAATAATATCCGCCACGCGCTAAAGCTAAACGGGCCCTCAATGCTTTGATTGCTCCTTTGGTAAAACGGAAACTGCCATATTCTGTGATGCCACTTCTCCACGGTACCAGGTCTTCTGCTGTTTTTAAATCGGCAATGATTTTATCATAAGTTTGATTACGGTCTGCATTCGGGCCATAAAGCGTTTCTGCATCAGCAGCGGGCACAAAGGATGCCGGCACATCTCCCCAGTTGCGGATTAACTCATGTAAAAACTGTGCCCTTAGGGTTAAAGCTTCACCCAGGTAACGTTTCATAATGGTTTTCTCGGCTTCCGATCCGTTGCTATAAAGTTTCGATGCCGGAATGTATTTAATGCAAATATTTGCACGTTCCACACCCTGATAGAGTTGGAGAAAAGGATTGGTTAAATCTGTATTATCAGAACTTGCGCCATACATGCTGATTCCACGTCGGTCGGAAGAACTGTAACTGCCCGAAGTTTTAAAATCATCAGCGGTAACGCCAAATAAGGTAGAGATGCGGCTACCATAACCATTATCTCCACAAAGCCTGTTGTAAACGCCAATAATGGCCGCATTTGTATTGTCGACATTTTCAAAAACAACATCAGGAGATGAGGTTGATGGAGACTGGACATCTAAGTATTTTTTACAGGAAGTATTGATGCAAACTGCTGCAATAGTCATCACCATTAAAGCAGATTTTATAAATTTATTGTTCATTTTCTTTAATGTTATAGGTTAAAACAACAGGTTAATTCCGGCGAGGATATATCTGCTGCGCGGATAGGCGGCATAGTCAATTCCTGGCGTAAGTGGATTCGACCGGCGGGTGTTCGCCTCCGGATCGTAACCGGTATAACCTGTAATGGTGTATAAATTGTTCACCGTTCCATAAACACGGAGTTTAGAGATGAAACCAGTTCTTTTAATAAATTTTTGAGGTAAGGTATAACCCAACGTAACGTTACTTATTCTCAGGAATGATCCGTTCTCTATGGCATAAGAGGTAAGCGCATAGTTGCCGCCGGTTGGTGTCCACATGGTGGTATTCGCATTCATTGCTGTTAACACGTTTGGATCAGTAACCTTCACGCCATTATTATCAAAATTCTGCCAGCGATCGTTCATTACCGAAAGCAGGTTGTTGTCTTTTACGTTGTATTGAGATGTGAATTCAATCTTATTCGCGTTATACACTTTACTTCCGTAGCTAAAGTTTACAAAAACCGTCATGTCGAAATTTTTATAGGCGAACTGATTATTGAAACCTCCGGTAAATTTCGGCTGAGAAGTTCCGAGAACTGTTCTGTCATCATCGCCAATCGTCATGCTGGTGGCTGACGAAAGTTTTTTAACCTTCATGTCACCGGGCTGCGGCTCACGGTTGCCTAAAAGCACCCGGCTATTGGCTATATTCGGCTTCAAAGTATAGGTGTAAGCACCTGTGGTTGCATTTTGAACATAGCTAAAATCATCTATAGCGTATCGGCCATCAGAAATAAAGCCATAGAACTGGCCAACCGGCTGACCAACTTCTACTTTAAAATCACCTAAACTATTTACCCAGCCCGATTGCGTGATGTAAGAATTTACGCCATTCTGGAGCTCGATAATTTTATTCCTGTTGAAAGAAATGTTAAAACTGGTGGTGTAGTTAAAGTCCTGGGTTTTTATCGCCTGATAATTCAACTGCAACTCGAAACCTTTGTTCTGTGTTTTACCAACGTTTTGTTGCTGGGTAGCATAACCCGTTGTTTGCGGAACATTTGCGTTTAACAGTAAGTTTTTCGTTTTATTATCATAGTAATCTATGCTCAGTGATAATTTGTTTTTGAAAAGGTCGATGTCAATCCCGGCATTGGTAGAAAGGTTGGTTTCCCAGGTGATGTTTGGGTTAGATAAAATATTGCCCGTTGCTGTACCGGAAATTAATCCTGGCTGCACTATATTATCTGCTGTGGCATAACCGCCATTGGTAGAACTGATGTAAAATAACGTTCTAAATAAATCCTGACCGATGCGGTTGTTCCCGGCTGCACCGTAACTCATCCTTACTTTAAAGTTATTTAACCAATCCAGCTCCAGGTCTTTTATAAATTTTTCTTCTGTAACTCTCCAGGCTACCTGTGCAGATGGAAAATAACCCCATTGTTTCCCTTCAGCGAATAAAGACGATGCATCCGTTCTAAAGTTCACAGTAGCCAAATATTTATTTTTGAAAGCGTAAGAAAGCCTGCTAAATAAAGAGAATTGTCTCGTTCCGGAGATTAAAGAAGTTGGTCTGTCCTGGATGGTATTCGGCGGAACCGGGCTCGTAAAAGCGTCATCGGCAGAAATGCCAACAGGGAAAAACTTGGTCACTGTAGTTCTGGAATCAATGTCTACCATGTTAATCTCCTGTCCAACTAAAACATCCAGACTGTGGTTTTTGCCAAGATCTGGTTTATAAGAAAGGGTATTGGTATTGATGAAAGATTTTTGCGAAACAGTATCCAGTTGAATGGCCGGTAACCCGCCATTGTTTCTGGCCACATTACTTACAGGTCCGTTAAACGTATTGATATGTCTGCTCAATCTGTTGTAACCTACTGTACTTTTGAAAGTCAGGTTTTTTAAGATCGAATATTGAGCATAAGCGCTGCTGATCAAATCATTTCTGTAATCATATTTCAATTCCTGACTGGCCAAAGTGATGGGATTAGATAGTCCGGTGGTCAGGTAATCTGCATCGAATAAATCTCCGCTATCACTTCCGCCAGCATAAGGCTGGTATCTTACTGAGTTTCTTAAACGGTTAGTTCCCTGAGAACCAGTAGAAGTGGTACCTACACCATCTACCCGCTGGCGGCTGTAACGTGCATTCAACCCAACTCTTAACTTAGTGGTAAATTTATGGTCTAATCGCACGGAAGCAAATGTTCTTTTGAAACCGGAGTTAAGCATGATTCCGTCTTCACTCGTATTGTTTACCGAAACATTATAAGTGGTTTTAGCCGTGCCTCCGGAGAGATTTAAAACCTGAGTATTGCTAAACGCCTGTCGGCCAAAAACCTTATCCTGCCAATCTATATTTTGAATATTCTTATAAATATCTAAATCTTCAAAGGTGCCATAGCGTTTTGTAAAAGTATCTTTAACATCCTGCGCAGTATTGTTATTGTACAGCTCGTATTGATATTTTACAAACTCGTAAGGGTTCATTACATCAAGTTTATTTACAATTTGTCTGGCACCTGCATATGCATCAAAAGAAATAATGGGTTTGCCTGGTTTACCGCTTTTGGTCGTGATAATCACCACACCGTTTGCCCCACGGCTTCCATAAATGGAGGTTGAGGCCACATCTTTCAGCACATCGATCGACTGGATTTCATTTGGAGATAAGATCGATAAGGCATTCTCTACCTGAATGCCATCTACAATGTATAAAGGTGAATTATCGCCAGTTAAAGAGCTTCCGCCCCGAACTTTAATCACTACCTCCGCACCCGGGCTACCTTCTGTAGTGGTTACCGAAACTCCAGCCAGCTTTCCTGCCAATGCCTGTGCAGCTGTACTCACCGGAAATTGATCAATATCTTTTCCGGAAACAGAAGAAACAGAGCCAGTTAAGGCTTCTTTTCTAACGGAACCATAACCAATGTTTACGGTAACTTCCTGTAAATTGTTCGCATCTTCTTCTAATGTAATGTCTAGCTTAGTCTGGTCTGCCAGTGTAACTACACGGGTTTTATAGCCTACATAAGCAAATGTAATTACTGCACCTTTGCCCGGAACAGCTATTTTATAGCCTCCGTTGGCATCTGTACTCACGCCAGATTTGGAATCTTTTACGGTAACACTTACCCCGACTAAAGCCTGTCCGTCTGCCTTGTCTTTTACGGTTCCGGTAAGTTGTTTATTTTGTGCATGAACGGTTGTAAAACCGAAAAAAAAGAGGAATGATAAAAAGAGTAAAACTCTGCTCATAATGATAAATTATATTAAATACTTGATTAGGCTTTAAGTTGTTGTTCGCAGATAGCGGGAAATACTATTTCGAATTGTTGTTGTTTATTAATATTTGGTTACGTTAGAATAACAATTTTACAAACTAAAAATGGATTGAAACCAGATTTAACTAAAAAAGTGTGCAAACGTTCCCGAAAACGTGTCTTTAACGTTTATTTAATCCCGTTATGAACCCCTGAAAAGAGATATTTTTTGTAACTTGTACGCATCACGAAAAATGAGATTTGAAACTTCTACCATAAAAGATATTGCCAAGGCCTTAGGATTATCTACATCTACCGTTTCCAGAGCCTTGAGAGATCGCTACGAAATTAGCGAAGAGACTAAGAAACTGGTTTTAGCCTATGCTGAAAAGGTTAATTACCGGGCCAATCCAATCGCACGCAGTTTAAAGGAACGCAGGAGTTATTCCATCGGCATTATTGTAAGTGAAATTGCCAATAATTTTTTCTCACAGGTGATCAATGGAATAGAAGCAATCGCTTACGATCGCGGTTACCATGTGATCATTTCTCAAAGTCACGAATCATATAAGCAAGAAAAACTCAATGTAGAGCACTTAGCCTCGCGTTCTATAGATGGCTTGCTGATTGCGCTCTCATCTGAAACACAGGATATTGATTACCTGCGTAATTTGTATGGAAAGGGCTTGCCGATAGTTTTTTTTGATCGTGTGCCCGAAGATTTTGAAACCCATAAGGTTATTGCGAATAATTTTAAAGGTGCTTTTGATGCGACGGAACACCTGATTCTTTCAGGAAAAAGAACGATTGCTCATTTAACAAATTCGGAGAATCTTTCGATCACCAGGGAGAGGTTAAAAGGATATCAGGCTGCATTAGCTAAATATAATATCGGGTTTGAGCCCGAACTGGTGAAGTATTGCCAACATGGAGGGATGCACAGTGCTGAGCTGGAGCAGGCTGTAAAAGAACTTTTGCCGCTCAATCCAGACGGGATTTTTATTTCGAGCGACCGGTTAACAACAGGATGCATTATGGCCATGAAAAAGACCAATCCCGGAGTGGCCCATAAAATTGCCATTGCCGGGTTTACGAACTCGAATTTGGTTGAACTTTTTTCTCCATCGCTTACTTCGGTAAAACAGCCCGCTTTCGAAATGGGGCAGGTGGCAACCGAATTACTGATTTCTATGATCGAAGCCAAGCGGCCAGTGACTGAATTTGAAACCAAAGTTTTAGATACCGAATTGGTGAGGATGCAAAAGCCACTCGGCAACAGGTTTCTGTAAGCTGCATTCCGAAACTCCAAACGCTTAACTCCAAACAAATTCTTACCTTTGCGCTATGGTAGAAATCGTATTAAAAAAGGGGAAAGAAAAAGCGGCATTACAAAGACATCCATGGGTATTTTCCGGAGCTTTAGAAAAAGTTAAAGGCAAACCAGAAGATGGTGATGTAGTTAAAGTTTCTGCTTTTGATGACGAATTTCTCGCTTACGGCTATTATAACAGCAATTCGCGTGTGGCCGTTCGGTTATTGGAATGGGATGAAAGCCAAACCATCGATCAAAGCTGGTATGAAAACAGATTAAAACAAGCCATTGCTTCGCGGAAGTTTATTTTAAGCGATGAAACCAATACCTGCCGTTTAGTTTTCAGTGAAGCCGATTTCCTGCCAGGTTTAATTGTAGATCAGTATGCGGATTTTCTTTCTTTGCAAATTTTAAGTTCAGGGATTGAAAAGGTCAAAACGATTATTGTTGATATTCTAAGAGCGGAATTGCAGCCTAAAGGGATTTTTGATAAAAGTGATGCCACTGCCAGAACGCATGAAGGTTTACCGATTGAAAATGGTTTGCTTTGGGGTGAAAACCCGCCGGAATTTTTAGGCGTTAAAGAAAACGGCATCGCCTATAATATCAATATTGCAGAAGGACAGAAATCTGGGTTTTATTGCGATCAGCGTGATAACAGAAGTATTTTAGCGAGTTATACCAAGGGCAAAAAAGTGCTCGATTGTTTTAGCTACAGTGGGGGTTTTAGTTTAAATAGTTTAGCCAATGGCGCAGCAAGTATTACCAGTGTTGATAGTTCGGCATTAGCCATTGAAACCTTAAAACAGAATGTAGATCTGAATCATTTTGATGCGGCAAAAGTAACCACCATTCAATCTGATGTAAATAAACAACTTCGTGCGTTTAAAGATGCAGGTGAAAAGTTCGATATCATTGTATTAGATCCACCAAAATATGCACCATCCCGTTCGGCTTTGGATCGTGCTGCAAGGGCCTATAAGGATTTGAATCGTTTAGGAATGTTGCTTTTAGAAAAAGGTGGTTTGCTAGCTACTTTCTCCTGCTCAGGTGCGGTTGATATTGATACCTTTAAACAAATTATTGCCTGGGCAGCGCTTGATGCCGGCAAGGAAGTTCAGGTGATTAAACAATTCTGTCAGCCTGAAGATCACCCGGTGAGAATTTCTTTTCCGGAAGGGGAGTATTTGAAAGGTTTGTTGTTGCGTGTACTTTAACTGTTTAGCAAAGCAAATTGTTAATTTCCAGAGATTTTCTTTCGATACTTCGTTTATTAAGCGAAAAGGTTTTTGCACCTCTAAAACTCGGTTATTCTGATGTGATTACGGAAAGTGAAAGTCAGCCCTATTTGGCACACCAGTTTCAACTGGAAAACAAAAGTGTAAAGTTTAGAATGGCGAAAATTACGCCAACAAAAACCGGGCAATTTGTTACCGTTTGGAAAAGAAATGCTCAGGGCATCACTGAACCATTTGAGGTGTCAGACAATTTCGACTTTTATTTTATTGCGGTGAGTAAGGAAGATTGTTTTGGTGTTTTTATTTTTTCAAAAAAAATTCTGTTGGAACATCAAGTTTTATCAAATGGAAAAATTAACGGTAAACGTGGCATTCGGGTTTATCCACCGTGGGATTTAGCAGGCAATAAACAGGCAGAGAAAACACAAAAATGGCAAACACAATGCTTTCTAAAATTGCCATGGAACGAAAATATCGACTTAAAAAAAGCTAAAGAATTATTGCTTATAAACTCGTTTTAATATTAAGAATAAATATCTTCAAAATAACTTACAACGAGCGATTTCATCAGCATTTCCTGCTCCAGCATGGTGTAAGGTGGAATCGCTTTAATCAATTTCCAGTGTGGCCAGCCATCCTGATCCAAACCTTCAAGTTCATAAAAACCCATTTCGCTCAGTAAGCGGCAGGTGGCGATGTGCATTAATTCTTCCTTTTGCCTTTTGCTGTATTTTTTCGGGCCTTTGCCCAATTCCTGCACACCAATAAGAAAAAGTATCACTTTTAAATCCGGGAAATCAGAATCAAACTCCTTCGCAATTTTCTCCTGCAATATTTTCCATTTGGCATTAATCTCCGACGGTTTCATGTTTGCAAAGATAGTGTAAAAAGGTTTATACGCTGGCCGAAAAGGTTGTCAGTTTAACGCAAAACTTTAAACCAGAATCGTACTTTTACGTACAATCACAATCTATGAGTACAAATTCAAATAAAATAATAACAGCTGGATTATTGGCCTATGGCATGTCTGGAAAGGTATTTCATGCCCCGTTTTTGAACGCGCATGATGGATTTGCCTTAAAGGCGATAGTAGAAAGAAGTAAAAAAAACGCAACAAACGATTATCCTGATGTCTTAAGTTATGATCATATGGATGAGTTGCTAAATGATGAAGAAATTGAATTGGTGGTCGTAAATACTCCGAATAACCTTCATTACGAGCATTCGAAATTAGCCCTTCAAAAAGGAAAGCATATTTTAGTAGAAAAGCCATTTACTGCAACTTCAGCACAGGCAAAAGAACTTTTCGAACTTGCAGATGAGGTAGGTAAACAGATTTTATTTTACCAGAACCGCCGTTGGGACAGTGATTTTACCGCTGTTAAAAAAGTTTTAGCTAGTGGTAAGCTGGGCAAACTGAACGAGATGCATTTACGCTACGATCGTTATAGAAATGTAATCGGGCCAAAAGCTTTTAAAGAACAAGCCATTGAGGCCAGTGGATTATTATACGATCTCGGGCCACATCTGCTTGATCAGGTGATCAGCATTTTTGGTAAACCGGAAACCTACCACAAGGTGCTGGGTAAAAATAGAAAAGATACGCTGGTTGATGATTTTTTTGCCATCCAGCTTAATTACCCGGATAGTGTGAATGTATTTGTTACCTCGAGTATGTTGGTTGTGAATCCGCAGGCTGCCTTTGTGTTGCACGGCGTAAAGGGTAGTTTTATTAAAGAAAGAGCCGATGTACAGGAGGAGCAATTGCTCGCTGGCCAAAAACTTACTGATGCTGGTTACGGCATTGAGCCGGATGGAAAGCAGGGCTTACTGACTACAATCGACGAACAGGGTAACAAAACGGAAGAAATAATCGCATCTGAAGTTGGAAGTTATCTGCCCCTCTTTGATGCTGTTTATCAGGCAATTGTTAATGATAAACCCTATCCCGTAACCCGTGAGCATGTGCTCGCACAGCTCGAGATTTTGGAAAGCTAGCATGTAAACAGGCAAAAAGTCAATTTTTTTAAATCTAACCAATGGCCTTACAGCCAACACACGCATATGAATTCTTTACCTTTTGCCTATCTGATTCCTATTTTTCTGATTGTATTATATTTTATCTTACGCAAAAAGAAACCAGCGATAGAACCCTTAACAGACACCGATCGAAAAATTCTGGATGATTATGTAGGCTATTATCATAACCTTGATTCTACAGATAAACTTAAGTTTGAGCAGAAAATTGCGGAGTTTTTCAGTACGGTAAAAATTGAAGGTGTGGGTTTAGACATGACTACGCTTGATGAATTATTAATTGCTTCAAGCGCTGTAATTCCCATCTTCGGTTTTGCCGATTGGCAATACAAAAACCTGGGCAGCGTGTTGCTCTATCCAGACACTTTTAATAAAGATTTTCAATTTGAAGGTGATGAGCGAAACATTGCAGGGATGGTTGGAACAGGCTATATGAACGGACAAATGATTTTATCACGTGCTGCATTGCGTCATGGTTTTTCGAAGAGTGCCGGTAAGGAAAATACAGCCATACATGAGTTTGTGCATCTTTTAGATAAATCTGATGGGGCTACAGATGGGGTGCCGGAAAATCTGATGGGTCATGAATATACTTTGCCCTGGGTAAAGATGATGCATGCAGAAATGGAGAAAATAGAAGATAATAAATCTGATATTAATCCATATGCAATAACCAATGAAGCTGAGTTTTTTGCCGTGGTTTCGGAATATTTCTTCGAAAAACCAGAACTGTTGAAAGATAAACATCCCGATTTGTACCATGCATTGAGCAGAATTTTTGCTCAGCAACCGGTTCAGTAACTGTTATTAATGAATATATTCAAATTACTCCCATTTTTAGCGCTGGTCCTTTTAGGCTTTAGGGCAGATGCCCAGAAAAGCTATGTGTTAAAGCAGGATTTTCCGATCGGCAAGAACTATGATTTTACATTAATTTCTGATCAGATTATCAACCAGCAAATGGCTGGAAAAAAACTTAGTTTAAGCCAGAATATTGGCACCGAATATCGTTTCGATATCCGCAATGGCGAGGGTTCGGAAAAATATATTGAAGTCACTTATAAGCGGATCTTCATGAAATCGAAAGGGATGGGGAACCAGATGGAAATGGATTCAGATGATCCGGATACCACCAAAGAAAATTCTTTTCGGGGAATAAAGGGTGCTACTTTCAATATGGTGATGTTGCCAGATGGTGCAATCAAATCCTTAACAGGAATTGAGCAAATGGTGACGAATATGGTAAGTAAGATGAAGGCTGATTCTACAAAGGCTGCAAACATAAAAGCAAGTTTGAGTCAGCAATTTAACTCAGAAGGGATGAAACACACGTTGGAATCTTCTTTAAAAATTTATCCTGATCACCCGGTTAAAATAGGTGAAAGCTGGACGGTTGATACCAAAATGCAACTCAATATGCCAGTTGAGACCATCACAAAATATACCCTAACAGCGGTAAGGGATGACATTGCCTATTTAAATATTAACGGAAGTTTGCTTTCTAAAGGCAGTTTCCAAAGCATGGGCAATAAGATTGATACGGATTTGACCGGAACAAATATCGGCGATGCAGAGCTGGATCTTAAAACAGGACTGATTTTAAAAAGTCATCTGCGGATAGAATTATCCGGCAAAATGCAAACTGGCGGTGAGCATATTGATTTCGAATTACAGGGGATTAATAAAATTGTGGGTAAGGAAACAGTTGCCTCCGGGTTGAAGTAAAATAAACCTCGCAGGTTGAATCTGCTGATGAAGGGTTTTAAAACCTGCGAGGTTTGGAAAGAACTTTTACAGACTTCCTGTTAATGCTACCAAAAATTCCGTGGGAATTTCAATATGCGGGATATGTCCGCAAGCTTCAAACTCTATAATCTTAGCACCCGGAATTTTCGCTGCGGTCTGTTTACCAAGAAGCCTGTATTGTCCGTGGATGGCCTGTTGATCTGGTGTTAATAATCCTTTTCCCACAATGGTTTTATCTTCTTTGCCAATAAATAAGACGGTTGGTACTTTGATATTTTGAAATTCGTACACTACCGGTTGTTCATAAATCATGGTAAAAGTCAGGGCGGCAACCTGGGCCCAGCGCGGATAATCTGCACTGAAGGTAACGCCACCGGCAATGTTTACCAAATACTCATATTCAGGTTTCCAATACGTAAAATAGGAACCCTGGTAATATTTTCTCACACTTTCTGCGGTGGTTTTAAGTTCTGTTTGATATTGTTGTGCGGTATTTACATAGGGTACAAAAGTTTTGTAGTCTTCCAGTCCGATTGGATTTTCGAGTAACAATTTCTCTGTTTTTTCAGGGAACATCAATGCAAAACGAGTGGCTAACATTCCGCCCATACTATGGCCCAATACTATTGTTTTTTGTACCCCCAGCGTATCCAGTAGTTTTTTGTTCCAGGTAGCGAGCTGGTGGAAACTATAATGAATAAACGGTTTGGAAGATTTTCCGAAGCCAACCTGATCAGGAACAATTACCCTATAGCCTATGGCGGTTAAAGCTTTAATCACATTTCCCCAATAATAGCCGCCAAAATTTTTACCATGAAAAAGAATCGCTGTTTTTCCGTTTGCGGTGCCTGTTGGCGCAACATCCATGTAGGCCATTTTTATATCCTGACCTTCAGTATGAATTGGGAAAAACTTCACTGCATACGGGTATTTTACACTTTCAAGGGTAATGGATAAGGTGTCCGTTTTCTGGGCTTGAGAATAATTTAAAATCAGTAATGAAACGGCAATTAAAAGAAAAAATCTCTTCATGTTTTAAATTTTAGGCTAATATTAGCTGTATAATGGCTAATATAAAGATTGTTTAGGCTTTTGATTAATCAAAAGCCTAAAAATCATGCTCAATTTTTTATGGGTGAAAATGACCATAATAATAAATGGTATTCTGAAATGATACAAACTGTTTTTGGAAAGTTCCTAGTTTAGGAGATTTATAACAAATTAAGGCTATGTCTTCTCCTTTACAAGAGGCTTTAATCAAGCAGATTATAGTTTTATTTAAACATTGTTTTAAGCATGAAAGCCGGCATGCTAACCTTTGTCGAATCAGATAAATCTCCTGTAGACTTAGCAATTTTTATATCTGCTAAGTTAAGAGATGCTTTTCCAGTGGTTTTAACCGATAAAAAATCAATTTTGTATTTATTTTTATTTTGCTCGTCGCCGAAAATATCAATATTTGAATGACCGGTAGAAACAATATTTAAAGATTTGAAGAAAGATTTAGAGGTATTAAAGTTTGATTCATTTAGCTTAACATCAATGTTTTGAATGGTATTGATCTCTCCAAAATTTAAGTCTTCCACTTTTTCTACATTTAAATTTAAGTTGATTATCTTGGTTTCATCGGTAAAGGCTAGATGATTGACATCTTTTGCATTGATATTAATCGTATTGGTTGAAACATTTAAGTTAAATCCTGAAGCCTTTTCAATATTTAGCCGTTTTATATCGTTGGCGTAGATGTAAATGGTTACAGAATACTTGAGCTTTTTTTCTGGATGTGTTAACTTAATTTGTAATGTTTGATTTTTATCTACACTTAAATCATACTGTTCTAATAATCCTATAGGAATTTTAACGCCAGGTTTTTCACTTTTTATAATTTCTACATTAACGTAGGCATTGTTTCCATTACTAAAGTTTATTGTATTAAACTCTGGCAGATTTTTATTTTCATAGCCATCTAAATTTGAGCTTAAGCTGTGATTACCTTTTATTTGTGCCCAAAAAACTTTTTTATCAATGTAATTCATATTTACATTGATAGCGATCACTAAAATTGGAACAATGATCAGCAATGCGGCAAGCGCTATTAACAATTTATTACTTGTTTTCATATTTTCTAGGCGTTAAAATTTTCGTTTACAAAAGTTTCATATTTACTTTTCAACTCTTCGAAACTGATGTTTAACAAGTAAATATTTCTAAATAGAACAGGTAATTCATGATCCATAAAATGTGCTTTTCTAAAGTTTTTTACCTGGTCAATTGCTTTTTCGGTTACAAAAAAACCTATTCCTCTTTTATTACTAATGATGTTTTGCTGCTGCAATAACTCGTAGGTGCGCATAATGGTATTGGGGTTAACCTCCAGTTCAACCGCCATTTCCCTAACAGAAGGTACTTTTTCATCTGCTTTCCATTTTTCAAGCAAAATGTGTTCGCACACATAATCTGCTATTTGTAGGTATATTGCCTTATTATCTCTAAATTCCATATCTATACCTGTTAATGTTAAACTTCTTTTTCTTTAAGGCGAATGTAGGTAATCAGCCATAAGCTGAGTGTGATGGCAGCCGAAACGAGGAATATCCATAATAAGATTTCATCTTTTTGAACCATAACATTTCTCATTACTTTATCGCCAATGAATAAGATACTTGCTTTGTATATCATATAGAATGTAATAGCGCTGAAAATAGCAACGGAAATGGCTGTTTTGATATAATGGAAACGGTTAAAATAGACCGATCCTAAAAGAAATATGCTGATCACCAGGAATGGAATAGGAAAATAACTACTCAAATACGTCAAATAATTTTTATCGCTGGTTACTTGTTTAGAAATACTTTCAACCCCATTTAAATGTGAGTGTTTTGCTGATTCCATTTTGAATTCACTTAAATGGCTGTTTACATATTTTACAAAGCCCAGATCAATGATGTAAAAAATGAGCAGATAGCTAATTACCGCTAAAAAAGCAGTATAAAAAAGAGCACCGGCAAATTTCTCAAAGGTAGAGGCGGGTAACATTAATTCTTGTATGGCTCTTGGTTTTTGCCCTAATATGCTGAAATAACTGCTTGAGGTGATGCTGATGAAAAGGAAGCCCAGGAAAATAAACAGGCCGTACCTGAAGCGCATATCAAGATTACCATCATAATCGAAATTATCTCCAATTGGGGATGGAATGAAATAGCAGTAAAATGAAAAGATCACGGCAACCAGAATAACCAAGGTGAGCAGGTAAACTTTTCCAAAGTCGAGCCATTGTCTTTTTAGCAGTAATCCAAATCGGTTTAAGTTGAATATATTACTCATGAGTGCTTAATTAAAATAAGGTTTGAATTTTGTTTTCTCTGTTAAAATGGCATTAAACAGCAGTTCCATGTCCAGTTTACTGTCTTCCTGATGATAGTTTGGCATTACGGCATGAAAGCCAGAGAGCGATGGTTCAGCATAAATAATGCTGGGATCCATTTCTTTAACTTTCTTAAAGGTGAGCTTTTCTGTAATTTCTTCGATAGAAGCTTGTAGCGCGATGTTGTTCTCATCCAAGATGATTACGGTATCAATCAGATTATCCAAATCCCTCACCTGGTGTGTAGAAATTACAATGCAGCGGTCATCTGTTAGGGCAGAAGCCATAATTTTTCTGAACTGTGTTTTCGAAGGAATATCTAAGCCGTTAGTAGGCTCATCCATAATGATGAGTTTGGCTTGTGTAGCCAAACCAAATGCAATAATCACTTTTTTCTTTTGCCCATAGCTCATATTAGTGAGTTTTTGGCTCACTGGAATATCAAATTCCTTCATCAGATCTGTAAAATAATCATGGTTAAAGTTTTTGTAAAATGGAGCATTGGCTTTGAGGTAAGCATCAATTTTTATGGCAGGTAAATAAAATTCCTCCGGAATAAAACAAATTTGTTCCAGCATGGCCGGTTGCCTGCTGGACGGATCGAAGCCGAACACATCGAGGGTGCCGCTTTTTGCATAAACCAAACCAGCCAGATTTTTTAATAAGCTGGATTTGCCTGCACCATTTTTTCCAAGTAAACCGTAAATATGGCCGGCACTTAGTTGAAAGCTCATATTTTTAAATAATGGCTGGTGCTTGCTATAGCCAAAATTAAGATTGTTAACTTTTATCATACCTACTGTATTAGTTAAATAATACACTAATGTATGGTGGATTTTTTAAACCTCCAAATTTTTTATTTATTTTCTCAACCTTGTTATTTATAACATGTTTGTAAAATGTAGATTTATCTTAACTGCATTAAAACATGATTAATGTGGAGATTGTCTGTTTATATAGTAACGCGATAACAATGGATATAAAATGAGCTTATTTGTTGGGCAGATTAGCAATTGGATTAAGCTTTTTCAGCCATGGTTTAGTCAGGGTGCCAAAACTTTATCTATGTTATTGGCCTGCCTGTCGAATAACAGTTACGCGGTTGATCATCTTATAAAAAAATAATTATGGAATACAGAAAAATAGGAAATTCAGATTTAGAACTTTCAGTAATTACCTTCGGTGCATGGGCTGCAGGCGGCTGGATGTGGGGAAGTACAGATAGAAATGACGCCATAAACGCAATCAAAGCTTCATATGATTTAGGGGTTACCTCTATTGATACGGCTCCGATTTACGGGCAAGGCGATAGTGAAGAAATTGTAGGCGATGCCATTAAAGGAATCTCCAGGGATAAACTTCAAATTGTAACTAAGTTTGGAATGCGCTGGGATTTAGCTAAAGGTGACTTTGGTTTCAAAAGTAAAAACAACGAAGGGAAAGATATTGATATTTATAAATATGCCAGTAAAGAAAGCGTAATTTATGAATGTGAGCAATCTTTGAAACGTTTAGGTACAGATTATATCGACTTATATCAAATCCATTGGCCGGATGTAACCACGCCAATCAGCGAAACCTTCGAAGCCGTAAGTAAGTTAATTGAACAGGGAAAAGTTCGTTATGCGGGAGTTTGTAACTATAGCGCAGCACAATTAAAAGAAGCAGATCAAACTATAGAAATCGTCTCTAATCAAATTCCATTCAGTATGATTAATCGTGCTGTGGAAGATGAAACGGTACCTTATTGTATTGATAACAATAAATCAGTTTTGGCCTATAGCCCGATGGAACGTGGATTGCTTACCGGTAAAATTACGCCAGATTATAAATTTGAAGAAGGTGATCACCGGAAGGATGTAAAGTTCTTTTCGGCAGAGAATATTGAAAAAACTAATGCCTTTTTAGCTAAGATCAAACCTTTGGCTGAGGAAAAAAATGCATCACTTTCTCAATTGGTTTTAAGGTGGACGGTAGAACGCCCTGGAATTACCATTGCTTTAGTGGGGGCCAGAAATGCCAAACAATCCGTACAAAATGCGGAAGCCATTAATGTAAAATTATCTGCAGATGAAATTCAGTTCATTAACACCGAATTGAAAAATGCAGGTTTTTAATCAAGATTAGTTAGTCAGCGGTTATCAAAGGCATGTTAAAGTAGCAATTGTTTTTGAAAATCCCAGATGAGAATCGATAATATACATATATCAATAAAATAAAAACATGTCAAAATTATTCTCTCCTTTAACCTTAAAGGATGTTACTTTAAAAAATAGAATTGTAATCTCACCAATGTGCCAATACTCAGCCGTAGACGGATTCGCGAACGACTGGCATTTGGTTCACCTGGGGAGCAGAGCGGTAGGTGGAGCAGGTTTGATCATTCAGGAGGCATCGGCAGTAACGCCGGAAGGCCGGATTACTTATGGAGATTTAGGAATCTGGAAAGATGAACATGTAGAAAAACTAAAGCAAATCGTTTCCTTTATCCATGAAAATGGTGCTATTGCTGGCATCCAGTTAGCACATGCAGGTAGGAAAGCAAGTTGCGAATTACCATGGAATGGTGGCGAACAAATTGCTTCGGGCGAAAACAGCTGGAAACCGGTAGGCCCTTCGTCAATTCCTTTTAAACAAGGTCAGGTAGAACCACAGGAACTAAGCATTCCTGAAATTCAGGAAATCGTTTTTGCTTTCAGATCAGCAGCAAAACGGGCCTTGGATGCAGGCTATAAAGTGGTAGAAATTCATGCGGCACACGGCTACCTGTTGCATGAATTCTTTAGTCCGTTAAGCAATAAACGTACAGATGTATATGGTGGGAGTTTTGAAAACCGCATTCGTTTGGTAATCGATGTGGTGGAAGCAGTACAATCTGTGTGGCCGGAAACGTTGCCGTTATTTGTGCGGATTTCTGCAACAGACTGGACAGAAAATGGTTGGAATGAAAATGATTCTATCCAATTGGCTGCAGTATTAAAAGATAGGGGAGTAGATTTAATAGATGCATCTTCTGGTGGAAATGTACCAGATGCGTTTATTCCTGCCGGACCAAATTATCAGGTGCCGTTTGCAGACAAAATCAGAAATGAAATTGGGATTTACACTGGCGCTGTTGGCGTAATCGTAGATGCAAAACAAGCAGAAGAAATTCTGCAGGAAGGCAAAGCGGATTTAATCTTCATCGCCAGAGAATCTCTTAGAGATGCTTATTTCCCTACACATGCTGCACAAGTATTAGGCGATGATATAGAATGGCCGAATCAATATGTAAGGGCGAAAAGAGAAACTTTTAAGAAATAGGTTCTTGAGTGTGGCGGTTTAATAAATAGTGCCATATAATAGCTTTGACAACTTTTATGGGCAACTACTAGCTATAAACAATGGTCATATCAAAAAAAGAGTTGTCAACCTTAATAGCAAATGCAGCTATAAAGTTGACAACTCTTAAAATGAAATCTTTTAAGCTAGGTTTCTATAGTCATACCTCGCTATAACGATTACCAATTATTATGGCTTTCGCTACGTGCCAATCTAGAAACGATCAACGAAAAACGCTTATCCTATTTCGCCACTATAAACGGTACATACAATCCGAAAGTAATATTTCTTCCTGTATTGTAAACCCCTAAGTTTGGATCTTCAGAACTTAAACGTCCTGGTTTATATCTGCTCAAGGCATCATAATATTTCTGATTCAATAGGTTATTTCCAGATACGGATAATTTAACCGGTTGTTTACCTAAATTGAATGTTGCGCCAATGCCAGCGTTTAACAAAGTATAGCCACTGGTTGGCGTTTCAAAGGTGTTATCTACACGCGTTTGTTTAAAGGCAGAGTTGATGCCAACGGAAAGATAAGCATCATTGGTTCCTTTAAATTTAGGCTCAAAACGAAGTTCGTTTCTTAAGGTACCTGCCGGGATGAATGCCAAAGGTCTGTCTAAACTATTATTGTGTGCATGAACGTATCCGAAGGTATTTTCAAAGTGAATAAACGAAACCGGGTGGATGGTTAAGCTTGCTTCTGCACCATATAAGTTAGCATTTACCTGACCATAACGATAAACACGATATTGGTTACCTTCTGAAATAGTCGTTTCACCATTATTTGATGCGTAAATGAAATTATGGATATAGTTATTGTAAACACTTGCACTTGCACTAATGATTTTACCTTCATATTCTAAGGCGGCATCTACCTGGTAACTGCGCTCCGGACTTAAATTCGGATTCCCAATTTCGTATCGGAAAGTACCTTCATGTACGCCATTTGAAGCCAGTTCTGCCGGATTCGGTGCCCGGAAAGCCGAACCTGCATTTGCCTTGAAGTTTAACTCCTCATTAAATTGATGGGTAAAACCTAAAGCACCACTTACGTTAGAAAACTTATTTTGGAAAGGTGCAAAACGTTCTTCATCATCTACAAACAATTGTTTGCCGTTGTTTTTACGGTAATCGTAACGGGCACCAATGCTTAAGGTATTGCTTTCCCAGTTCTTTTTCACGTAAGCAAAAGCACCGATACCATAAGTGTTGTAATTGGGGATTAAGAACTCGTCATCTGCTTTATTTTGACTACGGCCAGCATCGGCACTTACGCCGAAAACAGGCTGCCAGCCATCCATTTCATGCAGGTAATATTTCAAATCCCCATTATATGTTTTCAGGTCGAAGAATAATGAAGGGCTTGGTCCGTCTTCCAACTCGCGACGTTGATTTTGCTGGTAACCGAAATCTGCTTTCAAATTGCCATTGCCCAGAATAAAGTTGTTATTTAATGCAATTTTAAAATGTCTGATGTCCTGACGAGGGTATTCCAGGCTGCGGCTTTTAAATTCTGAGTTTAAAAACGGATCGCCGTCTTCCTTTACAAAGTTTCCATTCGCATCTAAACTCGGATCGTAAAAACCAATGTTATTGCGGAAACTGGAAACGTTTAAATGAGAATATCCCCAGCTTTTATTTAAGCCAACCATACCACTTAAATCGGTTTCATTAAATCCTGAATTTGGAAAATATCCCGTAGGGGTTTTAAAAGAATAAGCATTTTTATAAGTTCCACGGGCTCTCCAAACAAAACCATTTTCATTGCCGGTAAGCATTAAAGAGTTTGCCGTTAAGCCATTATTAGTAGAGTAGTTGGTAATCAATTCACCTTTCACCTGGCCATCTGGCGCCGTGCTTGGTTCTAATAAATTGATTACGCCGCCTAGTGCATCCGATCCATAAATTAAAGAAGCCGCACCCCTCAACACTTCAACGCGGTCTGATTTAAACTGATCAATCTCAATTCCATGCTCATCTCCCCATTGTTGTCCTTGTTGTTTAATTCCATCATCTAAAGTTACAATACGGTTGTAGCCTAAACCCCTGATTACTGGTTTTGAAATTGATGGTCCGGTGGTGATTTGTGATACACCCGGAATTCTGGTCAATGCATCAATCAGATTAGTAGATGGTGCCAGCAACTGGTCCTTTCCAATCACTGTGGATGATGCACTGTTTCGTTTGCTCGTGCTACTGATCATACTTCCCGTAATCACCACTTCTCTTGTTTCTATAGCAGTAGGCTGCAAGGCGAAAGTGATGTTAGGTGGCGTTGCGAAATTTACAATTTGAGTAGCTGTTTTATAGCCGATATAATGCACTTCCATTAAATAACTGCCTTTCGATGGCAGGTTATTTATGGTAAATTCTCCATCATTATTCGTTACTGCTGTAACCTTTAAATCGGGAATATAAATTGTTGCGCCCGCTAATGCCTGATTGTTGCTGGCATCAATTACTTTTCCTGTGATGTCTTTTAAAGCAGTTGCAAAAGCAGTGCTGCTTATTAATGTATAGATAATCATTAAGCGGATTAGCTGTAATTTTTTCATTTGTTGTATTTTAATGTTTAAACATGATGAATCCTGCGATTTTTTTCAATCAGAGCAACCTCATCACGATAGTAAATTGTAGTGAAAAGAAATAACCTGGTGGAACTTTTACAAGCATCACAGGTATGAATAGAAAAAACGAGGTGATAACCTCTAAAAAGACTTAGGCTAAAGGAGGGCCACGGAGACTGGTACTGAGTAACCTGGTGTAGGAACTTTTTAAAACAGGTGCTTTCTGGCTAAAAATGGTTACAGAAAGAAAAATCCGGTATATGTTATGAATTTGCACGTAGTCTTTTTCAAAACTGGCATTACAAATTAAACAGTTATCACCATGGGCTTCTACATGAGTAACATGATGACAATTAATTTCTTTCTTTGGAATTGGAATTTCCCGGTGGTGATGTAAAACACTCCAGGGCGTTAAAGCAATAGCAAACGTTAACAGCATAAATGCTGAAAAATATTTCCTGATATTTTGCTGATGCTTTTTCAATGGGTCAAAAGTAGTAATTATTAGTTATAAACTTCATCTTTGGAAAGTAACATTGCTTATATCGTATTTGCAACTTCAAAAATTTATTAATCTAAGGTTTGCTACATGAAATGGCTCAAAAGAAATAGTATTAACATTGGAATTTTAACCTTACTATTGGTAATGATCCTGATTCCGGATGCAAAAGCAACTTTAATCCGGGGATTAATGACTATTGGATTCTTTAAGCCCAATGTAGAGGAGGTAGCTTCAGGTGAGTCAGACCTCAGTGGGCTTAAATTTAAAGATGTAAAAGGTAATGTTGTAGATCTGGGTGATTTAAAAGGGAAAGTTGTTTTTCTTAACTTTTGGGCTACCTGGTGTCCACCGTGTAGGGCAGAAATGCCATCACTAAAACAAATTGTATTCACAATTTAAAGATGATGATGGCGTAGTATTCATCTTTGCAGATGCAGATGGTGAACTTTTAAAATCCAGCAAATTCATGACCGGCCGTAAATATGAAATGCCGGTTTATAAGGTAGAAAGCAACATTCCGGAACAAATATTCGCGGGCGCCTTACCCACCACAGTTATTTTTGATAAACGAGGCCGGTTATCCTTCAAACACGAAGGGGTGGCGAATTATGCTGATCAGAAAATGGCAGATTTTATCCAAAAATTGAAGATAACCAACTAGTTTCTATCAACAAACGGATTGTTTGCCTTTTATCCTTCAACTGCAAAGAAAAAATAAGTCTTTAATTTATGTAGTTGACTACGTATATTTGTGGAATAATATTTTTACTATGCAAAGCGAATTTAAAATTGAACGGTTAAGCAATCAATCCTGCAAAGAGATTATTGAGGTTATTTTACCCATCCAGCAAATAGAGTTTAATGTAGCTATAGATTTAGCTGCCCAACCTGATTTACTGGACATTGAAAAATATTATGATGGTTCTGGCGGAGCATTTTGGGGAGCTAAGCGCGATGGCGAACTTATCGGTACAATAGGCCTTATTGCCGCTGCTGAGCATGAATCGGCAACAATTAGAAAGATGTTTGTGAAAAAAGAATTCCGCGGTAAGGAATTGGGCATAGCACAAGTGTTGTTAGAAACCCTTTTAGCTTATTGCCGGGCTGAACATTTAAATAAAGTATATTTGGGTACCAAGGACATATTACAGGCTGCATGCCGTTTTTATGAGCGTAATGGTTTTAAGCAAATTGCAGCAGAAGATTTACCTGTTTATTTTCCACGGATGGCTGTAGATAATGTTTTTTATAACCTGGATTTAAAATCTTTGTAATGGAACAAAATGTAATTGATGCTTCTGGTTTGCTGGCCATTTCTACGCGTTTGCAGCGACTAAGTGATCAAATCCGTAAAGATGGTTTATTGATTTATAAAGCATTTGGCATCGATTTTCAACCGAAATGGTTCCCTGTGCTTTATACGCTGTATAAAAAATCGACCATGAGTGTCGTTTCCCTTTCCGATGAAATTGGCTACGCACATCCTTCCACGATTAGCTTATTGAAAGAATTAGAGAAGGAAAAATTGATTCGATCTACAAAAGATAAAATAGATACGCGCAAACGATTGATTGAACTTACAGAAAAAGGAAAGGAACTTCTTGCCAATATGGAGCCTGTTTGGGAAGTGATTATCAAGGCTACAGCAGAGATTACCAATACGGAAAATAACCTGATGAAAGCCATAAATGAAGTAGAAGCAACCTTAAAAGAAAAAAGCTTTTTGCACAGGGCGGAGGCTTACCGCAAATAGGGGAAGAGAAAGGAGTGATTTCGAAGCTAATTGATTTTAATGGCTGGGATGGTTAACCAATCATTTTGTTATTTTTGCAGCCATGATTTCATTTTTCGAGGCTACACTAAAACAACTTTCCATCCACCATACCGGTAATAAACTGGTTGAAGAATATTATAAATTATCTGATGCGCCGCTCCGGCTAGATGATGAGGTTTTGAGTAATTTGCTGATGCAATATTTCCTTAAGCCTTTCGAAAAAGTGAATGAAGTTTACCATTTCTTTCATCCTAACGATAACTTAAACTTAAATGAAGTTTATCATTTTGCACATGAAATTTTCGAAAATACCGAACTTTTTCATGAAGACTCGCAACAGCTCGCTAAATATTTATATGATGTAGCCAATCACCCAAAAATTAAATCAGGCGAACTTTATGTAGCCTATTTTGAAAAGGTGCAGATTGAAGGTGAGCAACTGGATGTACTGGGTATTTTTAAATCGGAAACGAAAGATACTTACCTGAAAGTTTTTCCTAAAGATGATGGCTTTAATATGAGCTATGAACAGGATGCAATCAGCATTAATAAACTGGATAAAGGCTGTTTAATTTTTAATACCGAAAAAGAACAAGGTTATAAAGTGGTGGTACTGGATCAGTCGAAAAGTAGCAATGAATCTGCCGTTTATTGGAAAGATGAATTTTTAAAGCTGAAAGTTAGAAACGATAGTTATAACCAAACCAATAACGTTTTGGGCGTTTACAAAAACTTTGTAACGCAGAAGCTGGATGATAATTACGAAATCAGTAAAGCAGATAAAATCGATTTGCTAAACCGTTCGATGAAATATTTCAAAGAGAAAGAAACCTTTGATATGGAAGAGTTTGGAAACGAAGTGATTGGGAATACTGAAGGAATAGAATCATTCAAAAACTATAAAAAGAATTACGAAGAAGAATTTGAATCGCCCATTGCCGATAACTTCGAAATTGCCGAATCAGCAGTGAAAAAACAGGCACGGGCTTATAAGAGCGTGCTTAAGCTTGATAAGAACTTTCACATCTACATCCACGGAAATAAAGATATGATCGAAAAAGGTTACGATGATGATAAATCAATGAACTTTTATAAGGTGTATTTTAGAGAAGAGGAGTAGGTTAAGAAGTCGTTAGTCGGGAGTCTTTAGTCATGAGTCCGGGGTGGAATGAGTTGGGAGTCTTTGGCTCGAATAGACTATCGACTACAGACTTTGGACTAATGACTGCGGACTAAACTGATTAAATCCGCTGTTGCGCTTTCAATGCTAAATACTGGTTAATCACGTTAACCGTTAATTTTTGAGGGGGTGTAAGTACCGAAAGGATGCCATGTTTGTTAAGCTCTTTCACCATCAGCTTTTTCTCGTAAATAAATTTTTCGGCGATGGTTTTGTGGTAAATGCCTTCAATATCTTTAGCTGGTTCGGTACTGAGCGCTTTGAGTTCGGTATTTTCGAAAAATACCACCAGAAGTAAATGATACTTAGAAATTCTTTTTAAATAAGGAAGCTGCCTTTGAAGTGCCGATAAGCTTTCAAAATTGGTAAAAAATACCAATAAACCACGTTGCTTAATTACTGACCTTATGGAGCTGTACAAAAGTTCGAGATTGCTTTCCAGGTATCTTGTTTTCTCTTTGTACAACACGTTCATAATGGTGCCCAGCTGTCCGGCTTTTCGATCTGCGGGAACGATGGCTCCAATGGTTTCTGATATGGTGATTAAACCTGCCTTATCCTCTTTAAGCATCGCTACTTTTGCGAGGGCAACACTTGCATTAATAGCATAATCCAATAAACTCAAACCTTCAAACGGCATGCGCATCACCCGCGATTTATCAATAATGCAATAGATGTTTTGCGAGCGCTCATCAGTATAAGTGTTTACCATTAAAGCACTTTTCCTGGCGGTGGCTTTCCAGTTTATGGTGCGAATGTCATCACCACCTACATAGTTTTTAATCTGATCGAACTCCGTACTTTGGCCAATTTTCCTGATTTTTTTTATGCCAAACTCTGTGAGGTACCGGGATACCGCCATTAACTCATATTTACCGAGATTTATAAATGATGGGTAAACGGGTAAAACTTTCGCGCCATCGAAATTATACCGGCGGGTTACTAAACCTATTGGCGAAGCAATAAAAACCCTGATAAAACCAAAATCATATTCGCCTCGTTTGGTTGGCCGTAAATTGTAATGAATGGATTTGATGGCGCCGGGTGGTAAATTCAATCGGAAATCTTTATCCCGTAGCTGAAACTGAAAAGGGATTTCATCAATTACCCTGACATTTACAGTAAAGCCATACTTGCTCTTTACTTCAATTTCAATCGGATTTTCATCGCCGTTACTTAAACGTTTGGATGTTAATCTCTTTGCCTCAATTCCCTGAACATTGCGGTATAAAATAAACAGATCAATAAACCACAGCATCAACACTACACCTAAAGCAATTTCCGGGATTTCGCCCAGCCAGCTGAAAAAAAACTTCAGCAGAAAAAGTAAAATACAAAATCCCAGGGCCGCAAATAAGCGGTCAGTTAAAAAGAGATTGGTATAATATTGCTGAAAGAATTTTTTCAAGGTGTATTATTTAATATGGTGGCGATTGGTGGTTATGCTGCTATCTGGGTACTTCAATTTTCTTAATAATTTGATGTACGATATCACTTGTGGTTAACCCTTCCATTTCCTTTTCTGGCGATAATAAAATCCGGTGCGCCAATACCGGAATGGCAACCGCGATAATATCATCTGGTGTTACAAAATCACGATTTTGAATGGCAGCTAACGCTTTAGCACTGTGCACAATGGCTAATGATGCCCTTGGCGATGCCCCTAAATAAAGTGATGGATTATTGCGGGTTTCATTTACAATCTTCGCAATAAATTCCAAAAGCTTAGGTTCTACAAATAAATTACGGATAATAGATCTGGCTTCCTGGATTTGCTGAACAGATAGAACCGGCTTTACATCGGAAGCTAAACTTTTATTCACCAGCGTATGTTGTGCCATCAAAATAGCTGTTTCTTCTTCAAGAGATGGATATTTCACCTCAATTTTAAATAAAAACCGGTCTAATTGTGCTTCGGGCAAGCGATAAGTTCCTTCCTGCTCGATCGGGTTTTGCGTGGCTAATACCATAAAAGGCTCGTCCATTTGGTAGGTTTCGCCATCAATCGTTACCTGGCGCTCTTCCATTACTTCAAATAAAGCCGACTGTGTTTTTGCAGGTGCACGGTTTATTTCATCAACCAGGATAATGTTTCCGAAGATTGGTCCCTTTCTAAACTCAAAATCGCCGCTTTTGGTGTTAAAGATAGGTGTTCCCAAAACGTCAGAGGGCATTAAATCTGGCGTGAACTGAACACGGGAAAACTGTGCATCAATAGATTTTGCCAATAATTTTGCGCTTAAGGTTTTAGCCACACCCGGCACACCTTCAATCAGGATATGGCCGTCGGCAAGTAAGCCAACAATTAGAAAATCGATAACCTGTTTTTGTCCGATAATGATACTGCCAAGCACACTTCTGATCTGTTCTACCGCCGCATTCAGGGCAGTTAAATCAGTGCGTTGGTTAAATTGTTCCTGCTCCATGGCGTTGTGTATTTTTAAAAAACTGTTCTATACTATCGTTTAAAATAATGAGTTCATGGTCGCTTACGCTGGCCATGGTTGGTATTTGCATAAAATACTTTGTTAATGTTTTGGCAGATGTTTCATTGATTCCCGTTTTCTCTGCTAATAATTTTGAGAAATTGCTATCTATTTCATTCGTTTTGAGGTAATACCTGGATCGTAAATATTCCATAAAATAATTGATTTTCTTCATGGCAATATCCTGGTTATTCCGTTCGTGGTAATAGACACTGCCTACAACGGTTACAAATTCAACAGAAGCATTTGTCATCAGATCAACAGTTGGGATAATGCGTTGTTTCCGTTTAACCTCATAAAGTACAAAAATAATCAGGCTGAAAATGGTTAGGTAATAAGCCCATTTCAGTTCCGGATGGGTAAAGAAAACCCTTAAAACATCTGTCGTTTCATTTTTTTGCCTGGAAAAATATTCGTCCAGAATAATCGTTTTGCTGTTTTGAAGGTAACTTAAAGTTTTGCCGGCATATTCTGCGCCATATTTATCAAGCAGCACAAAGTTGGTGTAAAAACCAGGTTCAGCAATGAGATAAAGCGATCCCCTGCCAAAATCATACTTAATAAAATTAGGCTGATTAGAAGAATTAAGGCCTAAAACGGTCACTTTTTTGAAATTAAGACCAGTAAAATACTGACTGCCTATCCCCCGGTCAAATCCGTAATTGGCATCGGTTTTTAGGTTTGGATTGGTAAAGTTTAATGAAGTTCCATTGGCCGACATTGAGCTTGCTGTACTAAACTTCAGCATTTTTTCGAGTTTGCCAAAATCATAGCTCGCGATAAATACATGATTACCTGCCTGGATATATTTTTTTAACTGTTCAAAATCATGGTCGGCCAGGTTCACTTTTTGAGCCACAATTAAATAAGAAGATTGATTAAAACCTTTGTTTTTAAGTGTATTGTAAATGGGAACTTTTGTTCGGTTAACCGTTGCGTGTGGTGCAATATCTTTGATCCTGTTATGGAGAATATAAGTGCCGTAAGGAATTTTATCTGAAGAAAGATAGGTTGGCGCCCAGTTGGTTGGCGTGGGCTTGTTGTATTCTGCCAGCAGGTAAGCCACGATAATGATTAAACCTAGTGCGAAATAAATTTTGAAACCCCTCATTTAATCTGATTATTAAACTGGTTAAACGACTTTTTTATAGGCTCAAACTTATTGGCATCTATCGGAAAATCTCCATACCAGATGTAATCAAACTGAAGGGTAAGATCGCTAAAATCACGCTTTAATTCCGGCTTACTGATTTCTGTTAAATAATTGTAATTGGTTTTATCTGGTTGCCATTGAATAATCTGCGCATCGCTAAGTTTCTTTAATGCCCGTAAATAAAGCAATCTCACTGCGAGGCGGAATTTACCATCTGCAACTAAACGTTGCAGTTCTTTATCGTAATCTATTTCGTGGATATTTTCATTTAAAACGTCGTAAGGTAAAATGGTTTCAAGTGGCTTTTTACTGAAGATATTTTTGGCTCCAATCATTTTTACGATTAAAAACGCCAGTAAAGCGATTCCTATACCAATGAAGAAATATCTAGAAACAGCGTTAGATGCTGCACCAACAAATAATTTACTAATCATTTTCCAAAACCACATCCAGAATTTCTCCCAAAAAGAGAGTTGCCTGCCTTCTACCTCATCATATTGAAACTCCTTTTGTTCTTTGTAATCGCTGATGGCACGTTTGTCAAATTTCGACGGGGTAATTTGGCTGCTGTCTGTTTTCATTGCCCTTTTTACCGGCACAGGTTTAGCAACCTGGGCTTGAGCAGTACCAATTATGGGTGCAAGACAGATTAAGGAGATTAAAAAATATTTCAAAAACTTCGGCATTCTAATATTCTTCAGGGCGGGTATCAGTTGGTTTTTCTGTATTTCCGAAATTAGAGATGCGTTCCATTAAACCTATACTTTCTTTTTCTTCGACCAGGCTAAAGTACATTAAAGAAACAGTGATAATGGGTACAATGGTAAATACCTGGCAAAGCGACTGTAAAATTGTGGTAATCATAGTTAAGGTTAAAGACATTTGCGGGCCCTGGTGAGAGAACATGCCAAGCATGCTAAATAGTGTTGTAGGTAGTACAATTAAGGTAGAGCAAGCGTAAATAATAATCCAGATGATAATTAAAGTACCGAACGTAACCCAGAAATTATTTTTAATAATGTTGAAACTTCTGGTGAATGAATAGGCTAAATTTGAATTTTCAATCACCATAATAGGAAACGTCATCGCAATAAAAGGAAAAAGGTAAAACCCTGGTACCAGGCAGAGTACAAAACCAACAACTAATAAAATCATCAATAAAAATGAACTTCCGAAAACCCTGAAAAAATAATGTTTAAAGTATATCCAGGTCTCTTCGAGCTTTGGGGTTTGATTTCCTTTCTGAACGTAAATTGCGATGTAAGAAAGTATGGCAACCGTCATGCTCGCATAGCTGGCAAATGAAAAGGTAAGGGATAAAAAGTATTCTATCCCATAAAGGCCCATACCTCTTGTTCTGTTAATGCTGCCTGCTGTGTTAATCACATTAACCATTTTAACCTGTTGCAATAAAAGGGTAGCCATGCTGGCCAGTACAAATAGCCCGCAAAAAGTAAAGTAGGTTTTTATAAGCGGCTTAATATTCTGCCGGATGAAAGTGAAGGTGTCATTGATCACCTGTCCAAAATCTCTTCTTTTCTTAAATTCAACGGTTTCGGCCATGTTAATTGATTTGTGCTAACTTCTTATGGATTTTAGCCGGGTAAATAAATACGTACCAGATGATAAATACAGCTGACGATAATAAAATGGTTAGGCTTACGGCCATTGGCATTTCGGTATGGCGGGTTACGAAGCTCTCAAAAAATGCAGCGACGATAAAAATCGGGATAAGGCCAAGCACTATTTTTAAGCCTTGTTTTGCACCTCTTAATGTAGAGGCTAACCGGGTATAGGTTTTCGGGAAAAGGAAACTATTTCCAAGAACCAAACCTGCAGCTCCCGCAAGAACAATCGCCGAAATTTCTAACGTTCCATGAATCCAGATAACCAAGACCGACTGTAAGCCCAGGCCCCTGCTGAAAAAGAAATATTGAAAGGAGCCCAGCATGATGCCGTTTCTAAATAAGGAAACAATGGAGCCAAAGGAAAAAATGATCCCCAATACAAAGGTATATAGCGCTACA
Organism: Pedobacter petrophilus; assembly: GCF_009674725.1. Taxonomy (GTDB): domain Bacteria; phylum Bacteroidota; class Bacteroidia; order Sphingobacteriales; family Sphingobacteriaceae; genus Pedobacter; species Pedobacter petrophilus. The sequence goes on along the minus strand of NZ_WKKH01000026.1, from coordinate 41,281 downwards.
TAAATGTTATTTGCACCAATTTGTAAAAACATTAAAAACTCATTCTGTTGTTTGTAAACCCCAAATGGATCACCTTTTGCAATATTTTCATTAGTCATATTTACATAACCATCACCCATAATTAAACGAACAAATGTATCATCATATTTGGCAGATAAGGCGCCAATTGCACATGATACAAGAAAAAAAGCCAATGCATAGTAGATTTGCTTTCGGTGCTGGAAAAAAATTAAAGGGAGCTCTGTTTTCCAGAAATAAAGAAAGCGATTTGATTTTTCTTTCTTGTTCTTATAAACGGATTGATGGAGTTTGGAAGCCAGTCCGTTAAGGTAAGCCGTAGTTTTTGATTTTGGGTAAAATGTTTTAGCATAGGCCAGATCATTGGTTATCTCTATAAACTGGTTAGCAATTTCATCAGGTTTCGCCTGCTGAATGCCTTCGAAGTACTTCCACTTTTCTGTATTCTGCTTAACAAATAATGCTTCTCTCATTTAACGGTATTCCAAATCCTGGGTTAAAATAGTTAAATTTTAACAGATACAAAAGACAGATGCGAAACATTGATCGGTAATAACGGAAAAAAAGTAATTGTGGTTAACCACTTTATCCCCAAAAAAAATTATGTTTGAGATATGGATACCATTAAAATAAGCACTGCACAGAATATTGATATTGAGTATGAGATAGCAGGGCTGGGGGAACGCATTGCTGCAAGATGTATCGATTTGGCTGGCTTCATTGTATTATATTTTTTGTCCGTAATCATCGGATTAATTGCTTCTATTGGATTATCCGGGCTAAGTTTTTATGTGGCATTAATTGCGTTTCTCATATTGTTTGTTTTCTACGATCTGGTTTGTGAACTTTTTATGAACGGACAAACTTTTGGTAAGAAGGCACTAAGAATTAAAGTGATTAGTTTAGATGGCGCGCAACCCACATTCGGCCAATACATTTTCAGGTGGTTGTTCAGGATGGTCGATTTTGGAATTCCCTTTGGTTGGGGCGTAGTAGCACTGGTATCTGTTGTGGTTACGAAAAATCATCAACGCGTAGGCGATATTCTTGCCAAAACAACATTAATTAAAACCAGGCCGCGCACACAAATTGAAAATGTAGCTTTTAGTTTTACCTTGCCTGATGAATATCAACCTATATTTAAAGAAGTCCTCCACTTAAATGATCGGGATATTGAACTGGTTTACGAAGTGTTGACCAGTTATTACCAAACAGGAAACCCACAGTTGATTTATACCATGACAGGTAAAATTAAAGAGCATATTTTAACCACCATTCCGGCAGGAATGAATGAATTACAGTTTTTAGAAACCGTAATGAAAGATTATAAGCACCTGACTTCTAATCTGGGTTAAACTTCCGGCCCTGGTAACCGGAAGCTTTAATTGATTTCTGAAATTTGTCTACACAATTCCAGCGCCTAATATTAATCTTAACGAACCCAATAAGATAGCAATAGCACATAACACAATACCTGTAACTGCAGCGCCGGTAGGCATGTTGATCCGTTTCTCTTGATTGTATCCAAGTATACTTAGGATTAAACCTACTATGGCAAATGGAATGTTAAGCCAATTGAATGCTCCAAAGCAAGGAATGAAGCCTAAAATCATTCCTAGAATGGATAAAATTCCAAATATTAATCCTACTGTTTTCATAGTTAACTGTTTTTTGGTTTAAAGTGATTTATTAATTTAAATGTTGAAAAAGCGATAAAAAAGAGACCGTTAAGTAACATAGACACAAATAAAATTATGCTGCCACGGTTCAATACCAATGCATCTCTAAAGTTTAATAATCCAATTTGAATAAATGCCCTGCTCATGCCACAAAAGCAACAGGTATCATGACTGGCTTTTGCACTACACTGCGGAATGAGTTTTAAATATTCGGGATTTAAGAATTTACTGCTCAGTATAATAATTATCATAAGCAATGAGATGATAATCCAGACCATTTTAAAGGCGAAAATTGTTTCTGAATTTTTAGATTTCATTCACTTAAAAATCAATACCTAAGCCACCCGGACAGCGCATTTGGGTGATGTAAAGCATGTATATAAGCGCTGATTTGACAATGATAGGGATTAATATTGTCTTTCTAAAATTTAGGCTGATATTTTTTAAACTACGAAATTCGTATTATTGTGTTAATGCATTTAACACCTTTGGTAATAGTTCTAAAGCCCAATCAGCATACATTTTTCCGCTTGGATGGAGGCCATCCGGTGCTATAAGTGTTAAATCTGTAACTGCATTCCTGGATGCAGAGGTAATGTCAGTATAGCTTACTCCGGTAGTAATTGTGATATCGCGGTTTGCTGCGTTGAAACTGTCAATTTCTGCTGCAATCGCCTCCTGGCTTTTAGGCGAACTTTTTGCAAATGGCGTAGCACCCCAATCTGGAATAGAAACCACAAAAACACGGTCTTTCCTGCCATTAGCGAAATCAATCGCAGTTTGTAAAAGTGCCGCAAATTCTTTTTTATAAGTATCTATGGGGTAGTCCCGATATTGATTATTTACACCAATTAATAGCGTAACAAAATCGTATTTGGTAGTTAGACTGGCTTGCTTAATTGCGTTTTGTAATTCATCCGTAGTCCAGCCGGTGGTGGCCATAATTTTTGGGGAAGCAACTGCTATACTTTTTTCTTTTAATAGCTTTTGAAGCTGAAATGGAAACGATTCCTGCTGTGTTACGGCCTCACCGATGGTATAAGAATCGCCCAGGGCCAGATAAGAAATGTTGCGCGCTTGAAGGGAGGATGTTACCGGAGGAATGGTCTCTATAGCAGGCATACTTATTTCTTTAGTAAAAGCCGAAGTTAGCAAAGAAAATAAAAACCTCCTAACAGCCCTTAAGCAGTTGTTAAAAACTTAGTTTTATAGTAATGCGGTAATAAGCTTTTTTCTAAAAGCAGTATCGGTAATAATACTAGCTTCAAAGCCGCCAAAATTGTGATTGATCATTGTATTTTCTTTTTCCGTTAGGTTATTAAAGAAAAAGGCACAGGCTACTTTAGCTTCTTTTTGGTCTGTAGCATAAAAGGCATCTGTTATAATAAAAGCAGTTGACCCTCCTTTTTGCCCAAGGTGTTTAAATGCCTGTTGGTTTGCCGGGAATACCATTGGCCATTCCATAATCTGATCCAATATACTTTGAACTTCAGTTTTAAAATAGCTCCTGCTGTTAACCTTCTGCATTAAGTTTGCATAATCTGCTGCAGTTGAGGCCACTAATCTATCTGACCATATTTTCTGTAACTTCATTGATAAGTTTTTGAAGTTAAAAGTTTTAATAAATGTTGAGTCGGCTTTTAGTTTGAGATGATTGGCTTCACATCGCTTCCTATATTCATCTACCGGCATAGCCTCCAATAGCGCTGCCCATTTACTTTCATCAATATTTTCAGGTTTAAGGCAAGTCATTAATGCGGCGGCCGTGAAATAAAAGTATAAACTATGTTGTTGCAGTTTTAACGTTTTTATATTGTGGTTAATATTCGCTAAACCTAATAAATCTTCGAGGTATTCGGTATTGGCATTAGAACTAAACTGAATCATACCTTTTGCAATTTGGAGTAAAGAAACACTATCCCCTTTTTTCTTTTTTAAAGATTTTAGCCATTCGGTATGGGCACCTCCATCAGTAAAAGGGATGTAGTATTTGTTTAATTCGCTTATCGCTATGTTTTGATCTGGATTAAGCTTTTTAGCTGCTGCCTGATTTGAAAACTCCACTGCAATAATTGTTTTGGCTGCACTGGCTAAAGGCATTATCTGGTTGCCACTAAAATGGAGTGTTTCTTTACCATTCTCAATAAGTACAATCGATGCCTTTTTAGGATTATCCTTAATGAATTTAATTACATCATCTAAACTTTGTGCTGAAGCATGCGTTGTTGCCATTGCTAAAAAAAGTATAAAAATGAGCTTAACCATTAAGAAAGTTCCATTTTAAACAGATCAGCAATATGGTTTTTTAATTTTTCTTTCACTTCTTCCATGTCCAGTGTATAGCCTAATTCTTTCGCTAAAGAAGTAACCGCTTTATCATCAATTCCGCAGGGAACAATGTTTTTGAAATAATCAAGATCTACATTTACATTAAACGCAAAGCCATGCATGGTTACCCAGCGGCTGCAACGAACGCCCATGGCACAAATTTTTCTAGCCTGATCATTATCTGGATCTAACCAAACGCCGGTATAGCCAGGGTAGCGGCCCGCTTCAATGCCGTAATCCTTTAAAGTTAAAATAACAGCTTCCTCTAAAAATCGAAGGTATAAATGAATATCAGTGAAAAAATTATCCAGGTCCAAAATGGGATAACCTACAATTTGGCCGGGCCCGTGGTAAGTAATGTCTCCACCACGATTGATTTTATAGTAAGTGGCATGTTTCTCTTTCAGGCCTTCTTCATCAAGCAGTAAATTTTCCGGATGCCCACTTTTGCCTAGCGTATAAACATGGGGATGTTCATTAAAGATCAGATAATTAGGTGTTGGTAACTGAGTGCCGTTAACCCTGTTCTCCGTTTTAATGGCAACCGTTTTATTCAGTAATGCTTCCTGTTTGTCCCAGGCCTCCTGATAATCAGTTAAGCCCCAATCTATAAATTGCGTAGGTACCGGTTTTGTTTCCACAGCCTTTTCTTCGAACTCGCTCATTTGATAAAATTTTATGCCTTGTTAGCTACATAACCCAACATGTAACCATCTTTTGTTTTAAAATAGTTAACCGTTAAAGCCCTTGTTCCGCCAGGTAATTCTACAATAGCATTTAAACTACCCTCGGCTTTTAGTTTAAACGGTTTAATGTGAATATCCCGTTTAAATTCCAGTCCCTTTTTACCATGCCATTTGTAGATTGCTTCTTTTGCACACCAGGCAACGTAAAGACCTTCCGTATTGTTGCCAATTTGCTTTTGAGCAAGTTCAATATCACTTAAGAACTTATGTTTAATGCTTTTTATTTTATGTTTAATCAGTTCAATATCCACACCAACGGCAAACGCTTTACTAATCATTACTGCAGCATAATCATAAGAGTGACTTAACGAAATCTGATACTCAGAGTTTACAAGAAAGGGTTTACCATCCTCATCAAACTGGCAATCTATATATTCGGTTGTGTTGAGCAGGGTGCGCAATAATAGTCGCGTGCTTAACCAGTGTAAAAGCCTTTTGCCATTATTAAAGGAAGAGATCAGATCTAGTTCATGTTGCTTTAATTGTAGGCCAGCCAACATTTCTTCTTCAGTTTCTTCAATTTTCCAGATCGCCAGAACCGAATGGTCATCAATATTTTTATTATAAACTATTGGCATTTATAAAATTGGAGATTAGGATGCAACATTATCTTAATTAATTGATAATTTAGGCCAAAAATACGCATAAAAATGATATTATCTGACAAAAGGATATTAGAAGAAATTGAGAAGGGTACAATTATAATTGAGCCGTTTAAGCGGGAATGTTTGGGGACAAATTCTTACGATGTACATTTAGGAAAATACCTGGCCACTTATAAAAGCCGTATTTTAGATGCCAAGGCACACAACGAAATTGAGCATTTTGAAATTCCAAAAGATGGTTATATTCTTCATCCGGGCACCTTATATTTAGGCGTAACTTTAGAATATACTGAAACCCATAGCCATGTGCCGTTTTTAGAAGGTAAAAGCAGTACCGGCCGCTTAGGCATTGATATCCACGCCACTGCCGGGAAAGGTGATGTTGGTTTTTGCAATACCTGGACTTTGGAAATATCTGTTGCTCAGCCTGTTAAAATTTATGCGGGTATGCCAATTGGCCAGTTAATTTATTTTGTAGTGGAAGGAAATATCGAAACCATGTACAATTCTAAGGGCAATGCGAAGTACAATAACAAAACTACCCGCCCAGTAGAAAGTATGATGTGGAAGAATAATTTCTAGTATAAATTTCATGTGATCTTCATTATTATATGCCTCGGGTTTTGTACCTTGAGGCATATTTTTATTTATAGTTACCATATAATGAAATTCAGAATCACGCTCATTTCCAGTTTCCTGTTAATCATTTTAGGCTTCTCTGCTTTTAGAATGGATGATGATCCATTTACGCAGCTCCTGAAAAAGCTGGAAGACTATACCAATAAATTTCCACAAGAAAAGGTGCACCTCCATCTGGATAAACCCTATTATGCCATTGGCGACGATATTTGGTTTAAGGCCTATATTGTAGATGCAAAATCCGCCGCACCTTCCATATTAAGTGAGATCCTTTACGTGGAATTAATTAATGAAAAAGATTCGGTAAAAAAGCAACTTAAACTGCCTGTGGTGAGTGGCATTACCTGGGGAGATTTTAAACTTCCTGATTCCCTATCCGAAGGAAATTATCGCATCAGGGCTTACACCAATTACATGCGAAACTTTGGAACAGCGTTTTTCTTTGATAAATCCATAAAAATCGGAAATAGCTGGGCCAACAAAGTTTTTACCGAAACCAAATATGATTTCAAAAAGGAAAATAGTGCGGATCGGGTTACAGCTACCATTCACTTTGCCGATAAAGATGGGAAAGCCTATAACGATAACGAAGTAGCCTATGATGTTCAGCTGGATTATAAATCGGTGGAAAAAGGCAAGACAAAAACCACATCAAACGGCGATGCAGTTATTACTTTTGTAAATACAAACGGGTTTACCAATAAAACCGGGAAAATTGTTGCTACAATTACGTTAGCCAATAAACAAAAGGTAATGAAGTCGATTCCTGTCACGGCAACCTCCAATGATGTTGACGTTCAATTTTTGCCTGAAGGCGGCAGCCTGATCGAAAATTTGCCCGAAAGGGTAGCAATTAAGGCCGTAAATGCCTCAGGTCACGGAGAAAACGTAAAAGGAGTGGTGGTAGATGAAGCAGGTATGGAAGTAACCTCATTCGAAACAACTTATTTAGGGATGGGAAGTTTCATCTTCAATGCTCAGGCGGGTAAAACCTATACTGCAAAAGTCAAATTTGCTGATGGTTCTTCGAAAGATTTCAAAATGCCTTTAGCTCAAAAAAGCGGTTATGCCATTTTTATTAACAATCTAGATACAGGAAAGGTCTCGCTTAAAATCATGTCGAGTGAAAACCTGGTAAATGGAACAGAATTGAAAATTGTTGCACAGCAGGCTGGGAATGTCTTTTATGTCTCCAAAGCGAAAATGGAAAAGCAAGTGCTCATGGCTAGCATTTCCAAAAATAAATTGCCATTGGGTATTGTACAGTTTACGCTTTTTTCCAGCGATAATCAGCCCATTGCAGAAAGATTAATCTTCGTAAAAAATAAAGCTGAAGTATTAGATGTGGCCCTCAACACTTCGCAGGTATCCGCCAGTAGAAAAGGGAAAACCATTTTTAGTTTCGATGCCACAAATCAACAAAAACCAGCATTGGGAAGTTTCTCTGTCGCGGTAACGAATACAAACAAAGTTACGCCGGATGATGACAATGAAACCAATATTTTAACCTCATTGTTATTAACGTCAGACCTTACGGGATATATAGAAAAACCCAATCACTATTTCTTAAACGACGACCTTAAAACGCAGAAGGAATTAGATAATTTATTATTGACACAGGGCTGGAGGAGATTCCTCTGGAAAAATATCATCAGCGGCGCCGAACCATCAATTACCTATAAGGCAGAAAAATCCTTAGCCATAAGTGGAACCGTGATGAAGGGCAATAAACCAGTTGTTGGTGGAAAAGTGATGTTAATGGCGACAAAAGGTTCTGTTTTTATTCTTGATACGGTAACCAATGCAGAGGGTAAGTTCGTTTTTGATAACCTTAATTTTGGAGACAGCACTAAATTTGTGGTTCAGGCCAGAACAAAGACTGAACGGAAATTTGTAGATATTAATGTTGATGTAGTGCCAGGGCAGGTAGTAACGAAGAGTAAAAATAGCGGTGATGTCGAAATTAACGTGAACAATAGCCTGATGAATTATATCAAAGAAAGTGATAACTACTTTAATGAAATGACGCGTTTAGGTTTATTGGAAAGAACGATTAAACTGGAAGAAGTAACCATTACCGAAAAGAAAAATCCTGCGAAGAATTCTGCAAACCTGAATGGCGCAGGACGTGCAGATTATATCCTCACGAGCGAAAATTTATCAACCTGTATCACTTTATCTCAATGTTTGCAAGGTCGTTTGCCGGGCGTGCTTTTCAGGGGGAATGTTCCTTACCTGATGCGGAGTCAGAACACCCCAATGTCTATTGTTTTAGATGGCATGCGTGTCGAAGCTGAGTTTTTAGATAACATCGTTCCAAGCGATGTAGAAACGATCGAACTATTAAAGAGCATTGGCAATACCGCAATTTATGGCTCACAGGGCGGGGGCGGTGTCTTGGTAATTACCACTAAGCGCGGTGGAGGAACATCAAATTATAATCGATATGCACCAGGGATTGTAAGTTTAAGCCCTAAAGGATTTTCAGTTTCCAGGGCATTTTATTCGCCACTATATGATGCGGCAACAACCAATAATACCCGTAAAGATTTACGCACAACTATTTATTGGAATCCACAAGTGGTTGCGCAGCAAGATGGAAAGGCAAAATTTGAATTCTATAATGCGGATGAAGCAGGACAATATCGTGTAGTAATCGAAGGGATAGATGCTTCAGGCCATTTGGCGAGAAAAGTTTATACTTATGAAGTTAAATAAAGAAAAATAAATAAATTTGATTATTATGCAAGCATAGTGATTATTGATATTTAACAACCATTACCATGAACACAATTAAAGTAAGCGTAAAAGATCGACTGGCAACAATTACACTTGATAGCGGAAAATCCAATGCATTAGGACGTGAATTAATTACCGAACTGGATGATATGCTTAAAAATATCGCTGCTGATGCTAATATTGGTGGGGTAATCATCACAGGAAAAGCACCATTTTTTTCTGCCGGATTAGATTTGATAGAACTCTATGGCTACAATGAGGAAGAAGCGAAATCTTTTTTTGAGTTGTTCTTTGAATTTACAGCAAATTTAGTTTCATTTAAAAAACCAATGGTTGCTGCCATTAGCGGCCATAGCCCTGCAGGTGGTTGCGTAATTGCGCTGGCTTGCGATGCCCGGGTAATGGCTGAAGGTCAGTTTATTATCGGCTTAAATGAAGTTCCGGTTGGCATTATTGTTCCAAATAGCATTTTCCAGCTGTATGCTTTTTGGATTGGAAAAGCAGAAGCTGCCCGGAGTTTATTAACCGGAAGACTTTTTAGTCCGGAAGAGGCATTTAAGGTTGGTTTGGTAGATGAGCTGGTGAAAAATGAAAGTCTGTTAACCGCCGCAGAGCGAAAAATTAAGAAATTTATGGAGCAGGAAAGCAATACCTGGTCGCAAAGTAAACTTAATATCCGCGAAGAATTAATTGCCGCCATGACAGCTGATCAATCTGCTACTTTAGAAAAAATGCTGGCACAATGGTGGTCACCAGGTACACGCCACATATTAGAAACCATTTTGGCTAATTTGCAAAGGAAGTAATCAGTTGCAGTTAACAGTTAACAGTTAACAGTTGGCAGTTGAGCAGTTTGCAATTGCAATTTTACCGTTAACAGTTTAAATTTCCAGTTTCAAACCATCAATTTTCGAATAACCGTTTCACCCGCTAACCAATTTATCTTATGTTAAACTATAACTCACCAATGCTCAGAGAAGATGCTTTAAAAGGCAAAACAATTGTAATTACCGGTGGCGGAACAGGCTTAGGTAAAGCAATGGGGATCTATTTTTTAAAACTTGGCGCCAATTTGGTGATTACCAGTCGTAAGCAAGAAGTGTTGCAAAAAACGGCCGACGAAATGGAAGAGAAAACTGGCGGAAAGGTTTTGGCCGTAGCTTGCGATGTTAGAGATGTGGAACAGGTAGACCAGGTGCTGGCGAAGACATTAGAACGGTTTGGTGCGGTAGATGTGTTATTAAACAATGCTGCAGGTAATTTCATTTCGCCTACAGAACGTTTATCCGCGAATGCTTTTTCATCCATTATAGATATTGTTTTAAAAGGAACCGTTAACTGCACGCTGGCTTTTGGAAAACACTGGATTAAAGAAAAGCAATCGGCTACGGTGCTTAATATTATTACCACTTACGCTTTTACAGGTTCTGCCTATGTAGTGCCTTCCGCGTGTGCCAAGGGAGGTGTTCTTGCGCTAACCAGATCTTTGGCCGTAGAATGGGGAAAATACGGCATCCGAACGAATGCCATAGCTCCGGGTCCGTTTCCAACAAAAGGTGCCTGGGAAAGGTTATTGCCGGGAGATTTAGCAAAGAAATTTGACTTTAAAAACCGTGTGCCCTTAAAAAGGGTAGGAGAGCACCAGGAGTTGGCAAACCTCGCTGCATTTTTAGTGAGCGATTTTTCAGGTTATATTAATGGAGAAGTCATTACCATTGATGGTGGAGAGTGGCTACAGGGTGCGGGTCAAATGAATGGCTTAGAGGCGATTCCAAACGAAATGTGGGATGTGCTGGAGCAAATGACCAGAAGTGCTAAGGGGAGCTAAAAGCACGATTAAAGGCGAAAAAGCTTAATACCAAATAGAATAACCATAACAGATACGTTTATTATTGGCTCAATAATTAAGTATAACGTCTTGATACTTGATACCCGCATCTTGATACTAAAATATTATCTTTGCCCGTATGAATATCTTACTTTTAGGTTCGGGCGGCAGAGAAAGTGCATTCGCCTGGAAAATGAGCCAGTCTTCGCATTGCGATAAATTGATTATTGCACCGGGAAATGGTGGTACAGGCGTTTATGGTACCAACATTAACATCAATGTAAATGATTTCGATTCGATTAAAAAGATTGTTTTAGCAGAAAAAATCGAATTAGTCGTTGTTGGCCCGGAAGAACCTTTGGTTAATGGTATTCACGATTTTTTTCTTGCTGATCAGGCAATTGCCCATATCCCGGTAATCGGACCAAAAAAAGAAGGTGCAATTTTAGAAGGAAGTAAGGATTTCTCTAAACAATTCATGGAGCGCCATGGCATTCCAACCGCAGCCTCTAAATCATTTACTCCAGCAACATTAGCAACGGGTTTAGCGTATTTAGAAACGCACGCATTACCGGTGGTATTAAAAGCTGACGGGTTAGCAGCTGGTAAAGGTGTTTTAATTTGTACGGAAACTATAGAGGCACAGGAAGAATTAAAATTAATGCTCGGAGGTAAATTTGGTGCAGCTGGTGCAACCGTTGTAATTGAGGAATTTTTAAGTGGGATAGAGCTTTCAGTTTTCGTTTTAAGCGATGGCGAAAACTATGTAACCCTTCCGTCGGCCAAAGATTATAAGAGAATTGGTTTAGGAGATACCGGTTTAAATACTGGCGGTATGGGTTCTGTTTCTCCTGTTCCATTTGCTACACCAGAATTTTTGCAAAAAGTAGAAGAACGCATTATCAGGCCAACAGTTGAAGGTTTGAAAAAAGATAATATTGATTATACAGGTTTCATTTTCTTCGGATTAATTAAAGTAGGTGAGGATCCGTTTGTCATTGAATATAATGCCCGTATGGGTGATCCGGAAACGGAAAGTGTAATTCCCCGTATCGAAAACGATCTGGTTGAATTATTCCTGGCAACAGCAAATAAACAGTTAAATCAGGTTAATCTGGTAATTTCTAATCAAACGGCTGCAACGGTAATGATTGTTGCAGGTGGATATCCGGGAGAATATTTGAAAGGCAAAGCCATTAGTGGAATTGAAAACTTACGCCATTCGAATGCTTTTCATGCCGGCACATTATTAGATAACGATGTAGTTAAAACAAATGGTGGACGGGTAATTGCCATTACCAGCTTACAGAAAGATTTGTTTACAGCGTTACAATCAGCTACTGCTGATGCAGGCAGAATTTATTTCGATGGAAAATACTTCCGGGAAGATATTGGATTTGATTTAGTGTAGATCCAGGTTCCGTTCATTCGTTTAATCTATCGTAATAGGCCATTAAAATCTTCTAATAATATATCTGCTGATTCGTCAACGTGGATCACATCCATGAGAAAGGGTTAGCTCAGACAAATAAAAAGCCGAAGATTTGCAGTATTTTATCTGCGAATCTCCGGCTTTTCTTTTACGCCATAGTTAGTGTTTCCACTAACCATTAAAAAACTTAGTTATTTAGATTTGCTTCCCAATAACTCCTGAAGCTTCGTTTGTAATGCTTCTTCTCTTAAGCCTTTAGCAATGATCTTTCCAGTTGGATCAATTAAAAAGTTAGCAGGGATGGATTGAATGCCATACATTCTAGCCACTTCATTGTCCCAGAATTTTAAATCAGATACGTGTGTCCATGTTAATTTATCATCGGCAATTGCTTTTAACCAGGCATCTTTTTTACCGGGACGATCTAAAGAAACACCCAGAACAGTAAAGCCTTTGTCTTTAAATTTGTTATAAGCTACCACTACATTTGGATTTTCCTGACGGCAAGGGCCGCACCATGATGCCCAGAAATCTACCAGTACATATTTTCCTTTAAAATCAGATAATTTAACAGGTTTGCCGGCGGTATCGCCTTGTGTAAAATCCATTGCCATTGCACCAACAGCCGTTTTTCTACCCGCTTCAAATAATTGTGTAAGCTTATTTCCTGCTGGTGTAGACTTTAATTCCGGAGCTAATGCCGTAAAGGCTTTTTCAGCAGCAATAGCCTGTTCAGGATCGCCCGATAACTGACTGATTGCACTTAAACTGATATAAGATTTTGGATTGGCACTGGCAAACTGCAATAAAAGCGGGGTCATGCCTTGGGCAGCTTTTTCATAGCGGGTTCTTAAGGCATCCATTGTTTCTTTATTCTGTTTTTGCTCTGGCGTATAACCATTATATTCCGAGTTAATGGCCATTAACTGATCATTAACAGGTTTAGTTAAAGCGCTTAATTTTTTCGCATCATCATTTACAGGAGAACCCGTAATGGTTGCATTTTTTAATGAATCTGCCGCTGCTAGTTTGATTTTTCCAGGCTCCAGGTAAATGGCCAGGCCATCTACTTTCTCTCCTTGTGCCGGGCGATTAACAAAAGGATTTTTGTTCAAATATAAACTTCCCTGTGCCGGGCTGGCTACTGTTCCTTTAAAAGCGAAGGCGCCATTGGTTACAGTGGTAGAATCGGTTATGTTTTTTCCATCGCCCTGATAAATCAGGTAAATTTTATCTCCGGTTTTTAAGCCTTTAACTTCGCCATTCAGGGCAAAGGGTTTTTGTGCCAATGCTGCAAGTGGCAATAATGCAAGTGCAGATAATACTATTCTTTTCATAGGTTGGTTTAATTTAAATAATTGGAGGTTAGTGGATTGATTCAAAGATAATTATATTGTAATGCTTAAACGCAAATATCCAGGGAAAATTATGAAAGCTTTTGATAGGTTCTCCACCATAAATCCGGCATTTCGCCATTAACAGCCGTTTGGTAATCCTCATAGCGGCAGGGAACTAAATGATACCTTTCGTTTTTAGATTGACCTGACGGATATGGAACCTGCATCCACCAGCGATCAGATTTTTTACTTTTTACAAACATCATTTCGCCGGAACCGTCTTTTAAACTGGTTCTGTAAATCATGAACTGCGATTTTGGTGTAAGCGGGAAATCCTTTTTCCTTGCATAAAATCCATCCACAAAATACCAAATCATTTGCGCCAGTAAAAAGGCTGTTTGGCCATTATTGTCATAAGCCGGATTAAACTCATAGAAACCGATGGAAGTCAACTTATCATTCATGCCTGCATAGCGGGCAATTCTACAAGCTTCTTCACCATCGAAACCATTTGGGGTGGTGTTGGCATTGGCTGCGGCATCGGCCGAACGGATCGCGCCTAAATCAAAACTGATCATGTTCGCATTGCGGATGATTGGCTCTGTTAATGTAATATCCTGCGCAAATTCGCCTAAGCGATGCACGTCAAAATACAGTTTATCCATCACACTCAGGCTTTCCTGATTCACAAAATAGGTTTGATAACCTATATTACTATAGTTGAATAAGAAGTTTGGCTGATGGAGGAAAATTTTGTTCAGGTAACAATCAGACCTAGTATCAATGCCATCGCTTTCATCATCGCCAATATCAAATTGATTGTCGATCACTACTAAATCAACCTTTTGTTCTAAATCTTCATAGCCTAAATATTGCGCGTAGGTTAAATCCTGCCCGCCGCCAATAATGATTGGAATGATATTATTTTTTATCAGTTCAGATACCACCATTTTGATGGCAATATAAGTATCTGCGATAGTTGCCCCGTGTTTAATATTGCCTAGATCGACAATCCTGCTGGTAAAAGCACCTTCATTTAATTTATAGAATTTCTCTCTAAAATAATCAGGGGCCAAAGCACAACCTTCATTATTTACGGCACCCCGCCCATCCAACACGCCAATAATTGCTAAATCATAAGTGTTCTCTTCAAAATCTGGAAAAGATGTGCTGTGAATGTGTGCTTTTAAACCCAGCTGACTGGTGAAAAAACCTTGCTTGGGGGTGAAACGATCAGGGTTTACCGGGGAAAAGAAATCCGTTAACGACATATATTTAAAACTCTCGCCTCAAATATCTATTTTTGAATGCGTATTTCCACATATAGCTCGAAAAAAATAAAATGATACTGGTAACCGGAGGAACAGGGTTTTTAGGCGCTGAATTGCTAAAACAGCTCACTGATAAAGGTTTAGCTGTCCGTGCTTTGAAGCGGGAAAAATCGAATATCCCCCCGTTAGTTCAGGATAATACATTGATTGAATGGTTCGATGCTGATATCAATGAGCCAGCCACGCTCGAAGAAGCATTCGAAGGCATTGCACAGGTTTATCATTGTGCAGCTTTTGTATCCCTCAGTTCGAAGCATAAAAAGCAATTATTTCATGTTAATATAGATGGTACCTCAAATCTGGTAAATCTCTGTATCGAAAACAATTGCCGCCTGTTACACGTCAGCTCCGTTGCGGCTTTAGGCCTTGCTAAAAAAGGGAAACAGATTGCAGAAAAAGACTTTTGGGAATATGATGCTAAAGCCCATGCCTACGGACTTTCGAAATATGAAGGCGAAATGGAAGTTTGGCGAGGCATAAATGAAGGGCTTAATGCAGTGATTGTCAATCCCTCGGTAATTATTGGTAAAAACGCCGGTTTCGAAGGTAGTGGTGCTATTTTCAAACTCGTGAAAAATGGTTTTCCTTTTTACACCAATGGTGCATCTGGTTTTGTAGCTGTTGAAGATGTGGCGAAATCAATGATCCTGTTAATGGATGCTGAAGTTTCTGGCGAGCGCTATATCATCTCGGCAGGGAACATCCATTACAAAGACTTGTTTACAGCGATTGCAAATGGTTTCGGCGTAAAAGCACCAGCTAAAGAAGCCAAACCCTGGATGCTCGGCATCGCCTGGCGGGCGCTCAGATTTGCCGCATTATTTTCCAGGCAGGAGCCCTCTATAACCAAAGATACGGCCACAAGTAGTATCACTTTGAGCTACTATAAGAACAATAAAGTAATTGAACAAACTGGAATAACTTTCAAGCCAGTGCGTGAATGCATAACTGAAATTACCCAATATTTGAAATAATGCCCAAACAAAAAGCGTATTACATTATCGATTTCGATAGCACTTTTACCCAGGTAGAAGCGCTTGATGAACTCGCCAGAATCTCTTTAAAGAACCATCCGGATAAAGAGGCTATTTTCCAAAAAATAGAAGATTACACCAATTTTGCGATGGAAGGGAAACTTTCCTTTTCAGAAAGTTTAGCTCAAAGGGTGAAACTGCTTGAAGCGAATGAAGATCACCTCAAATTGCTGATCAAGCACCTGAAGAAAAAGGTTTCTACTTCATTTTCCCGCAATGCAGAATTCTTTAAAAAACATGCAGATGATGTACTCATTGTGTCTGGCGGTTTCAAAGAATTTATCACGCCGGTTGTGAGTCAGTACTACATTAAAAAAGAAAATATTTATGCCAATACTTTCGTGACTACGGGTGATGGAAAGATTATTGATTACGATCATGCTAATCCGCTAAGCGAAGAGGGAGGAAAAGTAAAGCTCTTGCAGCATTTAAAGTTAGAAGGAATGCTTTTCGGAATTGGAGATGGTTATTCTGATTTCCAATTGCGTGAAAGCGGGTTAATTAATAAGTTTTTCGCCTTCACCGAGAATATTGCCCGGGAAAGTATTGTGGCAAAAGCTGACCACGTTACGCCGAGCTTCGACGAGTTTTTATATGTAAACGATTTGCCCCGGGCCATTTCTTATCCAAAGAACAGAATTCTATGTCTGGTAATTGGTGAGGTAGATCCGGCAACCATTGCGATTTTAAAAAATGATGGCCTTTCTATAAGACAGAAAACATCCTTTGAAGAAAAGTATGTTCAGGATGTCGGAATCATTATTTTAGCAAATGGAGAAAAATTGGATAACGAGCAATTGAAAAACGCAGTTAAATTAAAAACCATTGGTTACTTGGGCAGCGCGAAAAACAAATTTGACTTCGATTTATGCACCAGACAAGGAATAGTTGTTTTTGATGATCCGAAAAATAACCCACGCAACATTGATTTCATTCCCAAACGTGTAGCCGATTTTATGAATACCGGGGCTACTTACTTAAGCAGCAACTTCCCTAATTTACAATTGCCAAAAATCGATAAATCACACCGTTTAATTCACATTCACAAGAATGTTCCAGGGATTATGGCGAAAATTAATACCGTATTTGCAAAACATGATATCAATATTGTCGGGCAGTTTTTAATGACCAATGCTGAGATCGGCTATGCCATCACCGATATCAATGCCCAATACGACAAACAATTGTTTAAATCACTGAAGAAAATTGAGCATACCATTAAGTTTAGGGTGTTGTATTAATTAAACCTAGAAATCGTCTTTGCGAGGTAGCTTTTTCAGCTGCCGAAGCAATCTCTTTTTGAAAATAGATTACATTCTCTATTTAATAGCCCGCCATTGGTTGAAACCAATGGCGATGAATGCCAGCAATCGCTATAAAACACTCGCTATTAGCATCCTGCAATTCATCGCAGTTTGCTTTAGCAGACTGCATCATATAAAGCTTCTAAATTCAAAGAACCTGCAATTCCCTACCTTAAAAACTGATGCTTTTTGATGCGAAATTTCCGAAAGCTACCGATTGCTTGTGATTTGTAAATGCCGGCATCACCAGAAAACAGGTATGCGGTAATGCAGACCAGGGCAATGTAAACCGAAGATTCTATTCCAAATAATTCAATTCCCATTAATATGCAGGCAAGCGGTGTGTTGGCTGCGCCAGAAAAAACAGCCACAAATCCCATTCCGGCCAATAAACCAACCGGAAGCGGGATGTAGAAACTTAGAAAACTTCCAAGCGTTGCGCCAATAAAGAATAGCGGCGTTACCTCACCACCTTTAAAACCACAACCCAAGGTTAGCGCAGTTAGAAAAAGTTTAATAGCAAAGGCATCATAAGGCTCTTGTTGAGTAAAAGACTCTAAGATTACCGGAATTCCCAGTCCAATAAATCTGGAATTCCCCAATCCATAAATAATAATAACCAATAAAATCCCACCAATTAATGGCCGGATGGGTGGATATTTTATTTTCCCAAATAAACCTGCTATCGTATGGTTCAAAACCGAAAAACTTCTGGCAGCTAAACCAAAAATTATTCCAGCACCGAGCGATAATATTAGGTTGATTACACTCATTTGTGGCACCAATGCAATTGAATAATGCGTGTGGCCAACGCCCCAGGCTTTGCAGGCATAATCTGCAATTATTGCGGTGATCAGTGCAGGGAAAATAGCTGAATACAGCAGGCTACCCAATACAAACACTTCGAGGCCGAAAACTGCACCAGCCAGCGGCGTTCCAAAAACGGAAGCAAAACCTGCACTAATGCCGCAGATCAAAATGATTTTTCGGTCGGCAGCTTGCAGCTTAAATATTTTAGTCAGCTGATCTGCAAAAGCACCTCCAATTTGTACCGCCGTGCCTTCGCGCCCTGCAGAACCGCCAAATAAATGAGTAATAATTGTTCCGGCGAAAATTAGTGGAGCCATCACAAATGGAATAACCTGTTTTGGGCTTTGCAATTCTTCAATTAACAGGTTATTCCCTTTAACAACGTCTTTTCCCCAATAGTGATAGCTAAAGCCTATAGCTAATCCTGCCAGGGGCAGAAAAGCAATCATCCATAAATGACTTTCCCTAAAATCAGTCGCCCAGTTTAAAGTAGCTAAAAATAATGCAGAAGCTGATCCCACCGTGGCCCCAATAAGTGTGAAAAAAAATACCCACTTCGGGATATTCATTAAAATGGATATAAAATCTTGCTTTTTAAAGCGATTGAAAGACAGAAGAGGTCCTTCCGTTAAATTTTTAACAGGCATTTGAATTCAATTTTAAATAAAATCGTAGGAGTCATCAGCCTGTCTGGGCGGTTTTGGCGGTACCCCATCGCCATCAGGCCAAATGTATAAATTTTAGCCATTTCTACAAAAATCTTTATCACCTTTGCATTAATAAATAAAAAAAATGGACTTCACACCAGAGATAAAAGACAAACTTGACCGACTTCAGGAAAAATATACTGCAATGGGGCAGGATATGGCCTCTTACCTGGATGGATTGCTCTATGCTGATTTTCTAACCTATTGGGATTATATTCATCTGGACACGTTGCTAAGCCTCCAGAGCCCGAAAACGCCAATTCCTGATGAGGAAATTTTTATCATGTATCATCAGATTACGGAGTTATATTTCAAGTTGTCTTTACATGAATGCCGTCAAATTGCTGAACATGAAAATTTAACTGTCGAATTTTTTACCGCTCGTGTTAAAAGAATTAACGCTTATTTTAATGCGCTAACCACCTCTTTTGAAGTGATGGTTGATGGTATGGAAAAGGAACAATTCCTGAAATTTAGAATGTCACTTTTACCTGCAAGCGGTTTTCAGTCTGGTCAATATCGGATGATCGAGATTTGCGCCACAGATTTTATTCGTCTTGTAGATAAAACTAAACGTGAAGAATTGGCTAAAGCTACGATTGAAGAACAGTTTGAATACATTTATTGGAAATTCGGTGCTACAGAACTTGCCTCGGGAAAACAAACGTTGACCTTAAAGCAATTTATTAAAAAGTATGCTGCGCAGTTTTTACAGTTGGCGAAAGATCGCACGTTCACTAATTTTTCTGCGTTATATCATCAGTTAGAAGCTCAGGGAAATGATGTTTCTGCGCTTGCAGAAGAGTTGCGTAAACTGGATTTATACGTAAATGTAGAGTGGCCGCTATCCCACTATAAATCTGCGGTACGTTATCTGGAGAAAGATCCTGTTGATGTGGCCGCCACTGGAGGAACAAACTGGCAAAAATATTTGCCGCCACGTTTTCAGAAAAGAATTTTTTATCCTTTCTTATGGACAGAAGAGCAGATGGAAGAGTGGGGAAAAGGTTGGGTGCTTAGTGTACTCAAAACACTCAGAAACAAAGATTAATATCTAATAAATCTATTATAAAAGCGGCTTTTTTGCTAATTTGCGCAAATACAACAATGATTAAATTATTGGATGAGAGAACAACTTAATTTGCTGGATGCAAATCATTCACTCATTCAAAAATTATTCATAAAAAATTCAAATACAATGACCGAGACATTAGAGATAAAAATCACTAAAGCTGACGAAACTCGTTTAACAGTTACTGATTTTTCTGAATTACCGTTCGGTAAAGTTTTTACCGATCACATGTTTACAGCCGACTATGAAGACGGCGAATGGAAAAATTTGCAGATTCTTCCATATGGACCGATTCCAATGAGCCCGGCAATTTCTGCGCTTCATTATGGGCAGGCAATTTTTGAAGGTTTAAAAGCTTACCGCTTACCTGATGGAAAAATTAGTGTCTTCCGTGCAGATAAAAACTTCGACCGTTTTAATAAGTCTGCCGCCAGGATGTCTATGGCAACCATTCCTGAAGAGATTTTTATGCAAGGCTTGGCTGCGTTAATTGCTGTTGATGAAAAATGGGTGCCAAATCAGCCAGATTATGCGCTTTATATTCGTCCGGTAATGTTTGCTACAGATCCTTACCTGGGTGTTCGTGCCTCAGATTCGTATAAATTTGCGCTTCTCACTACGCCTACAGGACCATATTACAGTTCTGCTTTGAAAGTTAAGATCGAAACTGAATATACCCGGGCTGATGAAGGCGGTGTTGGTTTTGCAAAAACTGCCGGGAACTATGCCCGTTCATTGTATCCTTTTGAACAAGCAAGAAAAGAGGGTTTTGATCAATTAATCTGGACCGATTCTATTGCCCACGAATATATCGAGGAAGCAGGAACAGCGAACTTAATCTTCGTAATTGATGGTAAATTGGTTACTCCATCGGTAAGAAGTACAGTATTAGACGGTGTTACCAGAGATACAATTATCAAACTGGCTAAAGAATCGGGAATCGAAGTGGAAGAACGCAGAGTTTCTGTTAAAGAGGTTATTGAAGGGATTCAAAATGGAAGTTTAACTGAAGCTTTTGCTGCTGGTACAGCTGCAACGGTAACTCATGTTGGCCAAATTGGTTATAAAGGTGAAATTTATCAGTTAACAGACCCCTCAATCAGAAATATTTCTAACGGTATTGCTAAAAAATTGAATGATATCCGTTACGGTTTAGCTCCGGATGAATTTGGTTGGAACTGGATTTTGTAACAACACGTTATAATATACAAGGCGCAATATGGAAACGTATTGCGCCTTTTCTTTAGTTTTAGCTTTTAACTAATCCAGAATTACTACGCCTTTAGCTTCAAAGGCTACTTCCTTTTTAGGGTCGGTTATTTTCGCTACTTCCTCTGGTGTTTTTTTCGCATCTTCCGCATAATGACGTAAAGTTTCTACTGAGATCGTCTGTTTTTTTGCTAGACCATCTAATACAACGTTTTTGCCGACAATATCCATCGGCATAAAAAAAGCATAATCTTTAAAAGTTACCCTCATCGGATCGCCGTTTGGCATCTCTAACGTCATCCAGCAACCCTTTTTCTTGCAAACATCAACAACTTTTCCTTGAATTTTCATGTCGGCTGTTGTTTTATTGCCCATTGCAGCTTCCATTTTAGCTGCAGGTTTAACCTCTCCGGGTTTAACTTCTTCTCCAAATTTTCGACCTGTATATGCGGTTTGAGCATATCCGGCGATAGCAAATAGGCAAAAGCTCAGACTTATAATGATTTTTTTCATTAGCTAGGATTTAGGATGATTTGATTTAGTTATTAATCTGATCTAAAGTTATTTAAATTTTAATAAATAGCGCATAACAAAAAAAAGTCCTCGTTAGCTCTCACTAACGAGGAAAATCATCCCTATTGTTTAGATCACATCCCATGATCTAAGACACAATATCTAAGGCAAACGTGAATCCAAAAAACCACAAAGCACTAACGTTACGGTACAATCATCTGATATTAAGTATTTTATGTGTTTTTACAGGCGGTGTCGAATAAATTTATCCTTTAAAGAATGGGGAATTTAGATATCAAACTGGGAAAATCTGTTGAATAATTTCCCCTATTTTACCGAGCCTGCTAACCAAAAATCATTTCAAATACTTCTTCAATTTTGCTTACTGCTTTAATTTCCAGATTATATTTAGCAATATCAATTCCTTTAAGGTTATATTTTGAAATATAAATGGTTTCAAAACCCAACTTATCTGCCTCGGCAATGCGCTGCTCAATCCGGTTTACAGCCCTGATTTCTCCAGAAAGGCCGACTTCTGCTGCAAAACAGTTTTTAGATGAAATGGAAATATCCTGGTGAGAAGAGATAATCGCGATTAAAACAGCCAAATCAATAGCGGGATCTTCCACCCGGATTCCACCTGCAATATTTAAGAAAACATCTTGCGTGCTCAGTCTAAAACCACAACGTTTTTCCAATACCGCCAAAAGCATGTTCATTCTCTTGGTATCAAAACCAGTAGCCGAGCGTTGCGGTGTGCCATAGGCAGCAGCGCTCACTAAGGCTTGTGTTTCAATCAACATCGGCCTTGCGCCTTCAAGCATAGCAGAAATGGCAATGCCGCTTAGTTCTTCGTCGCGTTGTGAAAGTAATATTTCAGAAGGATTGGAGACTTCTCTCAAACCACTTCCCTGCATTTCATAGATTCCAAGTTCAGCCGCCGCCCCAAAACGGTTTTTTATAGACCTTAGGATTCGATAAACGTGATGCCTGTCGCCTTCAAACTGGAGAACAGTATCTACCATGTGTTCGAGGATTTTCGGA
The DNA here is from genome assembly GCF_009674725.1 of Pedobacter petrophilus. Classification (GTDB taxonomy): domain Bacteria; phylum Bacteroidota; class Bacteroidia; order Sphingobacteriales; family Sphingobacteriaceae; genus Pedobacter; species Pedobacter petrophilus. The sequence goes on along the minus strand of NZ_WKKH01000026.1, from coordinate 18,906 downwards.
CCAGCAATGGCGCCATCTTTGGTGATGTGACCAATTAAAAAAACGGGCACACCTGTTTCTTTCGCGAAACGAAGCAGCTCTGCTGTACATTCGCGCACTTGCGAAACACTTCCCGGGGTAGAATCGATATGGGAAGAATGCAGGGTTTGGATGGAATCAACCACTAAAATCTCCGGTGCTAAGATTTCAATTTGCTTGAAAATATTTTGTGTCGATGTTTCTGTAAGGATGTAGCAGTCTGCGGATGGACTTTCCTTAATCCTTTCGGCCCGCATTTTAATCTGCTGCTCGCTCTCTTCGCCAGAAATGTAGAGCAGTTTTTTCCCTTTGATGTTCAATGCCAGTTGTAGCATGAGGGTAGATTTTCCAATACCAGGTTCACCGCCAATTAATACCAGTGAGCCTTCTACCAGGCCACCGCCCAGAACGCGATCCAGCTCTTTATCGCCAGTTAAAATTCTTCGTTCAGCAGACGATTGGATTTCATCAACCTTACTGGGTTTACTTAATTTTCTGGAACTTGTTTCGGTTTTCCAGGTGGGTACTGATGCCGCAGTTTTCTCAATTATCTCTTCAACCAAGGTATTCCATTGTCCGCATGACGGGCATTTTCCCAACCATTTTGCAGACTCATAACCACAGCTTTGACAGAAATATGCCGTTTTTGTTTTTGCCAATTGATTTCAATTTTAGAATACGAATTTACCCTTTACGATGCGAATGTGGATTTATTTTTTTTAACAATTTAATAAGCTAATCAACCTTAATTCAAACATCAGTCTTCAGTAGCTTATTTAATTCCTCATCTCTTCCTAAAGCCATTTTAATAGTATTTTAGGTCGAATGAGGTCATTCCATTTAGAAAAGAAACTTTCTTACCGCCTGATGGTTTTTAAATGAAATTACAAGTTTGCAAAATTCGTATATTTGTACATATTACATGGGAAAACAAAAATTTTTTGATACTGCGATTAAGCAGGAACGGGCCATTTTGGTTGGGGTAATTACGCCAGGCGAGAAGGAGGAACAAACAAGAGAATACTTAGATGAGCTGGCCTTTTTGGTAGAAACAGCTGGTGGTAAAGTAGAAAAAAACTTCACTCAAAAGATGCTGAAGCCAGAACGTGCCACATTTGTGGGTACGGGTAAGCTGGAAGAGATTAAAGCATATGTTAAATCAGAAGAAATAGATACCGTAATATTTGATGATGAGTTATCACCATCTCAACTGCGTAATATCGATCGGGAACTTGGCGTAAAAGTATTGGATCGCAGTAACCTCATCCTCGATATTTTTGCCAGCAGGGCGCAAACAGCGCAAGCTAAAACGCAGGTAGAATTAGCGCAGTTGCAATATGTTTTGCCTCGTTTAACGGGGATGTGGACTCACCTTGAGCGTCAGAAAGGTGGAATTGGGATGCGTGGACCAGGTGAAACGCAGATAGAAAGTGATAGACGGATTATTTTAAATAAGATCTCTTTATTGAAGGAGCGGCTAAGGCTGATCGATAAGCAGAACGAAACGCAGCGGAAAAACCGTGGCGAGCTTATGCGTGTAGCTTTGGTGGGTTATACCAATGTTGGTAAATCAACCATCATGAATATGCTGTCTAAATCTGAAGTATTTGCCGAAAATAAACTTTTCGCCACGCTGGATACCACTGTAAGAAAAGTGGTAATCGAAAATCTCCCTTTTCTGTTATCCGATACGGTTGGATTTATCCGAAAATTGCCTCATCATTTGGTAGAGTGTTTTAAATCTACGTTAGATGAAGTAAGAGAAGCCGATATTTTGATTCATGTGGTGGATGTTTCACATCCTAATTTTGAAGATCAGATTCACATCGTTAACGAAACCCTTAAGGATATTGGAGCCATTGATAAAGACATGATTTTAGTTTTTAATAAAATCGATGCTTATGTTTCGCCTGAAACCGAGGGAGATGATGATGATGGAAAATTGAGTTTAGAAGACTTCAAAAAAAGCTGGATGAGCCATGGTAAAGTGCCGGTTCTATTTATTTCAGCAACACAGAAAGAGAATATAGAAGAGTTTAAAACTTTATTGTACAATAAGGTAAAAGCTGTACACACAGTAAGGTACCCGTATGATAATTTACTTTATTAATAATAGAAGATATGGAAAGTAAACGTCAGCAGAAATTTGCAGGAGTACTACAGGAAGAATTGGCGCAGGTTTTTCAGCGTGATGGTGGCGCATTTTTGCCAAACACTCTGGTAACCATTACCCGCGTAAGGGTATCGGCTGATTTAGCCGTAGCAAAGGTTTATCTTAGCTTTTTTAATACCACAAATACGACATTATCGATCAATACAGTTAATTCACATGCCGGAGAAATCCGATATAAATTAGGTGCCAGAATCCGCCATCAGGTGAGGGTAGTGCCAGAACTTACCTTTTTTGTAGACGATACGAATGAGTATGTAGAGCGTATGGATCATATTTTTGAAAAAATTGCGAAAGAGCCAAGGCAGCCGGATGAAGAGGCTGAATAGTCTTTTTTTAATCTGCTTTAAGCCTGAAGATTTTACGCCCGCATGGTAGCTATACCTGCGGGTTGTTTTTTTAAGATTGATATCCATATTTATTTATAATGAAAACATTTGAGCAGGTTATTCTTGCGAACGCAAATTCCATTAAAAAGGTAATTGATTTTGACATAAGCAACGATCGGCTTTTGCCATTAGATTTTACCGCACAAAATATAGAATTAACGGATGAAACTTTAGCGGATACTGATTTGTTCTCCAACTGGGTGAATGAAAAACTTTTGAAGCACAGTGCCCGATATGGAATTGGCGGTTACAATGAACATCGAACCATATATACCCGCAGTGCCCATTTCGATACGGAAGAGGAGCCGCGAAGATTACATTTAGGTGTAGATATTTGGGGTCCTGCCGGAACAGCAATTTATAATTTCTATGATGCCACTGTTCATAGTTTCGGAAACAACAACCATCTTGGAGATTATGGTGCAACGATTATCCTATCCTATCATATTGACGGTTTCCAATTCCATTCGTTGTATGGGCATTTAAGTCTGGAATCTTTAAATGAGTTGAAGGAGGGAAGCTTTGTTCCTGCCGGAGCGAAAATAGCAACATTAGGCGCAAAGGATGAAAACGGGAATTGGCCACCTCATTTACATTTTCAAATTATCCGGGATATGAATGGTTTGAAAGGAGATTATCCCGGTGTGTGTAAGTTCAGCGAACGGGAGGAGTATTTGAAAAACTGCCCCGATCCAAATTTAGTTCTGTCGCTTCAGTTTAAGAACAGAATGCCCGGATAAATTCAGGTTTGATCTTCAACCCCGTTTTTTACGTAAATTAGAATTATGAAAGTGCTTTTTACCATTTGTTTTGTTTTTATCAGTGCGCTTGCTTCTTCACAAGTGCAGTTTAAATCGGGAAAGGGGAACTTCACTGATTTTTTGAGGGAAAACACGATTTATCCTTCCTTTTCAAAAGCAAATTGCATTCAGGGAACAGTAAATATAAGCTTTAAGTTAGATAAGCAGGGCAAGATTTATGCTTCAAAAGTGAGCAGGGGGATTTTGACTGATTTAGATGATGAAGCCCTAAGGTTAGTGCGTTTAAGTAGTGGGAAATGGCAGGTGCCCGCTGGCTACGACACCACAACAGCAGTAGTTATTCCCGTTAATTTTAAATTAGAAGGCTTCAATTGCGAAGGAAAATCGAGCTCAGCTATGGAAACCGCAATTAGGGCTTACCAATCGGAAGAAGCTTTAACCAACTCGGTGATTAACTTCTATAAGAATATTGATCAGGCCAAGCCAGGTCAGGAGTTTCAGTTTATCGCCATAAAAAAACAATTAGGGATTGATGATGAATACCTCAACTCTAGAATAGAAACAGGGTTACAAAAGATTAAACAAGGCGATAAGCAAGGTGCTTGTGAAGATTTTTCGTTTGTTAAAAACATGGGGAGTAATTTAGCAGATACTCAACTCTCGAAATATTGTAAATAGATGAAAAACACATTGAGGTTTTTTGCTTTCCTGGACCTGATTAGCATTATTTTATTGGGGAAACAGTTTTGGGGAATGATTACCCATATTCAGGAGACTCCGGATCAGTTGGTTTCGCAGGTAAAAGTATGGCTAACATTGTTTTTATTTGTGCTGCTTTTTGTTTCTGCAATTGGCCTGCTGATGGTTAAAAAAATCGGGTTTATTGCCTATTATATCCAGTTTCCATTTCGATTAGTAGTCTGGATTTTTTCTGTTGGCTTCATTACTTATTTGCCTGAATTGCTGAATTTGAGTGAGGCCTGGTTTAATATCCTGTTTCGCATTTGCTTCATTGCGGAGTTTTTCAGGCTATATTTTACGGTTCGAATACACAGAAGACATTTTTAAATGGAGTTTCGGTTGTGAGCTATTCTGATTTTAAACCACAGTTGGGCACAGAGAAACACAGATCAGGTGTTAAATTTTAGGTTATATTGGTATTAAGTATTGAAGATCTCAGCATAAGTCCGGTGGAAGGAGTATTAAACTAAATAGAACACAGCGCTTATCTGTGTTTATCCGGTATATCTGCGTTATTGAATCAATATTTCAAACTATAAAATTACGGTTACTGAAGCTGGTAAAATTTCTGCGGTTACTTCGTTTACCTTGCCAACATATTCCCCATCAATCTGGAAGTGGGCCTTATATTTGGAGAATATTTTCACTTTCGATGTTTGAAAAACTTCAATTTTTTTAGGGTTGAAAGGCAATTTTGTAAGCCAGATTTTCAGAATCTCCAGATAAGAATAATCCTTAACCACAATGATCTCGAATAATTCGTCGTTGAGTTTACCATCCGGGTTAATTTTCAGTCCTGTTCCGTACATTGTTGCGTTTGCTATAGCCACCATTGCTGCTGCAGATTTTATGGTTTCGCCCTTAATGTTCAATTCAATCTGCATTCTTTTGTGGTTCCACAAGGCATGCCATGTGGCCTTGGCATAGCCCCACATGCCGCGTTCTGGCAATGTATCAAACTTCTTAACCAGATAAGCATTAAAGCCAAGATCAGAAAGGTGGATGCAAATTTCGTTATTCAGCTTAATAGCGTGAATTTGATGTGGTTTGCCCGTTAAGACCAGATCTAATGCCTGTTCAATCTCAGTCGGGATTCCGAGTTCTTTTGCCATTCCGTTCGCAGAGCCGGCCGGAATAATCCCAATCGGAACATCGGTATTGAGTAAACATTCTGCAACAAGTTTTAGTGTCCCATCGCCGCCAACTGCTACCACCCGATCTGCTTTTTCCTGTTTAATCTTATCTTTTATTTGTTCAATAGCGCAATCTTTTGGAAGTTCAAATAATTCGATTGACACTTCTTTTGATGAAAAGTGTGAAGAAATCACTTCCTTGAAATTGATATTGTGGCTACCTGAGCCAGGATTTATGATGAACAGTAATTTCATGTGCTTAACCTAATGGTTTAAAACACAAACAACTTTTGCTAAACTCTGTTTTAATATCAATGAATAAATCTGTAAGTGTAAAAGTTTATCATGGTTATGGGCACAAGCATAACCTGGTTGTTTATGGTCATGTGTTTAAGCGCAAATCGAAAGTAAAGCAGGTTTACAGCAACAATATCTTTGTAAATATCATTCACCTTTTAAAATTATTCATTTTACAACCATATCCTTCAGTAGCGGTGCAACTTCAGTTTTACGGACAAACAATTTATCAGAAGACTGAAAAAGATGGTTTTTTTAAGTTTGAATGGGAAGCTGAAGAAGATGTATCGGCCGGGTGGCACTACGTAAAAGTAGAGGCTGTGGATCAGGAAGGAAATATTCTGAATACTGGTGAAGGGAAAGTTTATGTACCACACATTACGCAATATGCCTTCATCTCTGACGTGGACGATACCGTGATGATTTCGCACTCTGCAACCATTGGAAGAAGGCTTAGGGAGCTGTTTATTAAAAATCCACATACCCGAAAAACATTTCCAGATGCGGCAGATCATTATCAGCTACTTGCTTTATCGCATACTAAGCCAGATCAGCCTAATCCCTTTTTTTACGTAAGCAGCAGCGAGTGGAATTTATATGATTACCTGCTGGAAACCTTTCGGTTTAATAAACTTCCGGATGGTGCTTTTTTGCTTAATACCCTAAAAAAGTGGAGCGATTTACTAAAAACAGGTAAGACCGGCCACGAGGGAAAGTTGCTTAGAGTAATGCGTATTTTGGATGCTTTTCCAAATCAGAAGTTTATTTTTTTCGGTGATAATTCGCAGCAGGATCCGCAAATTTATACCCAGATTGTGGAAAAATATCCTGAAAATATTGAAGCAATTTATATCCGCAATATCAGGACTGAAAAGGGTGATCAAACCCTAGAATTATTAAATAAAGCAAAAGCCAAGAATGTGAATACATGTTTATTTAATACCAGTGACGAGGCAATTCAGCATTCTAAAACTATTGGTCTCATTGAATAATCATGCAGCATTTTATATTAAACCTTTAAGAAATTGATTTGCCAAATGGCGTAAAGGCAAGGTTCATTAGTTTGAAGTGTTGCCTTCCGAATGGAATGCCAATGATGGTGATGCAAAATAAGATTCCGAAAAATAAATGGGTAAGCGCAATCCAGAAACCACCGCATACCAGCCAAAGGAAATTCATAATGGTAGATAAACAGCCGGTATTGGAAGAAGTATCGGTGATTTTAACTCCAAAAGGTGCCAGGCCAACTATTGCAAATTTGAAACACTGAATGCCAAAAGGGATACCTATAATGGTTAAACAAAGGATTAATCCGCCAATAATGTATTCGAAGAAAATAAAAATTCCACCAAAAATTACCCAAATAATATTACCTAGAAAGTTCATTTTCTTTTTTTAATTTAAGATCGGTTTTTGATAAAAATGTTACAACTATCTATTAAATCTTCTTTTTTCATCGCCTGATTATTCTTAATTTAACCACACACACAAAAGAAACACATGATGAAAAAATTAATGATTTTGGCCACGCTGGTGGCTGGCTTTGCATTATTCGATGTTAAAGCACAAACCGTAAATGGAGTGCGGCTAAGTGAAATTACTGCTGATTACATCCAGATAAAGCAAATTGAGCGAACTTTTTCCGATAAGGTTTTTATTGAGGTAGAATATGGCCAGATTACTTCTGATTCAAACAATCTTTGCATCAAAGATGACAACGGAAAAAAAATGGAATTTAATTCTGCTTTAGAATTTGTTAACAAGGTGAAATCATATGGCTATGAGCTGTTTCAGGTTTTTTCAGAACGTGAAGCCAAAAGCGATAGTAGTGCTGTATATGTTTTGAAAAAGAAATAGTTTACCTTTCACAGAAGTAAGACTTATAAAAGCCTAGTCGGCTAAACGGGTAGCAACGAAAACGCCGGCAATTTTTCTATTGCCGGCGTTGTAGCAGGACAGGAGCAGCCGAAGCAGGCACAGGTTTTGCTTTCTAAATTTTAGATAAAATCCAGCGTGTTAAATTTTTTATTTAGGATTTCACTGTTATTTACATCCAGCCATTTGTCTAAAATGGTGCCGTAAACCTGCCGAAAATCCAATTGGTATTTTAGGTCGCCGCCGTCTAAATCACTCAGGTTTGGTGCAGCATTAAAAATTCCTTGTTTTTTTAGGCGACCGCCAAAAATAAACATATTATTGGCCGTTCCATGATCGGTACCATTACTCGCGTTTTGTTCCACCCGTCGGCCAAATTCTGAAAAAGTTACTACCAGCGTATCTTCGAGTTTGTTATTGGCTTTCAAATCTTTTAGAAAAATTGCCATGCCTTCGCTATACTGTTTTAATAAATTACCCTGTTGGGTGGTTTGATTTACATGGGTATCGAAACCGCTAAGAGATACATAATAAACCCTGGTTTTTAACCCTGATGAAATAAATTTTGAAACCGTTTTGAGCTGGTTGGAAAAACCGGTATTTGGATAGGTGGCTTTAGATTGATAAATTTTAGAGGTGTTTTGGATGTAGCTTGCCGATGACTGGGTTTCGATCATGGTTTTATACAGATAACCTAAATTATCTTCGTCTAAATGTTCTTTATCGCCTTGCAATACGGCTTTGAAAAATGGATTATTCGTATTGCGAAATAAGGCCGCGGGATCTTTCAAGGCGATTCCTTTTTTAGTCTGACCTTTCATGGCTAACGACAATGAGTCATCTACCTCGATGGCAGTGTATGGAAACTTGCAGGTTTGGCAATTGCTATCCAGGTAACGCCCAATCCATCCGGTGGAAAGAAACTGGTTACTGTCGCTACCGGTTTGCCAAATATCCATCGATCTAAAGTGCGAACGATCAGGGTTTGGATAGCCTACATCATTAATAATCGTCATCCAGCCCTGATCATGAATTTCTTGCAGGGCAGCCATATTCGGGTTCAGCCCCTGCATATCGTTCAGCTTAATTACATCTTCGGGTTTAATGGCGATATTTTTTCTTTTTTGATAATAAATATCGTTTCCAAAAGGTACAACGGTATTTAAACCATCGTTACCACCTGAAAGTTGCACCACCACCAGATTTTTATAAAGGCTTAACTCATCAAGCGCCATCGCTTCCAGCGGTTTCATAAATGCAGGAACAAATAATGATCCTGCAGCAACAAACCCTGTATTTCTTAAAAAATTTCTTCTGTTCATCTCCTTCGGATTTTAGGTTTAGCCCAACTGATATTCGGGCATACTGGTAATTTCTACGGCTGTGCTTCTGAGGCCCTTATTGTCGCTCACCATTTTTATTATCTTATCATTCAGTTTAGGCTGTAATAAAAACTCCGTAAGTTCAAGAGGCGAAATCCGCTTAGGTAAAGTATCTATAAATTTTGGCCAATCGGCATTTGCATTCACATAAGATTTTGGTTTAGCCTTGGCATTTGCATTTGCCGTGGCACTTCTGTTTAAGGCAATTACAGCTTCATCTTCCGGATCGGCTTTGCCACTGAAATCAATCTCGCCATCATTTAATACCAACGATGGAATCCGCATTCTCAACATTAGTGAAGAGCTGTCGATCCAGCTTTGCCCGCCTGGCCACCCTGCAACATTGGGTGGGTTAAAAAGGTATTGGCCCAAACTACTTTGTAATTGAATGAGTATTTGCGGCTTGTTATAGGTTACATAAAACTCACGGCTCAGGCCAACCAAAAATTCTACGGGCGATTTAATTTTAGTACCCACATTTTCTGAATTGTAAAACCAATCAGCAGTGAACATTTTTTTTACCAATTCTGAAATCTGATAATTAGACGCGTAAAAATGACTGCTAAGTTCTTTCACATGATCTTCATTAGGTTGATCATTTACAAAGAATTTATAAATTTTTCTAGCAATAAATGTAGCCGTTTCTGGTTTTTCTAAAATGAGATCGATGATGTTTTCTCCGTCAAAATTACCTGTTTTGCCAAAAAAAGTTTTAGGGCCTTCGTCGTGCAGGTTCTGGCGGAAGATGAATGTTCCGTCTTTATCATACATCCAGCCAGTAAAAGACCTGGCAGATTCTTTAATGTCATGCTCAGTATAATTTCCTCTGCCCAGGGTGAAAAGCTCCATCAACTCCCGTGCAAAATTCTCGTTCGGTTTGCCCTTTCTATTTTGTTGATTATTTAGATACTGCAGCATTGCTGGCGATTTTGAGACTTCCACGAGCAGTGTTTTAAAACTTCCTAATCCGTGTAGCCTTTGAATGTTATTAAGCTGCTGTGCATAAAGCGGATCATTGCTGCGGCAGGCGAAATGTCCATGCCAAAAAAGGGTCATTTTTTCGCGGAGGGGAGATGTGGTATTGATCATTTTATTCACCCAGGTAATGTTCAGGTCTTTACTCACTTCATTCTGCATTCGAACGATTTCCTGACGCATTTTTTTCTCTTCATCATTTAGATCTTTTTTTGCGTATAAACCAGATTGAATCAGCATTTGACGTTTAGATTCCATCCCATCAACCAAGGTTATCAAATCGTTAGGCTTTGGTTCTTTGAGCAGGTCTGAAACAACCTTATCAACATTTTTTCTGCTGAGTTTTTGTAAATCGGAGTAAGAGATCCCAAATCCTGCTCTGTTATAAAGATGCTTTACTTTGAAGAAATTTTCTTTGGCGCTCATAATTAACAGTTTAACTGTATGACATAATTTAAACGTCTGGGTTTAATCATTATTTTCTTTCTTATTTTTGAAGATGTTTTTTCGACTGCCAGACCATGAAATGGTTTTTCCCGATCCAGCTTTGGCTGAAGAAGATGGTTTACTTGCTATCGGTGGCGATTTAAGTATGGAGAGGCTACTGCTGGCTTATTCAAACGGCATTTTTCCGTGGTTTAGCGAAGGAGAGCCAATCCTGTGGTATTCGCCACATCAAAGATGTGTAATTTATCCTGATCGCATTCTGGTGAGTAAAAGCATGAAAAAAGTATTGCGTGATGAAGTATTTAAAATTACAGTGAATACCGCATTTGAAGAAGTGATTTTAAGTTGTGCCAAAACTCCAAGGAAGGGCCAGGATGGAACGTGGATTACCAACGAGATGCAGGCTGCTTATATTAACCTCCATAAAAATGGTTTTGCCCATAGTGTGGAGGTTTGGCTGGATGAGCAACTGGTGGGCGGTTTGTATGGTTTAAAGGTGAACCGGGTGTTTTGTGGCGAAAGTATGTTCAGCAAAGTTAGTAATGCTTCAAAAGCGGCATTAATTTATTTGAGCAAGCTAAATATTGATTTGATTGATTGCCAGTTGCCAAACGACCATTTGTTGAGTTTAGGTGCCGAGATGATAGAGCGGGGTGTTTATATGAAAGTACTTCAAGCTGAATAGGATTAATAAAATAAAAAAACCTGCAAAGGTGATTTGCAGGTTTTGAAGAATTATAAGTCTCTAATCCAAATGTTTCTGAAGCTAATCGGCGGACTTGGGTCGCCGTGATCTTGAAGTTTAATAGATGTTGCGCCATGTTTTTTGTATTCCGGGGCACCAATCCACCTCGTTTCACCTTTTACAACAAAATTGTTTTGTAATAATACACCGTTAAGGATTACGGTTACGGTTGCAGGTTTTGAAACTGATCCATCTTCATTAAATCTTGGCGCATTCCAAATGATATCATAGTATTGCCATTCACCTGGTTTTTTATTTGCATTGGCTAACGGAATCCCCTGTTTGTAAACGCTTCCGGTTTGGCCATTCACATAAGTTTTATTGTTATAAGAATCCATGATCTGGATCTCATAACCATTATCTCCTGGCCCTGTAGAAGCTAAAAATACACCGCTATTTCCTCTGGCCTGGCTCGTTCCGGTAATATTTGCAGGAATTCGCCACTCCATATGAAGCTGATAATCGGTAAATTTTTTATTGGTTTCAATATTTCCGGTGCCTTTTTTTACAGTGAAAAAGCCGTCATCTATTGTCCAGGCAGCAGGTTTTGAAGGATCATTAACCGAATGCCACGCATCCAGGTTTCTGCCGTTAAACAAAATTGTCGCGTCAGAAGGTGCTTCCTGAGGGAGGCCCCCTGGAGTAACAGTTTTAGGAACTGGTTCCCAGACTTCTGTTTTAGCAGCTTCTTTCGCCGGATCTGTTTTTTTTTCCTGCGCTAATGCCGACATACCAAATAGAGTTGGAATAAAAAGTAATGCGTATTTGCTCATAATTGTAGGTTATCTTTTTTAAAGTTAACCAGTTTATTAAGAAAAGGAAATTTCGTGTTCAATTTATTACGCCAAATCATCAGCAAGATAAGTTTCCCTGACAATGATTTCATCTGGTGCCAATTCTTCGCGCTGCTCCTGCAAATCTTTTAGCGGGCAATATCCGGTTAAGCCCCTATAAAGTAAGCCGGCACCGGCTGCCGCGCCTGTTAATGCAATTACCGGATGTGAAAATACATTTGTTAACCCTTTGAAAAGCAGGTAAGTTCCGGCTGCGCCAGATAACCAGCGTTCTGATGTTGAAATGTTTTGAAATAATTCAGGGTATTTCCAGGCCTCTTTTACATTGTCGATGGCTCTATTTAAATTTTCGTTTTCCATGATAATAGATTTATGTTAACTACTTAACAATTAGAAAATGATAGAGTTTTAAAATGATAAAGAGAATTTTATAACGCTTAAATCTAAGGCTAGTTTAAGATATCCCTGATATCATCTTTACTTAACGATTTAAAGAAACTTTCTTCGGTGGTAATTAAAGAATTTGCCAGTGTTTTTTTGCGGTTTTGCAAAGCCAGAATTTTTTCTTCTACCGTATCTTTTGCAATGAATTTATAGATAAAAACCTTTTTATCCTGGCCAATTCTATGCGTTCTATCGATGGCCTGTTGTTCTACCGCAGGATTCCACCATGGATCTAGAATAAACACATAATCAGCCTGGGTTAGGTTTAAACCAACTCCTCCAGCTTTTATAGAAATTAAGAAGACCTTTAAATCTGTATTCTGCTGAAACTCTGATACAATTTCACCACGGTTGCGCGTAGAACCATCCAGGTATGCAAAAGGTATATTTTCTGTTTCGAAATGCTTCTTAAAAATATCCAGGTGCTTTACAAATTGCGAAAATACCAGTACTTTATGTCCGCCTTTAAGCACATTATCCAGTGTGTGAATTACGTTTTCAAATTTGCCTGAATCCGAAAGGTATGCGCTATCAATCATAATCGGGTGGTTGGCCAGTTGGCGTAAGGCCGTTAAGCCTTGTAACAGCTGGACTTGCTTTTGTGCAAAAGTTCCATCATCCATGCTTTGAAGTAAATCATTGCGATAGGCCGATTTTGTTTTCTCATAATAAGCCGCCTGATCCTCGCTCATATCACAGTAGATTACCTGTTCCGTTTTTGGTGGTAATTCTGCAGCAACTTGCTCCTTGGTTCTGCGCAGCACAAATGGCTTGATAATAGATTGTAGTTTCCGTGCCTTTTCCTCATCCTTTTTCTTCTCAATAGCCTGCACATATTCCTCATTAAAAAATGCCTGAGTGCCTAATAAACCCGGGTTTAAAAAAGTAAGTTGCGACCACAAATCACCTACAGAATTCTCTACAGGCGTACCACTCAAAATAAGCCTATGTCTGGATTTCAGACTTCTTACCGCTTTAAATGACTTAGATGCAGGATTTTTAATATTCTGACTTTCATCCAGAATTACATAATTAAAATAAAAGTCTTTCAATTCCTCTACATCAACTCTCGTTACGCCGTAAGTGGTGATGATGATATCGTAATTTGCAAAAATGGCTACATCTTTATTCCGGTTACTACCCGTATGGGCATAAATTTTCAGTTTTGGTGTAAACTTTTTAGCCTCCGTTAACCAGTTATAAATTAATGAGGTAGGCATGATAATGAGAGAGGTGCTTGGAGTAGCCGCTGCCTGATCATCTTCTTTCACTTTTTGCAACATGGCCAATGTCTGGATGGTTTTACCCAAACCCATATCATCTGCAAGGCAGCCACCAAAATTATATTCGCGTAAAAAGCTAAACCAGTTATAGCCTGCTTTTTGATAATCACGAAGACTACCTTTAAAGTGCACCGGCATTTGCGTATCTGCAATATCTTCAAAATCTGTTAGTCGCTGAAGCTTACGTTCCAGTGTAATATTCGCCAAACTATCTTCGGCTAGATCATTAAGTAAGCCGATATGGTGTTTTTTTAATCTGAGGTTTTTGCCTGTTTCTGCTAAACTAAACAAACTACCGTATTGCGTGAACCATTTTTCAGGAATTATCGCTACTTCACCATCTGGTAAAAGAAATTCTCTCCTTTTATGGAGAATATGCTGTTTAAGGGAAAGAAAGGGAATCTGATATTTGCCAAACCAAACTACGGCGTTAATGTCAAACCAGTCGTTTCCTTCTTTAACTTCTAAATCGATTTTGCTGGTGCCAAATACAAAACGTTTCTGACCGGTAGATTGCTCAATTTCAAAACCAAGCGATTCGAGCATTTCGATGTGTTCATTTACCCAGTTAATGGCGGCATAACTTGGATTTTCTTCGCTGCTGTTTACTTCAAGGTTATTGAAAAGTGCACTGGTTTTTTTTAGGCCTAGCGAAAGAAGTAGATTGAACTGTTTTTTCTCCCAGTCGGCAGAGCGTTTAATGCGGTGGAAAATATAATTATCTGCGGTTTTCTCCAACCGAACCGTTACCTTATGTGCATTTTCTATAGAGAAATTGTATTCGCCATATTTAAAATACAGTTGAATCTGAGATATTCCGCCATCAACATATAATACTTTGATAACGGGTGTAGCTTCAAATTGTTCTGTTCTGATTTCGAAACCTTCGGCATAAACATGATGCTTTTCTATCAATGGAGCAACAAATTTTTCAAAGTATGTGGCTTCTGTAGATTTTGGAATGGAAATGTATCGTTTAGCTAAAAAAGGCTGAAGTTTTTTGCCTTCAATATCCTGATCAAAAAAGTATAAAACATCATTTAGCAATAACCAGGCAGGTTTATTGCTGATGATTTGTGCTTCCTTGAACATAAATTCAATTCGCAGATTCTGGTATTTAATGGTTGGGAAATATCGTGTTTCGGTTTCGTTTCTACGGAAATGGAATAGAATTGACGCAGGTTCGGTGGCCAGCTCAATTTTGCGTTCTACAGGCCAGCCGTCTTTGTCCATTACATAAAGTTCATTCTGAACCTTTAGTATTTCGAGTGCCTCAGCAAGTTTTTTTTCTATTTTAGGTCTAACGCTTTCATAGAATTTATCATCGAATATTTTCGCGAAGAATTCGGTAGGCCGGATTAGCTTTTTATAATGTTTTTTGATGACTGAATCTTGTTCAATATCGTCAAGAATTTTGATCAGCTTATAATCAATGTCTGTTAAACAGGCTTTAAATTCTTCGGCAGTATGGGTGAAAATCCTTTGATAAGTGAAGGAAAAATCTCCATTCGGATTAAGTTGAACAATGTGAGGTTCAATTAAATAGCCCAGGTACTCATGTTTGCACAATGAGTAAACAATTTTACAAGCTTTTGAGCTATCTACGCGTAACATTGAATGGTTTGAAAAAGATTAATTGGTAGCCTCTTAAAAAACTTTAAACTTACAACATTTTTGGTACTACATCAAAAGATTTGTAACAATTTAAGTGAAAAATCTTTTTTATCCCTGATGTTATCTAATTTATATCAGATCGGTCTTTCAGCAGATATTTTCTTTTGGTTTAGAAATTTTTTCAAATTTCTTTGTGTGCTGAACTTAGTCATTCTGGCGATTAAATTTATTTCTTGATCAACCGGGAATTGAACTGCACCTTTACTCCGTTGGTAGTTTTAGATCGCGCATTTAGAGGCTTCAATTCCAATAGCGAAATAAACCAGAATATCTTAATGTTTAAACGCGGGCATTTTATAGCTAATATTTCCTTTGGGGCGGGCACTGCTAAGTGAATGGCCTTTACTTACCTGCTACAGGATCTTTTGTGTAGCAGCCGGAAACTGAGTAATAGACTCTGGTTCTTGTTTTTCCAGAATATGCTTGTATTGATGTGAAATTTAAAAAGTTAAATAAATTATTGACTGATGATAATGTCGTGTTTAGTCAATAAGCCTGCTAATCCGGACTGAGAAAACCTGGCTTTTTTGATTCTGTTTTTATCGGGATCAATTATGTAATGAGTTGCGGTTCGGAAATCAGTTTTTTCAAGATTGGTCCTGTCGAATGTTGCGTTAAGGAAATCGCAGTAATCGAAACTCGAATTGCTTAAGTCAGATTCGGTAAAATCAACTTCGTGGAGTTGGTTGTTTTTAAAATTAGTCTTTTTTAACTTTAGCTTATAAAAGGATGAATGATCCAATTTACAGCTATCGAAACTAAATGCGAGACCAAAATCGTTGCAGTTTTCGAAACGTAAGCCTAACATTTTGCAGTCTTTGAAATTTACCTCATTAAATGAGGTTTTGGTTAGCATAGCCAGGCTTAGGTTACAGGAAACAAACTCACAATTTAAAAACCTGACGCCACTTAAATCTGAACCGGAGAAGTCGCAGTATGTAAATTTGCAGTTTTCATATTCGCCTTTTGGCAGTGCTCTTAAGGTGAAATCGGCTTTTTCGAAGGTTTGCTCAGCTATGTATTCAGACATTAGGTAATGGGGTTTTTAACGAGACGAAGATAAAGATTTTATGTTTGAGCAGGAACAGAATGAAGTTTTTAGCACAGTTTTTTGTTGGATAAACCTGACAGTAACGGAAATACTTTTTGTACGCTGGCTGGAAAGATTACCCGGTTGCTTCCTCTTCGCACTAACGAAAATAAGGAAGGGGTAGCATTCAAAAAGATTGAAGTGGATGGCAGGGCTGAACCGGCCAAGGATTGTTGCCGTTGATTTTCAAAATGATTTTAATTCGCCTATGCCTAAAAATTTTGTAAAAAAAATCCTCTAAACATTTGCTTAGAGGATTTGTATGTTTAGTCTTCGACTTGCTTAGACGAATAATTCTTATTTTGTTGCGTACATTACTTCTTTAACCGCTTTAACTACTTTATCTGCATTTGGTAAGCTCGCTGCAATTAAAGTTGGAGAATATGGAAGTGGAACATCAGCACAAGTGATTCTTAAAACCGGAGCATCTAAATAGTCGAAAGCTCTTTTTTGTACCATGAAAGCAATCTCGCCAGAAAGTGATGCCAAAGGCCACGCTTCTTCTACTACAACCAAACGGTTTGTTTTCTTAACAGATTTGATAATGGTATCATAATCGATAGGACGAACCGTACGTAAATCGATCACTTCAACATTAATACCTTCTTTAGTCAATTCTTCTACAGCAGGGTTTACCACGCGGGTTAACATTTTACCGAAAGTTACAATGGTAACATCAGTACCTTCTTTGGTTATGTTTGCTTTACCAAATTCGATGTAATATTCTTCTGCTGGAACATCACCCTTATCACCATACATTACTTCAGATTCCATGAAAATAACCGGGTCTGGATCAATAATAGCTTGTTTTAGTAAACCTTTAGCTTCGTATGGAGTTGATGGAATCACAACTTTTAAACCTGGAGTGTTTGCAAACCAGTTTTCGAAGTTTTGGGAGTGTTGTGCACCTAACTGGCCAGCGTTACCTGTTGGACCACGGAAAACCATAGGACAAGAGAACTGACCACCGCTCATTGATAATATCTTCGCAGCACCATTGATGATCTGGTCAATTGCTACCAAAGAGAAGTTAAATGTCATAAACTCTACAATTGGAATAAGGCCAGCAGTTGCGGCACCAGTTGCAATCCCAGCGAAACCTAATTCGGCAATAGGGGTATCGATAATACGTTTAGCACCAAATTCATCAAGCATGCCCTGACTCACTTTGTATGCACCGTTATATTCTGCTACTTCTTCACCTAATAAAAAAACGCGGTCATCTTTACGCATTTCTTCTTGCATGGCTTCGCGTAGTGCTTCTCTAAATTGGATTTCTCTCATTGTAAATTTTAATAACGGTGGCAAATATAATTATTAATCGCTTTGAAACCAAAGGCAATAATGCGTGTATTTTGTAATAATTATAGTGAGCAATTAGCAGTTTTTTTGGCGATAAAACTGATATTTACCTGGATCTGGAGAAATCTGAAATTTTATTTCGCAGCGCTTTGAAATATGTGGTTATTGTATTAAGAATGAAGTGCTTTTCGAAATATCTGCTTAAAAAAAGCAATTGTGCAAACTTGTAATATTTGTATGCATTTTTATTAATGATTTGGATTGATTAGTCCATAAATTTCACTGTCGAGGAATTTTCCTTTGAAATAGTAGTCTTGCTTAAAAAGTGCTTCTTTTACGAAGCCATGTTTGATTAATATTTGTCTGGAAGCTTCATTTCCCGTATTGATATTTGCCTTAATGGTATGTAAATTCATGGTTTCGAAACCAAAATCTATTGCTTTTTTTAGGGCTTCGGTGATTATTCCCTTTCTCCAGAAATCAGGATGAAGCATATAGCCGATTTCTGCCCTGTGATTGGCATAATCTGTTTGCCAAAAGCCTACTGTACCAATCATTTGTTCTGGATTTTCTTTTAACACGATTATCCAGGCCAGGTTATTGCCATTTTCAAAACCTTCATTAAATTTTGTAATAATCGTTTTTATCGTTAATAAATCTGCTGGCCGCTCTCTATCAATGTATTTCATTACCCTTTCATCGGTACGCATGGCATATAAGGTTTCTGCATCTGAGAAGCTATGTTCTCTTAAAATTAGTCGTTCGGTTTCGAGAACAGGAAATTTAGTAAAATTTAGCGTGAGCATTTTTTAATATTTTTTAATCAAATTTAAACTTATCGGCGAATTCTTTCGCTTCTTCTGCGAATGATTTTTTACTGTGGTGTTTTTCTTGATTCTTTATATAGTTGGTTACAATCTCAACATTCGATTCACTTACTGAAACAGCATAATACTCGTTTTGCCACATAAAGGTTTCATCAGTCAGCTTGTTTTTATTAATCCAGAAAGCAGATTCACCTTTAATCAGCTGTGCTATTTTCGCTATACTCTGTTCTCCTCTTATTGAAATGAGACAGTGCAGATGATCAGTATAACCATTAACAGCTTGTAGGAAAATCGATTTTTCTTTACAATTTTCAATAATATGGCTTTGTAGTTTATAGCGGATGTTCTTGGTTAAATAGGGATGCCGGTTTTTAGTTGAGAACACTAAGTGAACCCAAATTCTTACATACGACATGTTTCAAAGTTTAACTAAAAGCCAATATAAGGTTTTTTTGGATAATTGGTAGCAGTGAGCTGAAGCGGACTGCCATGAAATGGATGGTGGCTATAGCGCTGGTTTTATAGCGATTTCTGGGTTCATCGTCATTGGTTTCAACCA
>NZ_WKKH01000025.1 GCF_009674725.1 Pedobacter petrophilus | reverse complement strand
TCACTCATAATCTGTATCATAAAGTTAAAAAATCAAATTCTTAATTCCTTAACTGACACAGTTCATTTTACAATCTCAAGCTTTTGGTTTCCGCAGCAATCCCTTAGGTTTATTTTTCTGTGGTAGTTAGGTTATGGTTGCTATATCTGTCGTCATTTCGAGTGTAGCGTAACGCAACTAAGATATCTTTTAACCTTATCTAAAATAAAGAACAGAGATTCTGCACTACGGTCTAAATGATGGAATTAAACTAATCCTACTTCAGTCCTACACGCCAAATACTCATCTTCTTTTTGAGTCATTAACGCTTTAGCTACCTTGCCTTTGTCTTTGTAACCTAATAGATGTAGCGTTCCGTGGATCATAATGCGGCATACCTCATCAAAATCATTTGTTTTAAATGTTTCAGCATTCTCCTGTACCCGTTCAATGCTGATAAAAATATCGCTAACAATTTTTTTATCATCTTCTGAGTTATCGAAAGTAATGATATCTGTATAAGTATCATGGTTGAGGTACTGTTGATTAATACCAAGAAGGTATTCATCGCTGCAAAAAATAAAATTTAGTTCCTGTAACTTGAAACCTTCTTTTTCAATAGTTGCTTTAATCCATTTTTTAACCTTAAGTTTTTTAGGAAGATTATAGCTGATGGATTCAGTAAAAAAGGAAATTGCAGGCATTTTTGAATGATTTAATGCTGCAAATTTAGTAAATAAAGTTAAGCGAGAGATAGCAGTCGTTGCACTCAATTTATTTCGATCGCAAGTAACGAACTCACACACGTCAAATTATGTCAGTTAATAAAGAATGTATTATCTTACCATATTCAACCCTTTCAGGTATTCGGCAATTTTATTTTTGTAATAATAATTTAGTGATGGGGGCAATTTCTGCAACATATCATCTCCATTTTTTTGCTTTTGATTATACTGCTGGATCATTTTTTGATAAGAAGGCGGAAATTCTTTAGCAGCTTTACTCTCGCGTTTACTATCTTCATCCTGATCGCGCTCTGCTTTTTCAGCGTTCAATAATTTAGTTAACAGTTCTTTTTGCCGGTTCAGGGTTTCCTGTTGCAGACGTTTGTTAACCAAATCGCTCTCTGTCTTTTTCATCTCTTTAATGGCTTCATTCAGGTTTCCCAACTTTCCAGAGCCATCTTTATTTTCTTCCCGGTTGATTTTTTCCAAAGCCTGGCGAATCATCTGCTGTTGTTGGGCCATTTTCCCGAACTCCTGGCTCATTTGTCCCTTTCCAACAGTACCCTGGTTACCTCCGGATTTCTGCATCTGCTCGCGGGCCTTTTGCATGCTCTTATTCAACTGATCCTGCATTTGCGAAAGCTGCTTCATTCCTTGCTTCTGCTTCTTACCACTGCCTCCTTTTGAGTTTTTACTCATATTCTGCAACTGGCTCAATGCTTCACTTAACATTAACGAAAGATTATTAATTGATGTCATGGTAAATTGCTGATAACGATTTGCATCGGGTGTTCTTCGTTCCCCCAGACTTTCTAAACTCTTATCCAGATTAAAGTTTATTTTATTCATCTCCTCATTTACTGTAGATTCTATCTGAGGTACACGTTTACTCAAACTATACAAGCTATCTGCAATGGTTTTCAGGTTATCTTTTATGGCCCGCTGTTTTTGAACATTAGTGGTATATGAAGGATCGGCCTGGTTCATTTTTTTAAGCGTAAGCATCACTTTCTCTTGTTCAAATGAGGTATTCAATAAGTTTTCTAAAAGACGGCGCAATTCTTTAGCATTCAGGTTATTTTCCATTTCCTCACCTTGCTGCTGCATTTCATTCATCTTTTTAGAAAGCTTCTCCATTTCCTCGCCGGCTTTCTGTTGTTTCTGACTGGCTCCCTTAGCATCTTCTTTGTCAAGTGCTTCTTTGCTATCCTGCTGATTCTTTTGAATATCCTGAACATCTTTTTCAGGGTTTTCAAATGGGTTTGGCTTTTCTAAGGACTGATTTTTCTCCTCAAGTTTCTTTAAATCATCCTTCAGATCCTTCATTTCCTTGTTGAGGGCATCCTGTTTTTGTTTAAGCGACTCATTATCTTGTTTTTTACCAGCGGTTTCTTTGCTCAAATCTTTCTGCTCTTTAGCCAATTCATTTAAACGGTCTATATCATTTTGAAGATTTTGCTCAAATTCAAGTTGTTTGTACAATTCCAAAATCCTGTCTAGTTCATTTTTTAACGTTTTATTATCCAGCTGCATTTTAGAAAGCTCATTCTGAGTTTGATCTTTATTTTTCTCATTCATCAGATTTTGAAGCTTCTGCAGAAGTTCTTTAGTCTTGTCATCTAGCACATTATCGAACAAATCTTTAATCTGTTTTTGCTTTTCTAAAAGTTCTTCGGTTTGCTTCTGGTCTTCTTGTTGCTGAATATTTTTATCGTTCTGATCTTTAATCTCTTTTACTGCCTCATCTAACTGTTTTTGTTTATCCAAAAGCGCTTCGATCTGTTTTTTATCTTCGAAGGAAATCTGTTTTTTATCGATTAAACTTTCAGCAACCTTTTTACTTTCCTTTTCAATAGTACTGGCTAAACGGATAGCCGACTGAACTTTTTGCTTAAGTGCCTGACTGTTGGCATTTACCTGTTCTGCTGTTTCTTTTTTAGTTGGCGATTTGAAGATCTTAATTTCCGATCGGGTAATCTTTGCCCCATTAACACCATCGTTATCAGCTACTTCAAAATAGTATTCTATATCTTGTCCCGGCTTTACTGATACTGTTTTGAGATCCCAGAAATAGAAAAATGGATTTTCTAAAGCATTGCTTTTTATTGAGATATTTTTGGTTACAGAGCTAATTAACTTATTATTTTCCTTGATGTTATATTTGAAACTCAATCTGCTGAAGCCGTAATCATCAGTTACCTGACCACTAAAATATAATGCTTTATTACTGATCGAATCTGCCTTTTCTCCAACAATAATACCAGGCGATTGATCTTTAATTACTGTAATTTGATGGGAGAGAGAATCTTTTATCGTAACAAAATCGTTTTTAGGAGTGATACTGTACTTCGAGCTGTTCTTAATAGTGGCGCTAAATGCCGACGCATCTTCAGTCACTTTCAATATATTTTCAATGCCGTTTAAAATGAAAAGCAGCGCATTGCTTTTACCCGTTTTGAAGTTCCATGTTACCCGTGTTCCTTCTGGTAAAAGCATATCTCCAACATTAGAAACCACTTCATTTTTTTTACCTAAATAGCCGGGGTAGTTCAGTGTAGCTGTTGCACTCAAAAGTTCCGGACGGGGTTTTACGCTGATTACAAATGGAGATGAGCTAAACCCCCCACCCTTAAAAATGAGTTTTTTATCCTTTTGTATATTCTTAAAAGTGTATTTAAAATTGGTGATTTGCTCTCTTTCTAATTTATAGGTATTTTTTTCATCTTCTACATAAACATCTGCCGGAAGTTCATCGCCTTTAAGCCTTAACAGGAGAGTAAGGTCATCGCCTTGCGTAACAGTTAAGGTTTTATTTCTTAATTCGAAGCTAAAAGGAGCCTTTGGAGCGATATATTCATCATATTTTAAGAAGCTAGTGGTTCCATCTTTCAAAATAGCGGGTGCAATAATGGCAATAAGCAAAATGATAGCTAACGGAAACAAGAGGTATTTGAGGTACTTCTTGTTATCATCAATGCGGACGGCGGTGTAAAAGGGAACGGGTTTCAGTTCCAGGATTTTTTGATCGATACTGGCCAGAATTAGTTGATTATTTCCAGGTTGTTGTGCAGATAGTTGATGTAATTGGAGTGTATTTAGCAATTTGTCTTTAATATCATGAAAATGATTTCCAATAATTACCGAAGCCTCATCGAATGAGAGGTGTTTACCTAACTTCAACATAGAAAGCAGCGGTTTAATAATTAAGAAACCAATAAGTAAAATCCCAATCAGAACGTAGGAAAAGAATACGACTGTCTTAAAGCCAGCTGTTGGGGTAAGGTAATACAGGGTTAAAAATACGAGTAAATACAGGGCAAGGAGGGTGGCAGCAACATAAATGCTTCCCCGTAAAATCTTATTTAAATAAAATTTACGAATAAATTCATCTATCTTTTTTAGTAAATCATCGTAGTTATTGCTCACCATATCACAGTAAATGTAAAAATTGTTCCCGTTAATTAAAAGAACCATCTTCAAGGTAACGGGTTTATTTCAAATTGCTTAATAAATGGTCATTGCCATCTTGGATTAGCAAAAGACCTTCGAATTAGAGGTATTGTCATTTTATATAAAGAGAAATTGGAAATAGGTGCAGGCCGCTAAAGCAGCCTGCAATGAAATGCAATGCGCATTCCAATCATTGCCGTCTGGCTTCAGCCGATGGCTTAAAATTAATGCTTTACCATTTTTGTATAAGCTAAATTGAATAGGTGCAGGCCGCTAAAGCAGCCTGCAATGAAATGCAAAATGCCATCCAATCATTGCCATCTGCTTCAGCCGATGGCTTAAAATTAATGCTTTGCCATTTTGTATAAGCTGAATTGAATAAGTGCAGGCCGCTAAAGCAGCCTGCAATGAAATGCAATTTGCAAATTCAATCATTGTCGTCTGGCTTTAGCCGATGGCAACTAAAGGGATAAACAATTAAGCGCATATTAAGCTAAGATTTTCTATCTTGATTAACTTAATATAAAGGTTACATGGATTTTAAATTGATCTTGTTCGAAACATCTACTTTTGCCTTTTCGTAAAAAACCAAAACATGAAACGATTATTTATATCAACCTTTATGGTTTTCATTTTCACAGCTTCGTTCGCTCAAAAATTTAATTGGAATAAAAACCAGGTTATTGCTCATCGGGGGGCATGGAAAAAAAATAAATTTCCCGAAAACTCCCTTGCATCCCTTAATGAAGCCGTACGCTTAGGCTGTTATGGTTCAGAGTTTGATGTATGGATGACTTTAGATAAGGTTTTGGTTGTTAATCACGATCCGGAATTTCAAGGCTTAACCATCGAAAAGGTTAACTATGCCGATCTGTTAACTAAAACCATGACTAACGGTGAAAAAATTCCAACACTTGAAAATTATTTGCTTGAAGGAAAAAAGCAAAATAAAACTAAATTGATTTTAGAGATCAAACCTTCATTAATTAGTAAAGAACGTGGAATTGAGTTGACCAATGCCAGTATAGAAAGGGTAAAAAAACTGGGCATGCTGGAATGGACAGAATACATCAGTTTTGATTATGATTATTGTAAGCGCGTTGTAGAATTGTTGCCGAAAGCTAAAGTGGCTTATTTACGGGGAGAAATCAATGCTGAGCAACTTAAGGCAGATAAATTAACCGGTGCAGATTATCATTACAGTTTTTATCAGAAAGACGGGTGGATTGAAAATGCACATCAGCTTGGTTTAACGGTAAACGCATGGACAGTTAACACAGCGCCAGAAATGCAGTGGTTATTGGCGCATCAGGTAGAATACATCACCACGAATGAACCAGAATTACTTTTTGAAGTGTTAAAGAAAACACCATTGGCAGCAGGATGGAAATTAAAATGGAGTGATGAATTTAACGATGCGGGTTTGGCTTTGGCAAAATACTGGAGTTATGATGTTGGTGGAAAAGGCTGGGGAAACAATGAACTGCAGTATTACACCGATGCGGATACATCGAACGCAAAAGTAATTAAAGGAAATTTAAACATCACAGCGCTTAAAGTAGCGAAGGATAAAAATGAATACACATCTGCAAGGTTAGTAACAAAAAATAAATTTGATTTTAAATATGGCAGGATTGAAGTGCGCGCTATGTTACCAAAAGGCCGGGGCTTATGGCCTGCAATTTGGGCATTACCTACCAACTGGAAATATGGCGACTGGCCAAAGAGTGGTGAAATAGACATTATGGAGCACGTTGGTTATGAGCCTGATAGCATCTATGGAACCGTGCATACGGAAAAGTTTAACCACATGATAAATACGCAG
Source organism: Pedobacter petrophilus (assembly GCF_009674725.1). Lineage (GTDB taxonomy): Bacteria > Bacteroidota > Bacteroidia > Sphingobacteriales > Sphingobacteriaceae > Pedobacter > Pedobacter petrophilus. The sequence goes on along the minus strand of NZ_WKKH01000025.1, from coordinate 70,381 downwards.
GTTGGCAAAGGGGTAAAAATTAATCCATACGATGGTTACCATGTTTACGCAGTAGAATGGTTTAAAGATAAAATCGATTTTTTTATTGACGATCAAAAGTATCTTACATTTAAAAACAACGGAAAAGGGAGTGCATACTGGCCGTTTGACCAGGATTTCCATCTCATTTTAAATATGGCTGTTGGCGGAAACTGGGGTGGAAAAAAAGGGGTTGATGATTCGGTTTTCCCGGCAACAATGAAAGTTGATTACGTTAGGGTCTTCCAAAAATAACCAACCCCGATATTCTAATGGATTCTCGCAGATCATTTCTTAAAAAAGCTGCTTTATTTGCCGGATCGGCGGGTATGGCCAGCATTTCATCCGCTTCGGTTATTAAAGCACTGTCTATAAATCCTGAATTAGGTAGCAGCTTTTATGACGCTGAACATGTTGTGTTCCTGATGCAGGAGAACCGATCTTTCGATCACATGTTTGGAACGATGAAAGGTGTACGTGGGTTTAACGATCCGCATCCGCACATTCAACCAGATGGAAATAAGGTTTGGCTGCAAAAAGACGGACAAGGTTTTACGTATGCCCCTTTTCATGTAGATATCAATAAAACGAAAATTACCTGGCAGGGCGGCTTGCCGCATTCGTGGAATGATCAGGTTGCTGCCAGAAATGGTGGAAAGTATGATAAATGGGTGCCAGTGAAAACACCTATGACATTGGCTTATTATGATAGACAAGATGTTCCTTTTTACTATGCTTTGGGAGATGCTTTTACCGTTTGCGACCAGCATTTTTGCTCTTCGTTAACCGGCACAACTCCAAACCGGTTATTCTTTTTTACCGGAACAGTGCGTGGGGAGAAAAGCGCCAATCCGATAGCAGTAGTTGATAATAATCAGGCAGAGTCGCAAAACAATGTGTTTGTAGACTGGCCAACTTTCCAGGAAACGCTGGAAGATAATGGCATAGAGTGGAGAATTTATCAAAATGAACTTTGGACATCTAAGCTCCCTGAAGGAGAATTGGATGACTGGCTAGGTAATTACGGAGATAACCCTGTCGAGTACATCAGCAGGCATCAAGTTAAGCTTTCTGCTTATTTCAGAAAAAATGGCGATAATACTGTTAAGCCAGCGTTATCAGCAGAAGAAGTTCAGGCAAAATATGATCAGCTTTCGCAAAGAGAAAAAAACCTGATTGATAAGGCTTTCCAAACTAACATTAGCGAAAAGGATTATCTGGAACTTGCACCATTTACCTTTACCAATGATCAGGGAAAATCTGAAACCATAAATATTCCAAAGGGCGATATTTTCCATCAATTTCGAAAAGATGTAGACAGTGGAAACTTACCTGCGGTTTCCTGGCTGGTGGCTCCTCAAAAATTTTCAGACCATACCAGCTCTCCGCTTTACGGAACGTGGTATGTGAGTGAAGCCTTAGATATTTTAACCAAAAATCCCGAGGTTTGGAAAAAGACCATCTTTATTTTAACCTATGATGAAAATGACGGTTACTTTGATCATCAACCCCCGTTTGTAGTACCAGATCCTAATGATCCGTCTTCAGGAAAAGTATCTGCCGGAATAAATTATGCAACAGATTTCGAAGCTAAAAAGGGAAGTCCGGTTGGTTTAGGCTATCGGGTACCATTTGTTGTTGCATCGCCATGGAGCAGGGGAGGTTTTGTTAATTCGCAGGTTTTCGACCATACTTCTTCATTGCTGTTTATGGAAAAATGGTTGAGTAAAAAAAGGGGAAAACAGATTAAAAGCAATAACATTAGCGATTGGAGAAGAACCATCTGCGGCGATCTGACCTCGGTATTCAGGCCATACCATGGAGAGGAGATTAAAGTTCCATCGTCTTTAAAAAGAGAAGTTGTGATTACAAATATTATCAATGCAAAAAATAAACCTGCGCAGCCGAAACCTACAGCATTAAGTATAGCGGAAATATCTAAAATAAACAAGGTTGATAGCGTATCTGCTCAGGCTTCTATCTATGCTCCAAGGCAAGAAAAAGGAACCAAGCCTGCCTGTGCATTGCCATATCAACTTAATGTAGATGCAAATGTGGTGAATGATAATATAGAAATTATTTTTCAAGCTGCTAAAACACCTTTCGGAAATCAAACTGAAAATGTAGGAGCGCCATTTAATATGAGTACCATTGCCAGCTTTAAAGGCAATAAAGGTAAAATCTGGGCTTATGGAGTAAAATCAGGAGATCAATTGCAAGAAACGATTAAAATCAGCGATTTTGATCAGCAGACTTATGATTTCACGGTTTCAGGGCCAAATGGTTTTTACAGACGCTTCGCAGGGAATAAAAACAATGCAAATATAAACATCATTGCCTATCCGGAAGAAGTTGGATTAATGAGTAAAAAACCTTCAGGTAACCTTATTTTCCGGATTGAAAATAAAGAAGAAAAGGCGATAGATATCCGGATAGTGGATAATAAGTACCAAACGACCGGGCAAAAACATCATTTAAAGGCAAAGGCAATTTTAACATTATCCCTGGATCTTTCTAAAAGTGCCAATTGGTATGATTTCAGTATTAGGCTAATGGGTAATGATATTTTCAATCATCGCTACGCAGGAAAAATAGAAAACGGAGCAATAACCGAAACAGATCCGTATATGGGAGGTGTAGTTTAACAGAAAAATTAAATCGACTTAAAAGGTAATTGGAAGTTCAACTTGCACTTTATCCCAGCCAGCAACCAGATTGGTACCAGTAGGAGTTGGTGTAAAGGTTAAAGAAAAATATTCAACTGGTTTAGAAAGAATTCTAACAGGGACATCAACACGCGTAACATCCAACGATTGATCATAGGTAAATGCACCCCATTTATCCGTTTGCTTATTTATGATAATCGTCCACTTATCTTTATTCGGGATTGCAAATAAGCTGTAAATACCTGCTTTAATTTTCTTACCGCCGATAGTCACCTTCTTAAAAAACCTGATTTCAGTACTTTCATTCGCGCCAAAACGCCAAACTTTGCCATATTGTTCCAAAACGCCGAAGATTTCTCTGCCTTTCTTTTGCGGACGGGAATAAATAATTTTAATAACTGGTTTCACTACTTCGCCATCTTTTACTTTAGGCGCATTGATAGGGAAATAAAGGATATCTGCCGGACTAGGATCGGCAATAGTAAATTTCACCTCCGTAGCAGCAGCAGGCTTCTGGGCTTTTGCACTAAAGCACAACAAAGCGAAAACAACCATGAAGATATTTCTCATTTGCTTTGAATTAATTAATCCAAAAGGATCTGATAGAAGTGTAATTACGGTTAGTATTTTCTACCCTTAACGATAGCATTTAAAAATAATCCGGCAGTTAATAAACCTAAAACACCACCTAAAGAAGCGAAAATGTAACTTTGAGTAATGATTGCCCCAGTTAAAACGCCGAAAAATAATCCTAGTGCGTAATATAACCAGTTGAAATTATTGCTGCTGTTTTCTTGTAAACTCATTTTTTAAATATTTGGAGACAAAGTTAGTATTTATTTTAAATTTTAATTTGTGATGAGCAGTCAAATTTTAAATAATTAACAGTTTGCTAACTGACATGTTTCAATCCGAAGCAAAATCTTATCTCCTGATATATTTGTCAGGCAGAAATTTCATTTTTCAAAAATATTATTTGTTATTAATTAGGCCTTTATCAGAATAATGTAAAAGAAGTATATAAACATTTGGATATTAATCAAACGATTGATTAATTTTGCGTGATCAAAAAGAAATGAAAGTAGAAAAAATAGATAAAAGACAAGCCATTCTGGATGCAGCCGAAAAACTGTTTTGCGAAACAGGATATGAGGGTACTTCCACCCGTCAGATTTCAAAGGAATCGGGCGCAAATATGGCGATGATTAATTATTATTTTGGTTCGAAGGAAGGTGTTTTTGTTGAGATTATGAACAACCGCATGGCGGCTTTTGGTTCTCAATTAAAAATCATAAATGAAGATAGAATTTCGGCAGTTGAAAAATTACATAGAGTGATTGAAGGATATGCGACACGTATATTATCGAATCCATCATTCCATAAAATGATGCATCGGGAATTGTCTTTAAGCCAGCGCCCTGAAATGTATAATAAAATTAAGGATGCCATGAGCCAAAACATGCAGTTATTTGAGAAAATCTTAATTGATGGCCAGAAAGATGGAAGTTTTAGAGAGGCTGATAACAGAATGGTTATCGCAACAATAATGGGCACATTAACTAATATCGTAATCGCACCGACAAAAGTTATTCCAGATTCAGACTTCGATTTAAATCTGCCGAAAGATAAAAAAATGATTAAAGATAGGGCGGTGGCTCATCTGCAAGATTTATTAACAGTTTATTTAACAACAAAAAAATGATCCCCAAATCAATTAGATTAATGCTTGCGGCATCATTAGTTCCAGCGGCTTTATTTGCACAAAGCTCAAAAGAATTAAACATTAACCAGGCAATTGAACTTGGCATAGCCAATAGTAAAAACTTAAAATTATCTCAGAACAAAATAGATCAGGCTGTTGCACAGCTTGAGGTGGTTAAAGATAATGCGCTGCCATCGGCAAATGCCAGCTTCATTTACAACCATGCTGAAATTCCAACAACAACATTTACGCTTCCTGGCGGAGGTTCATCTCTGCAATTGCCAAAAAGAGCTGATGCTTTTGTAGGTACTGCAGCCATCCAGGAGTTGGTTTATGGTGGCGGTAAATTGAAATACGCAAAAGAATCGACCAGGTTACTGGCAGATGTTGCCCGTTTAGATGCCGATAAAAATAAAGAAGAAGTTACCTATGCCGTGATCAATACCTATTATGCTTTGTATAAAGTAGCGCAAAGTAAAAAAGTTATTGATCAAAACCTGGAATCGATTGCTGCTCAGATTAAACAGGCACAGCGTTTCTTTGAGCAAGGCGTTGTAACTAAAAACGATGTGTTGCGTTTCCAGTTGCAGCAGGCAAATATCACGTTGAGCCAAATGGATATCGAAAGCAACCGTAAAATTATCAATTACAATCTCGACATCCTTTTGGGCCTTCCTGAGGATACGGAAGTTAAAATTACCGATCCAAACCTGGGTTTAAAATCTGTTGGTTCTTTAAATGAATATATCGTGCAGGCCATGACTAATCGCCAGGAGCTGAAACAACTTGATGTGCGAAACAAAGTTGCAGATTATAACATTAAAACTGTAAGGGCAAATACGCTACCAACCGTAGCTGTTGGCGCTAACCTCTATTACATTAATCCAAGTGGGAGTTTCATTCCACCGGTTAATCAATATCTAATGCCTGTTACCATTGGTGCAACGGTATCATGGAACATCGCCAGCCTTTGGACCAATAAAAATAAAGTGAGTGAGGCTAAAATTGAGCAAAATGAGATTACGCTTCAAAAAGACGTTTTAACGGATCAGGTAAAAACAGATATCAACAAAAATTTCCAGACCTACCAGGTTGCTGTGAATAAAATTCAGGTATTGGAAACGTCAATTGCTCAGGCAACTGAAAACGACAAATTACTTGCCTCAAAATATAAAAATAATGTGGCTTCAGTTACCGATAGAATTGATGCCGAAACGCTCTTGTATCAGGCTAAAATTAATCTCGAAATCGCAAAAGCTGATGCAGGTATCGCATACTACACTTTACTAAAATCAACAGGAAAAATAACGCAATAAATACAGCAATGACAACTGAAAAGAAAAAAAAGAATATAGTAGTACCAATCATATTAGGGGTATTACTGGTAATAGGTATCGTATTTGGTATCGTAGAATGGAATTATTATAGCAAGCACGTAGATACGGATGATGCCCAGATTGATGGCGATATCAGTCCTGTTGTTGCCCGCGTTGGCGGTTACGTAAAGGATATTAGTTTTGAAGAAAACACACGTGTTAGCGAAGGACAGGTTTTAGTTAAGCTTGATGACAACGATTATAAAGTAAAACTGGAGCAGGCACAGTCTGGCCAGAAAGGTGCTAATGCTGGAGTTGGTGTGGCGCAATCTCAAATTATTGCTACGCAGGCAAATACCAGTACCGCGAAAGCAAATGTTACTGCGGCAAGGGTTAAATTAAATTTAGCGAATAAAGACTATGCCCGTTACGCAAACCTAGTAAAAGACGGATCAATTACTCAACAAGCTTTTGATCAGGCTAAGGCGCAAAAGGAATCTGCAGAAGCTGCTTTCCAGGCTGCTCAGGATCAGTACAATGCTGCTGTTAAACAGGTGGGTACCACACAATCTCAACTTGCGGTAAGCAACAATGTGATTAGTCAGCGCCAGAGCGATATCGATTTTGCAAAGCTTCAATTATCTTATACTGATATTAAAGCACCGGCAACCGGTATTGTATCTAAAAAGAATGTTCAAAAAGGTCAATTGATTCAGGCTGGTCAGTCATTGTTTTCTATTGTAAACGATGGTAGCATTTATGTAACTGCGAACTTTAAAGAAACGCAGTTAGAGAAAATCAGAACAGGTTCTAAAGTTGAAATAGAAGTGGATGCTTATCCTGATGAAAAAATTCAGGGTGAAGTTTATAACTTCTCGCCAATTACGGGAGCAAAAGGTTCTTTATTGCCGCCAGATAACGCTACTGGTAACTTCGTTAAAGTTGTTCAACGTATTCCGGTAAAAATTAAAATTCATCCATCAAAAGAAATGTTAGCCAAATTACGTCCAGGAATGAGCGTTAAAGCTTCCGTTTCTACTAATTAATATTATAATGGCCGAAGTAGGTTTAAAAAAGTGGATTATTACTTTTACGGTAATCACAGCTTCGCTTTTGGAGCTGATTGATACAACGATCGTAAACGTAGCAATTCCTCAAATACAGGGAAACCTGGGCGCAACCCTGGAGGATGTGGCCTGGTTATCTACTGGTTATGCTGTAGCGAATGTGATCATCCTGCCAATGTCGGGGTGGTTGGGCAGTCGTTTCGGGCGTAAGAATTATTTCTTAACCTCTATCATCGTTTTTACACTGGTTTCATTTCTGTGCGGAAACGCAACATCCTTAAACGAGTTAATTTTGTTTAGGATTTTACAAGGAGTAGCCGGCGGAGGATTAATCTCTACTGCTCAGGCAATTCTAATTGAAACCTGGCCGCGTGAGGATGTAGGTATTGCGACAGCATTATTTGGTTTAGGTGCTGTTGTTGGTCCCACGGTTGGACCAACAATAGGAGGTTATATTCTTGAAATTGCAGATTGGCCTTGGATTTTCTATGTGAATATTCCCGTCGGGATACTCGCCGCATACTGTACCATAACCTTTATTCGGGAGACACCAAAAGATGGAAAAGGAAAGCCTGTTGATTGGTGGGGAATTGGTTTACTGGCTGTGGCAGTTGGAAGCTTGCAAACGGTATTAGAAAAAGGCGAGAGCGAAGATTGGTTTTCTACTCCGTACATTACAGCCTTGGCTGTTGCATCTGTTTTTGGTTTGTTGCTTTTTATCTGGAGAGAAACAACTACCGAATTTCCTATTGTAAATTTAAACATTATGAAGAAGCGAAGTTTCTCCATTGGGATGCTTACTTCTTTTATTTTAGGATTTGGATTGTATGGCTCAGTATTCGTTTTCCCGGTTTTTGCGCAAAACTTATTAGGGTTTACGCCTTTACAAACCGGAAAGCTATTTATTGCAGGGGGAATTTGTACCATTATGATGATGCCATTTATTGGGATTATGCTTAAAAAAGGTGTTCCGGCACAGTTTATGGCTACCGGAGGGATGTTTTTATTCTTCGTTTTCTGTTGGATGTTAAGCAAATCAACACTGGCTTCCGGAACAGGCGATTTCTTTTGGCCACTGGTAATTAGAGGGTTTGGAATGGCTTTGCTGTTCGTGCCACTAACTACTTTAGCCATGCAGGATTTATCAGGGCCAGAGATTGGACAAGGATCTGGATTGAATAATATGAGCAGGCAGCTGGGTGGATCTTTTGGTATCGCCGCTTTAACCACATTAATCCATATTCGTTCTGGCTTCCACAGGAATAATCTACTTACAAATATAAGTGACTATAACCCTTTATTTACTCAAAAGGTGAATGGTTTGGTGAATAACTTTATGGCTAAAGGGTCTTCATTTATTGATGCAAAGCTGATGGCAATGAAAGCAATTGAGGGTTCTGTAATTAAACAAACCATGTTGCTTACTTATAATGATGCCTATTGGGTTGCAGGTTTAATTATGTTGTTCTCTATTCCGCTGCTTTATCTGCAGAAATTTAAGAAAAATGTAAACATTGTTACTGATGCGCATTAAAACTTATAAAAAACTGGTTAAATAATGCCAGAAACAAAAACAGCCGGTGTATTTTGATACATCGGCTGTTTTAACCCAAAAAATTAACAATCTATGCAATGCCCTTAAACATTGCAAATATTCTTACTTCACTATTAAGTAGCCAAATAAGATTTTAAAATTAAAATTTATTCTACAATTTTCCAAATTGTAAGCGCTGGAATTTTAATAACTTATGCATTTTTTGTAGTATTACCCTATCCAAAACAATTGCTTAAGCTATGCCTAAACTCCGTTTGACTACACAGCGAGAATCTATCTTCAATAACGAGGTAATCTCAAAATTCGAGCTCTTTAACAGTCTTTTTTTAACGCTTCCTTTTTATAAGATAAAAGATACCGGTACGTTACTGCCATTGTTTTTTAAAAGTTGCGAAGAAGGAGTCATAAATGGCCAGAAACCTGCACAGGTAATTGAAGAGTTTTTCGCAAAATATACCAACTATACTGATCGTAAAGACATCATCGATCTGCTTTTTCGTTTTATCCAATACATTGAACGTCAGGTGGTGCTTTTTGATGCGGTAGAAGATGCCTCATTTAGTAAACTGAACACTACCGACGAGCAAAGTACCCTTGCTTTTATTCTGAAAAAGAATGCAGATAATAAGCCAATGCTTTCTAAAATTGAGAAATTGATTGATGAATTATCATTGCGTTTGGTTTTAACGGCACACCCTACACAGTTTTACCCGGGCAATGTGCTTGCCATCATTACCGATCTAACTAAAGCCATTCGCGAAAATAACATTACCTCAATGAATTCGCTTTTGCAGCAATTGGGTAAAACGCCGTTTTTTAATAAGAAATCGCCAACACCTGTTGATGAAGCTTTGAACCTTGCCTGGTTCCTGGAAAATACTTTTTACTTCGCTGCGGCAAATATTCAGGAAGAAATTGACCAGAATCTGGATGAATATAACCTCGAGACTAAAAAAATTCTCGAACTTGGCTTTTGGCCCGGAGGTGATAGAGATGGAAATCCAAACATCCATGCTGATACCACTCTTGAAGTTTCCAAGATGTTGCGTCAAATCCTCTTCCGCTGTTACTATCGTGATTTTAGGGTGATTAAACGCCGGATTACGTTTAGAGGTGTAGAGGAAAATATAGCAAAGCTTCAGGATGTATTATATAAAAATGCTTTTGATCAAACTTGCGAGCTGTATGATATCTCTGATGAGCTAAAAGAAAATCTGAATCAAATAAAAGAAACACTGCTTGCGGAACATGATGGTTTATTTGTAGACCTGGTGAATGATTTGATTCGCAAGATTGATTTATATGGTAATTATTTCGCCTCGCTTGATATTCGTCAGGATAGCCGTGTGTTGAGAAACGTGCATGCTTATTGCCGTCAGAACAAGCCAATTTCATCGCTCTACCCAGAAAATTATGATCAGCTTTCGGAAGCTGAAAAACTTCAGTTGATTTCGTTTAAAGAAGCAACTCCGGTTTATGTTGCTGAAGGTGATGATCTGATTAACGATACGATTCAAACCATAAGGGAAATAAAGGGAATCCAGAACCGGAATGGAGAAAAAGCCTGTCACCGTTTCATTATCAGTAATTGTCAGCAGGCTTCAGATATTCTTCAACTCATCGAACTTTTCTTATGGAATGGCTGGAGTAAAGATTCTCTAACAATCGATTTTGTGCCTCTTTTCGAAACCGTGAATGATTTAAAAGGTGCAGCCGATATTATGGACAAGCTGTATAGTAATCCGTTTTATAAAGCGCATTTAGCAAGCCGCGGCAATAAACAAGATATCATGCTGGGTTATTCTGATAGTACTAAAGACGGTGGTTATTTAATGGCTAACTGGTCGATTTTTAACGGAAAAACGTCACTAACAGCTATTGCCAAAAAACATAATATTCAACTGGCATTCTTTGATGGCCGTGGAGGGCCACCGGCGAGGGGTGGAGGTAAAACACACCGTTTCTATGCCTCTATGGGGAAAGAAATTGCCAATAAAAACATGCAGCTAACCGTTCAGGGGCAAACCATCAGTTCACAATACGGCTCAGTTGAAAGTGCAGAATTTAATATTGAGCAATTAATTAACGCCGGCATTTCTTCTGGTTTGAAAGAAAAACACAACGTACTCTTAGATCCTGAAAACAAAGCCTTGCTTGATGAAATGGCAGAAGATGGTTACAAAGCCTTTGTTGACTTGCGTGAACACCCATTATTTGTAAGCTATTTAGAAAAGCTATCTCCACTGAAATTATTATCTCAGGCCAATATTAGCAGTCGCCCGGTAAAAAGAAACGGTGGCGGCGAGATGAAACTGGAAGATTTGAGGGCGATCAGTTTTGTAACAGCCTGGAGTATGTTAAAACAAAATGTACCTGGTTTTTATGGAATGGGTACGGCAATGAAGAACCAGGAAAAAGCGGGTAACTGGGATAAAGTGGTGAAAGTTTATGAAGATTCTGACTATTTAAAAACGATAGTGGATAACTGCATGATGAGCATGAGTAAATCTGATTTCGCGATAACTGCTCATTTAGCTGCTGATGAAGAGTTCGGTGCTTTCTGGACTCAGCTGCATGAAGAATATAAATTAGCGAAGGAGATGCTTTTAAAACTATCTGGACAGGATGCCTTAATGGCAAATTATCCGGTAGATAAGAAGTCGATTGCTACACGTGAGCGAATCATTTTACCTTTGGTATTGATTCAGCATTTTGCTTTAGAGAAGCTGCAACATGATCATAACGAAAAAGACCAGACTGCTTTAGAAAAATTAGCAGTGAGAACGGTATTTGGGATTGTAAATGCAGGCAGGAATTTGGCTTAATATTTAACCGCAGATTCACAAATAAACCTCGCAGGTTTTTAAAACCTGCGAGGTCTGAAATTTTGAAAAAAAACTATTTTCACCAGATGAAAAAGGCTTTTCTCAGCAATGACGTTACTGCAAGAAAGCCTAATAAAAAAACCGTTGCAGAGATGCAACGGTTTTTTATTAAAGCCAGATTAAAGCTTTGCGTAATTAACGATCAATCGAGCCCATTACTTTTTGGCCGAAGGCATTTAATGCATCTTTTTCGACAGCACCATCGCTTACCATCTGGTGTACTTCAAGCGCACCACAGATATTGGTAATCATTTCACCAGCCACATCAACTTCGTGCTCACTAACCCCTCTGAATTCACAGAAAGCTTCTAAAACCTCTAGCGTGGTTTCCAATTGAGCAGGAGTAGTGTTTTGAAATAATTGTCTTATAACCGGAATCTTCATTACTTAATTTTATTAAAAAGTTCTACTAAACCTTCTGCTTTGTTGGTCTGTACCTGATCTACCAAGTTTCCACCTTCAAAAGCTGCAAAAGTTGGTAAATTATCAACGTTTGCAAATTTGCGGGAATTTGGAAGTTTCTCAGCATCAACAATTAAGAAAGCCACATCTTCATTCTCTGCAGCCAGTTTTTTAAACTTCGGTTTCATGATTCTGCAGTTACCACACCAGGATGCGGCATACTGAACCATAACTTTTGAGTTATCGGCTAAATATTGTTGAAGATTATCTTCTGTTAATTCTAAAAACATAATATGTTTAATTTTTAATTAGTTCGCAGCTAAATATTCTGCAACACCATCTCTGTTTGCGTTCATTGCTTCTTTTCCTTCTTCCCAGTTAGCAGGGCAAACTTCGCCATGTTTCTGAACGTGAGTGTAAGCATCGATTAAACGTAGATATTCTTTAACGTTTCTACCTAATGGCATATCGTTAACACTTTCATGGAAAACTTTACCAGTTTCATCAATTAAATATGTAGCTCTGAAAGAAACATTCGAACCAGAGAAAGATTCATTTCCTTCTTCATCATAATTAACTTCCTGATCTAAAATATCAAGAATTCCAGATAATTGTCTATGCGTATCTGCTAAGATTGGGTAAGTAACACCCTCAATACCACCGTTATCTTTTGGTGTATTTAACCATGCAAAATGAACTTCATTTGTATCGCAAGAAGCACCAATTACAATGGTATTTCTTTTCTCAAATTCTGGTAAAGCAGCCTGGAAAGCGTGTAATTCTGTAGGGCAAACGAAAGTAAAATCTTTTGGATACCAGAATAACAATACTTTACTGTTTTTATTTACAGCTTCTTCAAATACATTGATTTTCATGTCATCACCCATATCTGACATTGCATCAATACTAACACTTGGGAATTTTTTACCTACTATAGCCATGTTGTTTTATCTTTAATTTTATGGTACAAAGGTACAGCTAAAACATCTCGAAATCAACCCATCTTTATTAATAGTTCATTGTATTTATTGATAATGATATAGTCAAAAACTATAATGTTATATGAAGGTATAGTGTTTGGCTATTTGACTTTGTAAGATGAATCGCTGGCGGAAAACCAACCCCTCTAATTCCGCTCCGGCGTGGAAACAAGGTGCAGATACTTCAGCGCTAAAAAAATTATATAACATGTTAAAAATTACTAAAGGCAATGAATCCTATTTCTTTAAGGTATTCTCATACAATTTTAAGATCCTTTTATACTCATCAGTCCAGCTGCTCGGCTCCAGAAAGCCATGGTCTTCAACCGGGTAAACTGCCAGTTCCCAATTGTCTTTACCCAATTCTATAAATCGTTGCGAAATGCGCACAATATCCTGGAAGTGAACATTCACATCAACCATTCCATGCGCCATCAACAAATTTCCTTTCAGTTTGTCGGCGAAATAAATAGGTGAACTTCTTTTATAAGCAATTGGGTCATTAAAAGGCTCATTTAAGATATTCGAAGTATAACCGTGGTTGTAATGTGCCCAATCTGTAACCGAACGTAATGCTGCACCACTGGCAAATACATCAGATTCGTTAAACATGGCCATGAGTGTAATAAAACCACCGTACGAACCGCCGTATAAGCCGACATGCTTAGGGTTTACGCCATATTTTTGAACCAGAAGCTTCACACCGTCAACCTGATCGGTTAAATCTTTACCGCCCATATGGCGATAAATTCCTGTTCTGTGATCCCGGCCATAACCAGAACTCCCTGTATAATCAATATCAATTACGGTGTAGCCATTATCCGCCAGTAAATTATTAAACATAAACTCGCGGAAGTAAGTACTCCAACCAAAGTGAACATTTTGTAAATAGCCTGCGCCGTGTACGAAAACAACGGCCGGATGATTTGGATGTGGCTTCTCCGATTTATAAACCCTGGCATATACGTCAGCACCATAACGGTTTTTAAAAGTGACCATATCCGGTTCACGCCATTTATAAGAATTAAATTCGGTAGTGGTAGATGCTGTGACTTTTATTGCCTTAGCACCGGCTTTATTTGGCTGGAGATATAACTCGCCAGGTTTATTCAGATAAGAATAGCTAATGGCAAGATATTTTTCATCAGGAGAAAGGGTGATGTCATTTAAGCCCTTCATCGTGGTAATTTGAATAGGCTGACCACCATCCACACTCATTTTAAAGAAATTAGTAATGCCCGGATGTTCCTTATTCGCTTTAAAATAGAAGGTGTTTTTATCTATGGAAAGTTGCACAGATTGAACTTCCCATTTACCTGAAGTTAATTGTTTTTTTGCTCCGGTAGAAATATTAACGACATATAAATGCGAGTAGCCTGTTGCTTCACTTTGGTAATAGAAGCGATTATTATCCATCCAGCCAGTATTCCCCTGATAAAACCCACTAATGCCAGGACCGCCAATCCACGCTTCATCCCGCTGGCGATCTACCAGAGAAAACTTCCCGGTGGATGCTTCCAGTTTTAGAATCCAACGGTCTTTATTATCTTGAGAAGTAGCGATCACTATTCCTGTAGTTCCATTCTCATTCCATAGCGGACCAAATAAATTAACAGGACGATCTGCGTTTTTCTTTTTCAATGTATCCAGTTCTTTAGGATAATCTTTTAAATAATCTGGAAGATCTTTAATGCCGGGAATACTGGATGTTTGAATCGCATAAACCGTATCCCTTTGGGTATCGTATATAAATCCCTGAGAATAATTTTCATTTTCTCCGACTTTAGTTCTTCCGGGAATATCTTCTGTGTAACCAGAAGCCGTAACGTAATTGGGAACAATGGTATTGTGGTTATTTGGGGCAGGAGTAGTGAGCTTATAGGTGATATAACGCCCATCCGGACTAATAATAACTCCATTTAGAAACTTATCTTCAGTATATAATTCCTTTAACGATTTGCTATCAGCTGAAAGTGCACCAAACCGTCCTCGCCCTCCACGTGTACCCGTACGAGATTCTGCATTTCTTTTTTTGATGATATCAAATAATGCAGTTTGCTCAGCCTTTAACCATTTGTCTTGCTCGGTACCCGATTTGGTTTCTGCTTTTCCGGCTTTTTTACCTTTAACAAAATTGGTAAGTTGGATCGTTTCTGCCGATTTTAAATTTATCTCAAAAAGATTATCTCCTAGTTGGTATACCACATTGCCATTCACTAAAAAAACAGGATTGCTTTCTCTTTCCAGTGTATTGGTTAAACGGGTTTCTTTCTTTGTTTTGAAATTTTGAAGGTAGATATCGCCATTTTTCTCAACCAGCCCAGCTGATTGATCTTTATTGTAAACGTAGTTTAAGGCCAGCAGTTTCTCGTCTTCCTTCTCAACCGCTTTAACAGGTTTTGTAGACGTGCCGGCGATTTTATAAAGGTCTTCTTTTGCTTTATTATCGGGGTTCCAATTAAAATAAAGTGTTTTGCTATCAGCTGTCCAGCGAAAATTACTTGGTGCAGTACCCATCCATTTTGGGTCACGCATAATTTTTTCGACAGTTAACGGACCGATCTGCTGTGCAAAGGTATATTCGCTCGTGCAAAGCAAGAGAAAAAGTAGATATTTCTTCATGAATTTAGTTTGGATGCCGCAATTTAGATAATGCGCAAACTAAATAGCCAAGGAAATGGAAATGTTACAACCGCGTAACAGTAAAAGCTTGTCGCCACGGAAACACAGAATCATAATTTTTAAATCTGTGTTGCTCCGTGTTTCCGTGGCAAAAAATCAGCTGTTAAAACTACCGAATTACGCTACCAGTTCTATCCACATTCACATCATCAAAAGGTTTCAGGTACTCGTTGATAATGACAGAGAATTCTCTTCTGGTTAATACTTTTTTCAGGTCATACTTTGAGGAAAACCTATAGTTCTTGTTCCACTTTTTTTCTAATTCTGCCTTGGTCGCATCAATGGCTTTATTACCTACATAAGAAACCATCGAAATGGTATTTTCTAAATTAATAGGGATATTTTGATGATCATCAAACCAGATTTGAGCCTTATAATAGTAATCTTTTATGGGTTGTTTAATTTCGTCATAAAGCACTTCATTTTCAGGGTTAAAAAAGGCTTTTCCATTTTTTAGATCAGCTTTTAAAATCCCAGTAATTCCAGTCTTTTGAATCGCCAGCCAGTTAGAATCGGTAATTTTCACGTCATCAAAAGGCATTAGCGACAGCTTATAATTTAAAAGTTCACCCTGAATTATTTTTAAGTTGGATAAACTGGTTTTGGTTTTAAAGAATGAGGCATAAGCTGCAACGGCTCCGGCCGCCTGACCGATTTCTGCATTGCTTTGATTAATATAAAGTAAGTTTTCCTGATCCGGAAGGAGTAGATGATATAATGATAAAAAATCAGGTGTGCCACTAACGCCTGCAATTGTGGTGCGGTATAAGTTCCCGGAATAATTTAAGGTGCTCAAATCTGCAGTTTTCAAATTGGTCATATTTAACATAGGGAGCACCTCTTTACCATTGTTTGCAATGATTAGAACCTTAGCTTTAATACTTTTATCTTTGCTAATCTTCGCCTCCCATCCACTGCCTGATCGTTTAATTTCTAATAAAGGAGCATTGTTTATTACGCTGAATAATTTAGTGCTGTCGATTTTCACCTTTGCTGATTTTTTCTTTTTATCAATGGTGGTATTTTTCGCTAAATTATTGGAAAAAGCTACAATTTTCTGCTGCGCACTAACATACATCTTATAGATCTCTACTGATTTTTTTGACTTGATCTCGTCTAAATTGAAAGCAGCGCTTTGTGTTAAAATCACAACGTTAGCGCCGGAACGTGCAACCTGCAATCCGGAAGAATAAGCTGCATCATCGTTCCCTAAAACCAATACGTCTGTTTTAACAGTTTGAGCATATATGATTGTTGGAATCAGGCATGCAAAAGCCAAAAATAACTGCTTCATTTGCGTAATTTAAATTAATTGCAATATGCTTTAAATGAATGAATTTTTAATGAAATGAATTCATTTTAACGAAAAGGGAAAATGTTGTGTAAAAAACATATTTTGGCACTATGGATTTAGCAAAATTAAAATACCCAATTGGGCAATTTACAATGCCTGATATTTTCAATGCGCAACAAGCCGGCATCTGGATTTCTGAAATTGAAGCACTTCCGGGTCAAATAATCGAAGCAACAGGAAGACTGACCGATGAGGAATTAAATCAAACCTATCGCCCGGAAGGCTGGACATTAAGGCAGGTGATCCATCATCTTCCAGATAGCCACATGAATGCATACATTCGTTTCAAACAGGCCATTACGGAAGATGTTCCGGTAATCAGGCCTTACCATGAAGAGTTGTGGGCTGAAACAAAAGAGGCCAAAAATGGAGATATTCAAACGTCAGTTGCTTTATTAACGGCGCTACACCAACGTTGGGTAGCCTTTTTAAAAACAATAAAGATGGAGGATTACCAGAGAAAATATATTCATCCTGCACAAGGAAAGGAACTTACTCTGGCCAACATGCTTGGGATGTACGCATGGCATGGTAAACATCATTTGGCACATATTACCAACACGGTGCGCCCCGTTTGAGTTACATCCTTCGGATCTATTCTATGATGCGAAGGATGTAAATCCTATTCGCATTACATGAGTATCAACATGGTTGCGCTCATGGCAATCATAATGGCATCTTCAACAATGGTTACCGTACTCATTGGTAAGTTAAATACAGCACCAAGGCAAGCACATTGAATCTTTTTCTTGTTGATTACGCTCTCTAAAACCCCGAGGATGCTTACAGTCATTACCACAAGCGTTACCCAGTTTACGACAGCAGGAGATAGGTTGAGTGCAAAACTAAAACCTAAACCAAGCTCAATAAATGCGTAAATGTAACCCCAGGTGCTTAATTTTTTAGCCACAATATCGTACATCGCATAGCTTTCTGCAAAGGCCTTTAAATTCAGCATTTTGAAAAAGGAGAAAGTAAGGAAAAATCCAGCCATGAAAATGCGCATAAATAACATGAAATCTATTGCATTTTGCTGCCAGGAAGCAATAAAAGAAATGGCGGTAACGTAACCAAAAATTAATAGAATTGGCTTATAAGTTTCTACCCAGGATTTAGTATCTGTAACCGTTTCGATCGCCGACTCGCTGGTGATTTTGTATTTGCTGTCTGGCCCGCCTAATGCTTGTTGAAGCGCAGTTAAACTGATGTGTTTATCCATGCTAATGGTTGCCGAATTTGTGTCTTTAGAAACCTCAACAGCAGTTACATCAGGTAAGATTAAAAGGTTGCTTTTTACTTTATTTTCGCAACCGCCGCAAGTCATTCCGGTAAGTTGATAGGTATGTGTCATCTTAAAAGTTTCTACAAATTTACCCCTAAAAGCGGTTAGAACCGTTATAGAATAATCAGAAAATGTTATAGAATTTTGGTTAACTAAAACAACCCTGTTAGAAAAAGCATTGACCCTAAACCCTAAACCCTAAACCCTAAACCCTAAACCCTAAACCCTAAACCCTAAACCCTAAACCTATTTATCCCACCAAAACCGAAGTCATAGTAAGCGAACCACCTACAGCTTTATCGTTAAAGAAAGAAAGCCCTTCTTTGTCGTTCTTTAATCCCAGCGTATAAATAAGCGGTAAATAATGTTCTGGTGTTGGGATGGCCAGCATAGCATCAGCGCCTAAGCTGCGGTAATCAATTAGAGGTTGATGATCACCATTTGCAATCAGATTTTTGAATTTGTCGTTCATCTCATTTGCCCAATCGTAGCCACCGCCGTTAATCATCTCCCAGCTTAACATCCGAAGATTATGCACCATGTTTCCGCTGCCGATAACCAAAATGCCTTTTTTTCGAAGGGCATAAATTTCCTTTGCGATTTCGTAATGCTGCGCCGGAGATTTGGTATAATCGATGCTAAGTTGGAGAACAGGAATATTGGCTTCCGGATACATGTGTCTTACAATGGTCCAGGTGCCATGGTCTAATCCCCAGTCGTGATCCGGTTCAACAGGTGTGGAATGAATTAATGATGGAATTTCTAAAGCCAGTTTTGCATCTCCGGGTGCGGGATACTGAACATCGAACAAGGCTTGCGGAAAACCGCCAAAGTCATGAATGGTAGGTGGGAAATCCATTGCTGTTACGAACGTTCCGTGCGTGTACCAATGTGCTGAGACAACCAATACTGCTTTTGGAACAGGAATATTTTTTGCCAGATTGGCCCAGCTTTCGCTATACTCATTGTGCTCAATACCATTCATCGGCGAGCCGTGACCGATAAAAAGCGTAGGCATTAAGTCTGTTTGAGCCAGGCCTTGAGTAAAGTTTCTGAATTGAGATAATGCTGACATTGTAATTTTTTATCGCCGTTGTACCGAGCTTGATTCAGGAGCTTATTGGAAAGAAAGATTCCGGGGCAAGCCCGGAATAACGATCCTATTTATTTTGCCTGAACAAATTCTAAGTTCAATTTTATGGTCACATCTTTAGCTACACCAGCACCAGTCGGATCATATTTAATGTTGTAATCTAACGGTTAATGGTAGTTGTTGCACCAAAACCAGCTTTAGTATTTCCTTGCTGATCTTTTGCTGTTCCACCGTATACCACAGCAAATTTCACATCTTTCGTTACATCACGAATCGTTAGTTTACCATTTAATTCATAGTTGTTTCCGCTTAATTTCTTTAATGAAGTACTTTCAAATTTCATCGTTGGAAATTTCTCAGCGTTGAAAAAATCGTCGGTTTTTAAGTGACCATCTCTCATATCAACCCCGGTTGTGATGCTGTTTACGTCAACCGTAAAAGCAATTTTTGCATCAGTTAAATCAGGTTTCGCTGCGGCAACTGAACCATCAAATTTTTTGAATGAACCATCAACAAAAGAAATGCCCATGTGTTTAACAGAAAAGTTAACAAATGAATGCATGGGGTCGATTTTCCAGCTGGTTTGTGCAAAAGATGCTACGCTAATCGAAGTAGCGATCAGAAATAAGAATAATTTTTTCATGTCTTTAATTTATTCAACAAAAGTACGCCGCCATCTTAAATCAACTGTTGATGTATGATAAGAAAAGTTTGATACTTAACCGCCGGCTGAAGCCGATGGTTAGAAATAGTCAGATTTCATCGAGAGTCTTCCGTTTATTTGAAGTCTCCGCTTTATAGGCCGATGGCGTTAAACCTGTAACTTTTTTGAATTGAGCAGAAAGATGAGCTACGCTGCTATAATTTAGTTGAAAAGCAATTTCACTTAAAGTTAACTCCCCATAAGTGAGCATTTCTTTAGCTTTTTCTACTTTTTGTGCAATGAAATATTTCTCAATGGTTTGGTTTTCAGCTTCAGAAAAAACGGCGCTTAACTGGTGATATTCTATGTTAAGTTGCACACTTAGATGGGCAGATAAATTGATTTTCAGAGGCTCTTCAGCATAATGAATCAGATTAATGATAGAAGTTTTAACCTGCTCTACCAGTTGAGTTTTTTTATCCTCTAATAACTCAAAGCCAAACCGGTTTAAGCGTTCTGCAATTTTCGCCTTATCAGCAGGAAAAATGTTTTCTGAGAGGATAACTTCACCTAATTTTACGGAAACAGGGTTAAAGCCAAGCTGCTCGAGCTCGGCTTTAACCACCATTTTGCAACGGTTACATACCATATTTTTGATATGTAGTATCATTATTTCGATTTAATAGTTTCTGCAATATCGCCACAGTCGAACATCATGCTTCCATAATATGGATTTTCGATGTTCTCTTTCTCATTTAACCAGCTTGCTTTCGCCATAGGGCAATGTTGAACGTAAACAGTAGTATTGTTAAATTTGATGTTCCTAATGGTTTTAATCATTGCAGAAGAAATGCCTTCGAAAGATTTTCTTTGCGATTTGATGTCTTTACCAGCTGCCAGTTCAGTTGCTTTTGCCTTAATAACTTCAGATTGCTCCATCCATAGTGTATGTTGTATTGCAGGTAAATCTTTATGGGGAATGGCATCAACTTTTGCTGTCAAAACTTTAACCTGTTCTTTAGCGATAGCCATTTTATCGGTTGCTAATGCATTTTTTACATCGTAGTAGGCACTTAATAGCTGATTAAATGCTACATCAGTTTTACTTTGAGCAAATGTTAATTTTGTAGTTGCAATGGCGATTATGGCCACCATGATCATAATTTTTTTCATCTTAATTTTATTTTAAAGCATTAAAAAAGTTAAATTCTGCTCTTACCAGATACATATTTTTAGTGTATCTGTCAGTCATATTTCCAGTCGCCTGGAAGCGATATCCGAGGTCAATTCTGGTTGTGCTGTTTAATATCACCTGAACGGCCGGCGCTAAATCCAGATAACTTTGGCCAGAACCTGGATCCGTTTTACCCAGCATTTCAAAGTATACGTTAACATTTGGTTCCTTGTAGTTCTTATAAATAAAAGGCAATACCAAATATCCTGACGATAAGCTATAGGAGAACATATTATTCGGCCCTGGCATTCCGGGTACTTGTCTATCGTGGTCTTTAAATGCATGTGCATAACCTAAGGTAGCGGAAAGGGCCAGTTTATGGAGCAATTGTGTAAATATAAATCCACCTTGCACCCCGCTATTATCGCCTTCCAGGTTAATATCCCTGGTGTAAGTTGGCCGTTTACTGGTGCTAATTCTCCCAAATGCTGCAGCTCTAAAATGACTTTGTACTTCATCAATAGAAAGAAACCGATATTTACCATATAAACTTCCGCCTTCTAAGCGATACTTTCCGTCCATATCTGATAAAAAAGCCTGCGCATGCATCATGAGGTTTTTATTAAAACCAAACATTACTTCAGGAATGGTTCTGCTTACAAAACCAGGGTTGTTAAACATCCCTTCGTTGGTTAAGCGAACGCCAATTGACTTTGTAGGCATATTGCTTGCAGGCTCAGTAAATACATACAATTCCTGACTAAAAGCATGCTGAAAAGCACTGGACAACACCAGCGCTATAATGATTAGTCGCTTCATTTTTTTAAGAAAGAACAAGGTGATAAACACGTGTTTTCTTTCCGTTTACTATAGCGACACCGCTTGCATAAGCATCAGAGCTGATTGCAGTAGCTTGTTTTTTAAAAGCAGACCCAGAGATGAAATTTTTATCTACAACGGAGGCTTTTACCGTTCCGTTTAAAGTTTTGCTTTTCGCATTTACAAAACGATAAACATTTCCATCCACGATCGCCTGGCCTTTATCGTCTACTTTTACCTGGTTGAATGCAAAATCTGCAGTTAACCCGCCTACCGAAAAACCGGCATCCTGCACTTTCTTACGAACCAGATCCAGGTTAATATCTGCTCCTTTTTTAAAGGTGAGTACGAAGATGTTTTTATTTAAATCAGGCTTTACTGAAGAAATGAAACTCAACGTTTCCAGCGATTTTTGGGTTGCATTTGAACACATAGAACAGGTTAAACCAGTCACTTGTAAATCTGCATTTGATATTTGTTGAGCCGATACTTTTACGGCGAAAATAAGCATGATAATGCTTAACAATTTTATTGTTTTCATGATTTTTTGAATTAGAATAAACGATAGTTATCGGGCAGTTATACCAAATTGATATCGAAGCCCCGATAGGAATAGATACTGACTAAGAAGTCGCTAAAAGATATGTCAGATAGCGTACCTGCGCTTGTAAAACAAGTGTCAGCTAACGGATTTATTTTAGCCTAATTTCTGAAAATGCAGTTGAAAACATGTAAAGCAACCCTTGAGGAGAGTGGAGGTGCTTTATTTGAAATTTTATTATAAAATTCCGGAGTGATGTTGCTTAGAAATTCTAAAACTGGCGGATGAAGAAATAATTGAATGGAAAACAACTTTGGCATTTGGATTTGTGCCTCCGTCTGATGACTATCTTTGACTTTAACAGTTACCTGGGTGTTTTTGCAGCAACCATCATCTTTTTTCTTCTCCGCAGGAATTTCCTTGCAGAATTTACATGAAATCTCATTGCTGAAAAGTTTTACATTCTCTAGTTTTCCACCGCAGAAATGTAAACTTAAAGCAAAGCCCATTACGCTAACCACGTAAAATACGGTCAGGCTAAGTGCTATTTTCTGTTTGAGTTTCATTTTAACAAATGTAACGCAAAAAATTACAGGATAGTATAATAATTCTTTAACGAAGATCATATTTAGCGTAATTTAGGAGCAAAATATTTTTCAAATGAAAAGATTCCTTCTGTTTATTTTGGTTTTAAGTTCAATTTCAACTTTCGCAGCAAAACCCAAAAATCAATATGTGCGCATTAAAACTGAATATGGTGAGTGTGTAATCAGGCTCTACAATGAAACGCCCTTACATAGAGATAACTTTCTAAAGCTTACCAAAAAAGGTTTTTACAATGGTACATTGTTTCATCGGGTAATTAAATCCTTTATGATTCAGGGCGGAGATCCGGACTCCAAAAATGCAAAACCTGATTCTTTGCTTGGCGAAGGTGGACCAAAATACACTATTCCTGCCGAATTTCAGGATAGCCTTTTTCATAAAAAGGGTGTGCTGGCCGCGGCAAGAGAAGGAGATCTGGTTAATCCGGAAAAGGCATCCAGCGGAAGCCAGTTTTACTTGGTGCAAGGGAAGATTTTTACGGATGAACAGTTAAATTCTTTAGAAGAAAAACGATTGAAATTCAAAATTCCCGAATGGCAAAGACAGGTTTATAAAACCATTGGCGGCGTACCACATTTGGATCGCAACTATACGGTTTATGGTGAAATTGTAATGGGTTTAGGTCTGGTTGATAAAATTGCAGCCATGGAAACGGATAAAAACGACCGGCCTAAACAGGATGTTAGAATGGATATATCGATTTTGAAGAAACGCGAGGCAAAGAAACTAGAGAAACAACTGGCGCAAGGGGTGTTGAAAGATAAAGAAACGGCTAGATCCTAATGAAAATCATCTCCTACAACGTTAATGGCATCCGTGCGGCAAGTACAAAAAACTTCTTTGGCTGGTTACAAGCTACAAATGCAGATATGGTTTGCTTGCAGGAAGTGAAAGCATTGCCTGAACAAATAACAGAAATTATCGCCCTGATTGAACAACTCGGCTATCATCATTATTGGTTTCCGGCACAAAAGAAAGGGTATAGCGGTGTAGCCATTCTCACTAAGATTAAACCAAATCAGGTGGTTTTTGGCTGCGGCGAAGAGTGGATTGACCAGGAAGGAAGAATTATTAGGGCAGATTTCGACGAATTCTCCTTAATGAGTTTATATATGCCTTCAGGATCCAGTGGGGATGAAAGACAGGTGAAGAAATATGCATTTATGCGGTTTTTTGACACTTACATAGAAGAATTGAAAAAGGAACTGCCGAATTTAATTGTGAGTGGGGACTATAACATTTGCCATACCTCTATTGATATTCATAATCCAAAATCAAATGCCAATTCATCTGGGTTTTTACCAGAAGAACGAGAATGGATGCAACTGTTTTTAGATAATGGATTTATCGATACTTTTCGCTATTTCAATAAAGATCCGCATCATTATACGTGGTGGAGTTACCGGGCAGGGTCGAGAGGTAAAAATTTAGGCTGGCGGATTGATTATCACCTCGTTACCAAACAAATGGAAAGCCGGCTAAAAAATGTAAGAATTTTGCCCGATGCAATTCATTCAGATCATTGTCCGGTGCTATTGGAAATAGATTAACTGAAGTTTAATCTAAAAGGCGAGGCGATTACAGATGCTCAGCTTCGTATTTCTCGCCAGCCTTTAGCATCAGGTCAATTTGCTTTAAATCTTCAGCGGTAAGTTCTTCTTTTTCCTGTAGTTCAAATACGGCAATCATATTGTCTTCGTACTGTTTTTCTGTTTTGATAACGATTTCGGTTGCCATGATTGCTTAAAATTTAATAATCTCTGTAGGTGTAATGCAAAAATCTAAACGGATGTCGTATTCATTTACATCATCTATCTTTTCTATTGCAGGCGACAAAGATAAGCCTATTTTTTTAGCATTTAAATTTTCGAGAAAGCGGTCGTAAAAGCCTTTTCCATAGCCCACACGATAACCGTATTGATCAAATGCTAAAAGCGGAACTAAAACCATATCCACTTCACCATTGTGAATAGTTCCCTTTTGAGGTTCAAGAATATCGTAAATGTTTTTCTGTAAGTCATCAATACCAAGATATTCATGATGGGTCATCAGTGCAGTTTCAAAATCAGCTTTTGGAACAATTATTTTGATGTGAGGATGATTTTCTGCAAGCCATTCGATTAACAAAAAAGTATTAGGTTCTTTTCTTTTCGTAATAGGCAGAAAGATATGAATTGTATTGACTTGAGTAAAATCGAGCGATTTAAAGTGATTTAAAAGGTCCTCATTTAGCAGGTTGTATTCAGCCTCGCCAAGTGATAATCTTTCTTTTAGGGCTTGCTTTCTTATTTCAGCTTTTAACATCAGGCTCAAATTAATAATTTTTATGACAAGTTGGGCTAAGGAGGTTTGGCTTAACGCAAAAAGCCCTTGAAATAAATTCAAGGGCTTTCTATAAATGTAAAATGCTATTTTACACGTTCAACATATTCGCCTGTACGTGTATCAACTTTGATTTTATCGCCCTGGTTTACAAACATGGGTACTTTAACCTCCACACCGTTTTCTAGTGTTGCTGCTTTCAATGCATTGGTAGATGTATCACCTTTTACCGCTGGCTCAGAATAGGTAATTTCAAATTCAGCAAAGTTTGGCAATTGGCCCATAATGGCTTCATCGCTTTCCATAGAAACAATTACACTCATGCCTTCTTTTAAGAATTTAATGGCAGAACCGAATAATGCTTTTTCTACATTATATTGTTCGTAAGTGTTGTTATCCATTACCACTAAATAATCGCCATCTTCATATAGATATTGATAATCACTGGTTTCTACGCGGCAAATTTCCACAACCTCGTCGGTATTCATGCGCGCTTCTACAATTCTCCCTGATTTAATGTTACGAAATTTGCCAGTGTAAAAAGCACCACCTTTACCTGGTGTGCGGTGATTCCATTCGTCAACCGTAACCAATTCGCCATTTAGACGAAGGATGTTACCATTTTTAATTTCTGATGCTTTAGCCATATTATGTGATCCTTAATTGGATTTATATTTAGTTTTTTTGTGACCGCAAAGGTAAAATTTTTTTATTTAAAACCTATAAAGGGATTCGTGCTTCAGGCTTATGGTTTTCGCCATATCAGCACCTATTTAACACGCTCCATATAGGCTCCTGTCTTGAATTATCTTGTTGCTGTTTTCCGAACATCAAAGTTAAATAAATCAGGGTTGATTTGAAAAGCAAAGCTTGATTTTGTTGACATAAGATCGTCATCAGGAGAAATTTGATTGTTTTTTTAAAAGCTTTAAGGTTTAGTAAAAGGAATTTTGATCTCTCTCCATTAGTGAGGTTTAAAAAGAAAACAGACTTTGGCTAATCCATCATTTAAAAAAACTCCGGATAAAAGAAATGCCTTTGGGAACCACTCCAAAGGCATAATCAACCTAAACCTCAAACTAAACTATGAAAAACTCTTTGCCTTTTCAGGCTTTATATTTGATTCTGCAAAAGCAGAAAAAACAATCAATTACTAAAAGAGATTAATTGGATAATTGTTTCTCTTTTTGGTGGTGCAAAGGTAAGAACTATTTATCAATTACAAAATATATTTATTAAAATTTTTTTATAATACAAATAAATGACAAATGCTTCGCGTCTTATCGATGTAAAAAACGACACAAATTACTTATAATCAGATATTTGTATCTCTTTATCGCAAAAATCATATTCATGAATTTGATTTGAACCTATAATTGTTAATCTTCCTGATGTGAAGTTTTCAATTAAATCGCGATACCAGTCTACACCCTGAACATCTAAATTACTTGTTGGCTCATCTAAGAAAAGAATAGGAGCGTCTGAGCAACATGCTAAAGCAAGTTTAGTTCGTTGCTTCATTCCTGATGAAAAATACTTGATTTCTTTGTTAGCAGACTTTTCTAAACCAAGAATGGATATAAGGGATTTTTGATCGATGCCCGGGGCAAAATTTTTAAATTTGAAATGAAAATCAATAATTTCTTTCAAGGTAAAAGTTTCTACCAATTCGAGATAGGGGGCAGCCAGACTGATCCGCTGGTAGATATCTTCAACGGGAATATCTTTATCCCCTGAAAATGAGATTTGTCCTTCAGACGGGGTTAGACTTCCGGTTAATACACTTAATAATGTAGATTTACCAGAACCATTTGGTCCTAAAATTGCGTAACGGTTGCCAGATGAGAACTCTGTGCTTAAATTTCTAAAAATCCACTCCTTGTTAAATCTTCTGCCGATTTTTGTTAAACTTATCTTCATTTTATTAGTATCAAGTATCAGGATTTGAGTAACAAGCAGCAAGATTTAATTCAGGCATTTAAAGCTTTTGCCATGCAAATGCTATTTTCTACACCAATATACTGACCATAGTTTGGCGTAATCTGATATCCGCATTTTTGATAAAGTGCAATGGCTTCAGGTTGTTTTTTACCAGTTTCCAATACACATTGAGAAAAACCCAATTCGGCAGCCCAGTTTTCAAGTTCACCTACTATTCTGGCCGCTGTACCTTTTTTACGGTAATCTGAATGAACAAACATCCTTTTAACCTCTACTGTATCATCAGAAAATTTTTTGATCGCTCCACAGCCTGCCGGAGTTTCATTTATATAGGCAACAATCACTTCCTTAATCGCATCAACTTTATTAAACTGCGAATAAAAAGCATGTTCATCACCGTCTCTAATCGCTAAATCCTGATCTAATAGTATTATCAATTGTTTGAAATCGACATCATCCGAATCAGTTCTAATCAACTTTAAATCAGTCATGAATTATTGTTTTTATGCTTTGATCTTTCTGCTTTAAAGCTTAACTACCCATGCCGAAACCCTTCATCACCCCTCTGTTTGAGTTCCGGATAAAATCTACAATTTCATCGCGGATTTCCGTTGGCTTGAATTCTGCTTCGATCATATCTAAAGCTTTGGTTACGTTATTATGTTTTACAAAAAGTACGCGGTAAATTTCCTGAATTTCATCGATCTGTTCGTTCGTAAAGCCTCTTCTTCTTAAACCAACGGAGTTAATTCCGGCATAAGAAAGTGGTTCTCGAGCCGCCTTAACGTATGGAGGAACATCTTTACGAACCAATGATCCGCCAGTTACAAAAGCATAAGAACCAACCTTTACGAATTGGTGAATCGCCACTAAACCAGCTAAAACCACATTGTTTCCAATGGTAATGTGACCAGCCAAAGTGGTGCTGTTTGAGAAGATACAATTATCGCCCACTTCGCAATCATGTGCGATATGAGAATACGCCTGAATTAAGCAGTTGCTGCCAATCACAGTCTTCCATTTATCTTTGGTACCACGGTTAATGGTTACACATTCGCGGATAGTGGTATTGTCTCCAATTTCTGCAGTAGTTACTTCCCCTGCAAATTTTAAATCCTGAGGTTCACCGGAGATTACTGCTCCGGGAAAAATGCGGCAGTTCTTACCAATCCGGGCGCCATCCATAATGGTAACGTTCGAGCCAATCCATGTTCCTTCGCCGATCACAACATCCTTGTGTATCACTACAAAAGGTTCGATCACTACGTTTTCGGCAATTTTTGCCTGTGGATGTATATATGCTAAGGGTTGTATCATGATTCGGCTGGTTCTGCTTGTTTAATTTTTGAAATTTGTGCCATCATTTCGGCCTCGACAACGATTTTCTCGCCAACCATACCCACACCTTTCATCTGAGCTATACCTCTTCTGATGGGTTCAAGTAAATCGCAACGGAAAATGATGGTATCGCCGGGAAGAACCTGAGCCCTAAAGCGAACGTTATCTATTTTTAAGAAATAGGTTAAATAATTACGTGGATCCGGAACGGTACTTAACACTAAAATACCACCTACCTGAGCCATGGCTTCAATCTGAATCACACCCGGGAAAATCGGTGTACCAGGAAAATGCCCTTTGAAAAACTCCTCATTCATGGTTACGTTTTTAACGCCAACCACGTGGTTTTTGGAGAGTTCTAAAATTTTATCGACAAACAAAAAAGGCTGACGGTGAGGCAAAATATCCATAATCTGAACAACGTCATACAATGGTTTTGCACTTGGATCGTATACCTTTTGATTTTTTTTATTTTTCTCTTTTTTAATGGCTGCCTTAATCTTTTTTGCAAAAGCAACATTCGCCGCATGGCCAGGACGAGCCGCCATAATGTGGCCTTTAAGGTGCATACCAACAAGAGCCAGATCACCTATCATATCTAATAACTTATGGCGGGCAGGCTCGTTTTGGTAACGTAACTCCATATTGTTTAGGATTCCCTGAGGGGCTACATCAATATCTGCGCGGTTAAATAGCTTTGCCAGGTGGCTCAACTCATCTTTTGTAACCTCTTTATCTACAATCACAATGGCGTTATTTAAATCGCCACCTTTGATTAAATTGTGTGAAAGCTGATACTCCAGTTCATGTAAAAAGCAGAAAGTACGGCACGAAGCAATTTCTTTTTTAAATTCTGCAATGGTATTAATGCCCGCATGCTGACTCCCTAATACCGGCGAATTATAATCGATCATACAAGTGAAACGGTAGTCATCCAATGGCATGGCTACAATCTCTACCTTTCTATCTTCTTCGGTATAAGTGATGTTATGGGGAATGGTAAAATATTCACGATCTGCATTTTGCTCAACTATTCCAACTTCTTCAAGAAGGTCTACAAACTGGATAGAACTTCCATCCATAATGGGGGTTTCCGGACCATCTAATTTAATAAGTACGTTATCTAAATCCATCCCAACCAGAGCAGCCATAACATGTTCTACCGTACTTACGCTTGCGCCATTTTGGGTTAAGGTTGTACCACGGGAAGTATCTGTTACATTATCTGCATCTGCATCAATAATGGGATGACCATCCAAATCAATACGTTGAAATTTAAACCCATGATGTTCAGGGGCAGGGCAAAATGTTAAAGTCACATTAGCGCCTGTGTGTAAACCAACACCAGATGCTGATACTTCTTGTTTAATCGTTTTTTGTCTAACGTTCATTGTGTATTGTGTTCTTTTCCAGTTCAGCCGTAAGCTTTTTCAATTCCTCTTCGAGCGTATTTATTCTTTTTTCTACATCTGGAAGATGTTTGAAAATTACTGAGGCCCGCATCCAGTTCCGCAAAGGTTGCGCCGGGCTGCCGTGCCATTGTTTATTTTCTTCTGTAATGTTAAAGTTGATTCCTGCCTGTGCGCCAATTTGAGTACCTTTTGCTAAAGTTAAATGGCCGGCAATACCAACCTGTCCGCCTACAACGCTGTTCGGGCCTATTTTTGTACTGCCGGAAATACCCGATTGTGCAGCTAAAACAGTGTTTTCTCCAATCTCAACATTATGTGCAATCTGAATAAGGTTATCAATTTTCGCGCCTTTTTTAATAATAGTAGATCCCATTGTTGCCCGATCTACAGTGGTATTGGCACCAATCTCTACATCATCCTCGATAATTACATTACCGATCTGCGGAATTTTATTGTAAGTGCCATCTTTTTGTGGTGCAAAACCAAATCCATCACTGCCAATTACGGTATTGGCATGTATAATTACCCTGCTTCCAATTATGGAGTTGTGGTAAATTTTTACGCCAGAGAAAAAAGTGCTGTTTTCGCCAATTCTGGAATTAGCGCCAACAAAAGTTTGTGCATTAAGCTTGCTGCCATCGCCAATGATCACATTTTCAGCAACATATGCGAAGGCATCTATAAATACATTCGAACCAATTTTGGCCGTTGGATGAACGAAAGCCAGTTTGTTTATTCCAGACAAAGCCGCTTGTGCATTTATCGCTTCATTATATTTATCGAGTAAAACAGTAAATGAACTGTATGGATTCTCCACACGGATTAAGGTGCTGGTAAACGGCTGGTTGGGGATGAAATCTTTTGAAACGATAACAACTGATGCCTGCGTGGAATACAAAAAGTTCTCGTACTTCGGGTTGGAAAGAAAAGATAATGATCCTTCTTTACCATCTTCTATTTTAGAAAGTTCGGTAACGGCTACATCTGGGTTGCCATCAATGGAACCTTCTAAAAACTCGCTTATCTGCTTTGCAGTAAATTGCATCGTACAAAGGTATATGTTAAATTGATATGAACAAAAAAACCTGTAAGGGTTAAGGCGTGTATATTTTACACAATAGTAAGACTTAAAACGGCAGTAGAAGTCAAATATTTTGTTAAAAAATCTTAAATCCCTCGCGGGTAGCAGAGAATGTACTTCTCTACAGTTTTTTGTAGTGATTCCAGATTCGATAAATCGGACGCTTTTGCAATATCAACAATATCGTTATTTTTCATCAATATCTTGATATTCCCTACACCAGCATTATAAGCCCGGTTTTGAATCGCATCGGTAAACACAAAAAAACGGGCCTCTTCTGGTCTGATTTCCAACAGGTGAACAGCTGCATCCTTTAAAAACGCTACCCGGTCTGCATTCGCCTGCTCATTTCCCATTTCAACCTTATATAAATTTCTGGTGGTAAGCATCTGGCAAAGTGTAGAAAGTATTTTATCGGGATGTTTTGTCCAAACTTTCACTGCCGCGTAAATATCCTGATCATCCAGATTGGTGAAATGTTCCAGATGATCATGATTGGCAAAAAAGTTATTTTCGTTGATATCGTTACTTAAAAAGTAATGCAATGATGGTGAGGCAAACAAACCCTGGCCAGCTGCCGCAATCTCTTTTGCGCGCTCCAATAGCTTCACTAAAATCATTTCACCAGAAATTACCGTTTTGTGTAAATAAACCTGCCAATACATTAAACGGCGGGCAATCAGGAACTTTTCAATAGAGTAAATCCCTTTTTCTTCGATCACCAGGTTATCATCAAAAACATTAAACATTTTAATAATCCGGTCGAAGCTGATTACGCCTTCGCTTACGCCGGTAAAGAAGCTGTCGCGATTTAAATAATCCATTCTATCTAAATCCAGCTGACCGGATATTAGCTGATGAAGAAACTTTTTGTGGTAAGTACCATTAAAAACTTCGATGGCATGTGTTAATTTTCCATCAAAATGAAGATTCAAATCAAGCATCAGCTTTGCTGAAATATCCTCATGTTTAATTCCGGTAACCAAAGAGTGTTCTAACGCATGTGAAAAAGGCCCGTGACCGATATCGTGTAGTAAAATAGCCAATGTTGCTGCTTCTTCTTCACCTTCGGTAATGATATGCCCTTTGCTTCTCAAGACTTCGATGGCCAGGCTCATTAAATGCATGGCACCTAAGGCGTGATGAAACCGGGTATGCAAAGCGCCGGGATAAACCAAATGAGTCATCCCAAGTTGTTTAATATACCGCAAACGCTGGAAATAGGGATGTGAAATCACATCATACACCAATTCTGAGGGAATACTAATGAAACCGTAAACGGGATCATTGATTATTTTCTTTTTATTCAATAGTTAAAAATAGTTAAATAGATAGATACGGTACAAAAATTGCTATTTTTATTTGTAGTTTGATTTACCTGCCGAAATTAAAAGGCAATACATATCTTTTTTTACAAAAACATGCAAGAAACTAAAATTTTGTGGGCCGATGATGAAATCGACTTGCTGAAACCCCATATATTATTATTAAATGATAAAGGTTATAACGTAACAACCTTTACCAATGGAAATGATGCTTTAGAGGCATTCGGAAAAGCACATTTCGACCTTGTTTTTCTTGATGAAAACATGCCGGGCATGAGTGGAATTGAAACCCTTTCGGCCATTAAAAATTTAAATCCTGATGTTCCGGTGGTATTAATTACCAAGAGCGAAGAAGAAAACCTGATGGAAGATGCCATTGGAAGTAAAATTGATGATTATTTAATTAAACCGGTAAATCCTAAACAGGTTTTATTAACCATCAAAAAGCTGATTGATAATAAACGTTTGGTAAGTGAAAAAACGTCAATGGCTTATCAGCAGGATTTTCGACGCCTGGGCATGACTTTGGGTGATCGTTTGAGCTATGAAGAATGGATTGATGTTTACAAAAAAATCGTTTTCTGGGAATTAGAACTAGAGAAGCTTGATGATCCGCAAATGCATGAAATTTTAACCATGCAAAAACAGGAAGCCAATACCCAGTTTACCAAATTTATTGATGAAAACTACCTGGACTGGATTAAAAATAAGGATACGGCACCATTATTATCTAACGAGTTGCTGAAGAAAAAAGCTTTCCCGCATATTAATGATACCACACCTGTATTTTTCATTTTGATTGATAATTTACGTTATGATCAATGGAAAATTATCAACCCCTTAATTTCTGAATATTTCAGAATTGATGAGGAGGATATGTATACCAGTATTCTTCCTACTGCAACTCAATATGCACGTAATGCGATATTCTCCGGCCTGATGCCTTTGGAGATGGAAAAACGTTTTCCGCAGCTTTGGCAAAATGATGATGATGAAGGTGGGAAAAACATGCACGAAGAAGCATTTCTGGCGGATAATATTAAGCGCAACTTAAGAAAAGACTGTAAATTCAGCTATAATAAAATTTTAACTTTTGAGCAGGGTAAAGATTTGGTTGATCAAACTAATAACCTCTTGCAAAATGATTTTAATGCGATTGTTTTCAATTTTGTGGATATGCTGAGTCACGCGCGTACAGATATGCAAATGATTCGTGAACTGGCAAATGATGATGCGGCCTATCGTTCTTTAACTTTATCGTGGTTTGAACACTCGCCACTTTGGGATTTATTGAAAAAGATCTCGCAGAAACAAGTTAAGGTAGTTATCACCACCGATCATGGAACTATTCGCGTTAAAAAGCCGGTGAAAGTAATAGGAGATCGTGCTACAAATACCAATTTAAGATATAAACAAGGGCGGAATTTGAATTTCAATGCAAAAGATGTGTTTCTGATTAAAAACCCTCATGATGCATTATTGCCGAAAATTAACATCAGCAGCAGTTATATTTTTGCACGTGAAGATAGTTACTTCGTTTATCCAAACAACTATAATCAGTTTGTAAATTATTATAATGAAACCTTCCAGCATGGTGGGATTTCATTGGAGGAAATGATTATTCCGGTGGTAACGTATTCACCAAGATAGAATGCTGTTAATATAGATTTAGCCCAATTCATTTAATTATGGATTGGGTTTTTATATGTAATAAAACCTCCTCTTAACCCTAAAGAGAGGATATAGGGCGACTCCAGCATTTGAGCAGGATCTGGAATACTGTATTGATAAAGTATCTATTCCAAATAGAAGACAGCTACTCTCTTTTGAAATTGAACTGCAAAAGCAATGAATTTATATATTACTTTTGCCTTTATTGATGTAAAATGGAGATAGCAGTTAACGATTTATCGAATTTACCTGATGCTGCCGCAGCGCTTCTTGCTTTTGCCGGAGAGCAGAAAATTTTTATTTTCGATGGCGATATGGGTGCCGGGAAAACGACTTTTATCAAAACTTTCTGTCGCGTTCTGGGAGTAAGGGATGTGGTATCCAGCCCAACTTATTCTATCGTTAATGAGTACGACAGTGCTAATGGGCCCGTATACCATTTTGATTTTTATCGCATAAAAGACATTCAGGAAGCGTATGACTTAGGCTATGAAGAATACTTCTACGGTGGAGGAATCTGTTTAATAGAATGGCCGGAAAGGGTAGCGGAATTATTGCCTGAGCATTTGATAAAAGTTGAAATTTCAATCGTTGATGAAAACCGGAGGGTCTTCAATTTCAGTAAGGTATAACATTTTGATCTGATTTAATTAACAGAATTTCCGTACCTTGAACAACCTAAAACAAAAACATTTTTTATAAGCAGCATGGCTACAGGAATACGCGAAGGCATGGCGGATATCGCTCGTCAGGGTTTATTGCAAACTCAAGAAGCGACATTAGAGACCAGAAACAGGAAAAACAGCCTGAACATCGGAATACCCAAAGAAATTTCATTTCAGGAAAACAGAATTGCTTTAACGCCATTATCCGTTGCCCTGTTGGTTAACAATGGTCACCATGTTATTTTAGAAAGTGGTGCCGGTATTGCTGCAAATTTTTCAGATTCAGAATATGCAGAACAGGGAGCCAAGATTGTTTACGACAAAAAAGAAGTTTTTGACGCAGATATCATAGTGAAAATCGCTCCACCAATGCTGGAAGAAATCGCCATGATGCATAAAGGCCAAACTTTGATCTCTTCTTTGCAAACGGGTACACTAAAGCAAGATTATCTGAAAGCTTTAATGCAAAAAAAGATTAATGCTTTATGTTTTGAAAACCTGCGTGATGAAGGAAATGTATTAAGTGTGGTAAGGGCAATGAGTGAAATTGTGGGTTCTACCTCTATTTTAATTGCCGCCGAATATTTAAGCAATGTAACCGGAGGGAAAGGTTTGATGCTGGGTGGTTTCACTGGCGTGCCACCAACAGAAATTGTAATTTTAGGTGCAGGTACCGTTGGAGAATATGCAGCCAGAACAGCCCTGGCCTTAGGTGCCGAAGTAAAAGTTTTTGATAGCTCTATTTATCGGTTACGCCGCCTGCAGAATAATTTAGGAAGCCGCGTTTTTACCTCAGTCATGCAGCCTATTGTTTTAAATAAAGCCATCATAACCTGCGATGTGGTGATCGGCGCTATTCGTGCCAGTCACGGACGAAGCCCTTGTGTCGTAATGGAAGAAACCGTAGCCCGGATGAAACCGCATTCGGTTGTAATTGATATCAGCATTGATCAGGGCGGTTGTTTTGAAACCTCTGAAGTAACCAACCATACTAATCCAACATTTAGAAAATATGATGTGATTCATTACTGTGTACCTAACATTGCTTCGAGGGTCCCACGTACTGCATCTTACGCACTCACCAATATTTTTGCGCCCATTTTATTAGATATCGGTGAATTTGGAGGCTTAATGAACATGGTTTGGAATAACCCCGGCATTCGCGAGGCACTCTATATGTACCAGGGAAATTGTACCAATAAAGATCTGGCAGATATGTTTAGCCTGCCTTTTAAAGATCTGGAGTTATTGGTTATTTCGAATCAGTAATCACTATTTTTTCATTGCGGGAGATTTCATAAAAAAATAAATGACATTAAGGTTGTCAACTTTAATAGCAATGTGGTTAGAAAGTTGACAATTCTTTGCAATTGCTTAAAACCAAGCCTTTATGAAAATCAAACTCTTAATATTTTTTCTTCTTTTTTCTTTTTCTGGCTTTGCACAGAAAAAGGCAGTATCGGTAAAGAAACTGGTTGTTGTAAATTCCTATAACCAATACCTGGCATCGGTAAAAACCAATCCGAATAATGAATTGGTGGAGATTAAAAAAGCCATTCCAAATATTACGCTGGATATCCGCTACGCGACCAAGAATAATTTTATGAAGCAGGTGATGTACAAGCAAGCCAGGGCTTTTGCCAGGAAACCTGTTATAGAGTCATTAAAGAAAATTCAAAAAGAATTAAATAAGAAAGGCTACGGATTAAAGATTTTTGATGGCTATCGCCCGTATGCAACCACTGTTGAGTTTTACAAGAAGGCAAGTGATAAAAACTTTGTGGCTAATCCTGCAAAAGGATCAAAACATAACCGGGGCTGTGCGGTAGATTTGACACTAATCAATCTAAAAACCGGAAAAGAAATTCCAATGCCCACACCTTATGATAGCTTCTCTGCTGCGGCTGCCGCAAATTATGAACCAGTAAGCAATGAGGTGAGGAAAAATCGAAATTTTCTAATTGCTACCATGAGAAAATATGGTTTAAACGTACTTGAAAATGAATGGTGGCATTATGATTTTGTTGGTTGGCAACAGTATAATCTGATGGATATTCCTTTTGAGAAGCTTTAAGTGTATTTTAGTCTCAATTATAGATAAGATACTGAAACAAGTTCAGCAGGATGCGTTATGAATTACAAATGATGCGGTCGTCCAAACTGCTCCATTTTCACTTTAGCTTTATCATCTTTTACGGTTAATCGGAAAATGTAATCATAGTCATCGTCGGTTAGCATTTCTTTCGGCCTTTTCCCGCCAAAAGCTTCGATAATTTCCAGTACGGTATTTGAATGACCTGCCACAATTACTTTTTTGCCGGCATAATTTTTCTTTACCGAATCAACTAAAGCCTTTGGATCACTGTAATTGATCACCTTTGGGATGATCAGTGAATCTAAGGTTTCACGGGTTCTTTTGTAAGGTGTGCAAAAGGCAGCATCAAATTTTATTTTCTTTAGAAATGTGGCCAGTTCGCCTGCCCGGATTCTGCCTTCATCAGATAACTCCGGATCTTTATCTTCAGGATTGGTCTTATCTTTTTCGGCATGCCTTACAATCCATACTTCGGTAGTTTGAGCTAAAGTAATAGTAGCAAATACGAAACTTAAAGAGAGCAGTAGGATAAGCTTTTTCATTTTATAAAGATTAAAATTTTTTTCGATAAGAAGGTAAATCGCTTCATAAAAAAGCCGGTAACGCTTTTGCGCTACCGGCTCTGTTAAATAATTTTTAATTAGTAGCCCGTGTTCTGCCAGCCTGTTTTGTTGTTTACATTATCAATCCTGCCTGAGGAACAGGATAAATGCCTCTAAAAGATGCGATTCCTGGAAAAACGGCTGCCATTTGATTTGTTCGCACAATGTCGAACCACCAATCGGCCTCCAGCGCAAATTCAAGTCTTCTTTCCAGGTAACTGCATTTCTAAATCACTTTGTGTAGCTAAGATGCTGCAGTTTTATTGTTGCAGCTGCATGGGTTCGCACGGCGTTAAGTGCTCTAAACGCCTTTAATGAAAGCCATTTGGGTAAGCTCTTCTGCCTGATCCTGACAAAGCGTTTTCTTAAAAAAGTAGGCATACACTTTCTTATGATATAGTTTGAAAACTATCTCAAATGATAAATGATCTCCTTGTTTGATCTCTTGGATATAGTTTGACACCACAGCTCAAAACTATTTGGTTAATGTTAGCTAAAATAAATATAGTGTTATTTTATTAAATGCTTAACATTAAAAGCAGGGCCGTTCCTTATCTTTTTGAAAGCGTTTTTACCAAAGAAATAATGTCTTTTTCTTCGTGCCAGCTGCTCAATACAATCCTGTTGATGGGATCACTATCTTTTGTGGGATAAGGGAAGGATGAGATGAGGATATTTTCTTCCAGAAGGTATTGATCAATAGTTGAATCATCAATTAAAAATGCAGGAAAACCGGGAGCAAATTTCCATTTATTACCTAAGCTTTTATGGAGTAAAGCCATGTTTTTCTGAAGTTTAGACCATTGATCCTGGTAAATACCTTCTGCCCGGATAAAGGCATGGAGCCCTGCGGCTGCGGGAGGTGAAGCACCAACAAACATATTGCTGTTCTTTAATGCCGAAATGATTTTCTTGGAGCCAAGCACTAAACCTGCATCTACACCTAACGCCTTGGCCATGGAAGCGATCACGATACAGGAGACGTTTTTGTTTTTGGGCAGTGCGTTAAGTACACTTAAGCCCTGATTATTGATGCCAATGCCATGAGAATCATCCACAATGAGCACGATGTTTTTGTCAGGTTCAATGGCATTCAAAAAACCAAAATCATAGATTTCAGGTTGCAAATTATTCATTGAATTGCTAATCAGCACCCAGTTTTTTTCAGTTGAGGTATTGATTTGATCAACAATATCGTTTTTCCAGCTGGTAAAAGTACCAGAAACTGGCGGCGGATCATTTAGCCACAGCGCAGTATGGGTGTTTGGTGCATATGCTATAGCACCAAAAGCAGCGAAGTGTTTAACTGTTAACTGAGCAGCCAGATATCCACTAGAAGTGATCAGCGCATCTTCGGCATGGTAGCGGGCTGCGGCTACTTTTTCGGCCTCATTGTAAATGCCGAGTTGGATATTATTGCTCCGGCTTGTGCCGTTATTTAATCCAAATTTTTTAATACCCTCTACATATAAATCCTGAAATTCCTGATGTTGCGGAATTCCTAAATAAGCGGTGCCACCGAAATACAGATAACTTTTTTCATTGATCGTGATCTCGTTCGAAAAAGGTTGATTGATCGATTGGAATTCCGGTTTCATTGCCTAATTGTAGTTTCTGCCAAGCGCATCATTTGCCGCTTTTATCAACGATTTATCTGAATTATCATCGTGGTAAAACTCCCAGAACATGATGCCGTTTGCCCTTTCTTTAGCAAGCATAGCTTTTCGTTTGGTCGTTACGGTTCCATTATAAAAATATTCCACGCCGTTTATGGTGGCAAAATCTAAACTCGTATCATTGTTGGTGGCGACAAATTCGCGATAGGCTTTACTGGCATTTGCTGCGTTTTTGCCGTAAGCGGGAATCCCTAATACGGCCTTTTCTTTTGGCATTCCACGCGTTCCAAGCCAGTAATTTAAACTTGCAACGGCCATATTATAGGAGGCATGCTGAACGGGTTGTTCCTTATCCCAGCCAATTCCATCGTAAACCATAATGTTGAAAAAATCAATCAAAGGAAAAACTTCCGATTTTAAGCCATCGCGAACGCTGCCCGAGTAAACACCAGGGGTAATGGCTGCACTTAGAAATTTATGGTGATGATGGAGCGAATCTGAAAGTTCTTTAACCAGCAGTAAATAAGTGTCTGCAGATCCATCGG
Organism: Pedobacter petrophilus; assembly: GCF_009674725.1. Lineage (GTDB taxonomy): Bacteria > Bacteroidota > Bacteroidia > Sphingobacteriales > Sphingobacteriaceae > Pedobacter > Pedobacter petrophilus. Next base: position 30,983 of record NZ_WKKH01000025.1, on the reverse strand, counting down.
CAGTGCTTGGATATTCCCAATCCAGATCAACACCATCCAGATTATTTGTTGTGGAAAAAAGTAACACGTTTTTAACGAAAAGGCTTCTCGCTGCTGCTGATGCCGCCATGGTTACGAAAATGCTTTTTGTTCCGGAAATAGAGATGCCGGTTTTAACACCATTAGCGCGTGCCTTTTGCATTACCGTTGCAAACCTTCCCGGCTGCTCCAGTGGTGCCAAAGATCCGTCTGGATTTGGATTTAAAAAGGCGTAAAAAAGATGCGTAATCATTTTATATTTTGCATCTGCCACACCCGCCGGATCACGGTAACTTGGGAAATAAGAAACAATTTTAAAGCTATTATCTGCAACGTAAGGCGTAGCAGGCGTTGCATCAGGCAGACCATCACTTTTTTTGCAGGATGCTATGGCTAGTAGCGCAGAAGCAAAGATTAACAAATATATTTTTTTCATAGAATGATTAAAACTGATCATGGATATAAGTCATTATTCTAACCATTTCTGCCCTTACTTCTGCCGTTTGGTTGATAAAATTGTTGTTCATAAAGGAGTAAATATAGGTTTTGCTCTTTTTAGTTAACACATAACCACTTTGGTTATGCACGCCCCCCAGCGATCCGGTTTTGCCATAAACAAAAGGTTGATCTGTTTTAGGGTAAGCATTTTTTAACGTTCCGGTTTTACCTCCGGCAGGCAACATATCAAAAAGCTTTTCCCTGTTGTTTACCAGTTTATAGATCGAATCAAGCAGGTAAATATTATCCCGTGGGGTAAATAGATTCTGTCGCGATAAGCCCGATCCATCTGCCCATTTTACTTTATCGGGCAAAAAAGAAAGGTATTTTTTAGTGATGTGCTGAATGGCTTTTGTAGTACTCAGCGTATCGCCGATTTGATTGGAACAGACCAAAAGCAGGTGTTCAGCAATAAAGTTATCGCTTGGCAGCATCATGTGTTTTAGAACAGAATCGCGTTTGGCACCAGGCAATGTTTTTGCATCAGCAGGGATTTGCATTTTAACTATGCCAACGGGTTTATGCAGCGTATCTGTTAATATTTCAACAGTCGTTTGTGTACTGGTTTTATAAGGGTTTTGCTGATTATAGCCAGGCTTAACCGGAACTGCCGGGTAGCGGAATTGGTTAGTCAGGAAATCTCTGGTTACCTGAAAATTGCCGGTGGTTTTAGTAGCGTCTACTTCGAAACAAGGTGCAAAAACTTTGGGTTCGATATTGATTTTATTCGCACCAGCGTATGTCGAAGTAACCATATTATCCATAACAGGCATTTCGGTAATTTCCGGCTGATAATAATAATCGTAATCATCCCAGCTCCAGCCATCACCAAAAAAAGATCCGGCATAACGCCCTGGCGCAAAAAATAACTTTTTATTAGTGGCTTTAAGAAAATTATAAGCCGATTTATCCTTTACAGCAAATTGAAGAAAGGAAGGGTCTCCGGTTCCCCAGAAAATTAAAGAATCGTTTTGTTCTACGTACTTCAAAGCAGGCATTAACTCTGGTAACATTTTTAAACTTGCGTAAAAAGTATAAAGCTTGGTGTTTGATGCAGGTGTAAAATACTTATCGGCATCTTTTTGAAAGATCATTTTCTGCTCTTCCATATTGTACAATGCGAAACCAACCTGATACTGCTTAATTACCGATGAATTTTTAAACTCTTTAGCAACTTTTTTAGCAATGATATGGTCTGTAGAACAGCTTGTTAGGGCTGATACAAACAGGAGGGATGCGGCGAAAAAAGAATAGTAAACTTTATTGTGAAACATCATGCTCAATTAGAAATTGATAATTGCCAACTAATTTATTAAATTTAATTTAATGTTAGCCAAATATACTTGTGTAACCTTTTTGGTGTTTTGCAAAGTAATGATTTGCCTGGCTTTCCTTTTGTCTTTTTTTAAAGTTTATGCTCAGGATTTTGCGTTTTCTGGCAACAGAACCAAACAGTCGATACCATTTAAGTGCATTAAAAATCTCATCATCATTCCATTATTTGTAAACGGTAAAGGGCCCTATGATTTCGTTTTGGATACTGGCGTTGGGCCACTTATCATAACCGAACCTTCCATTATTGATTCGGTTAATTTCAGCACCATGCGCAAAATTAAATTATCAGGTTTGGGTGTAGAGCATGTTGATGCTTATGTATCTCAAAATGTAAGTGCGCAGTTGGGGAGTGCAAAAATTAAATATATTCCAACAGCTGTTTTGAAGGAAGATTTTTTTAATTTATCTGGTCATTTAGGGATAAAAATCTTTGGATTAATCGGCTTCGATTTTTTCAATAGTTTTGTTGTAGACATTAGGTATAGCAGCAATCAATTAATTTTTAGTGATCTGAAACGCAAGGTAAAATACCGTGGGAGCAAGGTTCCGATCCTGATTGAAAAAAATAAACCTTATATCGCCACTGAAGTGGTTATTAATGATACGTTAAGGGTGAAAACGCGCCTGCTTATTGATACCGGAGCCAGCCATGCCTTATCATTGGAAATGCTGGATGGCCGTGCATTTCCAGTTCCAGACCAAAAAATTAAAGCAAACCTGGGCATGAGTTTAAGCGGGCAGATTAAAGGCTTTGTTGGCAGAATCTCTAAATTTTATATTGGTAAACATGTTTTCGCAAATGTGGTCACCGGATTTCCAAATTTTGAGTCCATTTCATCGAAAATTGATCTGATTAGCCGGAATGGAAATTTAGGTGGAGAAATTCTGCGTAAATTTGATGTTCAGTTCAATTATCAGGAAGGTTTTTTGTACCTCAGGCCGAACTCAAACCGTAAAAAAGCTTTCCAGCATGATATGCTTGGTATGGTGGTTTACCTGGAACAGAATCAATTTAAAAGAGTATTAATCGGTGAAATTGACGAAGACTCTCCAGCAGAAAAAGCAGGTTTTTGTCCGCAGGATGAGATAATCGGGATTGATTTTAAATCAATTGATTCTTATACATTAAATGACATTAATGAGTTATTTAAGTCATGGCCAAACAGAACGCTTATTTTCGAAATCTATCGCGACAAGCGTGTTTTCTTCAAATTTGTGCGCCTGGAAAAAAGGATCTGAAGCAGCCAGTAATTTTCTGGTTACACAAAGATTTTGCAGTAACAAGCGGCTAACTTCGAACTCTATTATTCTTATAAACTAACTCATAAATGAAGAAACAGCTTAGCGTACTTGCATTTGCAGGTATGGTTGCGCTTGGTTTGGCAAGTTCAAATTCAGCATTTGCGCAGAAAAAAAATAAAAAGGGAACAACTACCCCGGCAACTCCGGCAACAGCCACACCTGCGGCGGCAAAAAAAGAAGGCATTAAGCCATTTTCTGAAGTGATTACGGCCAAAGCCAGAACTACTAACGGCTTGTTTAAAACCCATAAGGTTGATGATAAATGGTATTTCGAAATACCGGATAGTCTGGTAAACCGCGAAATGCTAGTGGTGACGCGTTTGGCAAAGGCACCTGTTGGTGTAAAAGTGGGCAACCAGCAGTATGGTGGTGAAGAATTGAACGAACAAGTCTGGAAATGGGAGCGTAGAGGAAAGCAGGTTTACATCCGTGTACCGAGTTACGCCACCAAAGCAGATCCAAATAGCGATATGTATGAGTCAGTTAAAAACTCTAATCTTGATCAGATTTTAGCTGGCTTTGACATTAAGGCCTATAATAAAGATACCACAGGCTTTGTAATTGATGTAACCGATTTTTATAACGGCGACATTATGGCGATTGGTGCGACAGATCAGATTCGTAAAGCCTACAAAGTAATTGCATACGATGCTACCCGTTCTTATATTGATACCGTAAAGACCTTTCCCATCAATATTGAGGTTAAAACAGAGAAAACGTATAAGGCGGCAGAATCTCCAACAGATAACAGCAATGCTGCGGTAACTTTCGAGTTTAATACTTCCATGCTTTTATTGCCAAAAACGCCAGTTAAGGCAAGAATTATGGATAGCCGCGTGGGCTTCTTCGGACAGTCGCAGTTAGATTACGGAACAGATGCACAAAAAGCGGAACGCACCGCTTACATCCACCGCTGGAATTTAGTGCCTAAAGATACTGCTGCCTACATGAGGGGTGAACTAGTTGAGCCAGTTAAGCCGATTGTAATTTATATTGATCCGGCAACGCCGAAAAAATGGGTGCCTTATTTAATCCAGGGTATAAACGATTGGCAGGCTGGTTTTGAAGCCGCCGGTTTCAAAAATGCCATTATAGGTAAACAAGCGCCAACGCCGCTGGAAGATCCTCAGTTTAGTGTAGAAGACTCCAGGTATTCTGTGGTGCGTTATTTCGCTTCAGATATTGCAAATGCTTATGGTCCGCATGTAAGTGATCCACGTACCGGACAAATTTTAGAAACGCATATTGGCTGGTACCATAACGTGATGAACTTATTGCGCAACTGGTATTTTGTGCAAACAGCGGCAATTAATCCTGAAGTGCGTAAAGCCAGGTTTACGGATGCACAGATGGGAGAATTGATTCGTTTTGTGTCATCCCATGAAATTGGTCATACCTTAGGCCTGCCCCATAATTTTGGTTCCAGCTACGCTTATCCGGTAGATTCATTAAGATCTAAAGCTTTTACTGATAAACATGGAACAGCTCCTTCTATTATGGATTATGCCCGTTTCAATTACATTGCCCAACCAGGTGATGGCGTGACCAAATTGCACCCGCAAATTGGTGAATACGATAAATGGTCAATTAAATGGGGCTATTCTTGGATTCCAGGAAATAAAACTGCAGAGCAGGAAAAAGAAATCCTGAACCAATGGGTATTAAAGAATGCTGATAATCCATTGTATTTCTATGGTCGCCAGGGTACAAGTCTTGATCCACGTTTGCAAAGCGAAGATTTAGGCGATAATGCAATGAAAGCAAGTACTTATGGTATTGCTAACTTAAAACGCATTTTGCCAAACGTAGAAAAATGGACTTATCAAAAAGGAAAAGATTATAGCGATTTAAAAGAAATCTACACAGAAATTGTAGGTCAGTTTAACCGTTATATGGGGCACGTAACAACCAATGTTGGTGGCTTAAGTGAAAACTTCAAAACGTATGATCAGGCAGGACCAGTTTATGCTTATTTACCAAAAACTAAACAAAAAGAAGCGATTACTTTTTTTAATCAGCAATTGTTTACTACGCCGTTATGGTTAATTAGTAACGATCAGTTGAATAAGTTTGATAACGGCACTTTACTCAACCGCATCAAAGCGGTTCAAACCAATACGCTTGGAAACCTGTTAGCAGCACCACGTCTTGCCCGTTTATTGGATAATGAAACCAAAAACGGACCGGCAAAAGCTTATACTTTACCAGAAATGTTTACAGATTTAAGGTCTTCGGTATTTGCGGCAGGCATGGCCGATGCATTTAAACGCAATTTACAGCGTGCTTACGTAGATCGTTTGGAAAATCTAATGACTAAAGAATCTGAATTACCGGTAGGATTTCCGGTGGAGTCTGCGGCAAGCTATGGCTTAACGCCTGTTAACGTTGCCTTGTCAGATATCAGACCATTGGTTAGGGCAGAACTTAAAACGTTATGGGCAACCACTAAAGCGAGATCAGCTGCCGGAGATGCCATTACAAAAGCACATTATGAAGATTTAAATATCAGAATCAAAGATATTTTAGATCCTAAAAAATAATTATCAATCAATTTAAAGGAGCGGAGCAGGTCAATAAAATGATCGCTCCGTTTTTTTTTGCTAAAACCGAATGTATAATTATTGATGGGTTAATTCGAAGTTTAGCACAATGATTAGTTTTATGGTAAAATCGGATTCCAATGTTTAGAAAATCATTAATCACTGTTTTATTATTTCTCTATGTTATTCCTGGCTTTGCACAAAATGCAGATTCGGTTAGTGTAGTGAAAACCAAATGGCAAAAAACCAGAATTGCCCGGCAGGTGAAACTATTTTGCCATCATTTTAACAACAAAAATCTTTTTGGCGCAAATGAAAATATCTCTTTTGTTGAAATAAAAAATTCAGGAAGGAAAGCCGTTTTTGCCTTAGCTGCTGAGGAAAAGGAGTTAGTAACTACGGGCAATTTCGGTAAAAGAGATACAGCAATCGTTGCCCTTAATGGCAATTTCTTTGATGTAAAATATGGAGGGTCAGTTGATTTTGTACGGGTTAATGGAAAAGTGATTAATACTAACCGGCTGGATAAAAACAATAACCGCTCAAAACATCAGCAAGCGGCGGTGGTTATAGAGAAGGGTAAAATAAGTATCAAAAAGTGGGATGGTACCAAAGATGGGGAAACAAAACTTAGCGAAGAAAATGTTTTGCTTAATGGTCCGTTATTAACTTACAACAGCCAGAATGAAGATTTGGATACGACGTCTTTCACGCTCCTTCGTCATCCGAGAACCTGTTTAGGCATCAAACCAAATGGCAGGGTAATTTTGTTAACTGTTGATGGCCGGAACGAAAATTCTGCAGGGATGAGCTTACCAGAACTAACCAGGCTGATGAAGTGGCTGGGTTGTACGAGCACGATTAACTTTGATGGCGGTGGTTCAACTACCTTATGGATTGCTGGAATGCCGGATAATGGCGTGATCAATTATCCTTCAGACAACAAAAAATGGGACCATCAGGGCGAGCGTAAAGTAGCCAATGTGGTGTTGGTTAAAAAGAAATAATTATTTTAGCGCCAATGATTAAAAATATTTTAAGATTCTTTTTTATCGTATTGATGCTATCAGCATGTAATTCCCGGTCGAAAAAGAATGATGCGACTTTGCGCGACTTCTCCTTTGCGCCGGTGAAAGGTATTCGGTATGAGGAAGTGAAGCGTCGTTTCAGCGATAATCTATCATTCAATAAAGACGGCTTTATGCAGGAACCTTCCTGGATTATTGAAGTGGCTGCTGAAGATACGATGATGGCCTGGAGCCCTCAAAAGCAAATTATGCAGAAATTTTATCTGCAGTATGATCATGGAAACGTGTACAACTTTGCCGAAGAATTCTTTAAGGTTAAACACATTAGTAAAGATAGCCTGGTTTTTCAACGCATCCAGGTAGATGGAAAAGTAATCGCCGATGATATCCGTTCGGATGTAAACATGACGTTCTATGCGCAGACTTACATTAAAAATAAACTGAAAACAACTGCGTCAGTTTTGCAAAGGCCTGCCAAAGCGGATACCTTATTTATCAAAGCACGATCTGCAGTGGTTAACCGAACAGACACTGCTGCTTTTGCGGCCAGAGTACCCGTACAGTTTATCCCTAAAAGCAAAATTGTAAAAGTGGAAAAGTTTAGTTCGGTAGATAAGTTGCAAAAAAGAACTTCCGCTTATGATTATATGTTTCCAAAGTACCGGATAGAAATTCAAAGGGCTTATAAGGATTTCGCTTATGAATGTTTAGCCGTTGTCGATTATACCGGAAATATGAAAATCCTGACGGTAAACGGAGTATTGCCAGAGGCTGCAGAGGGTAAAAAAAGGATGATGCAAGGAGTGGCGGATATTTACATCAGAAACCTTTTTAATGTTATCCCCGGAACCACACTTGGAATTCCACATAATAGTGAAATTACGGTGATGATTGTTGGGAAGGAAATTAAAAGCCCTTAGTAATCTGATGTTTACATTTTTTTAAACGTTAAAAAAATGTTGAAATTTATTTTGATTTTAAAAATTAAAACTTACCTTGCAGACTTAATTTAATATTTAATACAATGCAAGAAGGCACAGTAAAATTCTTCAATGTAACTAAAGGTTTTGGCTTTATCGTACCTGCTAACGGCGATAGCGAAATTTTTGTTCATTCAACAGGTCTTATCGACGAAATCCGTGAAAACGACAAAGTACAGTACGAAGTTGCTAACGGTAAAAAAGGCTTAAATGCCGTTAATGTGAAAGTAATTTAATTTATTATCATATTTACAAAGGGGCCTCGATCACAATCGAGGCTTTTTTATTGCCAAATTTTCTGAGATTTTATTGATCAATAACCAATACTATTTTTACCCATGACGAATTATTTCATTGTACCCGGACTTGGTAATTCAGGCCCGGACCATTGGCAAACACATTTTGAAAACTCAGGAGAAAATTTCTTTAGAATTGATCAGGTAGATTGGGAAGCACCTGCCAGTGCCGATTGGGTTAAAAATATGGATGATGCATTATCAGGCTATGACCTTTCTACTGTTGTTTTAATCGGCCATAGTTTAGGTTGTACGGCAATTGCCAATTGGGCTAAGCAATACCAAAAAATAATTAAAGGAGCACTATTGGTTGCACCAAGTGATTTGGAAGCGCCGCGATATACGTTTCCAACAGTTGGTTTTGATCATGTTCCGCTGGATAAATTCAATTTTAAAACCATTGTAGTAGCGAGTACAAATGACGAATGGGTAAGCATCGAAAGAGCAACTTTTTTTGCTAGGCATTGGGGAAGCGAGTTCATTAATATTGGTGATGCAGGCCATATTAATGCAGTCTCTGGATATGGGAAATGGGATGAAGGTGCGGAGATTTTGAAAAGATTGAGCTGATATTTAGTCCATCGGACGAATATAAACATCACTCCGGTATTCATCCGATGACTATACTTTAGATGACTAATAATAAAATTATTTATGAGCTGCTTTTTTCCTAAGTAAATAATCCAAAAATACCAGGCCAATCACTAAATCAATAAACAAGAAACCGTAAATAGCTGTCGGAGTCACGATCTTATTCCAATCAATATTGAGGTTTAATTCTGCATCGAAACCTGCAAATTTTAAGTTCGAATGGTAAAGCGTATAACCAAATAATGCGAGGAGGGAAGTCACGAAAAATCCGCCAATGCCGTAAATAATATTTGTATTTACCTTCGTTTTGAGGGCTACCGGTGCAGGTTCCGATTTAACACTTTCCATCACATTTCTAGCGAAAGACATGGAGGGCTCTTCGAGATCCAATTCATTAAAAGCAAGATTCAGGTTCAATAAAGCTTCATACTGAAGGTTGATTTCTGGGTTATTATCAATCTTTTCCTGAATGATTTTTGCCTGGGCTGCATCTAAATTTCCATCAACGTAATCCCAAAGTTGTTGTTCTATTGTGCTCATAATAGCTCTTTTACTTCATCCTTTAACAAATATTGTAATTTTTCTTTTAACCGTTGTCTGGCCCGGTGCAGTTTTACTTTTACGGTGTTTGGTGCCATACCTAGGGTTGCACCAATTTCTTCCAAACTTTGCTCTCCCTGATAAAAAAGGGTTATAATTGCGGCATCATCCGTGGCTAACTGCGTAATGGCTTCATTTAAAAATTTATAACTATCTTTTCTTTCGTATCCATTCGCCATAAAACCTGAAGTATGGTTTTCCAGTTGGATAAAAGTTTCATCGTCGCTAATTGATAGCGTATCTAATCGCTTTTTCCTTAGAAAAGTCATGGCTGTAGTATAGGTAATGGTATAAAGCCAGGTGCTAAACTTCGAAGTTTGTTTAAATGTTCCTAATGCTTTGTAGGCCTTTACGAAACAATCTTGTGCAATTTCCTCTGCATCTTCTCTGTTTTTTGCGAAACGCAGGGCAAGCGTAAATACAAATCGCTGATGACGCTTCACCAATACAGAATATTGCCCGGTTTGCCCGTTCAATACGCTGTCGATCAGCATTAAATCTGTATTTGTTTGCTCCATGTTTAGCCATAAGACTACAGTTGCTGCATGGAGGTTACAGTCAAATAATTTTAAATAAATTAATATCGATGTTGTTTAAAAGATTGCTTTAAGCCAACATGCTGTTTAGCCCATAGGTTTGCAGTGACGATTTTCCTCCGGCAGATTTTAAAGGATTAGGAGTTGTGTTAATTAAAAATTTTGTTCCTCCACAGATCTGAATATGGGCTGAAAAATGACAAAAGCTAATGCGCTGCAAAAAACTTTAATCCTGCGATAGATCCAATCAATGTACAAATGAAAAATATTCGCCAAAAGGTAGCAGGCTCATTGAAATAGATGATGCCAACGATTACCGTTCCAACGGCACCAATTCCTGTCCATACGGCATAAGCAGTTCCCATAGGAAGCGTTTGTGTGGCCTTATTTAACAGTAGAAAACTCAGGCCGATACAAACAATAAAAGCTGCGGTCCACTTTATATTCGTAAAATTTTTAGATAATTGCAGACAGGTGGTAAAACCAACTTCAAAAAGTCCGGCTATAATTAAAATGATCCAGTTCATGTAGCATGTATTTCTACAAAGATACCAGGCAGCTGTTAGCCCACCTTTTACATTTGTTAAAAAATGAATTATTTTCCTCCTCTTATTCTACTCAAAGTTACCTGCGTAACGCCCAGGTAAGAGGCGATATGTTTTAACGCCACCCGTTTAAGTAGCGATGGAGAATGATTTGAAAAATCCTGATAGCGTTCTGCTGCGCCTTTAAATGATCGGTCAATTAATCGCCTTTCTGTTGCGATCAGTTCCTGTTCAGCTATTTTTCTACCCCAGTTCGCGATCTCTATATTCGCATGATAAAGGTTAAATAAGTCAGCGAGTTTAATCTGAATCAAGGCACAATCTTCCAAAAGCTCGATGTTTTCGTAGCCCGGCTTATTATTAATGTAGCTGTTAAAGGAAAACAACACGCTTCCGCTTTCGCCAAACCAAAAAGTGATTTGTTGATTTTCACCGTCCGAATAAGCCCGGGCAACGCCGCTTTGAAGAATATAAAAGTAAGGTTCTATTTTATCAGCATGGATCAGGATGGTTCCCTTTGGATAAGTAACTCCAAGAACATGCTTAGAAATCTCTATCAGCGCATCATTGCTGAGCGATTTAAAAATGTCTATATGTTTCAGTTGTTGATACAAGATTGTTAAAGCTATACATTTTTTTCAAGGCAGGGTGTAACCTGTTTCAAAATGCTGTAGTCATAATACACAGAACACGTTCAAACAATACAAACTCACAATAAACATATATTATCATGCAAGACATATTAGTACCTATCTCAATTTTCCTGGGCACCTTCGCAATGGTTTTCGGAATCCGTTATTTATCGAACAAAGAAAAAATGGCGATGATCGAACGAGGCATTCATCCCGGCGTTTCCAGATCTGCCCCAAAGCCTTATTTAAGTTTAAAATTCGGCTTGTTGATGGTCGGGTTAGGAATTGGCCTTTTAGTAGCACTATTTACAGTAAAAAATGTTTTCGGTCCGGAAATTACCCGAGGAGAAGAAGGCCAGGCGGCAGCAATTTACTTTGGATTCTTAGGTATTTTTGGTGGCCTCGGACTTATCACTTCGTTCCTCATCGAGAAGAAAGCTATTGATACCGATCCCTCAAAATAAGTATTTGACAGATAAAAAATCGCTGTTTGCAATTAGCTGGCAGCGATTTTTTTATTGAGGTTTATTAATCACCGCAACCGTTAACCGGCTGATGCAATTCATCTTTCCCCGGTCATCATATAATTTAATATCCCAGATATGTGTTTTCGCGCCACGGTGAATAACTTTACAGATTCCGGTTACGAGCCCACTTTTCACTGGCCGAAGGTGGTTTGCATTAACTTCTAAGCCCACCGCAACATACTTTTCAGGATCAATACACATGTAAGAAGCAATGCTGCCAAGGGTTTCTGCTAAAACAACAGAGGCACCGCCATGTAAAATACCAGCAGGTTGGTGGGTACGTTCATCTACAGGCATGGTACCTTTGATAAAATCATCGCCAATTTCGGTAAACTCAATGCCAAGTAATGCGCCTATATGGTTTTTCGGACGACTGTTTAATTCCTCTACGGTAAACTCCTTAAACCACATGATAACGTTCTGTTAAGATGCCAAAATGGTGAATAATATGTCCGGCTGTAACAAATAAAATTGATTTCACATTGATGGCTCTGCCAGATGCTGTTCCTGTCCGATGAAGTTCATCATCATTCAAACTGCGGTAAAGATAAAGGTTTGCTTTTCGCAGCGTGGCAAACTCTTCAATCATGTCTTCGTAATTGCGTTCTCCAAAACGGGCATTTGAAACGTAGTCATCTTCATCAAAGCCAGGTAAATGCTGTTGTTCATTTCTAGCAAAACAGGTAATTCGGTAAGCAAAAATACGCTCGCAATCGATAATGTGCCCGAGCATTTCTTTTAACGTCCACTTATTTTCTGCGTAGGCATAATTCTCTTTGTCTTTATTTCTTTCAAACAAAGCAGGAAGGCTAAAAACCTGTTCTTCCAGAATTTCAAAAATATCCTGCTCAACTTTGTTAATATAGGCTTCTGCCCAGATCGGGTAATCGTTAGGCTGTGGTCGGTTCATATCTTAAGCTGCTTTTTAATATTATTCTAAAGGTTGTTCCCCTGCCAATTTCAGATTCTTTTACAAAAATTTCACCGCTGTGATAATTTTCAACTATCCGTTTGGTAAGTGAAAGACCCAACCCCCAGCCGCGTTTTCGGGTAGTATAGCCAGGCTGAAAAACGGCATCAAATTTTGATCTGGGGATACCTTTTCCCGTATCGGTTACATCAATAAAAACCTGTTCTTTGGCTAAATTTTCAATAATATTGATAGAAATTGATCCCTCATTTTCAATAGCATTTGCCGCATTTTTCAATAGGTTTTCCGTCACCCAGTCAAAAAGAGGAACATTTAATAATGCCCTTACCTGTTCATCCCCAGAAATACTGAATTTTACCTTATCAGATGTTCTTACTTTAAAATACCTGATAAAATCACTGATCACAATGTAAACCGTATGATCTTCTAAAATGGGTTTAGATCCGATTTTTGAAAAGCGATCGGCAATGATTTCCAGGCGTTTAATGTCGTTCTCCATTTCGGCAATTAAAGGATCATCTTCTGCATCAAATTTGGATTTCATTAATTCGGTCCAGGCCATTAATGATGAGATTGGCGTGCCCAACTGGTGTGCAGTCTCTTTTGCCAAACCTACCCAAACATGATCTTGTTCATCTTTCCTTGCAGAACTAAATGCAGCATAGGCGGTGAGCAGGAAAAGAAAAATTACCGTCATCTGGATGTAGGGGAAATAGCGAAGTTGTGTGAGCACAAACGAATCACGATAGTACGCCTTAAACTTTTTCCCGAAAATATTCATTTCATCGGGTGGATGCTGCGCCTTCATTTGCCGCAACTGGCGAACAAAGTAAACACTGTCATAAGTTAGCTTGGTATCGGCAATTGGATAATTGGTTTTTGTACTATCTAAACCGAAAAATGAGCTGATCACTCCGGAAGAGTCTACCATAATTACCGGCGTTTTGGTGTTTTCCCTTACGGTTTCTACAACCACCCGATAATCATCATTATCGTATAAAAACATCGCCCGTTCCTGAATTTTTACCCAAAGGTGAAACTGATCAGCTTCTTCGCGTTCCATTTTCTTTACAAAAGAATCCGTGTAAAACACTGAGGCAATGCCAATTAAGATTGCAAAAATGAGAAGGAAAAACTTCCAGCGGCGTTTCTTTTGATAGGGATTCATGCTTTGGGTAGCCAAATTACAATAACAAAACGAAAAAAACAGAAAAAACATATCTTTGTGGCGTCTTGCGTTTAGCGCCAGGCGATAAGCGTCTCAAACGCCTAACGCCCACCGCCCACCGCTCAACACACTAATTATGGATAAGAAAGTTAGAGTAAGATTTGCCCCAAGCCCAACCGGAGGCCTACATTTAGGCGGTGTTCGCACGGCTTTATTCAATTATTTGTTTGCCAGAAAAAACAACGGAACCTTTGTTTTGCGTGTGGAAGATACAGATCAGAACCGCTTTGTAGAAGGTGCAGAAGAATACATTGTAGATTGTTTAAACTGGTGTGGCATTACGCCCGATGAAAGCCCATCCAATCCTGGTAATTACGGTCCGTATCGCCAAAGTGAACGCAAACCAAGTTATAGAAAATTTGCAGAACAACTAATTAGCGATGGTTATGCTTATTATGCTTTTGATACGCCTGACGAATTAGATGCTAAGCGAAAGGAGATTCCTAATTTTCAATATGGGCAAACTACGCGGATGCAAATGCGCAACTCTTTAACTTTAACCATTAGTGAAGTAGAAGATTTGCTTGCTGCGAAAACACCGCATGTGATCCGGATCAAGGTGCCTGAAAATGAGATTGTACATTTCACTGATTTAATTCGTGGCGATGTAAGCTTCGAAACGTCATTGGTAGATGATAAGGTTTTATTAAAGGCAGATGGAATGCCAACCTATCATTTAGCCGTTGTGGTAGATGATAAAGCAATGGAAATTACCCATGCTTTCCGCGGGGAAGAATGGTTGCCATCTGCACCAACGCACATTTTATTATGGAAATATTTGGGTTGGGAAGCCGACATGCCTCAATGGGCTCACTTGCCATTAATTTTGAAACCAGATGGTCACGGTAAATTAAGCAAACGTGACGGGGATCGTTTAGGTTTTCCGGTGTATGCCATGAACTGGACAGATCCAACAGGAAGCACCACCAATGGATTCAAAGAAATGGGATTCTTACCGGAAGCTTTTGTAAATATGTTGGCTTTGTTGGGTTGGAACGATGGAACTGATCAGGAATTATTTTCTTTAAAAGAAATGGAAGAAAAATTCTCTATTGATAGAATTAGCAAGGCCGGAGCGAAGTTTGATTTCGAAAAAGCAAAATGGTATAACCATGAGTGGATTAAGCAGTCATCAGCAGAAAGTTTGCACGTACCAGTCAAAAACGAATTGCAAAAGGCAGAAATTAATGTTAGTGATGATGCGTTTTTAAATACCATTATTGATTTAATTAAAGATCGTTGTACGTTATTGCCTGATTTTGTAGCACAAAGCGGATACTTTTTCGCAAGCCCCAAAGCATATGATGTAGCCGCTGTTAAACCAAAATGGACGGAAGAAAAAGCAGCATTTTTTAATGCTTATGCTGAAAATTTATCTTTAACAGACGCAGTCTCTGCAGAAGAAGCCTTCAAAACTTTGGCAGCAGAAAAGGGTTTTAAACCTGGTGAGTTGATGTTACCTTTTAGGATCATGTTAGTAGGTGGTAAATTTGGCCCCGGTGTTTTCGATATCGCCCTTTTATTAGGCGTGGAAGAAACAAAAGCAAGAATAGCAAAAGCCATAGCGGCATTTAACGTTTAATAATAAAATAGAAGAGGGGCCAGACATAGGTTGTTTGGCCCTTTTTGTATCTATATTATCACTAAAAGATATTGCGTAAAATATTTTCTATTTTAGCATAACAATTTTTTGGTAATCAGGTTATTCATACAATAAAAAAAAATAAATTATGCAGTGGTTTGGTAAAGGCAGTAATAATGTTGAAGACGGAAGAAGTGGTGGCGGTGGAAAAACTATTTTGGGCGGCGGAATTGGAATAATCGTCGTTGTATTAGGCTTAATATTTGGAAAAGATTTAACAGGTGTAGTGAGTCAGTTACCTTCAAATGGAGGTACGGAGCAGGTAAAACAAGGTGTGCCTGCAGATGATGCACAGGGCCAGTTTGTTTCTGGCGTTTTGGAGTCTACGGAGCAGGTTTGGGACCAACAATTCCAGGCAATGGGTAAGCAATATGAATATCCGAAACTAAGACTTTTTAGAGAAGGTGTTCAAACGGCTTGTGGAAATGCAAACGCGAATGTAGGCCCGTTCTATTGCCCTGGCGACCAAAAAGTGTACATTGATTTATCTTTTTATGATGATTTAAAAAACCGTTTCAGTGCTGCTGGTGATTTTGCGCAGGCTTATGTAATTGCACATGAAGTTGGTCATCACGTTCAGAATATTTTAGGCATTTCAGAAAAACTGGATCAGGCCCGTGGGCAGGTAAGCGAAAAAGAATACAATAGGCTATCAGTGAAATTAGAGCTACAAGCTGATTTTTTAGCAGGTTTATGGGCTCATCATGCTCAAAACCTAAAAGATTTTAAATTAGAAGAAGGCGATATAGAAGAAGCATTAACAGCTGCCAATGCCATTGGCGATGATAAGCTGCAAAAGCAAGCTACAGGCGATGTGCAGCCAGATTCTTTTACTCATGGTACTTCGGAACAACGGATGTTCTGGTTTAAAAAGGGTTTCGAAACCGGAGATTTCAAACAAGGGGATACCTTTAGTTCAAATAATTTATAAATAATTAAAACTTTTTTACGAAGTCGGATGTTTGTGTACATTTAAAGATATTTTGTATCTGAACCAAACGTAATTATTTCGGGCTTCTCATTTGTATAATAAAAGATGATTCTTATAGTTGATGACAGGCCTGAAAACCTGATCTCCTTACAAAAAGTACTCCAAGCACACAATTTTGAGGTTGATACCGCATCATCAGGTGAAGATGCGCTTAAAAAAGTCCTGAAAAACAATTATGTGCTGATCATTCTTGATGTTCAGATGCCAGATATGGATGGTTTTGAAGTAGCAGAAGCCATCTCGGGCTTTAGTAAAGCCAAAGACACAGCCATTATTTTTCTCTCAGCAGTAAATACAGAACTTAAATTTATAACAAAAGGTTACCTCAGCGGCGGCCTCGATTATATTACCAAACCTGTAGATATCAATGTCCTGCTGCTCAAAATCAAAACATTTTACCGCATCTATGAGCAAAGCAGAAAGCTAAATGAAGTACAGGAGAAGCTTTTAGAAGAAATCGAATTTCGGAAACAAGCAGAAAATAAAAAAGACGAATTCATCAGCATTGCCAGTCACGAATTAAAAACTCCTTTAACCAGTGTAAAAGGTTACATTCAATTGCTTCAGCGCAGTTTAAATAAGGATGATAAAACCATGGCGCAGAACCACCTGGCCAAAGCCAGCGTGCAGTTAGAAAAACTGAATGAACTGATTGTTGATTTACTTGATATTTCCAAAATTGAAAGTGGAAAAATGAAGTTCAACATGCAATATTTTTGCGCTGATAATATGGTAAATAATGCCATAGAAATGTTGCAACAATCCAACCCGGGTTTTACCATCAACAAACTTGGGAAAACAGATGACAATATTTACGGCGACGAAATGCGCTTGGAGCAGGTGGTGATCAATTTCATTACCAACGCCATAAAATACGCTCCTGGAACCAACCAGGTAAATGTGACCACCAATATTAAAAATGGCAAACTTTACCTTGCTGTTAAAGATTTCGGAATCGGCATTTCTTCAGAACAGCAAGCTAAAATATTTGATAAATTTTATCGTGTGGAAGAACACAGCAATCGTTTCAATGGCTTAGGCATCGGGCTGTACATCTGTTCTGAAATTATCAACAGACATGGCGGTACCATTGGTGTAAACAGCGTGCCCGATGAAGGCTCTGAATTCTATTTCATCATTCCCATTACCGAAGAACAGGTACCCAATAATTAATCTAAGATCTCTAAAATATATTAATGAAAACCACCCTGAAAAATAATCTACGTTTAGGCTTAGGCTTGTCGCTTATTATTCTTTTTATCAGTTCGCTGGCCTCTTACGTAAGCATTCGGAACCTGATTAAAAGCACAGAACTGGTAAAGCACAGCGATCAGGTAATCCTGAATTTAGAAGGTGTAATTTCCACCTTAAAAGATGCAGAAACCGGACAAAGAGGATACCTTTTAACCGGAAATAAAATATTCCTGGAGCCTTATAACGGAGCTACTGACCTGGCGCTCAGAACAATCGATACCATCTCGAGAGCCACACAAGATAATCCTGCACAGCAGAAAACAATTGGAGAACTAAAAGAGATTCTGGTTCGGCGCTTAAACATCATCACCTCCACTATTGAAATTAAAACCCTTGGCGGGAGAATAGATCCAACAGTGCTGCTTCAGGGTAAAACATACATGGACCAGGCCCGCGGTGCGGTAAATAAGATGGTGAAAGAGGAGCGGAGATTGTTAGTCGACCGTACGAATGAACTTAACAAATTAACTTCTTATACTCCGATTTTGATCATGATGGCGGCATTTTTAGCCATATTGATTACGCTGTTTTTCTACAAAAAGGTATCCGTGGATTTTGATGAGCGGGTTAAGCTTCAGCAGGAGATTGAAGATAAGAAAACGGAGATGGAGAAACGTATCATCGCCATAAAGGAAATTGCGCATCAAATCTCAAACGGCAATTATGGCGTTACCTTAGATACGCAAACGCGTGATGACATTGGAGAACTTTCGGGATCTTTAAATGCAATGTCTTCTTCTTTGAAAAAATCTTTTGATACACTGGCAGAGAATGAATGGATTCAAACAGGTGTGGCCAATCTTAATATGAAAATGGTTGGTGAGAAAGATGTTTTCCACCTGGCGGATGATATTATTGATTTTCTGGTTACTTATACTAAAAGCCAGATCGGAGCGATCTACTTATTTAAAGATGACGGCTACCTCCATTTAAAAGGCAAATATGCACTAGAAGGGCAAAATCTGGTGCCGGTTTTAGAATTAGGGCAAGGTTTAATCGGTCAGTCAGTAAAATCTGGCAAAGCGATTATCTTGGATGATGTACCACAAAATGAACTCACCATTACACACGCCACAGGAAATATAAAACCGGCTCAATTAATTGTCTTGCCAATTATTAGAAACGGCATATCTGTTGGAGGAATGGAGATCGGGGCAGTAAAACCGCTGTCTGATCTACAATTACACTTTTTAAACTTAATTCTATCTGATGTTGGAACAGCACTGCTGGGTGCACAGAACAGGCAGAAATTACAACAGTTATTAGAAGAAACACAGGCGCAGTCTGAGGAATTACAAGTGCAGCATAACGAGCTCGAGGGCATGAATGCTGAGCTTGAAGCCCAGTCGCAAAAATTACAAGCCTCTGAAGAGGAGTTACGTGTTCAACAGGAAGAACTTTTACAGAGCAATCAGGAACTTGAAGAAAGAAGCAGCCTACTGGAAGAAAAAAACGAATTGATCGAGCAAAGGAATCTGGAAATTCAACAAAAAGCAGAAGCCCTAGAGCTAAGCACCCGATATAAATCTGAATTCCTGGCCAACATGTCTCATGAGTTAAGAACTCCCCTAAACTCGATTCTATTGCTTTCACGGTTGATGGCAGAGAATGAGGAGATCGATAAAGAACATCAGGAATATGCTGAAGTTATCCAAAGTTCAGGGCAAGGTTTGCTTAGCCTGATTGATGAGATTTTGGATTTATCTAAAATCGAGGCCGGTAAAATGGAACTCGATCGCACCAATGTTAAGGTGAGTGATATTGCTTTAAATATGCGGTCGTTGTTTAATCCCCTTGCAAAAGAAAAAGTACTCGAACTGGTGATCAGTAAGGCTGATGATGTGCCTGAGTATTTTAATACCGATAAAATGCGTTTAGAACAGATTCTTAAAAATCTGCTTTCAAACGCAATCAAATTTACACCGAATGGTTCAGTAACGCTTAAGATCAGCAAAAACGAGAAACTAAATGCTTTAATTTTTGAGGTTACTGATACCGGGGTAGGCATTGCACAGGATAAACAGGCAATGGTGTTTGAAGCTTTTCAGCAAGCTGATGGCTCTACCAGACGTAAGTTTGGTGGCACCGGTTTAGGTTTATCAATCAGTAGAGAACTGGCGAAACTTTTAGGTGGTTTCATCGATTTGAAAAGTAAAGAAAATGAAGGAAGTATATTCACATTAACCCTTCCAATCGACAAAAATAAAGGTTTTGAAGGCTCGCTGCCTTTGGTGGAAAAATCTTTTATAGCACCGGTTGAAGCGCCGGTAGCTAAGGTAAGTTACTTAACCGTTGAGAATATTCCTCAGGAAATTGATGATGACCGTGATAATATCGAAAGTGGCGATAAGGTTATCCTGATTGTTGAAGATGATACGCCTTTTGCCAAAACGCTATTGGATTTTACCAGAAAAAGAAATTATAAGGGTTTAGTGGCTGTTCGCGGAGATGTGGGTATCGAAATGGCCAAGGCTTATAAACCTGTGGCGATTTTGCTGGATATCCAATTGCCGGTAAAAGATGGATGGCAGGTAATGGAAGAGTTAAAATCTGATCCGGAGACACGTCCGATTCCCGTTCACATTATGTCATCTCTTCAGGTTAAAAAAGAGAGTTTGCTTAAAGGAGCAGTAGATTTTATCAATAAGCCTTTCGCTTTTGAGCACATGCAGGAAATTTTTTCAAAGTTGGAGCATGCCTTAAGCCGCCACCCGAAAAAAGTATTAATTGTAGAAGAAAATGAGCAACATGCAAAAGCATTAAGTTACTTCTTAAGCAATTTCAATATTCAAACAGAAATTGTAAACCAGGTAGGGGAAAGCGTATCAGCATTGCATAAGACAGATGTTAATTGTGTAATTCTAGATATGGGAATTCCAGATAAACACGCTTATGAAACCCTTGAAGTTGTTAAAAAAACACCAGGGCTGGAAAACCTGCCGATTATTATTTTTACAGGTAAAAACTTATCCAAAGGCGAAGAAAACCGAATTAAGCAGTATGCAGATTCGATTGTGGTTAAAACTGCCCATTCTTATCAAAGAATTTTAGACGAAGCTGGTTTGTTTCTCCACCTGGTAGAAGAAAAAAGTAAGGAAAAAACAAAAGCACCCAAAAAATTCTCGGAGTTGCAGGATGTGCTGAAAGGCAAAACTGTTCTGGTTGCTGATGATGATATTCGAAATATTTTTTCCCTAACAAAAATGTTAGAACAGCATCAGATGAAGGTGCTGGCTGCTACAGATGGAAAAGAAGCCCTGAAATTGTTGGATGAAAACCCGTCTGTAGATGTAGTTTTGATGGATATGATGATGCCGGAGTTAGATGGCTATGAAACAACAACAGCCATCAGACAGGATTTTAAATACAGAAATTTACCCATTTTAGCTGTTACAGCAAAAGCCATGATGGGCGACCGTGAAAAGTGCATTGCTGCCGGTGCTTCAGATTATATCAGTAAGCCGGTAGATATGGATCAGCTGGTATCGCTTTTACGCGTTTGGCTCTATGAAAATCATTATAAATCTTAGTACGTTTAACATTATATGCCTCAAAAGATAATTCTTGTAATAGACGATGATAACCGAAACATTTTTGCTTTAAAAGCTGTTTTAAAGGCTAAGGGTTTCGAGTGTTTATCGGCTATAAGTGCCCGGGATGGTTTTGCCATTATTGAAGAAAGGGAAAATGTTTCTGTAGTATTGATGGACATGATGATGCCGGATATGGATGGTTACCAGGCAATGGCTGCGATGAAGAAATCGCCGAAAATGCAGAATATTCCGGTACTTGCCGTAACTGCACAAGCCATGGTTGGCGATAAGGAGCGTTGCCTCAGTGCCGGAGCTTCGGGCTATGTTTCCAAGCCCATAAATGTTGATGAATTATTAGAGCAAATAGAAGAGGTAACAAAATAAGGTGATAATTGACGCAATAGATAATGAACAGGTAGAAACGCTTCTGAATGATGTACTGGAAGCACACGGATACGACTTTCTGGAGTATTCTCATGCATCGATCAAAAGACGAATTACCCGTTTATATACGCTGGATAACTTTGTGAGTTTTGCGGAGTTCAGGTACGCTGTTAGAACCGATAATAAATATTTTAAGCGGTTTTTAGAGGAAATTACGGTAAACGTGACCGAAATGTTTCGCGATCCAACTTTCTATAAGTCGTTACGGAACGATGTTTTACCAGCATTGGGCACCTATCCTTTTATTCGGATTTGGGTGGCAGGATGTTCAACTGGCGAGGAGGCTTATTCTTTAGCTATAGTTTTAAAAGAGCTCAATCTGTTAAACAAATCGCTCATCTATGCCACTGATATTAATCCTTCGGTTTTGGAAAAGGCAAAGCAGGGCATGTTCCCAATAAATTATTTGAAGGGGTATTCTGAAAATTATGTACAATCTGGCGGATTGAAAGATTTTTCATCCTATTATACAGCAAACTATACGCTGGCTAAGTTCGATGAGTCTCTGAGCAGTAAAATGATCTTTTCCACGCATAATTTAGTTTCTGATCACTCCTTTAATGAGTTTCAGCTTATCTTATGCAGAAATGTATTAATATACTTCGATAAGGATTTGCAGCACAAAGTTTTCCAATTATTTGATAACAGCCTGGAAAAACTTGGCTATCTGGCATTGGGAAGTAAAGAAAGTCTTGATTTTTGGTCCAATGCAAAAGACTACAAACGCATAAAAACCGAAAAAATATGGCGGAAACTTTAATTCATGGTAAATGTAGTGCCTTGGTCATTGGAGGTTCTGCCGGAAGTTTAGATGTTTTGCTGGAAATTTTTCCGAATTTGAGTACCCGGATCAACTTTCCAATTCTTGTGGTTACGCACCGTAAATCTGGCAATGATTCATTGCTAACGGATCTGTTGAAAAACAGAACCAGTTTAACCGTTCAGGAGGCAGAAGAAAAATCGAAATTATTGCCTGGTTATATTTATATTGTTCCCGCAGATTACCATTTGCTGATTGAGAATAACCACACGATATCATTGGATTATTCAGAAAAGGTAAATTATTCCCGTCCATCTATCGATGTAACCTTTCAGTCTGCTGCAGAGGTATTTAGAGATGAATTGGTTTGTATTCTATTGTCGGGATCAAATGCAGATGGTGTAGAAGGATTGAAAATAGTGAAGAAATATGGCGGTTTAGCGGTTATACAGAATCCGGAAACAGCTATTATGCCGTACATGCCTCAGCAGGCGTTAAATTATGCGAAACCCAGTATTATATTGGATAGCTTAAAAATGGCCGCATTTATAAACGGGTTAATTAATAAATAGTAGTTAGATTTGCCTTCGGGAGATAGAGTTATGGCTGATACGAAAAAAGTATTTGTTTTCGATGATAACAGAGATATTTTAGATCTGTGTACATTCATTTTGGAGGATGCGGGTTATGAAATTAAAACATCAGAGAGTGCAAATGAGATAGAAAAGCAAGTTTCGGCTTTTATGCCAGATATTATTTTTATGGATAACTGGCTACCTGATTTGGGTGGTATACAAGCTACACGTGCCATAAAAAACAACCCTGCATTGAAACATATCCCGGTAATCTATTTCTCTGCAAATAATGATATTTCTGCATTAGCTGATGAGGCTGGCGCAGATAGCTATCTTTCTAAGCCTTTCGATATTGCTGCATTAGAAGACATTGTTAAAAAACATTTGAGTTAGGCCATTTCAATTATTCCTTACCCCAGATTCTGGTATTAAGATCAAGCTCTTTTACAATATCGCAAAGGAAACGAATGGTATTGATATCTGTATTTAGAGAAACCGGATTAAGTAACGATTCAAATATGGGCGCTTCGAAATAATTTCGATCTAAAGGGAAAGCAATATACATTTTCGATTCTATAAAAGATAAGGAAATACTTTGAAGGGCATTGGCATTAAGATACAGGATTCGTTCCATCATAGCGGGTGTTAAAACATACCGGGATTCAATTTGATGAGTTCCATAAGTAACGAACGTTCTGTCGAAAGCAGGATTTTCCAATTGAATCACATGCTGATCACTGAAGGAAAAAATGTTTTTTGAAAACCATGAGCCTACTGTATTTACCAGATCTTTCGGTTTAACAATAGTTACACCGCTCAGGTGTTTATTAAAATCTGCAACGAATACAATGCCTCTAAAAATATCGATCCAGGAAGTTTTTGTGCCATCTTTCGTTTCCCGCTCCGTTTTGTATTCTGCATGAACCTCGGCAAAATAAAAGCTTGTTTTATCAATTTTTCCGCTTACCAGATCTTCTGTTTTGTAACGATCAATCTGCTTATTAAACAGTTGTGCATAACTGAACTCATCTGATGAAATTCCATCCAGAGGATTTATAGTTAAATTTGGATCGATAAACTTTAACGCCTCGCCAATTACATTTTGCTTATAAGCGCGTTCGTAAGCTTTCGTTGCTTCGCGGATCTTAACTAACACAATTATACCATATATAACGGGTATTAAACCAGCAAGCACTGCCCAGAAAAGAAGGCCTAATAAAAGGCCAACAATGCAAACTCCAATGCCAATCCCAATGTAAATAATACCCCTTTTTTGCTCGGCAGCAACTTTCCTGCGCTCAACTTCCATGGTGGCCAGAGTATTTTGTAAAGCCACATTACCCGCTAAAAAGTCTTGCATCAATTGTTAAAAAGGTCTTTCGCACTAATGTTTTTTCGTTCCTCTTCCGCGGTAGCTAAAACAGCGATAGGATGAAAATTTAACATGCCAGCAAAAATGCTTCCCGGAAACATCATAATGGAATTATTGTAACTGGTCACTGCAGAATTGTAAGTTCTTCGGGCAGCAGCAATTTGTTCTTCGCTTTCTGTCCAGGTGGTTTGCAGGTTAATAAAATTCGTATTTGCTTTTAAATCAGGATAGTTTTCTACATTGACCATTAAGCCGTTAACGCTGCTACTGAGTTGCGCGTCAAGGGTTGCCTTTTCTGCTTCGGAAATATTTCCGGCTGTAGCTTTTGTGCGGAGCGCTACAATTTTTGTAAGCGTTTCCTGTTCGTAGGTGGTATATTGTTTAACCACTTCTACCAGATTTGGAATTAAATCAAAACGTTTCTTAAGCATCACATCTATGGCTGAAAATGCATTGGTAACCTGGTTTTTTTTACCAATTAAACCATTATAGAAGAAAATGCCGAATAAAAATAAGGCGATTAGAATAACTAAAACAATAATCATATCTGTCTTTTTTGTTTTTAAATATAGCTAAACATATAATAACATGCCACCTATCGCGCTTCATTTAGCCTGTGTTCGCGTGCCCGCTGTTGCCTCCGCTTTAAACGATTACGCTTTCTAATCTGGTGGTTTATCTGCATTTCCTTAAAATTAGCAATATGTTGCTTAATTTCATTTTGCTTTTCTTCGGTAATGCCAATACTGTTTTTAATGCCTTCAAACAAGCTTCTCCAAATCAGACTGAAAAATGATGAGCTGTCAGGTTTTTTATAATTCACCACAGAAGAAGTGAACTCATTATTTCGGTTTGGATTTTCTGAGTTAATGATCAGCGCATTGGCAAGAATTGAAATTAAACCCCGAGCCACCAGATGATCCTTAGCAGGATCATTTCGCATTAAAGCAACGGATAAATCATAATAATAGAAATCTACCTTTCCTACAGCACCGGTATTATCGGCTTTAAAATCAAATTGTAACTTATCTACAATTCCCCTGTTTATTCTGACCAGGCCTAATGGTTTTGTAATCTGATTGAGCACCCTAGCATTAAAATTGTGCAAAACACCCTTATATTCAAAATATCCTTTTGGTGATTCTAAATTGAATTTGAAGTTCAAATCCAAGCTGGCCTGCCCCAATAGCTGGGTATTTAAGCTGGCCTCCATTGTTGGATTTATAGCCTTAATTTTAGGAAGGTTTGTTACATTTTTAAATATGCCGGATGTATGCTCAAAAGATATTCTGCCCCTTTGCTGACTTTCACTATTATAGATGATGTAACTTACATCAACATCTTTTAACTTAATTTTTTGTACCAGCACAGGCGGGGCTAACTTCTGTAAGAGCTGGTGTGGAAACCGGCCTATCTTTAATTCTCCCACTTGTTGGTCAACGCTTCCATTATTAAATACAGAAATAAAGCCATTGGTAATTCCCATTTCCTTTGCCCGTAATTCTTGTTTACTAATGTAAACCGGTAAATCTATGCCGCTCATGGAAATATCACTCATCTGGATATGAAACCGATCAAGGGCATGACCGGCAACTTTAGCAAATTGCATTTCATCATAACGTGGCTCGAGTTCAAATTTATTTACCCGTAACTTCCCGGTTGATGCACGAAAATCGAGCTTATTGAGCTTAATATTGTACATTTTATTGGGTGTGGTGTATTGATAATCATTGAGGTTGATAATTACGTCTTTTAATAAGTAGAATCTCGTTGGATCATCAGCAGAAGTAGAATCAACCAGTAAATCTGTAAGTGTAATGTTTAGGTCGTCAATAGCAAATACATTCAGCTTATTTACATTTTTATTAACGTATTTAAAACTCGCATCCTGAAAACGAATGGCTTTGATTCTGAACTCTTCCAGATTTTTGGAAATGAAAGCGTAAGGAGATTTAATTGGCCTGGGGGGCCTGTCTTCATTAAAATCAAACTGCCTGTTCATCATAAGTACCTCCGGCTTATCAAAAATGACTTCTTCAATTTGAAGTTTTCTTTGACGATACAGGGTGATGGGATGGAAATGCCTTACGACTAATTTTTTTAAAGTAACTGTGTAAAGGTTGTTTGGCGCTCTTTTTAACCGGATTAATTCTTTAAACCGTACGGTATCAGCCGTTATCTTAACATTTTGCAAAGTGGCACTACCCGTTAAAACATTGGTGGTAACTTTTGAAAAACTGATGGTATACAGGCTATCTGTAGATTTGTATAGGAGCGTTTTAATTTGTTCAGTTAGAAGTGGGCGCGATTTTACATTTAAAAACCAGGCAATGGCTGCCAGGAGGCCGAAAGCGATAACAAATGTCGCTGCAATCCATTTAATAATTTTATATCTGTATCTTCTGGTTTCTGGCATTTAACGAATGGACTGGATTCTACAGCAATATACATTTATAAACGTATTTCTTAAACCCTGCACATTAATTTTTCTCTCGTTTTGCTTTTCTTGCTTCCCGTTTATCAGCTCTTTTTTGTTTACGGATCTTTTTAGCAATATCTTTTTGCTGTTTCACCGGGTTTTTTTCAGGCACGATGCCTACGCCAACAATGTCCTTTATCCCAACGAAAACGGTTTTCCACATCAGGTTAAAAAAGGATGCAGATTTAAGTCGGGTATTCGTCATTGTTGCAGTCCGGGGAACGTCTCCTTTTATAGGGTTAGCATCTTTTATTAAAATCGAGTTTGCTAAAAATGATAAAAGGCCTTTTTCTTTGGTTCCTTCGCCATCGATATTGTCTGATAATAACTTCACCTTGAGATTAGTATAAAGCATATTAATCGAACCCCAGGCGCTAGTTTTATTTCCGTTTGCTTTAAAATCAAGATGTTGAATATTTCCGCTTTCAATTTTAACCAGGCCTAAAGCAGTAGCCAGCGAATTAAGCCTTTTGAAGTTGAATGCACCAAGGGTTCCGCTATAACCAAATGCACCATTTGCATCGGTAAGGTTGAAATCTATTTTGATATTCATCTTTCCGGCACCCATCAAGAGTGTATTCAGGTTGGCTTTAGCATGGTTGTTTTTAATTAGTTTTAAGCTATCATTGGTCACATTCAGGATAGTTCCGTTTAACGAACTAAATAATACCGTACCGGTTTTTTTACTCGCCGGGCTATATTCGGAATATTTCACATCAACGTTTTTAAGCCTTACCGTATCAATAGCAATTGGAATATTTAGTCGTTTTAGTACCATGTGGGGATAGTTTTCCCCTTTATCAAGTTTGGTAGATGGTGGCGACTCTCTACTCATAAATACCGCTACCTTGGCCGGACCGATAGTTACAGACCTTGAATAGATCTTTTCATCGGTATTCAGGCTGGTAAAATCCATTCCATTAAATTCGATGTCATTGAAAGTAAGGTCATAACGATCTTTTTGAATACTATACTTTCTGGTAAATTCCAATTCAGGATAGCGGGGCGTTAATTTTAGGCCTTTGATTGATATTTTTTCTGAAGATGTAGATCCCCTGATGGTATCAACCTTCATGTTATACATTTTATCTTTTGTAACAGATTTATAACCCGCAATCTCAAAAGAAATATCTTTGGTATAATAAAATCTGGAAGTGTCTTTACCAGAAAGGGAATCTAAAAGGAAATCCTTAACAGTAATATCCAAATGTTTGATCACATTTCTGGTTTTTTTAGGGGCACCGCTATTGATGTAGCTGAAGTCGGCATCGATCACTTTAATGGCATGAACTCTGGCAGATTTAAAGGTATTGGAGATTTGCCCGTAAAGTGATTTTTCAACCTTGTTCGTATCGATCTGTTTCGGAACCCTATTGAAGGTAACGTTAATAGATGGGCGATCGAGGATAATGGCATTAATATCCAGCCGTTTCTTAAAGTAAGCGGTTAAGATACTGGCCCTGGTAATTTGTAATTTTTTAAGTTTAATTTCGAAAACATGTGTCGGTGCCAGCCTTTGTTTTTTCAAACTGTCATAAACTGATTGGTTCGGTATTAAAGTAACCTCCCGTAAGGCAAG
Organism: Pedobacter petrophilus; assembly: GCF_009674725.1. Classification (GTDB taxonomy): domain Bacteria; phylum Bacteroidota; class Bacteroidia; order Sphingobacteriales; family Sphingobacteriaceae; genus Pedobacter; species Pedobacter petrophilus. Next base: position 2,767 of record NZ_WKKH01000025.1, on the reverse strand, counting down.
ACTCCCGGTAACGACATTTAAGTTAATGCTTTTGAAATCTATCGTGTAAAGATGGTTAGACCCATTATAAACACTCTGCTTGATCTTTTCTGTGAGTATAGGCTTCCATCTGGCGCTGATGAACATGGCGCCGAAAGCCAGAATTAATATTAACAATCCGAAAATACTTCCAATCCAAACCCAAAGTTTGGTTCTGTTCTGAGCTGTCATCTTTGTGGGTTATCGCTATTAAACACACCAACGTTAGAAAGGTTTTTTCCAACCATTTGTCTAACCGGTTATAGGTAGATATAAGCACCTCTTAATCAGGTTACTCTCAATCCAATGCTCAATAAGAGGAATTTTAAAACCCAATGTTAATTCTAACCAGTAGTTTAATAAATAGCATACGATAACAGGTTGGGCTACACCTGGGATACGATTTATTATCCGCAGATAATCAGAAACTTAGATAAATTTGCCTGAATCCTTAATAATAATCTGTAACTTAACATTAACTTAACATTGAGCGTGTAGCTTTGTAACATATTAAGAATTAACATGAACAATATTTTTAAGTTCTTTACCCCTCAAGATAGAAAGTTTCATCCTCTTTTTGAGCAAGCTGGCAGTAATGCATTAAAAATCGCAGAATCTCTTTTAGAAATGGTTAGCACAGCTGATGCTGAAAGCAGAAAAACTATTTTCAAGGAAATTGAACGTTTAGAACACGTAGGTGATGATATTACCCATTCAATTTTCTTAGAGCTGAGCAGGAACTTTATCACACCATTTGATCGTGAAGATATTCACCAGCTGGCTACTGCGGTAGATGATGTTGCAGATTATATTTACGGCACTGCAAATCGCATGCAAATGTATAATATGAACACCATTAACGAGCCAATTGTAAAAATCGCTGAGCTATTGGTAGAAATGTGTACTGATATTGATAAGGCGATTAAAGAATTGCGCAGTTTCAAAAATATTCGTGTAATTGCAGATGCTTGTATCCGCATTAACAGCGGCGAAAACCAGGCAGACTATGTATTTACTTTGGCGGTTGCCCGTTTATTTGAATATGAAACCAATGCAATCGAATTAATTAAACAAAAAGAGGTTTTACAAACGATAGAGAAAGCGACAGACAAGTGTGAAGACGTAGCGAATGTACTTGAAACTATCCTGGTTAAAAACGCTTAATAAAACACAAACATGGTAACTACCTTATTGGTTGTTGTTGTAATTCTGGCCATTGCTTTCGATTACATAAATGGCTTTCACGATGCCGCGAATTCGATCGCAACGGTTGTTTCTACAAAAGTTCTTACGCCTTTTCAGGCGGTTTTGTGGGCTGCACTTTTCAATTTTGCTGCTTACTTTTATTTTACCGATCATAAGGTAGCCAACACGGTTGCTAAAACGGTAATTGAAAATTATATTACACTGGAAGTGATTCTTGCCGGACTTGTTGCCGCAATTATCTGGAACCTGTTAACCTGGTGGTACGGTATTCCTTCCAGTTCATCGCATACACTTATCGGCGGTTTCGCAGGTGCTGGTATGACACATGCCTTGCTTACTGGCGCTAGTCCGCTGGATGCCGTAAACATGAGTTATGTGGTAAAAATTGTATCATTCATTGTATTGGCACCAATAATTGGTATGGTAATTTCGGTGGTGATCACGTTAATCATTATCAATATCTGCCGTTATGCTAAGCCATCAACAGCAGAAAAATGGTTTAAGCGCTTACAGTTACTATCATCTGCGGCCTTGAGTTTCTTCCACGGGGGTAACGATGCACAAAAGGTAATGGGAATTATCGCGACTGCTTTAATCGCTTCTAAAGTAATTCCAAATTTTGAAGCCTTACCAACTTGGGTACCGATTGCCTGTTACTCTGCAATTTCATTAGGTACCATGAGCGGTGGCTGGAAAATTGTGAAAACAATGGGATCAAAAATTACTAAAGTTACGGCACTGGAAGGTGTTGCTGCTGAAACTGCCGGCGCAGTAACGCTGGGAATTACAGAGCATTTCGCTATTCCGGTTTCTACCACACACACCATTACCGGTTCAATTGTAGGGGTAGGATTAGTGAAAAGTGTTTCCGCTGTACGTTGGGGTGTAACCATCAATTTAATCTGGGCCTGGGTATTAACCATTCCTGTTTCAGCTACTTTGGCTGCAATTATTTACGCCGGTATTTATTTCTTTAAATAGAAGACGCCCTTTAAAATATTAAAGACCAAGGCTTAACGGCTTTGGTCTTTTTTTGTAATTTTCACCTTTACCTACTTTCTTTTAATTACATTCCCGTTGATTGTCTATCCAGCTTTGTGTTCTTCCTCGGTGCGCTCTGTGGTAAAACCAACTTTAACTAACCAACCAACTTTGCGCTCTTTGCGCCTTCTCTTACCGCTCTTTGCGGTTAAACCTCGCTATACTATCCACCCAATTCTGTGTTATCAGTGCTCTGTAGTAAAACCAACTTTACTAACCACCCAACTTTGCGCTCTTTGCGCCTTCTCTTACTACTCTTTGCGGTTAAACTTCGCTATAAACTAGCCGCCGCCACCTCTGTATTCCCGGTGCCTTCCTTGGTGCGCTCTGTGGTAAAACCAACTTTAACTAACCACCAACTTTGCGCTCTTTGCGCCTTCTCTTACCGCTCTTTGCGGTTAAACCTCGCTATACTATCCACCCAATTCTGTGTTATCAGTGCTCTGTAGTAAAACCAACTTTACTAACCACCCAACTTTGCGCTCTTTGCGCCTTCTCTTAC
>NZ_WKKH01000024.1 GCF_009674725.1 Pedobacter petrophilus | reverse complement strand
GTTACAACCTTCCTAAAACAAAATATTATTTGGAAAAATTTTAATTATTATTTGGATTTAAACACAGTTCATCCTGAACTTGATTCAGGATCTGATTAATAAGATGCTGAATTAAATTCAGCACGACGGTTGGTAATTTAAAATTCTTTTCTCATTACCACGAAATCGTAGCCATCTTTAAAAAATGTTTTTTCGGTTTCGTGGAAGCCAAATTTATAATAAAATTCTTTAGCATTTACCCTGGCATTACACCAAAGCTTTGTTGCTTTCTGAATTTTACAAAAATCTAAGATATACTGCATCAATTGCGTTCCCAGGCCCGATTTCTGCTGGTTCGATTGAATGGCCAGTTTCCTGAATTGATAAACATCTCCATCGTGAAACAGCGAAACTACACCCGTAAGTTTATGATCAACATATAATCCAAAATGGATGCCCTCAAAATCATCGGCCAGTTTTACACGATCAAAAGGCAATTCCGGGTACATTACCTCATGCCTGATTTTCCAGGTTAATGACGGGAAGATTTGTTCAATTTGAATGAGCATAAAGATTATAAAGTTTTGTTTTTCCTGCCATAGAATTTATAAATCAAAATGTTGAGCAAAGTGATTCCGGCTATGCCATAGCAGAACATTGCCCAGCCACCATGGCCCCAAAGCCATAATCCTAATGCAGATCCGCAACTGGCACCAATAAAACTTACCGACATAAAGATGGTGTTTAACCGGTTTCTGGCCTCTGGGATGAGGGTGTAGATTCTTGTTTGATTGGTTACATGAATGGCTTGCTGGCCGATATCAATTAACACAATGCCGATAACGAACAGATATAAATGGCTGCCTGTAAAGTAAAATAATGCGATGCTGATTAATTGTAAGATGAAGCCAATCATCAGGTTTTTGCGCGGGTTGTTCCCATCGCTGAGCTTGCCAACAAGAGGCGCAGCCAACGCTCCGGCGGCACCGGCAATCCCGAATAAACCAATTTGCAAGGTTTGAAAGTTAAAAGGCGGATTTGCCAGAAAAAGTACCATGGTGGTCCAAAATGCGCTGATAATGGCGAAAGCCAGGAAATTAATGATGGATGTTTCGCGAAGAACTGGTTGCGTTTTCATATAGCTAAACATAGAACTCATCAACTGCTTATAAGAACCTTTAAATGCCGGGAAGCTTTGCGGAAAACGTTTAGCCATCAATACAATTAACAGCAGGCAGATAGCTGATGCCATATAATAAACTGCTCTCCAGCCTAACCAAAAACCGATGCTTCCGCTTACGGCTCTGGAAGCCAGAATTCCAACCAATAATCCGCTCATAATCATTCCGATGTTTGCGCCACGCTCTTTATCAGAACTTAAATTAGCCGCGAGTGGTAAAATCAGTTGCGGAACGATAGAGCAAATCCCGATCAATAAAGATGCAATTTCGAGTAAAAAGAATGATGGTGAAACCGCGGCTACTAACAGGGCAACAATGGCTAAACCCGTAATGGTTAAAATCTGTTTTTTCCGCTCAAACATATCACCAAGTGGAACCAAAAGGAATAAGCCTAATGCATAACCGATTTGGGTGATGTAGGTAATTCGGCCAGCATCCGTTTCGGATAGTTTAAAATCTTTGGCAATCAGGATCACCAAAGGTTGGCAATAATAAATATTTGCCACAATTAGCCCGGTACAAAAAGCCATTAGCAGGATATCTGTACGGGATAATGATGAGGTTGTTTGCATATTACAGTCTAAAGTCAGGAGTCAAAAGTCTAAAATTCAAAGTCGTGGGTCTTGCAGGTCTGGATTGTGTACTGCCAGACTATGGACTGATGACTATGGACTTTTTTCTACAAAGGTATGTTTCCATGTTTTTTCCTCGGATGATTGACCACTTTATTTTCTAACATCTTAAATGCTTTTATCAACTTGATCCGGGTTTGTGATGGTTCAATTACTTCATCTACAAAACCTCTTTCTGATGCGCGATAAGGATTAGCGAAAATATCAGAATATAATTTCTCTTTTTCCAGCCATTTCTCTTCTGGGTTTTCCGCTGCGGTAATCTCTTTTTTAAATATAATTTCTGCAGCCCCCTTTGCGCCCATCACCGCAATTTCTGCACTTGGCCAGGCGTAATTCATATCTGCGCCAATGTGTTTGCTGTTCATCACATCGTAAGCGCCACCATAGGCTTTTCTGGTAATCACCGTAATGCGTGGAACAGTGGCCTCGCTAAACGCGTAGAGTAATTTGGCCCCATTGGTGATGATACCATTCCATTCCTGATCGGTTCCCGGAAGGAAACCCGGAACATCTTCGAAAACAAGTAAAGGGATGTTGAAACAATCGCAGAAGCGGACAAACCTTGCCGCTTTTGTGGAAGAATTGCTATCCAATACACCAGCTAAATAGGCAGGTTGATTCGCTACAATCCCGATACTTCTGCCAGCCAGCCGCGCAAAGCCAACTACAATATTTTCGGCAAAATCTTTATGAACCTCTAAAAAAGTATTTTCGTCTGCTACAGTAGTCATAATTTCCCGGATATCATAAGGCTGTGATGCATTTTGAGGTAGAAAAGTATTCAACGATGTCCTGCTTTCGTCCCTTGTTTCATAGGGGGTTGGCTCAGCCATTTCCTCACAATTTTGCGGCATGTAACTCAGCAACTTCTTTAGATGATTGATGGCCTCAATTTCATTGGCGCAGGCAAAGTGCGTTACACCAGATTTGGTAGCATGTGTAGTTGCCCCTCCTAATTCTTCGGAGGTCACCTCTTCGTGGGTAACCGTTTTTACTACATTTGGGCCGGTAACAAACATGTAGGAAGTATTTTCTACCATTAAAATAAAGTCAGTAATAGCCGGGGAATAAACGGCACCGCCAGCACACGGCCCCATTATGGCAGATAATTGAGGGATCACGCCAGAAGCCTGAACGTTTTGGTAGAAAATATCAGCATAACCGCCGAGAGAAACTACCCCTTCCTGGATCCGGGCACCGCCGCTATCATTAAGTCCGATTAAGGGGGCACCGTTTTTCATCGCCATATCCATCAGTTTGCAAATTTTCTCTGCATGAGTTTCTGATAATGATCCACCAAAAACCGTGAAATCCTGAGAGAAAACATAGGTTAAACGCCCATTAATGGTTCCATAGCCGGTAACGACACCGTCGCCCAAATATTTTTCGCGTTCCATTCCAAAATCCGTACTCCGGTGCGTAACCATCATCCCTATTTCTTCAAAACTACCTTCATCCATTAAAAAGTGAATACGTTCCCTTGCAGTAAGTTTCCCTTTTTTGTGCTGACTTTCGATTCGGGCCTGACCACCGCCTAAACTGGCTTGCTTTATTTTATCCTGAAGTAGTGCTATTTTTTTATCCATCGCAGAAGTAATGAGATTTTAAATTTATAAATTACCATCGGTATTACAAGGTGAGCATATGCTGAATTGAGTTAAGGTTAAGCGATTTTAGCGAATATTTAATTAAAATAAGGGCTATACCGCTGACAAAATCTTCCCGGTAGCTACGGGTAGATTAATCAAATGAATTGATTTATATCGTTTTACATTTTTTTTACAACATATAGTATTAAAAACTCGATTATCCGACTACTTTTGCATAGTAACATTATAATAGGATTAGAAACCCAAATGTTTTTTAGAAAATACAAATATATTATCGTTAGTGCATTCATGTTCATCTTCTTGGCGAAGATGGGTATTTCTGGCGCACCGGTATTTTGTAAGTGTATTGATAAAGACATCATGAATGCTGTGATCATGCAAATTGAATTGGAGCATGATGGCGGAAAAGATGCTTCTAAAGATATTTCGAAGTTTAGCGATTTCAAACTGCTGGAATTAAATCATCCTATTTTTTCGTATGAATTCTCTTCCAGTCACATTGTGTTGAAGAGTAGTTTCATTGAACATTTTAAAAGATATGTAGATCCATATCATCCTACGGTACCCACACCTCCGCCAAACATTATCTAGTTTTTTTATTGGGGTTAAATTAGAATGCTTTTTTATAGAGCTTTTGTAAACACATGGCACATTACAATGTAGTTTATTGCGTTCTCTGGAAAATATTCTAAGAAAATCCCCGCGATTTATTCGTTAAAATTTACCAGATAATTATATCGTTATGCAGAAGTTTAACCCGGCCTCATCAGGCTCGGATATCAAAAAGTATTTTCTTAAAAAGAATCTTAAAAAAGATCTTCCATCCAGTATTGTAGTGTTTTTAGTGGCCTTGCCATTGTGTTTAGGTATTGCCCTCGCCTCAGGCGCACCACTATTTGCCGGTTTAATTACCGGAATTATTGGTGGTATTGTGGTTGCTTCCTGCAGTGGCTCGCAGTTAAGTGTAAGTGGACCAGCAGCTGGATTAACCGTGATTGTGTTAGGTGCAATTACTTCACTCGGGAGTTATCAAACCTTTTTACTGGCGGTTGTTTTAGCAGGAGTTTTTCAATTAATTTTGGGTTTGGTAAAAGCCGGCACAATTGGAAATTATTTCCCCTCCAGCGTAATTGAAGGGATGCTGGCCGCCATTGGCTTGATTTTAATATTGAAACAATTGCCACATGCCTTAGGGGTAGATACCGACTTTAGTGGTGATGAAGGCTTTTTTCAACAAGATCATGAAAATACTTTTTCGGCAATTTCTGCAGCCATTAGTCATTTTAGTCTGGCGGCTGTGGTAATCAGTTTACTGGCCATAGCGATTTTATTGATCTGGCCTAGATTTCCGAAATTAGCAGTTGTACCCGCGCCGTTATTGGTTGTGGCCTTAGGGATTTTAGGAACATTTTTTTTCGCCGGAACAGATCATCCACTTCGTGCAGATCAAATGGTAAAGATCCCGGTGGTAAGTGGTTTCAATGGCTTATTAGGATTGTTCACCATGCCGGATTTTTCTCAGCTGGCGAATAAAAACGTTTACATTGTTGCCGTTACTATTGCTGTGGTTGCCAGTTTAGAAACACTTTTAAGTATAGAAGCTGTTGATAAGATAGATCCGATTAAAAGGGTATCGCCAACCAACCGGGAGCTGATTGCGCAAGGAATTGGAAACATTACCAGCGGAATGGTGGGTGGTTTACCCATGACATCGGTAATTGTTCGGAGTTCTGCTAACGTAAATGCTGGCGGCCGGACGAAGATGGCTGCAATTTTCCACGGGTTATGGCTGCTTTTATCATTGCTGTTTATCCCACAGGTGATTAATATGATCCCGCTTTCCTGCCTGGCCGCAATTCTATTGGTAACTGGTTATAAACTTACCCGGATTAGTTTGTTCAAACACATGTACCATAAAGGATGGGATCAGTTCGTACCATTTGTAGTCACTGTTCTGGCCGTTCTGTTTACTGATTTACTTAAAGGTGTGGCTGTTGGAATGCTGGTTTCGATATTTTATTTACTGCGGACCAACATGCGGAATCCCTTCTTTTATAGAATTAGCAATGATGGAGATAAAAAGAACATCAGAATTAAACTGGCGGAAGAAGTTTCATTTTTAAATAAGGCAGCAATCCAGGTGGTTTTAATAAATATTCCTCGCGAAACAAATGTAATTATTGATGGCTCAAACGCCCGGTACATCGATCCTGATGTTTTGGAAACCATCTTTAATTATAAACATAATGCATATACAAAAGGCATTATAGTAACCTTAGAGCATATACAGAAGCATTATTCTGTGCCAAAATTAACTAACAAATTTGTAGAAGACATTAACAAGTAGAAAATCATGTGTGCAAAAACAATAGAAACAAAAGATATATCTTACGAAGCATTATTACAGGGAAATAAAGATTGGGTAAAGGATGTAATTGATAGGGATCCGGCCTTTTTCGATAAGCTCTCTGAAGGGCAGAAACCACCGGTTCTATGGATTGGCTGCTCTGATAGCCGTGTGCCAGCCAACCAGATTACCAATACTAAACCAGGTGATATTTTTGTTCACCGGAACATTGCCAATGTGGTGGTGCATACCGATATGAATATGCTTTCCGTTTTAGATTATTCGGTAAACGTATTAAAGGTTAAACATGTAATTGTATGTGGCCATTATGGCTGTGGTGGTGTAAAAGCAGCTTTAGGTAATAAACAAGTGGGTATCATTGATAACTGGCTGAGAAATATTCGTGATGTTTACCGTACACACGAGCAGGAAATGGCAACTATTGAAGATCTGGATGTAAGGTTTGACCGTTTGGTGGAATTAAATGCGATTGAAGGTGCATCCAATATTATGAATACCTCGATTGTACAAGCCGCCTGGGCAAATGGTCAGGAATTATCTGTGCATGCCTGGGTTTATAGCTTAAAAACTGGAATTATTAAAGACATGGAAGTGACTTGTAGTTCCCTCGATGATGTTACACCTGCATTTAAAGTAGGGTAATATCAAATTATCTTTCATTTATAAGTGGAAAACCCCGGCATCAGCCGGGGTTTTCTTAGTTTAACAGGTTTAGTCATGAGTCATCCGGTGAATATAGGCGAGACTGCAATATGCACAGGACGACTGATTTTAACCTTAATCTTCAGCTAAAAAAGGATAACGGTAATCAGTTGGCGATTCAAAAACTTCTTTAATGGTACGTGGAGAAACCCAACGTAATAAGTTGATCATTGAACCAGCTTTATCGTTAGTACCTGAACCTCTTGCACCACCAAATGGCTGCTGACCAACAACGGCTCCTGTACATTTATCATTGATGTAGAAGTTACCAGCCGAGTTGCGTAAAGCATGTGATGTTTTATCAATTGCATAACGGTCTTGTGCAATTAAAGCCCCTGTTAAGGCATATGGTGAAGTGGTATCAATTACTTCTAAAATGGAATCAAAATCTTGATCCGCGTAAACATAAACCGTTAACACCGGACCAAATAATTCTTCGCACATGGTGGTGTATTTTGGATCGTTAACTACAAGAACAGTAGGCTCTATAAAATAACCTTTACTCTTATCGTAATTTCCACCGGAAATGATTTCCACGCCCTCATCTTTTTTAGCCTGATCTATGTATTTGGCTAATTTATCAAATGAACGTTCATCAATTACCGCATTAATAAAGTTGGTAAAATCTTCTGTACCACCCATTTTAAATGTCGCTAAATCGCGAAGCATTAGTTCTTTAATTTCTGGCCAGATGCTTTCTGCAACGTATACTCTGGAAGCAGCCGAGCATTTCTGCCCCTGGTATTCAAAAGCACCACGCACAATTGCGGTGCTGGCAATGTCCGTTTGTGCTGAAGGGTGAACCAGAATAAAATCTTTACCACCAGTCTCTCCTACAATGCGTGGATATGATCTGTATTTATGAATGTTTGTACCGATGGTTTTCCAGATTTCCTGAAAAACTTTAGTAGATCCGGTAAAGTGAATGCCTGCAAAATCCTTGTGATTAAAAATCACCTCACCTGTTTCGGGTCCGTCTGCATAAACTAAGTTGACAACGCCATCAGGTAAACCTGCTTCGCGGAAAATTTCCATTAACAAGTTGGCCGCATACACCTGCGTATCTGCTGGTTTCCACACCACTACATTGCCCATCATGGCTGCAGATGCGGGTAAGTTCGCTGCAATTGCAGTAAAGTTAAACGGCGTAAGTGCAAATACAAAACCTTCTAAAGGGCGTTGCTCTACACGGTTCCAGCTGCCGCGTGGTGAAACAGGAGGTTGTTGTTTATAAATATCTGCCATGTAGCTTACGTTGAAACGCAAAAAGTCGATCAACTCGCAAGCGGCATCAATTTCTGCCTGATAAGCATTTTTACTCTGCCCAAGCATGGTTGCGGCATTTAATTTATAGCGGTATTTGCCGGCAATTAAATCTGCTGCCTTTAAAAAGATAGCGGCTCTGTGTTCCCATGAAAGGTTTTCCCAATCTTCTTTAGCTGCCAGAGCGGCTTCAATAGCCTGGGTAATGTGTGTCTTATCGCCAATGCTGAATTGGGCTAAGATATGTTGATGATCGTGCGGTGCAACTACCTTACCTTTTTTATCGGTATGAACAGCTTTACCACCGATATACATCGGGATGTCTTGTTGGTGTGAGCGGGCCTCAGCAAGTGCTTCTTTTAAAAGTGCACGTTCTTTACTGCCTGGGCCATAGTTTAATATAGGTTCGTTTACCGGTGTTGGTACGTTAAAAAATCCTTTAAGCATAGTGTATTTTTTATGAGTTGCGCAAAGATAAGGCTTTTTGCGTGATGCAATTCTATTATTCTGTAAAGAAAATGGGCTGGTGTTTGAGGTAACTAAAAGATTTTTCCGGATGGATTTAGTGTCTTTGTGATTCAAAATTGTCTGTTTTAATTCAGACGCAGGCGTTTTATAAAATAAGCCGCTGTTTGATTACATCAAAGAAATCTTTGCGGTAGGTATCGCCAATCAGTATTTCTGTAGAGATACCTTTAAGGATCACCCGGTTGCCATCGATCGATATGATTCGGTTTAACGCTACAATGAACGATTTTTGTACCCTTAGAAACTGCGCTTTGGGTAAATTTTCTTCCACATCTTTCATCGTTAACAATGCCAGCGTTCTGATGCCGTTGTGGTGAAAGGCGACATAGTTTTTCATGCCCTCAACGAAATCAATTTCTGAAATATTGATTTTGAGCATTTTGCCTTTAGCCTCTGTTTTAACCATAAAATAATCATTGTGCTGATGATTAGTAATTATGCTGTTTTTTTGGGTGTTAATTATTTTTTGTGCCTTGTTTATAGCCTGTAGGAAACGTGGCAGCGGGATGGGTTTAACCAAATAATCCACTACATCCAGATCAAAACCTGCGGTAGCAAACTCTTTATAAGCAGTAGTTAAAATAACCAGCGCATCTCTATTATTCATGGTTTGAATAAATTCAATGCCCGAGATTCCTGGCATATGGATATCCAGAAAAATAAGGTCAACCGGATTACTGCTTAGAAAGCTCAGGGCATCAATCGGGTTGGTAAATGTTGCCAGAATTTCTATGGCGGTAACAGATTTAAGGTAATGTTGAATTACTTCAATGGCATGTTCTTCATCATCAACAACAATACAATTAATCATGAGATAGATGGTTTTGGCTTTATGGTTTGCAAATGTAGCTTTTCTAAAAAGTTTATTTCCCTAAATGATTTTTCTTCTCCTGTAATGGTACTAAACGGGATGCTCAGGTCTAATAAGTAATCTTGTTCAGTATCGGTAATGGTTAACATGAATTTATCCTGATAATGATGGCTAAGTCTTTTTTTAATGTTTGCTAAACCAATTCCGCTGGAAAGTTCTTTTGGCCCTTTTTTCTTTTGGTTGTAGGTATTTAAATAAATGTAGCCGTCTGCTTCGTTAATGCTTAAGAAAATTTGTACCGGGTATTTTTTATCTGTACAATTTCCATGCTTTAAAATGTTTTCTACAACAGTAATTAATATCAGCGGTATAATCCTGACATTTTGCGTATTCCCTTCAATTTTGAAATCAATTTGCAGTTTATGGTTAAAACGGAGTTGATTAATTTTTATTACGTTTTTAATGTGTTGTATTTCTTCATCAATTAAGGTCATCCGGTCATCCTTATCTATTTCAAGCGAGTAACGCATAATTTCGCTCAAGGTCATAATGCCATTGGCCAGTTCTGGTGAAAAGGGTAAAGATTTGGTATAAAAGAAATTTAGCGTATTGTTTAAAAAGTGAGGGTTGATCTGGGCACGGAGAAAGGCATTTTCGGTATCAAGTTTTTCTTTTTCAATTATTCTTAATTGTTTTTCCCGCTTAAAGGATTCATGGAAATAGAATAAGCTAAAAGATAATAGCGCATATTTAACGAACTTATATAAATTCAAAGTAATGAAATCAAAAAAATGAAAAATTCTTGGTGCAGGGCCGTCAGGCCAGACCAAAGGGCGAATGTAATAACCTGTGATATACCAAAAAATAGCATAGGAAGCATGGGCTAAAATCAAAAAAACAATTAACCGCCAAGTATTTAAAGGGTGAGTATAAATGTAATATATGATCCAACATAAATAAAATGCATAAATGTCGGGTAAGTAGGTGACGAAAAAATAGAGTATACCTGTAGAGTAACTTTTAGTCGAAGTAAAAATGCCAGCCGAAATACTGATCATAATATAAACCAACCAAAGACCTATGTGATAAAATATTATTTTATGTTTTGTGAAAAATTTTAGAGCGTTTATCATTTAATAATAATTGGGCGATTAAATATTAAGCCATTGCAGTTTTATTAGGTATTTTTAAGTTAAGTATTGTAAAAGACTCTTGGTCATTTGTAATTAATTTAAAGTTATTTCCGTAATAACTTTTAAGTCTTTTTTGTAAATTTTCTATATTATTTCCATTTGAATGTTCAATTGGATTACTTTTTTTCTTATTAAAAGTCTCTATTGCCAAATTTTTATCTCCATCAATTTGCAGCTTAATATATGATTCAGCATCCTGATCGGTACAATCTCCATATTTTATTATATTTTCTAGAATGGTAATTAATGTTAGTGGTGCAATTGAACAATCATTTGTATCTCCGTTAATTATTAAATTTATATAGAAGCAATTATTAAAAGTTAGCCTATTAATATTAATCACATTTTTTAAATGTTCAATTTCATCAGTCAATGGCATTAATTGATTATTTTGATCTATTTGAAGTGAATAGCGCATAATCTCTGATAAGTTCATTATCCCATCTGATAAATCTTTAGATAAGGGTAATGATTTAGCATATAAGAAATTTAATGTATTATTTAAAAAGTGTGGATTTATCTGCGCTCTTAAAAAGGCATATTCGATTTCAAGTTTTTCATTTTGTATTTCTCTTAAAAGTCTTTGGTGATTAATCGTTTTTTTGAAAAATTGAAAACCGAAAGCAACAACGTTACATTCTATAAAAATGTAGAATATCACAGTGACAAAATGCCCGAATTGAAATTGTGATGTTGGAATGTAATCTTCCCCAATCTGCGGTAGTATCAAATAATCCACTACATACCAAACTAGCGTATAAGAAATAAATATAATAATAATCGATGCAGTTAACTTAATTACTTTTATTGGTTTTAAAAGTTTTGAATAAGCATACCAACTTATATAAAACCCATATACTGTTGGTATATTTAATATTAAAATATCAGCTAGCAAATTGCTTGATATGTTAGCTGAATAATCTGGATTCCTCGAAGCTTTTAACACAACATTTAAAATCACATAACTTATCCAAAAGCAGATATGATATAGCAATATTTTATATTTCTTGAGTAAGTACAAAGTCTATAATTTATATTCTTTAACAAATTGTATCCAATCTTTAACATTTGAAAGGATTTCTACATCTGGCTTAATACCTACATTTGCTTTTTCTTTATCAGCTCTTAGCAACCTTGCTGGGGGATAAATTAAGGTAAAAAATTTACATGGCATTTGGGTTTCTACACGTTCAAGATAATTTATCGAACCAGAGCTATTAGTGCCATAAAGTTTAACTTTCTTACTTTGTTGAGCTTGTAAAATAAAGAGTTCGGAACTACTAGATGATCCCTTATTCATTAAAATAGATATACGGGAAGGTTTTTTTTTAATTGTATCATATTTAATAGTATCTGCAGGATATAATAAATAAAGCTGATTACGATTTGCTTTGAGTTTTACAATTTTTTTTCTATAATTTTCCTTGGTATCTCCAGAAACCAAATTAAAAATTCTTTCATACCCATCCCTGATATTTTCATCTGTTGCTAAAACCTGAGCACTTTCAGTTAGTATTGGATTGGTATATAAATAAGGTAATATTTTTTCAAATGCATCTGCAGCTCCTCCAGTATTATTTCGCACATCTATAATTAAATGTTCTGTGTTTTCTAAAGTTGTTGCATTTTTAATTAATAAGCTATCTGTTTTTTTTTTTAATTCGATTGCAAAACTTGGTATAGTAAAAAGGCTTGTCTGAGCATCAAGTTTTTCAAACTTTGGATTAAACTGATTATAGTCCAAATTCTGGTTAGGAATTACGTTCCTATAAAATTTTCCAATCTCTTTTAGATCCATAGTATCACCACATATAGAAACTTTAGCAGGATAATTTGAATGATCACGTGCTAAAAAATCGGTAAATTTATAATGCCCAATCTTCTTTATAAGCTTAAATTTGACTTGTTGCGGGATCCAAAATGTTCCATCAGCCTTAATAATAAAGCCGATAAACTTATTCTGGTTTAGGGTATCACGGACAACACCAAATTTGTTTGTATTCGTTGAGTTATTCCAAATACCCTCGACTGAATCAACTTTTATCTTTTTATTAGCTAAGTGAGATGTTAATTTTGCCTCTGACCAAGTTGTCTTCTCTTCTTTCGAAAAAAAATGAAGAATAGAGTCTTTAGGTTGATTTGCATTGAAGGCAATGGTCATATGCTTGTCTTTAAAAAAGAAAAGCCACTCTTTACATAATGATATACATTTACTTTCACTTGTTGTAAGTGCTATTCTTTGAAGACTATCAGTGAATACGTCAAATTGCTTTTGATTTGATTTGTCAACTTTGTCGTTAAATCCAACATAATTTTTTTTAACCTGTCTTACCATGAAATTAAAATTAGTTGAACAATTACACGTTTGTGCCTCAGAATTAATGGAGAGAAATAAACAAAATAATAGGTATAGATGCTTCATGATCAACTTTGATGTTATTTAGAATTTCAGTATGATGTAAAAATAATACAATTGATATTGTTAATATTAATTGTAACAACTAGTATGTTTGATTAATAGTCTCATTACAAATATTTGCACCCGTAGATATAGGGGTATCATTATCATTATTGGTAGAATCACCCCCATTAATCTTTCTCATTTGTTCTTTTGTTAAATTCGAAAGATTGGTTCTTTTAAAAAGAAAAACTGTCTTTTTTTCTAATTTTTTCGTTTTCATAAGATATAATTTTTAATTTTTTTTAGATGTGTGGGCAAAATAGAGTTTATTATAAGTCTGATCAAAAAAGATACACCAAACGGCCTTTTGGAGATACGAAACCAGTGGATTAGATATGTAAACTGCAAAGCCTAACTTACTTTTTGTAATTCTTTACAAAATCAATCCAATTGGTAACATTTGCAGGTATTTTAACCTGGGGTGTAATGCCTATATTATCAAGAGGGCGTTTTATGCTGAGTAGTGATTTTGCTACTGGGTAAATCAATATATAAACTTTACATAACGGGTGCATCATCACAATTTCTCCATAGTCTGCACAACCTGCAGTGTTCTGCCCAAACAGGGTTACTTTTTTACTTTGCTCAGCCCTTAAAATAAAAAGTTCACCGCTACTTGCTGTATTTCCATTCATCAGGATAGAAATCTGCGATGGGTTTTTTAAAATTTTGGACTGCTTGATCGTATTGCTCTTGTATAACTGGTATAATTCGCCTTCGTGTGCCCATAGCTTTTTATTGTTTCGTTTTATTGTTCTTTTCGAAGCTGCAGAGGCATAAGGGAAATTCCGTTCATAACAATCGCGAATATTATCTGCTGTTGCCAATACAAGAGCACCATCAATGTGTATCGGGTCGGTATATAAATATGGAATAAGTTTTTCAAAACAATGGGTCGACCCTCCCGGGTTATCCCGTACGTCAACAATTAAATGTTTGGTATGGCTTAAGTTATTTTTGTTATGGGTAATGAGACTGTCTATCACTAATTTATATTTAGAATTAAATGATGGGAGGGTCAATAGAGCGGTTGTGTCGTCCAAAACTTTGAAACTAGCTACTAAATCTGGCGCAGTAGATTTAGAAGTTTGAATCTTTTTTTCTTCTTTAATCCATTTTCCAAACATGCCAAAATTTAAGGTATCTGCATCTTTAATTAATGTTGGATATTGTTCAGAATGATCACCTCCGCTAAAATAGACAGGCTCATATTGGTTGCCATTTTTCATTAATCTAAATTTGACCTGCTGAGGCATCCACCTTACAGAATCTGCTTTAAGTACAAAGGCCATAAACTGATCTGGCTTGATGTCTTTAACAATTCCAACTTCATAAATTCCATAACTCCAGATACCTTCTACGGGATCTAGGGTGGCTTTGTTTTTAACGAGGTAAGATTTAAAACTACTATCTGTCCATGTTGTTTTTTCTTCATTTGAAAAAAAACTCCTTACCGTACCGGAATTTAATTCATTGAAATCCATGCCAAATTCGATGTGTTGATCTTTAAAAAAATCGAGCCATTCGCGGCATATGCCTATACATTTATATGGGTTGGCTTTGTTGGCCACCTGCTGTAAGCTGTCTGTGAATTTTGCAAATTTTTGGCTGTTTGATGGGGTTACTTTATCAGCATAACCCACATAGTTTTTGGAAATCCGGTCGGTTAAATACTTGAAATTATCACCACAGTTGCAGTTTTGAGCGCTGGCTTTTATCGTAAAAAACACACCGACTATTAAAAACAGGTATTTCATGTTTGGTTAATGGTTATACTTCTTTACAAAATCTATCCAATCGGTAACATTTGCAGGTATTGCTACATCGGGTTTAATCCCAATATTATCTAGTGGATAATCTGGTAACCTTAAAGATTTGCAAGCGGGGTAGTAAAGGGTATAAAAACTACAAGGCATTTTAGTGGTAATAAATTCAGTATAATCAATTGCTCCGCTACTATTTTCACCATAAATTTTTACTTTTTTGCTTTGTTTCGCTTCCAGTAAAAATAGTTCGGCAGCGCTTCCGGTATTTCTATTCACCAGAAATGAAATACGTTCAGGGTTTTTGTAAACCGTATTAAATTTTATGGTATCTACCGGGTAAAGCTTATAAAGTTCTCCCTTATGGGCCTTTAATGTCATCAGGTCTTTCTTAAATACATTTCTGATGCTGTCTGAAACTTCCGGATATTCTTTTGAATAGCCATCTCTAATGTTTTCGGCTGTTGCCAAAACATAACCCCCTTCTTTTAAGATCGGGTTGGTGTATAAATATGGCATCAGTTTTTCATAGACTAAAACAGAACCACCGCTATTATTTCTTAAATCTATAATTAAATGTTTCGTGTTTTTTAATACGCTTTCGTTCTTTTTAATTAAGGCTGCTGTTGGGGCTACATAATCTAATTTGCCAAAAGATGGCATTTCAAATAGGACTGTTTCATCATCCAGTATCCGGAATTTTGGAGAAAGGTCTATTTCTTTTTCATTTTTCAATGTGGTGTTTAAAGGCTTAGGCGCTTTAACCCATTTTTTAAAAAAGCCAAAATCTAGCGTGTCTGCATCTTTTATTAAGGTAGGATGTTGCTCGGAGTGATCGCCTCCACTAAAATAAATGGTTTTATACTGCCCTCCCTGCTTCATTAATCTAAACTTGACTTGCTGGGGCATCCACCTTACAGAATCTGCTTTGAGTACAAAGGCCATAAACTGATCTGGCTTGATGTCTTTAACCACCCCAACTTCATAAATGCCGGTACTCCAGATGCCTTCTATGGGGTCAAGGCTGGCTTTGTTTTGGATGAGGTAAGATTTAAAACTACGGTCTGTCCAGTTGGTTTTTTCTTCATTTGAAAAAAAAGTCCTGACTGAATCGGTATTTAGTTTATCGAAATCCATACCGAAGGCCATGTGTTTATCTTTAAAGAAATCGAGCCACGCTCTGCATAAACTTAAACATTGATACGGGTTGGCTTTATTGGCCACTTGCTGTAAGCTGTCTGTGAATTTTGCAAATTGTTTGCTATTAGATGGGGTTACCTTATCCGTATAACCCACATAATTTTTAGAAACCCGTTGGGTTAAATACTTAAAATTATCGCCACAGTTGCAGTTTTGGGCTTTTAGGCCAGTGAGTGAAAGCAAAAAAAAGAGGAAAAATAAAAGATGTTTCATGTTGAAATAGATGGTGTAAAATGTTTAAGACCTAAATGGTCTGCGTGTCTGCTGATTTTTGAGCTTAAAGTAAAAAAGATTGTCTTATCCGAGAAAATTAATTGACGAACACTGTCTTTCTCTATACAAAAGTTGTTATTTGTTTATTTTAAGGCTATCAGAATCAAAATCATTCATTAAAGCCTGTTCACTTCAAATAATAAGAGGGCAGTTTTGAGGATATTAACTTCGGTTTTGAGGATAATAGGCTCATCGCCGAGGGTATTAACTTCAGTTTTGAGGATAATAGGCTCATCGTCGAGGATATTAACTTCGGTTTTGAGGATAATAAGTTCATCGTCGAGGATATTAACTTCAGTTTTGAGTATAATAAGCTCATCGTCGAGGATATTAACTTCAATTTAGAGGATCATAAGTTCGTTAAAGATAATATGCGTTCAAATTGCGGTGGAGATGGATCAAGATCCGGAAGCCTGGATTTGGCTTCCGGATATTTTTAATGACTAAACTGTAGGGTTACTTTTCTTGGTAAACCTTTTGCTTAAATCTTCATAAATGGGTTTTGAAGCAAGGATGCCTTTATTGTAGGCTTCTTTAACCTGCCCGTAGTAAAGCAAGGCCGATAGTAAGGCTTCACTTCCGGCAAGCATCAAGGTGTCATTCAAATCTGCTGCAAGTTGTTCTGCTAAACTGTTTAAAGGACTAAGCTGGGCGGCAACGGCTTCATCTTTTAAAAACTCGGCCTTGTCCATGTAAGCTGGTACAAATTCAGCATTGGTTTCGATATACGATTTTACCTTCTGCACGGTGGCTACTGTTTTATCGCCCATTTTAAATAAGGTTCTACGCTCATTGTCGGTAAGGGCATGCAAATAAGGTGCTAAAGCAGCTTTGCTTTCTTGTAATGCCTTTAATACGGTTTCAATTACCGCTGCGGGTATTTCTGTAGAAATCTGGTTTGAAGTACTCATATGTTTATTATTAAATGTTTCACCTTAATTTTGGGATGATTTGCCAAGACAGCTACTTGCCTTAGATTTAATAATAGGGGGAGATTGATGTTAACCACGGCTAACAACACAGCTAAAGTAGTATTTTTTTACAACTATCTGTTGTGTTTCGTTAAATATTTTAGTCGTTTAGGTATGCTTCAAATGTGTAAGGTATACTACAGGTAATTCTATTAAAATATAAGAATTAGACGGGCTTTGTCCTTACAAACAGGCCATTTGGTGTATTATTTTTTTTGTTTAAAAAAATAAATTCAATACTTGTATCATGTTAGGCCAACAGAGGCGGAAACCGAAAAGCCTTTAATGAGTAGGGAATAAAATTTAAATTAAACGAAATGAAAAAATTAGAATTAGTAAACTTTGGCGTGCAGGAAATGGACGCTAAAGAAATGAGACTGGAAAATGGAGGAAAGTTTTTAGCTGATTATTTGGTTGGGCACATAATTGATGCTTGGGTGGAAATATGGTATGCAGCCGGGCAAGAAGGAGGAAGATATCAACAGTCACTACCGTCTGGGTTAAAAAAATAAGTTGCAATTATGAGTTACATTTAGGTGTAACTCATAATTCTAATACAGATAGCAAACAAGATTTTTCTTATTTGTTATTTCGTTAATTCTTCTAAATCAATAAATATGATTAATAGTGCCGTTAAGTTGAAAAGTGCTTCGAGAAACCCAATAGTATTTATCATTATATTTTCATTCTTTTTATTAATTGTAAGCTTTTTATATGATTATCTTACAGAAATTATTGGATTAGAGTATGGGATTAATGTTGTTCAAAATAATGAAGTTCACAATAGGACACTCACTTATAAAATAGTGTTGGCTTGTTTTATAGCCCCAATAATTGAAACCTATTTTTTTCAATCAGTACCCTATCATATTTTGAAGGAGAAAAAATTTGAAAATTGGAAGATCATACTGTGTTCAGCTACTTTATTTGGCTTACTGCACTTCTCAAACCTTGCATATTTGCTTTTTGGTTTCTTTTCAGGAATTGTATTAATTGTAGCATATATATATTGGGAGGGAACGCGGTTAAGTAAAGTTATAATTGTTTGTATCATTCATGTCTTTCATAATGTACTTGTTCTTTTCAGCGATCTAGTTAATCTTAAGTAGTTTTGATAAAAAGAAAGTTTAGCTGTTAATTTCAATTATTATGTTATTATTTTAGGGATATGTTTAGTAGAGTATTACTATAATTAGTTTAACATTTAAAAAACTAATCTATTCCAAAAAAAAATTAAATAGACAAAATTTTACGTTTAACTTAAATAAGATTTCGCTTAAAATTTGGGCATGCATGTTTTTTGTTAATGCTATGTTCCATTAATTTCATTTTTAAAGTGATAGACAGAGGAATGAATATTGGCTTAATCAGCCTTTCATCCCTATACATTTTCTAGGTAAAGTTATGCCTGATAAAACAGTATTTTGTAATGGATATCAATTAAGTTTGTCCCAAAAAAACTAAAAACACAATTTTAAACAGACAAGACTTCTATGTTTAACTTAAATAAAATTTCCGTTCAAATTTGGGCATGTATGTTTTTTTTAACATTATTGTTCGTTAATTTCATTTTTAAATTTATAGACAAAGAACTGAATATTAGCTTAATCATTTTATCATATGGAATGTTAATAGCACATATAAGTAACAAGAAAAAGAAAGCATCTTTAGAGAAAGAAAAATTGAAATAACTTGAATCTCAGTTATTATCATTAAGGTTTACATAGATTTACTTAGTATCTACCATATATCATATGATTTACTTACTCAGGCTCGCTGCCACTTTACTGACTGTTCCATCGTTTGCCTCATTAAACAGCCGGGCCGAAAAGAGAGCTTTTTCGTTATTGAATATACTATCGTTGACATTTGGGATCATGTTGCTTTCACTTCCCGCAGGCTTCCTGTTGGGTAAAGCATTCTATTATTTTACCCATTAGGATATTTAGTTTAAATCAAATTCAATAAACAGGTTTACAAATGGTGGAATGGGTTATGATGCCGGGGGATATGGTTTAGTGTACTATCGTTCTAAAGGAGATAGTGCATTTTATAAAGGTTTTTTTAAAGGGTTTTACGATGCAATATTTAATTAAATTATTTTGATAATCGAACTAACTAATGAGAAAATGATCACCACAAATGGTGGAAAAGAAACAACCCCGGAAGATATTGGTTACGAAGTAGGGCATTGGGTTGGTAAGGCCTTAATTGTTTGGGCAACTTTTTTTAAAAAATAGTAGGTGCTATACGGTTTTTTTAAGAATCCGGTCTATGTATTTAAACAAAACAACTCCTTTAAGCAGTCGCTAAAGGAGTTGTTTTCTGTTTTTTGCTACGCAACATTATTCCTGTTCATAAATTATTTGCTTGTCTCAATTATTGATCTTATTATTAGGTCAACAGTAGGTTTTTCGTTTATGGAAGCGATTAATGGTGTACAGAAAACCGCATCAAATCAAAATAACATACTGTTTTTTTTAATTTTTGCGCCAATTGTAGAAGAATTAATTTTTAGGTTGCCCTTAAAAGTATCACGGCTAAATATATTTATCTCAGCTTTGATGGCTTATTTTTTATTTTATTTATCTCACAAGCCAATTTCATCTTTAATAACAGCTAACGAACTTATAAAATTTGTTGTTTTTATTTCATTAAGTATTCTAGTCTTATCTAGTTTAAAAGAACGGTTTTTATCTTTTGTTCTACATAAGTATTTTGGTGTTTATTTTTATGCGTTAATTACGGTATTTGGATTATTACATTTAACTAATTTCTTGAGCGCAGTCCCCGGAAATCTTATTGCTTTTGCTCCGTTATTTGCTTTTCATCAGGTTATTGTTGGCTTTTTTTTGGGGTATCTGCGGCTAAAAAACGGATTAATATGGTGCATTCTATTACATTCTTTATTCAATTTGTTGCCTACAATAAGCTACTTTATAAATAAATAAATTTAAATAAGGTAAAGACTCTTTGGCTTTTTTACCTCTTAAAGCTACAAAAGGTCATCACACAAACGCAGGGGTTACGGAAGAAGGTGTCGTACAATTACCGCATTACATATTCTCGTGAAATAACAGACTTTATCTTTTAATACATCTACAAATGATAAAGACCTTATTATTGGTTATATTTTTAGTCTTTGCATTTAATTAGAGTAGTTTATTTCGGCGGCTATTCCGCCTTTCATCCCTACAATCTGCCATTTGGTGTATCAATTTTGTTGCTTTCTAAATTAAAGACAAAATTGCACTCCATAAATTAATGTAAACAGTATGGCCAATGAAAAAGAGGCAGATTTGCAAAACAATGTTTTGGTTTTTTTACACCAGACCAAAGTAAGCACCCAAATAATTTATTCTACTACTATATTGGCAATTGTGGTTGCCCTATCTGCACTTCCCTTTATTTACACCACAGTGAGTGTAAAAGGAAGTGGCTCTTTACAAAGTAATATCGAGAAAAATGAATTGCTGGCGCCCGTATCTGGCAAGATTGCGATGATCAGTTTAACTGATAATAAAAAAATAAAGAAAGGAGACCTTCTTTTAAAAATAGACCCTACGCTTCAGGAAAAGCAGGGAATGATTTTAAGCACTCGTACAAATGAACTAAACAATTTGTTAAAAGATGCTTCGCTCGTGTTAAAAACAGTCGATTTAAGCAGTGGCGGTTTGCCGGCACTGCACACCGGCTTATATGCTGCCAGCTGGCAACAATTTATGGAGCAAACCCAAAATGCATCTAACGCAAAAACCCAGGCTTATAAAATCTATACCAGATATGAAACCTTGTTTAATAAGAAGGTGGTTACACAGTCAGAGTACGAACAATATAAGTTTAACTACGATCAGGCATTGTCTGATTTCAATCTGGTAGCCAGAAAGTATAAAACACAATGGCAAACCGAAGCCAATCAATACCGCAAAGAACTGAAAGACCTGGATGATCAAAAGGTGCAGCTTTCAGAACAAGAGAAATTATATGAACTAACTGCTCAAATAAATGGTACCCTTCAAGGTTTATCGGGTTTGCAGGTAGGCTCATTCGTATCTGCAGGCCAGAAAATTGGTGAGGTATCTCCTGATAGTGCCTTACTCGCCATCAACTACATCAAACCATCAGAGATCGGATTGATTAAAAAAGGGCAGGAAGCGAGATTTCAGATCGATGCCTTTAATTATAATCAATGGGGGTTGCTTACCGGGGTGGTTACGGATATTTCAGACGATATCGTCATGATTAACCAAAATCCATATTTCAAAGTAAAGTGTAAGCTGAATAAAGATTACCTGCAATTAAAAAATGGTTACAAAGGTCAGGTGAAAAAAGGAATGAGTTTCAGCGCCCGTTTTACCATAACCAAAAGAAGCCTTTATCAACTGCTTTATGATAAGGTAGATGACTGGCTAAACCCGGTAAATGGTGGAAGGTAAAAGGCATAATGAAGGTAATGACCAGGTTACCCATCTAAATTTTTAATATTTCTCACATCAGAAAACTAATGTCTATTTTAATTAAACAACGTGATATTACCGATTGCGGAGCCGCATGCCTGGCCTCTGTTTCTGCTTTTTATCGGTTAAGAATGCCTGTTGCCCGAATCAGACAACTGGCCAGTACCGATCAGAAAGGAACGAACGTATTGGGATTAACAGAAGCCGCAGTTAAACTGGGTTTTGAAGCTAAAGGTGTTCGTGGGCAGGCCGACAGCTTAAACAAAATTCCGCTGCCCGCCATTGCGCATGTGGTGGTCAGGAAGCAACTACAGCATTATGTTGTCATTTATAAAGCCACAGATAAATATATTGAAGTGATGGATCCGGGTGATGGCAAGCTTCACCGTAAAAGCCTTGATGAGTTTGCAGCAGAATGGACCGGAGTATTGGTGTTAATGCTGCCAGATGAAAGTTTTAAAAAAGGTAATGAAAAGGTAGATACCGGTAGCCGATTCTGGAACCTGATTAAACCACACAAAACCATTGCCGTTCAGGCACTTTTTGGTGCTTTAATGTATACCATATTGGGTTTATCTACTTCTGTTTTTGTTCAGAAAATAACCGATCATGTGCTGGTTGATGGTAATCGCAATTTGCTTAATGTGATGAGTATGGCAATGATTGCGATCTTGCTGCTTCAGTTATTTATCGGCACAGCTAAAACCATTTTTACCATTCGCACCGGACAGCAAATTGATGCCCGCTTAATTTTAGGTTATTACAAACATCTTTTAAAATTGCCACAACAGTTTTTCGATACCATGCGCGTTGGGGAAATTATTTCGAGGGTTAACGACGCGGTAAAGATCAGGGCTTTCATTAACGATGTTTCCATTAACCTGGTGGTGAACGTATTCATTGTTATTTTCTCCTTTATCCTCATGTTTAGTTATTACTGGAAACTGGCGTTGATGATGCTGGCAGTGATTCCGCTTTACCTGCTGATTTATTTTGTGAGTAACAAACTCAATAAAAAGATCCAGAGAAAGCTGATGGAAGAGTCTGCTGATCTGGAATCACAACTGGTAGAAGGATTAAATAATGTAGCCACCATTAAACGGTTCGGACTGGAACGGTTTACAAATGAAAAAACCGAAACACATTTTGTTTCCTTATTGAGAACCATTTATAAATCTGGCATGAATGGGGTCTTCTCCGGAACATCTGCAGAAATTATTGCCCGGTTGCTCACTATTGTTTTGTTGTGGATAGGGGCTGGCTATGTTTTAGATGGCGAAATTACACCTGGTGAACTGTTTTCATTTTATACCTTAATTGGCTATTTCACAGGGCCGGCTGCATCGTTAATAGGTGCCAATAAAGCTATACAGGATGCGATCATTGCATCAGATCGTTTATTCGAAATTATGGATCTTGAAGTGGAGCAGGATACATCGAGTGTTCACCTCACCAAAGAATTAATGGGTAATATTCGCTTTGAACATGTTGCCTTTCGTTATGGAAGCCGCGTTAATGTTTTCGAAGACCTGAATCTTAATATTGAAGCTGGTTCGTTTACTGCAATAGTGGGAGAAAGCGGCTCTGGTAAATCTACCTTAATGTCGCTGCTTCAGAATATTTACCCCATTCAATCGGGAAATATTTTTATTGGAATCAATGCCATTAAATATTTAAATAATAGCTCTTTAAGAAGTTTATTAAGTGTTGTTCCACAAAAAATAGATCTTTTTGCCGGCAATGTTATAGATAATATTGCGGTTGGAGATTATGAACCAGATATGCAGCGCATCATTAATATTTGTTCGCAATTGGGAATTATGTCATTTATTGAAGAGCTGCCGGAAGGCTTTCAGACTTATCTCGGTGAAAATGGGGCATCGCTATCCGGCGGACAAAAACAACGGATTGCCATTGCCAGGGCCTTGTACCGAGAACCTGAAATCTTAATTCTGGATGAGGCTACTTCATCATTAGATTCTGCTTCAGAACAGTATGTTCAACGAACGATAGATTTATTGAGAAAACAGCATAAAACAATCATCATTATTGCGCACCGGTTAACCACGATTAGAAAAGCAGATAAGATCATTGTGCTGGATAAGGGAAAGGTAGTGGAAGAAGGCAATCATACTGAGATGATCTTTGCAAATGGTCATTATGCAAATTTATGGAAACAGCAGTTTGGGGATGATGATTTGACCAACCTGTTAACACCATCGCTGGGATTTGTCAATTCTAAAATTGTATCCCGGTGATTTGGCTGGATCAATAGCGTTAAACTATACCAAATATATATGAAACTATTAGAATATATAGACCGCATCAGGATCATACATAAATTGATAAAAGAAAGTCATACAGGTGTTCCGGAAAATTTCGCAAAAAGATTATCGATATCTACTTCAAGATTATATGTGGTATTGGATGAATTGAAGTTAATGGGTGCGCCAATAGAATATTCGCGCCAGCTGCAAACGTATTATTATACCCAGGCATTCGAAGTCAATATCAGGGCTGATTTTACCATTTTAAAAACACAAGAATCAATCAGTATTAATGCGGGCTTTTTTGTTCAACAGAATTATCCACTCCTTTTTTTGTAGAGTGGACAAAGGTAATTTAGTGGTGTTGCAACGAAAGGCGTAAACCGAAAAGCCTTAAATGAGTAGGTAAAATTATTAGAATATAAAAAATGAAAAATTTAAATTTAGAAAATTTTGGTGTTCAGGAGATGAATGCTAAGGAGATGAGAAATGAAAATGGTGGGAATTGGTTTTATGGATGGGTTATTGAAGGTTTAATAGACGCCGCAACCGATTGGGATGGAGCTGTTGCATCATTTAATAGAGGGGTTAAAGCCGCGAAATAGGTATGAAAATGAAAAATATAGAAAATTTAAACTTAATTCTGCTTGATAAAAGAGAATGTGAACAAGTTAATGGAGGAAACTCTTTCTTTTGGGTATTAGGTTATGTACACCAATCGGTTAAGAATTTAGTTGATTGGGTTTACGATCCAAATAACGATCAATAATTTATAAAAATCATATAGGAAATGGATTTTTATATCTAAATCCTATATGATTAATCTTTTTATATCATGAAGCATATACTTTATTTTCTATTTATTTGGTTTTTAGCAGGTTCTATTATTGGAGTTTTTGCGATGGGTATTATTGCATTGATAGACGGAATAACTATTAATGAAGTACTAAAGAGTTATACGAAAAATATTTATTATATATTTGATTTTCAGATTGTTGGTTTTTTAGTTACAGTGCTTGTTGTATTGTATTTTTTACATAAGGAGGAGCAAATTGGTTTTTGGGATATTGGATTAAAAATAGATTCTTTTAAATCTTTGATTTTAGGCTTTGTTTTTGGAGGATTACCCGTAAGTTTAGTAGCATTGACACTATATTTAAATCATAGTATAGTTTTTAAGCTTAGTATCTATAAAAATCATAATATTTTAATTTATTTTTTTATACTAATATTAGTCGCATTAAATGAAGAGATTTTAACAAGGGGTTATGTTTTAAGATATCTTTTGCTAAAAAAAAATAAGTACGTCGCATTATTACTCTCTTCCATACTATTTGCAACTTTTCATATTCCAAATGATGATTTTGCTTTAATATCATTTATAAATATTTTCTTGTCAGGAATGTTTTTAGGCCTTTTTTATATATACTTTAAGAATTTGTGGTTTTCAATTTCAGCGCATTTTGCTTGGAATTTTTTTGAAGGGCCAGTTCTAGGTAGTGCTGTAAGCGGTTTAAAAACGGATAGTATATTAAAGCAGGATTTGCTAGGTAAGGATTTATTCACTGGTGGAAAGTTTGGGTTTGAAGCTTCAATAGTATGTACAATAGTATTGATCATATTTATATATCTTCTTTATTTATTTTGTGAAAAAAATTATAAGAAGAATGGAAATCTTCAAATTGAAAGTCTGGAAACAGTTCTAATCTAAGAATTAAATTTTGAAAAAATAAACAATAAAAAGCTTTGACAACTTTTATACTCAAGCGCTATTAAAGTTGTTAAAGCTGAGATCTTAGCCAGTTATTGGTAAAATTTATCAACACTTATCCATACACCAAAGCCAGGTACCGTCCATGATGGCTCACACAACCAGGCGCCAGGCTTTTATAATCAATGGGATGATTAGGTTCAGCATAAATCTCAATCACAATGTTGCTGAGTTGATTAAAAAGAGGAGCGGCGATGGTATGAACATAACTTGCTGAAGTGGTTGTTTCGGTAAAATAAATCTGATCACCAATGCATACCAACCCTGTAATTTTATCATTAGATTGGGTTAAACAACAGGCCAAACTTGTTGGTGCAAAATTTCGAACACCAGTGATGCGATTATGAATTTTGTAAACTGCTTCTTTCATGCTCCATAAAATCCAAACCGTTTCATCAGCACCATTTGAAGTATTAATCAGTTCTTGTTCTGCTGGGGTAAAGATTTTATCCAGGTAACCTTTTCGCCGCCAATTGCTTTGCATTTTGGCCAAATCGAGGTCTACCAGGTCATTTCCGATCATTTTTCACTTAACTTTTCTTTAATAACTTCAATTGAAGCGCTTACTGTGAGCATTTTCTCCATAGAGGTGTTATCGATGGTGATGCCGAATTCTTCTTCCACATCTAAAATAATATCCACCAGATTTGCTGAATTTATGTTCAAATCTTTAATAAAATCAGATTCTTCATTCAGGTTATCCAGCGCATCAGAAACAGGAGCATAAGTGGTAATAATGGGTTTTAGTTTATTGATGATTTCTTCGTTGCTCATGGGTTGTATTTTTTTAAAATAATGCAGGCATTTACATCGCCAAAACCGAAGCTTGCCTTGATTAAGGTATTGATTTTTTTTGATTTCATCACCTGAGGAATCTTTTCAGCATCAATCAATTCGGTGATGGCGGGGTTTAAATCTTCACAATTTACGTTAGGAAAAAGGAAATCCTGATGGATCTGCAATACCGATGCCACACACTCGATACTGCCCGAAGCTGTTAAACAATGACCTGTCATTCCTTTTAAAGCATTGATATCTGGAAAATCACTTCCTTTCCGGTTTAGTGCGATCGTCCAGTTTTTAATTTCCAATGCATCCATCCCGGTAGCTGTTAAGTGGCCATTTATGGTATCAATATCATTGGCTTCTACATCTGCATTTTCAAGAGCTTTAACAATACATCGTTGCACTGCTGTGGAGTTAGGGGCTGTCATGGTTCCAGCGCCCCTTTGTCCGCCAGAATTGGCGTGTCCGCCTAAAATCTCCGCATAAATTTTTGCGCCGCGGGCTTTAGCATGTTTTAAAGATTCTACCACAAAAGCACCGGCGCCACTTCCAGGTACAAAGCCACTTGCGGTTGCACTCATTGGTCTGGAACCTCTGGCAGGCGTATCATTATGTTTGTAGGTACAAACTTTCATTCCATCAAAACCGCCCCAAATGTAAGGGCCACTATCACTCGTAGCACCTGCGAGAATTACAGTGGCTTGTCCGGTTTTGATGCGTTCATAAGCGGTGAGCAAACTTTCTGTACCCGTACAACAGGCAGATGAATTGGTGGAGATCTGATTTCCTAAACCAATTTTGCCAGAAAGATAAGCACTAACGCCGCTATTCATGGTTTGCGCAACCACAGTGCTTCCTAATCTTCTGATCTCCAGTTTATCAATGGTGTAAATCGCTTCTCTAAACCGGTCAATGCCAGAAGTTCCGGCACCGAAAACCATTCCATAATCCCAGAAAGGTTCGTCTGTTTCGTTTATCTTCAAACCAGCGTCCTGCCAGGCATCCAGGCCAGCGATTACACCATACAGAATTCCGGTACTGTTAAAGTTGCGTAATTCTAAGGGTGTAAAATACTGCGCCGCAAGTGCAGGTGGTACATCAGGTAAGCCGGCAATCTGGCAAGAGAATTTTAAATCGCTTAAAAGTTGTTGATGTTTGATGCCAGAAATTCCATTTTTTATGGCGTGTGAAAAATTTTCCAGCCCAACACCGTTCGGCGAAACTACCCCCATTCCTGTAATTACAACGCGATTATCCATTGGCTTTCCTGATAAACATGCCCGCAAGTTCTCCGTAGCAAACTTTCACCCCGGCTTCATTCTGCATGGTAATTTTGCACTTCAGTTTATTAAAACGGAAATATATTTTTTCAGCGATTACGGTGACTTTCTCTCCCGGAAATACCGGTCGTAAAAATTCAACATTGGATGAGGTCATGGCCACCTGTCCGTTAAATTCATTTTCTTCAGCAGAAAGTAGAAAAACGCCCAGGCAAACTACCCCGATCTGTGCCATTGTTTCGGTTAAGATTACGCCGGGCGTAACCGGATTCCCCTTGAAATGGCCTTTATAAAAATCAAGCTGAGGATCGAAAGTAAAAGATCCTGTTACCCCGTCTTCATTAATTTTTTCGAGCTCATCTACAAAAAGAAAGGGCTTTGAATAAGGTAATAAATCTATAATTTGCTTTGTTGTCAACTTTACCATTCTATTAATATTCTTTGTGCAGAAAATCCAGGACCAAAACTTAACATCAAACCCTTTTCACCTTTAGCAGGATTTGAGTCTATAAAACGTTCCAAAACATATAAAACGGTGGCGCTGCTCATGTTTCCATATAGGCGCAACACTTCTTTGGTATCATTAATGTTTTTGCCCAATTCGCCGAACAAACTTTCTACCATTTGTACAATTTTTTTACCTCCGGGATGAAAGATCAGGTAATCAATATCTTTAATTTCTAAATTTTGCTTCGCTAAAAAGGGATGAATAATGTCCGGGAAATGAGCTTCGATTGTTTGTGGAACTTCAATGTCGAGTACCATTTTTAGTCCGGTATCCGTAAGGTCGAAACCCATCATGTGTTCGGCATCATAAAAATGGTACATTTCTTCGGAGATGATTTTGGGTCCTTCATCATCCTCATGAGAAGATAAAAGTACACATGCGGCACCGTCGCCAAAAATTGCAGCACTTACAATGTTCGTCATGGAGAAATCGTTTAACTGAAACGTTGCTGTTGGCGATTCGACTGCTACAACTGCTGCCCGTTTTCCGGGGTTTGCTTTCAAAAAGTTTTTGGCATAAATCATTCCGGATACCCCTGCAGCGCAACCCATTTCCGTTACGGGTAAACGAACAATATCCTGCCGAAGTTTTAATTCATTAATCAGGTAAGCATCTAAAGAGGGGATCATAATCCCGGTACAGCTTACGGTAATGATAAAATCCAGCTCTTCCGGCTTCCAGTTGGCTTTCGCCAGTGCAGTTGTCAGACATTCTTTACCTAATTTTATACCCTCGCGGATGTAGATTTTATTTCTGTCTTCAAATGAAGCATTGCTGAACACCTCTTCAGGCGACATGAATGAGTAACGTTTATCAACGGCGGCATTCTCAAAAATCTTTTTTACTTTTCTGATAAACCGCTCCTCTTGTCCGGCTAACCAGGCATCGAGAAAAGGTACAATTTCTTCGGTTACACGATTGAACGGCGGTAATGCTTTGCTAACGGCTTTGATTTTTACGCTCATATTGATTTTATAACCCACTGGTAGCGAAATGCCCATCTCCAACGGATGCTGTAACTTTTAAACTTTAATTCTGTAGAATATTGTGCTAAATCAGCTCTTTTAAAGCCTCTTAAAATGGAAACTAAACCATCTTTTCGCGACATCTCATTCAGCCTGAAAACAAAACAAATCGCATTAAATAGGTAATATGCCAGTTTGCTTCGGTGTAAATCGTTAATCACCACGCCAAGTTTAGTTTGCTGATGGAAAGATTTCATTAATGCTAAAATCTCGTGATCTTTAAAATGATGCAGGGTTAGCGTACATAAAATAATATCAAAACTGGTCGTTTTAAAGGCATCGGTAAAGATATCTATACATTGATAAGTGATGTTGGTATAGTTCTCCGATAAACTTTCCGCATGGCGAATGGTAAAAGCGTTTGCATCTATACCAATCAGTTTAAACTTCAATTGTTTTGCTCGCCCGTAATCGGCCAGCGTTCTTAACATATCCCCATTGCCACAGCCAACATCTAAAATGGAGATCTCTTCATCATGTTGTGAATTGATTAGGGTTTTAACACCATCCAGGGTCACTTTGTTTCCACCTAACAGCTTATTGATGCTGGCAATTTTATCAAGTGCATCTCTCAAAATTTCACCTTCAAGGGCGAAATCATCCATCAGCTCGGGCTCATTACTTCTTGTTCTGGTATCTACAACCATTTAACTTATTATTATCGGTTTTCCGTGTGTATGTTTTATTATTTTAGGCAAAATGGCTGGGAATTTAGCAATACCATTAATTAAAAAGTTAGAAAGCTTTTCCTTTCTTAGTAACCCGGAAAGTAAGTGGCCGGTTTTCAATCTTGATTTAAAATTATGTTTCCATGCTGTTGTATACGCTTTTTCGAGTTTTTCAATATTAGTAATCTCTCCCTCCAAAAAACTGATCATCAGTGTGCTTGCTATTTTCGCAGCATGTATAGCCATGCCCATTCCGTTACCGCACAGCGGATGGATTAACCCTGCAGTATCGCCAACCATTAAAATATGGTTTTTAATACATTCTTTTCGCTTGAAAGAAATCTGACTAATGGTTAATGGCGCTTCAAACATTAAGGTGCTGTTTTCAAAAATGCTTTTTAGATGTGGATTTTGATACAGTATATCCTGTTGGTGCGCGCTAATGTTTTTATATTTTTTAAACGAAGAATAGTTTACCAGATAACAAATGTTAAGCAGGTTGTTCTCTACCTTTGATACCCCGCAATAGCCGCCTTTAAAATGGTGAAGCGCGACCAGATCATCAGGGAAATTACCTTGATAATGGGCTTTTATGGCGAGCCAGGCCGACTTTTCTTTTATAAAATCGCGATCTAACTTCACATCCAAAGCTGATCTTTTGCCATAGGCACCAATGACCAGGCGACTGTGATAATCTTTCTCTTTGGTGGATACTGTAAAGATTTCGTTTTCATATACCACATCCAATACCGTATCGTGAACGATGAGGGCACCTGCTGATTTTGCTTTTTCATGCAAGAAATGATCGAACGTAAAGCGGCTGATTCCAAAACCTCCCAGGGGTAAATCAGATCGGATAAGGCTGCTTTTGGGCGTACTCATCTCAAATTTTGTAAGTTGGGTGGGTTGAAGTATTGCTGGATCAGCACCCAGCGAACAGAGGTAGGGCAATACCTCATTAGAAATATATTCTCCGCAAACCTTATGGTGTGGGTATTGATCCTTTTCAATTAAAATTACTGCTTTACCTGCCTTAGATAGGTGAATAGCGCTAACCAGTCCGGCCAGGCCACCTCCAATAATGATTACATCAGCACCAAGCATATCTTGCAATTTAAGATAATTATATCAACAATGTTTAGCGCAAAACTAAAGGCTATAAAGAATATGGAAACCCTATAGTTTATATTTAGGCAAGTGTTTTAAGTGCAAGCAATTTAGCAACTAACGGGATCTAGATTACCTGTCGCTTCTTTCTTCCATATTCAAATCGGTATCAAACGGACTTTTAGTAAAAGGATAGATAGATTGATTGACAAAACCTTTCGGGTAAGCCGCTTCGTGTACACCCGTGCCGGCCGGCCATTCATTTTTTGGCAGATAGTAGGTGCCAAATATCATATCTATAAATGGAAATATGGAGGCGAAGTTATGCCCGTAATATTTCGGGTCTTCGCAATGGTGCCAATGGTGGTACTGCGGTGTGGTAAAAATATATTTCAGCGGACCGAAGTTAATTCTCGTATTGGCGTGAATTAATACGGCATGGATGGCAATAAAAATAATGTAAACGTTAAACACCGTTGATGAAAATCCGAAAATATATAGCGGAATAAAAGTCATTGCCCTGGTGAAAAAGATATCAATAAAATGCGTCCGGCTCCCGGCAAGCCAATCCATATTTTGTGTAGAATGGTGAATAGAATGAAAGCGCCATAAAGAAACACGCGTATGAAAAAAGCGGTGCGCCCAGTATTGAAATAAATCTGTAGTGAAGAAAGCTAAAAATAAGGCAATGATAAAAGGTAAACCCTGCACCCAGGTGTGAAGTTTATCTAATCCCATCCATCCAAAGAATAACACGGCAGGCTTTTGGGTAATGATTCCGAAAAACTGGATAAATAAATGGCTGATGACGAAGTAAGTTAAATCGGTACGCCACTCTTCATGGAATTTGGTTTGCTCGTTGTTTTTAGGGAAAAATAATTCCAATGGAACAAATATCGCCACCATTAAAAGTAAGTCTAAAATCATCCAGTCTAAACCAAAATGCCAGCTGGATTTGGCCACATCTCTTCCTTCAACGCTTAATGCACCCAGAATAACAGCTAAAGCGGCTAGTGCAAATCCCGGCCATCCCCATTTTAGTTTTTTACTTAAGATAATACTCAGCGCAGCAAAGAAGAAGGAAGCAATTACGCCGCCTAACATCAACACTTCCATACTATCTTTGGTATATATTTCCCGAAATTCCGGAGTGGTCAGTTTTTCAGGATAGTGAAAACAAAGAATCCCGAGCAAAGCTAAAACAGCAAGAAATATAGAGATATAACCACTTATCTGGCCCTGGCCAATTACTAAACGTTTATTAGGAGACATTACTTAAGATTGATTATCAGCAATAATAGTGAAAATAATATTCTTATAACGTAAAGTTTTTGATCAGATTGTTTCATCCGGATTTTTAGCGACTTACACAGCAAAATCAAGAAGCAGAATTTTAAGCTTATTTTTAAAAGCTTAAAATTAGAAACATTTCTTATTGGAAAGGGTTGCTTTAATAGGCATCGCAAAAATGCGGTGCCTTTCTTTTTTAAATAATAGGTAATTTTGAAAACATAATTATGCTACTTAACTATTTACGTTTTTTACTGCTTCCGTTCTCATTAATTTATGGCATAGCCATCACCCTTCGAAAAAAACTTTACGATTGGGGAATTATGCGCTCCGTAAAATTTGATTTGCCAGTAATTTGTGTGGGCAACCTGGCGGTTGGCGGATCAGGAAAAACACCCACCACTGAATATTTAGTGAGGTTATTGGCAGATTATAAAATTGCGATTTTGAGCAGGGGATATGGCCGGGAAACGAAAGGTTTCATTTTAGCGGATGATCATGCCACTGCTGAAATGATAGGAGATGAACCGCTACAATATTACCATAAATTTGAAGCGGTAACTGTCGCCGTTTGTGAGGATCGGGTGAAGGGAATTGAAAAATTAAAAGAAAACCACGATTTAATCATTTTAGACGATGCCTTTCAACATCGACCGGTAAAAGCGGGCTTAAATATTCTTCTTTTCGAATTCAGGAAATTGGGAACCTTACAGTTTTTACTTCCGGCCGGGAACCTGCGCGACGTTTTTGCCTCTAGGAAAAGAGCAGATATTTTATTGGTTACCAAAGCCCCGGTTCCATTGTTGCATGTAGCACAGCAGGCCTCCGTTAATGAATTGCAGCCTAATGATACGCAAAAAGTGTTGCACTCCTATTTAAAATATGGCGATTTACAACACCTTTATTCAGAAGAGAGCCGTTCACTGGAATCGATAAAAGATTATCAGATATTTTTATTAACGGGCATTGCGAATCCAGATCCTTTAATTGAGGAATTGGAAAAGTATACTAAAACCATTAAACACGAGAAATTTGCTGATCATTATGCCTTTAAAACAGACGATATTCGGAAGTTTAAATCAGCATTCGAATCGGGCAGTAAAAAAGAAAAAATCATCATCACAACAGAAAAGGATAGCAAACGTTTAAAAGCTGCGGGATTTAAAGATTTACTGGTAAATTTACCCGTATATTTTTTACCTATTGAGGTTGATTTATTTGAAGAAGATAAGATTACCTTTGACGAACTTATTTTAAACTATGTTAAGAGCAATAGAAGAAACCGTTGAATATATAAAACGCAAAACTGAAAACTTTAAGCCCGAGATTGGTATTATTTTAGGAACAGGATTGGGTGGTTTAGTGAAAGAAATCGAGGTTGAGCATCAACTGATGTATTCCAACATTCCAAATTTCCCTATTTCTACATTAGAATTTCACAGTGGTAAACTAATTTTCGGAACGTTAAACGGAAAAAAAATTGTTGCCATGCAAGGGCGTTTGCATTATTACGAAGGTTACAGCATGCAGCAAATCACTTTCCCGGTAAGGGTAATGAAAGGTTTGGGCATCGAAAATCTAATTGTTTCCAATGCGGCAGGATCATTGAATCCTGAATTTAAGAAAGGTGATTTAATGATCATCGAAGATCACATTAACCTTCAGCCAGATAATCCGCTACGCGGTTTAATCGAAAGCTCACTCGGTCCGCGCTTTCCTGATATGAGTCAGCCTTACAAAAGAGATATTATTGCAAAAGCACTGAAGATTGCTGAAGAAGTGGATATTAACTGCCATAAAGGCGTTTATGTAGCCGTTTCCGGGCCAAATTTAGAAACTAAAGCAGAATATAAATACCTGCGTTTGATTGGTGCAGATGCCGTTGGGATGAGCACAGTGCCTGAAGTAATTGTTGCCAACCATGCTGGCTTACCGGTATTTGCCATTTCGGTATTAACAGATGAAGGTTTCCCGGAAGATTTACAACCCTTTAACCTCGACGAGATTCTAGCGGCTGCGGCTAAAGCGGAACCGAAGATGACCGAAATTTTAACCCGCCTAATTGCTGAGTTGTAAGATGGGTAAACTGGCTCAAATTTGTCTTTTAATTTTACTGCTAACTGGCATCAACAAAGCCTTTGCCCAGGATTTAAAAACAAACATTAATAAAAAAACTGAAGCAGATTCCATCCGGAAAAAACTTGATGGAAAGGATTCTGTTATTTACACTGCGAAATTTATTCGTTATACAAAGCTTGGTCTGAGCAAAGATAGTATCGTGTTGTTGCCGCTCGATACATCTACCATAAATATCCAGAATTATAGCCCGCTTTTGCAGCCTCAGCATCCCACCATTAACAACGGTAATATGGGGCTTTCTGCCAGACCTTTACTTTACGAACCAAGCAAAAGAATTGGGTTCGATGTAGGTTTCCACTCCTTGGATTATTATGCAATGACACCGGATGACATTATCTATTATCAGGCCAGGGCACCCTACACCAGTCTGTATCTGGTAAGTGCAGGCCAGAAAGAGCAGTTGTTTAAAATGATCCATAGCCAGAATATTAAAAAAAACTGGAATGTTGGGGTGAATTTCAATCGTGGCGATTCCCGGGGTTTTTACCGGAGACAGCGTGGAGATCATTTAAATGTAGCTGTTTTCTCCTGGTACCAATCGCCGAGTAAGCGATACAACATGTGGGCCTCGG
Organism: Pedobacter petrophilus; assembly: GCF_009674725.1. Lineage (GTDB taxonomy): Bacteria > Bacteroidota > Bacteroidia > Sphingobacteriales > Sphingobacteriaceae > Pedobacter > Pedobacter petrophilus. The sequence goes on along the minus strand of NZ_WKKH01000024.1, from coordinate 42,907 downwards.
CTATTTTTAATACCATGCGTGCCTACGAAAATGGTTCAAATAGCGATACCACTATTTTTGAGCCGGGATATAGTAAAATTGATCGTGCATCAGAAGTGGTAAACCTTACCACAGCAAGAAATTTATATAAGAAAAATACACTCTTCCTGAGGCAAACTTATTATGTAGGAAGGATAGATACTTCAACAAATGCCAATAACGCAGTTTTACCTACTAATAAAGTTACCTACACAGTAGAATACAATAGCGATAATTATAGTTTTGCCAAGAATGAACCTGATATAAATAATGTATTGCCCATTGGATTTGCTGATCCTTCCTTTACAAATGATTCTACCAAGGTACGCCACATTAAGAACGAATTTATTTATAGCTTTTTTCTTCGTCCGAAAAATTCAACGGTCATAAAAAATGAGCTAAAAATTGATGCGGGAATCCGGCATGATTACTATACGCAACGTTTTTTGGGCTTCAAGCCTGATGGGTTAACGTATGAAGAAAGTCAGTTTACTTATCAGAATACAACAGTTCTAGGTTCTGCTGGTTACCGTTTTTCTAATAACATCGATTTTAATCTAGATTTACAGCAGATTTTACAAGGTGAAAATGCAGGCGATTATTTGTATGAAGCTAAAAGCAGAATTCTGTTAAGTAAAGCCGTTGGGCGTGTAGAATTAGGTGCTTATGTACAAAATCAATCTCCATCTCAACTCTTTAATTATTATCATGGTAATCACTATAGATGGGAAAATACAGGTTTTCAGAACACAAAAATTGCCAACCTGTCTTTTAACTTTATCAATGATAAGTACGAATTCACAGCAGGAGCCAAGTATTTCTTAACCAGTAATTATCTCTACTTTGCTTTAGATAATGCCAACGGAAATAATGCAATTGCGCCTAAACAGGTTGATGGAGATATCAGCTTAATCAGATTTGATGTTTCGAAAAAATGGCGGTTCGGAAAGTTTGTATTGGAGAACTATCTGGCGTATCAAAAAACAGATAGAAATGAAATTCTCAGAACTCCAGAATTCTATACCTATAATAGTATTTATTTAAACAGTACTTTTTTCAAGGTGCTGAAATCAAATTTTGGTTTTGATGTACGGTATAATTCTGAATATGCCAACTATTCATATTCGCCGGCAACTGCGCAATTTTTTATAGGAAGTAACACTGTTTATAAATCAACGCCAATTGTTGATGTTTTCTTTAAAGCAAATCTTAAACGCGCAAACCTTTTTGTTAAATACGATTTCGTAAACCAGGGTTTATTTGTTCCCGGTTATTATACGGTGAATCGTTACCCTATGCAGGATGCCTTATTGAAGTTCGGTGTAAGCTGGAATTTCTATGATTAATGGAATTTAATTATCAATATATCCTGTTAGCTTATCATCCAGCAGGCTTAATTATCAAACTTAATTAAGCTATTATTGTATTAAAAGCTAAAACCACAATTCTATGAGACAAAGTGCAGGATTATTGCTTTACCGGAAAACCGGACCTGAGGTAGAATTTTTCCTGATTCACCCAGGGGGACCACTTTTTGTAAAAAAGGATTTGGGGGTTTGGTCTGTGCCCAAAGGAGAGTTCGAAAATGATGAGGAGCCACTTCATGCTGCAATCAGAGAATTTGAAGAAGAGGTGGGAACGAAGATTGATGGAGATTTCATCGAACTGCAACCGATTATCCAAAAGGGAGGGAAGAAAGTGCTGTGTTGGGCAATTGAAGGTGATCTTGATCCTGAAACCTTAAAGAGCAACACCTTTGAAATGCAATGGCCGCCGAAATCTGGTAAAATGCAAAGTTTTGTAGAAGTAGATCGTGGGGATTGGTTTGTTTATGAAAAGGCTATTCTGGCTATTAAAGACAGGCAAATTCCATTATTGGATCAATTAGTTACCCTACTGGCTTAGTCCAATAAATCAAAATTTGATATTTCTTTTTCGGCTCCGTTAATAATCAGCGCAATTTGATGGTCGCCTAAATGAAATTTTCGTGTGGTAATTAAAACGAACTTTTGCTTTCTAACAATGCTTACTTCGTCACCAGCCTGGTAAATTCTTTCCGAAATTTTAAAAACCTTTTTAGTGTTCTGCCCACTTTTTTTCTTGTAATAAATTGCATATTCCAGTCTGATTTTTTGCGCAGTTGAATTCTCATTTTTGATGGAGAAAGAAAAAGCAAGACTTTCTCCAATCCTAACCTCAGGGGTTAAAATCAGGAAATTTTTTAATAAAATACCTTCATCACTTAATCCATAATGTTTTAAAATCTCCGCATGGCCTTGCTTAAGCAGTGTTCTACATCCATGTTTAATAATGGCATCCGTTTCTGCGCTTAATCCCGACCAGCGTTTAGCTATATGTAATACGATTTGTGGATGATCTTTTGCAATATCATTCAAGCTGTTTGCAACACTTCGCCGCACATATTCAGAAGAATCCTGCTTCAGGTTTTCTAAAATAGGTAAAATGCTCGCCGGATCTTTTTTTAGAAAAGGAATTCCCATGGCCCAGGGCAAACGCGGCCGGCTGCCCTCACTTGCCAACCTTCTTACTTTATGGCTTTCGTGTAAAGACCATTGCTGCATTTGGGTAATCATTTGCTCACCATATTTTATAATAAACGGGCGAACTGCAAATTCGCAGCTTACAAACTGGGTTACAAATTCAAGTGCTTTAACAGACTCTTCAAAATAATTTATCCCATAGATTTCCAGATAATCGGGTAAAAACATGTACGCTAAACCATCTTCTCCAATTCCTTTTTTTCTCAATACTTCAATAGTATTTTTAATAATCTGGATTGTTTCCGGATATTTAGCAGGAAGAAAACCATGAAGTACATTAGAAGTGTGTTTCATCCGTTCCTTTAATTCCTTTGAGCTGAAATCATCATTGAATATTTCTTTAAGGAACTTTGGCCGATCAAAACCAGGTAATGTGGCAACCAGGGCGGTTGTTAATTTATCATAAAATGCCGGAGAATACAAGTCTTTAAGTAGATGGCTCATCGTTGTGCAATTGAGTTTTAAAGTTATATATTTCAGTTGCTATTTCCGTTTTAGGTTTTACACATTCACTGGTTTCAATCAATATTTAAACTCCAGGAGGTGATAAAAAATTAAAATGATACAAACACTACTCATTTCAATCATTTCTTGATCAAATTTGTTCCTCATCAAAAGATAAAGAAATGAGCACTACAAAAATAGGGTGGATTGGCCTCGGAAATATGGGCATTCCAATGGCAGAACAATTGATAAAAGCAGAATATCCGGTTACCGTTTATAATAGAAGTGAAGGAAAAGCAAGCCAATTAATGGAAATGGGTGCCAGGGTAGCGGATAGTCCGCAAGGATTGGCTTCAGAAACTGATGTGATTATCATTATGGTAGCTGATGACCAGGCAATTGAAGCTGTTTTTGAAGCAGAAAACGGTCTTTTAAAAGCTGCGTTAAAAGGAAAAATCATCATTAACATGAGTACGGTTTCGCCAGCAATATCTAAAAAGATGGCTGCCATCTGCGCCGCACAAAATGCACATTATCTGGATGCTCCGGTTTCCGGCAGTGTGAAACAAGCTGAAACTGGTCAGTTAGTGATTATGGTTGGCGGCGATCAATCTGCCTTTGAAGAAGTAAAACCAATACTCGATCGGTTAGGGAAATTAAGCAAATGGGTTGGTGAAACGGGCGCAGGCAACCAGGCTAAACTGGCTATTAATTCTCTATTAGCCTTGTATACCCAGGGTTTGGCAGAAACCATTTTGTTTGCCAATGAAAAAGGAATTAAATCGGCAGACCTCTTAGACCTGATTGGCAACGCTGCAATTGGTAACGTATTTACCAAAATTAAAGGCGAAGCAATTTTGAACGACCAATACAAAGCTGCATTTGCTTTGAAACATATTGTTAAAGATTTAAGGTTGGCAAAAGATGAGGGAATTTCAACTCCTTTAGCTAAAACAGCATTAAAAACTTTTGAAGATGCAGAAAGTACCTACGGCGAAGAAGATTTAGTGGCTATTTTTAAAGCTTTAAAGTAACTGGCTTGCGCTCGTTTATAACGAAGCAGTATATGTTGCGATTTTATCGCACTTCCATCGTCACAGAGTAAGAGATATTCCACGATCGTTCGGAAACGAGCGTGGGCTAGGATTTAAGTTGGCTAGCTTGCGCTCATTTATACCAGGTGCAGTGTATCATTACGATTCTGTCGCACTTATTACATTTTCATCAGGTTTGGGTAAATCCGGATGAAAACCTGTGCACCAACAGGATTTTTGCCATAAAGCTGATCAAGCGCAGCATTGGTTTTATAAAGCGAAACCTGTCCGCCTACTGCGGTTCTGAATTTATTAAAGTTTAAGATGTCGTAATTAATCCCAAAGCTCAGGGCGTTAACCCCAAAAGCATCATGACCGTAAATATCCTCATTCAGATTTAGTTCTTCGACAGATTTTTGTACATACTCATATCTGGTGTATAAAGAAAGTTTTTTATTCCGATAAGCACCTTCCAGCAATATAGCGTTTTCTCCATCATGGCCTTTTGTTTTATTTAAGCCCCAAAGTGCGGTAGCATTAATGTTTTTCTCCTCACCAAGTGGTAGTGAATAAATGGCTGAAGCAATGGTTCTGTTTACATTTTCATCGTTGTGGAGTGTTTCCGGGCTTTTAATCCAGCCATGCGAAACCTGCAATGCCCAGTTTTTTGTTGGATTGTAAGATAACCTGGCACTGTAAGAATCGAACCTTGGTTTGTCAAAATCTAACCGGTTTTCATCGGGCTCTCTTCCGGTAAAAGACGAAGCTTCTATTTTAACTTTATCATATCGGTAGCCAATTGTGGCCACTCCAAAAGTAATATGTGTGCCGTCATTCCAATGGTGAGAGATTGGCGCATCTGGATTAGCGAGTGCCGATGGACGGTGCATAAAGGCAACTGAACCTAAGGCCGGTTCTCCGGGATAACCCAGATAGAGTGTTAAATCTGATTTTTTATTGAAGGCGTAAGTATAGGCCACAGAAAGTTCTGAAAACAAATCGTGAGGGTGCTGGCGATCAACTAAGGGCTGTCCTTTCCAGCTTTCACCCGTTTGAAACAAAAGGGGATATCCGGCACCGCCTTCGGTAAAACGATCTAACGAAAGCATAGAACTGAAATGAAATAAACCTTTCTCACCAACCTTTCTTTGCCCCATAAACATGAACCAGTTTGGTGCATCAAATTTATCTCCTCCACGGCTTCCTTTATCTGCCACATCTTGTTTCGTATAGCGTAATGCCACATTTCCATGCGCCATATACATCCATTTTTTGGAGTGAAACATTAAACCATACATGGGTGAAGCATCTGGTAACCATGCGGTTCCTGATCCATTTCTTTGCATCGGTAAGTTTAAAGAATAGGCATGGCTCATTGGTACTTCAGTCTGCATCCCTTTCATGTGGTGCATAGTATGATCCACCTGGGCAGTATCTTTTTTAGCCGAATCACCCCTCATGTGCATTTCATGCTGGGCGCTTGCGCTCAAGGCAAATCCAGATAGCAGCAAGATAAATAACGATAGTTTGATATTCATTTCAGTAGTAGTCTTGTTGGTGTGTGGTTACAAAATTAAAACTAATGCTGTTGCCGGCTTTACATCATTACTGGAAATGTTTATATAATTCCTGGTCAAAAGGAAAAGAGAACATTCTTTTGAAAACGGTATTAGATCACTAAAAATCTATAACATAAACAGGATGCAACAGGATAGTTGACAACGCTGGTTTTGATATATTAACCAAAATGAGTACAGTATAGCATCTGTTATAGATCATTATATTTAACCAAATATTTTTTAAACTGATGAAAAGTCTCCATTCTCTTTTGCTTGCAGCCTTGTTGCTGACTGCTATTGCCGTTTCTGCGCAACCTAAAGCACCTGCCTGGGTAAATAAAGCAGGAGCCAGGAAATTTACTTTTAAGCAGAATAATCTTGTCGTTAATGAATATGGTGCAGTAAATGATGGTAAAACTTTGGCTACAATAGCCATTCAGAAAACCATTGATGAGTGCGCGAAGAAAGGCGGTGGGATCGTTTCATTCTCCCCCGGAAAATATTTAACCGGATCATTATTTATAAAATCTGGTGTGAATCTCCAAATTGGGAAAGGAGTAGAGTTATTAGGAAGTCAGGATATTAAAGACTATCCCGAAATTGATACCCGCGTAGCCGGAATTGAAATGAAATGGCCGGCTGCATTAATCAATATTTTAAAAGAAAATAAGGCTTCTATCTCTGGTGGGGGGCTTGTTAATGCTCAGGGTAAGCCATTTTGGGATTATTACTGGAATTTGCGAAAGGATTACGATGCAAAAGGCCTCAGGTGGATTGTAGATTACGATGCTAAGCGCCCTAGAACAATTTTGGTAGAATCTGCAAATGATATTATCATTAAAGATGTAACCATTCAACAGGCTGGCTTTTGGACGGTACAGCTTTTATATTCATCTTATGTAACGGTTGATCACATCACCATTAAAAACAATGTTGATGGCCATGGCCCAAGTACAGACGGGATCGATGTAGATTCTTCATTATGGACACTCATTCAAAACTGTGATATAGACTGTAACGACGATAACTTTTGTTTAAAAGCTGGTCGTGATTGGGATGGCTTGCGGGTAAACCGGCCTACAGAATATGTGGTAATTCGCAATTGTGTGGCACGCAAAGGTGCCGGATTGCTCACACTTGGCAGCGAAACATCCGGTAGTATCCGCCATGTATGGGCTACAGATTTAGTAGGTTATGGTACAAGTAATGCCATTAATATCAAATCAGCAAGAACACGTGGAGGAACTGTTGAAGATATTTATTTTGGAAACATTACCATGCATGGCGTTGGAAATGTAATTCAGATTAACCCTAACTGGAACCCGGCCTACAGCTATTCTACGTTGCCTGCCGGGTATAACCCTGATTCTATTCCACCACACTGGACTAAACTATTAAATCGGGTGGAACCGGAAAGTAAAGGTATCCCAACTTTTCAAAATGTAAATGTTTTTAATGTTACGGCAACCAATGCTAAAAAAGCCATTAATGCCATCGGGGTGAATGGAACAATCTTGAGAAATTTTAAGTTAACCAATTTGAAAATCGGAGCAGCAACCGCTGGAAGTATAGATTTTGCCGAAAACTGGACTTTTAATCAGGTTGAAATTGCAGCAGCAGACGGGTCTTCCTTAAAAGTAACGAATTCAACAAATGTTAAGCCTTAAATCAATTTCCCATGAAACGCTTTTGCATTTTAAGTTACTGTCTGTTTGCAACGGTTGCCAGCCTTTTCGCACAGGAACTTTATCCTCCAAAACTAAAGGATGGAACCTGGCATAATGAAAAAGCAAGCCTCAGGTATCATCCTGAAGGACGAGATTTCGTAATTAAAAATGGTGCACGCCGATTCACGAGGGCATTATACGGTACCAATACCGCTTTTCGGGTAGAAGCAGGAGACCTACCGGAATTTGCCTTATACATGCCGGCAATGGGTGGTAATTTGCAGTTTGGCCTGATCAACGGAGCACAAAGCAAGTGGCTGATTAAAGCAGAAAATATAACTGCGAGATACCGGCCGGGGTCGATGCTATACACCATTCAGGATCCATTGCTTGGTGAAGGTAAAATGCAGTTAAACCTGTTGGCTTTAAGCAAAGGTGATGGATTAATCCTGAAAATCCGTTTTGAAAATGTAAAATCAGGTGCCGAAGTTTTGTGGGCATTTGGTGGGGCCAGCGATCAGAAATTTAAAAGAAGTGGTGATTTAGGGGTAGATCCGGAATCGTCTTTTTATTTGAAACCAGAAAATTGTAAAAGCAACGTATTCACGGTTGATCGGCATAATTTCGCCCTTCAATATGGAAAAGAAAAGACATTAAAAGGCCGGTTCCCTGCGGCAATCAGAATAGCAGATGCCACTCGTCTTTCCTCTCCGATAGAATTGGATCAATCTGGAGATCAGCAAAATCCACTCCTTACAGGCAAGATAAAAGTAAAAAACAATAAAGATTTTTATGTGCTGATTCAAAACCCTGAAATGGATAAAGCGCCGGTACGGTGGACTCCTGAAACCCAGTTTTTAGCATCAGAAAAGGCAAGGGAAATTTTAGCCAATCGGATCATAGTTGATACGCCCGATCCTTTTTTTAATACCATAGGTGGAGCTTTGGCTATGGCTTCTGACGGCATTTGGGAAGAACCTTCTTACCTGCATGGCGCAGTTGGATGGCGTATGCGCTTGCCGGGTTGGAGAGGGCCGTACACTGCAGATCCGCTCGGTTGGCATGATCGGGCAAGAACTCATTTTAATGCTTACGCCCGTTCGCAGGTGCTTACGCCAGAAAGCGGACCTGTTTTAGCCGATACCACCTTCAATTTATCACGATCGAAAGAGGCAATGGGTACCGCTATGTTTACCAATGGCTATATCAGCAGAGAGCCGGATGGAAAATTGATTCGTCCGCACCATTACGATATGAATCTCGTCTACATTGATCAGCTTTTCCGGCATTTTAACTGGACGGGAGACTTAGCTTATGTGAAAGAGATGTGGCCGGTAATTAAAAGGCATCTGGCCTGGGAAAAGCGGGTTTTTGATCCTGATAACAATGGTCTTTATGATGCTTATGCTGCCATTTGGGCGAGTGATGCGTTACAATATAGCGGTGGAAGCGGCACCCATAGTTCCGCTTACAATTACCGCGCTAATTTACTTGCAGCAAAGATTGCACCTTTAATTCAAGAAGATCCAAAGCCTTACCAACAGGAAGCAGATTTGATTTTAAAGGCTATGAATGCACAATTGTGGATGCCCGAAAAAGGTTGGTTTGCAGAATATAAAGATGCCCTGGGTTTGCAAAAACGCCATCCGTCAGCAGGTTTATGGACCATTTACCACTGTATTGATTCAGAAGTTCCGGATGCTTTTCAGACCTGGCAAAGTTTGCGGTATGTAGATACCAGCATTCCACATATCCCTGTCCGGGCAAATGGCCTGGAAGATAAAGGCTACTACACCCTGTCTACCACCAATTGGATGCCTTATGAGTGGTCGTTAAATAACGTTGTTTTGGCCGAATCTACCCATACCGCCCTGGCCAATTGGCAAGCCGGCAGAACAGAAGAGGCTTTCAAGCTTTGGAAAAGCGAATTGTTAACCAGTATGTACATTGGCGGAAGTCCGGGTAACTTTGCACAGGTTTCGCGTTACGATGCTACTTTGGGCGAATCCTATCGTGATTTTGGTGATCCGGTTGGGATTAATTCACGTGCCCTGGTTGAAGGCCTTTTTGGGGTTATTCCCGATGCGTTAAATAAAACGCTGCTAATTAGACCCGGGCTACCTCAGGATTGGGATCACGCCAGTTTGAAAATTCCTGACCTTGCTTTCTCCTTCAAAAGAAATGGCAAAACAGACGAGTATAAATTGACACCGGCTTTTGCCATTCAACTGGGTTTGAAAATGAGAATTAAAGCCAGAAGCAATAGTATCCGCTCGCTTAAAGTAAACGGAAAAGAAATTAATTGGAGAAACGTAGATGACGCCATTTCCACTCCTGAAATTGAATTCGATGTCGCGCCAGCGAAAAATTACCAGGTTGAGGTGGTATGGGGCAAAGGCAGCTTATCACAAACCAAGCTAGATGATAAATATCGTTTAGGCGCAAGGATTGATGTGAATTTTGCTGATGCGAAGATTTTAAAAGTTTATGATCCGCAGGGTATTTTGGATCAGCCTGCAACGATGGATGGAAACCTAAAAGCAGTCGTAAAAGGTGAAATTGGCAACCGTACAGCTTTTGTACAACTACAGCAGCAAGATTTCACTTATTGGTTTCCAATATGCTTTGAAATTATAGAAAAGGATAAAAAGGAAAATCAAATCCTCAACCTGACTGATTCAAAATGGAGGAAACAAAAATTGGAAACGATAAACTTATCTACATTCTTCAATGATCAGGTAGGACAAATTTTTAAAAATAAATATTTAAGTCCGAGGCCTAATACCACCACGCTGCAATTGCCTATACAAGGCATTGGCGACTGGACCAATACGAAACTCAATCCTGAAATTAATGATACTGGTTTGCGGCACCTGGCTGGTGCGAAAAATGAATTTACCTTGCCTTCGGGGCTGGTTTTCAACACGCCATCAACGCCTAAACTTAAAAATATTATTTATACTTCCCAATGGGATAATTATCCTGCCCAGGTCGAAATTCCGCTTTCTGGGAAGGCCAATGCCGTATTTTTCTTATTGGCAGGTTCCACCAACCCCATGCAAAGTAGAATGGATAATGGAGAAATCATTGTGTATTATGCTGATGGTTCAACGGAGAAATTGCCATTGCGTAATCCCGAAAACTGGTGGCCAATAGAACAAGATCTTTATACGGATGGCTTTGCTTTTGATACTGGTGCCGATCGCCCTGTTAGGGTGCACCTCAAAACCGGCAAGGTAGTAACGTTCGCTAATGCTGCAGAATGGAATGGAAAAGAAATTGAGGGCGGGGCAGCGACGGCTTTGGGCATTAAGCTCAATCCTGCAAAAACACTTTCTAAAATTACGCTTTCAGCACTTTGTAATGATGTAGTGGTGGGATTAATGGCTATTACTTTAAGCAGGTAATTTACAAATGAACGAACCTGGATGGAATCCAGATGATTGGCAAAATCGAAAAAACAAATCTCAAAGAGGAGGAAGATGCCGATAAATAAAGGAAAATGGCTCTTGTACCTTGATAATATTTAAACGATATCGTAAAATGATGCACCTTTCTATGTTAAAAAAAATAACAATTATTTTGTTGCTGGCTGTTTTGGTCAAGAGTGAAAACCTGCTTGCACAAATTAACCGTGAAGTGCTGGTTTCCCGGCATAATGTTGTGGTAAAGAAAATAGACTCGCTTGCTTCTTTATCTGTTGGTAATGGCAGGTTTGCCTTCACTGTAGATGCCACCGGGCTTCAAAGTTTTCCGGATCGCTATGTGAAAGGAGTTCCCCTGGGCACGCAATCGCAATGGGGCTGGGGATCTTTTAAAAATGATTTAGGTTATAAAATTACCGAAGCTTACCGCTATTACAACCAATACGGACGTAAAATCCCTTATACGGTTCAGCAGAATGAACCGCTTCGTGCAAAAGAAGCCACTAACTATTTCCGGCAGAATGTGCATCGTTTACAATTGGGCAATATTGGTTTCGACCTGATTAAAAGAGATGGAAAACCTGCTACAGTAAATGATATTGAAAACATTAATCAAACACTAAACCTCTGGACGGGTGAAATCAAAAGTAGCTTTACTTTGGAAGGTATTCCGGTAGATGTGATTACGGTTGGTCATCAGGATATTGATTTGATTAGCGCTTCGGTTTCATCGCCCCTTATTGCAACCGGCCGCTTAAAAATCAGAATCAGGTATCCCTATCCAACTGGCGAATGGGCTGATGTTGGAAACAACTGGGCAAGTGGAGAAAAGCATCGTTCATCATTACTAAATAACACCAGAAATGGTGGTTTAATTAGATGTGAGGTTGATTCTGCGACTTATTTCACCACTCTTTCCTGGAAAGGGAAAGCACAACTGGCTGAAAAGCAGCAACATTATTTTACCCTTACACCGGATAAAACCTCAAAAACTTTCAGTTTCAGTTGCCTTATTTCTGAGCAAAAAGCTCAGACAGAAATTCCATCTTTCGAGCTGACTCAAAATAACAGTAAATCTCAGTGGAAAGCCTTTTGGCAAAGTGGTGCTGCGGTAGATTTTGATGGCAGTACTGATAAAAGGGCTTTTGAATTGGAACGCAGAATTATTTTATCAGAATACCTGACCAAAATTCAATGTTCCGGCGATTTCCCGCCCCAAGAAACAGGCTTAACCTACAACAGCTGGTTTGGTAAACCTCACCTCGAAATGCATTGGTGGCACGGTGTGCATTTCGCACTGTGGGGCAGGCCAGATCTACTAACGCGCAGCACCGACTGGTATTTTAAGGTAGCCGATAAAGCGAAAAACATCGCTAAAGTGCAGGGGTTTGAAGGCGCGAGGTGGCAAAAAATGACTGATAATAAAGGCAACGAGAGCCCATCTTCCATTGGTGCCATGTTGATTTGGCAACAACCACACTTTATCACTTTTGCTGAGCTGGAATACCGTTCCAAACCAGACAAAAAAGTGCTGGAAAAGTATAAAGACCTCGTCTTTAAAACGGCAGATTTTATGGCTTCTTTTGCTCATTTTGATAAGGAAAAAGGGCGTTATATTTTAGGCCCTGGCTTGATTCCGGCGCAGGAACGTTTCAAAGCGGAAACTACTTTTAATCCTACTTATGAGTTGGCTTATTGGGAGTGGGGTTTAAAAACTGCACAAGAATGGCGGATTCGCCTGGGTATGGAACGCAACAAAAAGTGGGATGATGTAGTCGCACAGTTATCGCCTTTGCCTGTGCAGAACGGAGTTTACCTCGCTGCAGAAAGTGCGCCGGATTCTTATACTAATCCTGAGTATAAAACCGATCATCCTTCGGTATTGGGTACTTACGGCATGTTGCCTGAAACCAGTTTGCTCAATAAAGTGACCATGCAGAAAACCTTTGATTTAGTGTGGAAAGATTGGAGCTGGAATGATACCTGGGGATGGGATTTCCCGATGACAGCGATGACTGCGGCCCGCCTGGGGATGCCAGATAAAGCGATAGATGCGCTCATGATGAACGTTCAAACGAATACCTATCTCGTAAACGGGCATAACTACCAGGATGACCGGCTACGGATTTACCTGCCCGGAAATGGTGGTTTGCTCACGGCCGTTGCCCTGATGTGTGCAGGCTGGGACGGCAATAATAAAACCAATCCCGGTTTCCCAAAAGATGGAACATGGAAAGTAAAATGGGAGGGTTTTAAAAAAATGATGTAAAGCTACTAACGCAGATTAAAGGCATGCTCATCTTAGTGTTCTCTAAGGTCATATCGTCATTCGTTGGCAGTGCCGCCATTACACAAAGCACTTAGCTATGATGTATTGTGCAGATGGCTTCCGGATTAAAAATGCTTTAGGCAAACTGATAGCAATGACATCGAATCGATTGGTGTGAAGAGACTGTTACTACTATTCGCTAAATGGCTTAACAGCACTTATACAAATTGATTCAGGAGCAGTACACCTAATAAACCCAAAACAGAAACAATACTTTCCATAATGGTCCACGTTCCAAAAGTTTGTTTCAGTGTGAGGTTGAAATATTCCTTAAACATCCAGAATCCTGTATCGTTTACATGCGAAAACATCAAACTTCCGGCACCAACCGCTAAAACCATCAGTTCTGGCGAAGCATGCTGACCAATCAATGGCAATACCATTCCCGAGGCGGTTACAGCAGCAACTGTTGCTGAGCCCAATGTTACCCGAAGTGATGCCGTAATTAACCAGGCCAGTAAAAGTGGTGAAAGGTTTAAATTTCCTGTTAATTCTTTTACTGTTTCCCCAACTCCACTGTCGATTAGGATTTGTTTAAATGCTCCGCCAGCTGCAATAATCAAGATAATCATCGCAATACTTTTTACCCCTTCGGCGCAAGACTCCATTGCTTTTTCGATGCTGGTATTCTGAATGAAGAGCGTAATAATTACGGATATAAGAAGCGCTGCAGTTGGATCTGCCAGGAAGATGAATAAAGATTTGCCGGGGTAATGGCCGTTGATTCCGCTTCCCACTGTTCCGGCGACAATTAAAAACACAGGGAGCAGTGCAGTGATGAAACTTTTCGCTGTGCCAGGCAAACCTTCGCCTTCTTCAATTACAAAATCTTTAATTACGGCTGGCTGAATTTTATTCATAATTAACCGCGGAAAGTATATCCCGGCGATTACGGCAATGGGTAAGCTTAAAATCAAGCCATAAATCAGCGTTTGGCCAATGTCTGCATGGAAAATTCCAGCCAGAGCAACCGGACCGGGATGTGGGGGTAAAAAGCCATGTGTTACCGAAAGTGCCGTAGCCATGGGCAAGCCGATATATAATTTTGATAAACCCGTGGCTGCAGAAATGGCAAATACCAAAGGGATTAAAACTACGAAACCGGCGTTGTAGAAAAGCGGAATCCCAACCAGCAAACCGGTAAGCAACACTGCCCATTGAATGTTCTGTTTGCCGAAGGCTTTAATCAGGATGACAACAATCCTCTTTGCAGATCCGCTATCTTCAATCAGTTTTCCCATCATGGCGCCCAAAGCCAGCACCATCACCATACTGCCTAAAGTACTTCCAATTCCATTGCTGATGGAGCCCATTACTTTTGCAGCCGGCATTCCCAGTAATAATCCCGTAATAATGGCTACTGCAACCAGGGCAATCATTGGGTTGATCTTTGTCAAGATCATAATAAAAAGCAGTAAAATGCCGAAAAGAAGGATGAACAATGACATGGTTAGAGGGGGTTGAACTGCAATTTACTTTTTTATCGTGATTGTTCGTCCGGTTACCAGATGAAATTCAAAAATCCTGTATAACCCATCGTCGTTCGTTTCAATGCTTTCTACCAAACCGGTTTTACTGAAGGTATCGGTTACCATGTCACCAATTTTCACCTCCTGAAGTATATCATTTGGCGTTTCGCTGTTTAATCTGATCATAAGTCAAAAGTAGGGTTATAAAACATCTTTTAAAGCCAACTCAAAATCTTCTTTAATAAAAATCCATTCTTTAGATTTCAAGCAAATGGGATCGAAATCCAGGTCTGCATCGCTGAAGTTTTTGAAGTTTATGAGAATTTTTTCTCGATCGTGTGTCCACTCAAATCTCTTCTGATGTAATTCTATCATTTGATCAATGGTGTAGTTTTCTAATAATTGATGTAAATCCCAATAATCTTTTTTTCTTCCGCCCCTTAAAATTACATCCACTTTCATCGCAATAATTTCTTCAACTGTTGCCATTCTTATATCATCGTGAGTAACATAATCCTGAAAAAAAGGATCCATTGCATAATAAAGATCCAGCTTAATAGCGTTATCGCGATCAGTACCTGCTAAATAGGATTTCCCCATACCAGGATTTCCTCCAAAATCTCCTGTTACATATTTGTATTTCTGAAGTAGAAACTTTTCAATTTCATCAAAGTCGACGGAGCGATAAGGAGCATCAGTAAATAAGTCAATATCGATGGACAACCGATGACCCAGATATAAACTCAGTGCGGTACCGCCAACCAACCTGAATTTTTTTAATTCAGGTGCTTGCATTAAGTCGACCAGACAAGCTTTTAGAGATTGATCTACCGTATTCCAATGTAGCATTTAAGTCGATTAAAAAATAGCGGAAGAACTACTTTGATCTATATTTAATTCAGTGTCAGCCAATACTTTTTTTACTTTTGTTAATCCATAAAATCTTTCTAATTCGGCTTTTTCCTCATTATTTCCTCGTTCGAATACTCGCTTAATTACCGCCCTGTATTGTGCCTTCCAATCAATTTGCTTAATATCTGTGTCCCAAAAAAGGGCTTTCCTCAAAACTTTTAGATCAGGCTTATCATCCTTTACCAATCTTTCTTTTTTAATTTCATAATAAGCCTGTAGAACCAACATTGTTCCCTCTTCAAGATCTAAAGCTTTATCGATTTTAATAGAGAGTGATGGTGTTAAACCTCTTTTGCCTTTAGAAACATCGTTTATAATTTGTGGGTATTCTTTTAGGGAAAGTGCAAAAGGCCTTTTTTTAATATTCCTTTTTTTTAGTTCCCTTTCGAGAATAACCCCCGGATGGATTCCTTTATATTTTTCAAATGATGGTGTCATAATCAAATATAAACAAATTTGTTTATACTTTTACCTGACTATTAAACCAACATATCTTTATTCAAAATAACTTCAAGCAGGCTATGCAACATCGAAATCGATAATTTATATTTTTTCTTGTCTGAAAAAAGTTCATCATCAATATGCAGGTCGCTTTCTTTCCAATGTGAATTTTCCTCCGGAACGGAAAGATATAAAATGGACCCGTCAATCAGTCAGGCTTTACGATGGGCATGTGGTACCTGGAATAGATCCGATGGAAAGAAAATATTATTGGATTACGGGATCACCTCTCGAAGCTGGAGAGGAAAATACCGACCGTTGGGCGATAGAAAATGACTATGTTTCGATTATGCCGCTTCGGTTAGATTTAACAGATAAGGCTGAGCTGGAAAAAAGAAAGCACAATCAGTAATTATTGATCGTGCTTTGTCCAGATAAGGTCTTCTGTTTTGTAACCGATTTCCTTTGCTTTTTTCAGATAAGCCGCTTTAATTTCTTCCGGAACAATCGGCGTTCTGGATAAAATCCACAAATAATCAAGGCTGTTTCCAGCAACCAGTGCATATTTGTAATCTTTATCTATTTCTATAACATTGTAGCCTGCGTAAAAAGGTCCGAAAAAGGAAACTTTTAATCTGGCTTCATTTTCATTATTTACGAATTTTGCTTTGCCCACACTTTGTTTCCACTCTTTTTTCACATAGTTATAACCGCGGTTATCTACTTTAATGGTTCCATCATCCTGAAGCGAATAAGTGGCTGTAACGTTATTTAAATCTTTTTCAAATTTGAAGTCCATTCTGGCTACTTCAAACCATTTACCTAAGTATTTATCTTTTTTAAAAGGCTTTATTGCAGTTGCCCCTTTCGGGATAGATACCCCGCAACCGACATAGCTGATCACAATTATTCCTAAAGTTGCCAGTAGCAGGGTGTTTCTAAGCTTATGGTTCATTTTTAACTCAATTTGCTTAAAAACACCTTCTTCCCTAAAATGTTTCCATTGGTTACCGATTTAATCAAAGATTAATACTGCCCGGAATAAGCAGTAACCATTGGTAAATTTTGATTTGTTGGAATAAAAATAATGATTGAAGATTCCGACTAACATGATTATTCTAATATATCAAATCTACGTTATGCTGTTGTCAGGAAATTTTTTCCTGACCAGATTTTCTGAGGATTTAAAATCCTCTAATTGAAAATACTAACTTCCGGATCTCAATATTTTAAGTGGCGGTTGATTTAAAATGCTCCTCGTACTTAAAATTCCGGTAACCACTACCAATAAAATTACAGAACCAAAAAGTAAGAGGGTAGCCGGAAAAGGCGGAATAAATGCGGCATCGAATGTAAACTTTGCTAACGCCCAGCTGCCACCAATAGCGAGGATTAATCCTGCGCCAGCAGCAAACGTTCCTAAAAAGAAATATTCAATCGCATTAATAGCCAGGATTTGTTTTTTGCTTGCGCCCATGGTTCTCAGTAAAATACTTTCTTTGGTACGCTGATTTTTACTGGTAAGCACGGC
The DNA here is from genome assembly GCF_009674725.1 of Pedobacter petrophilus. Lineage (GTDB taxonomy): Bacteria > Bacteroidota > Bacteroidia > Sphingobacteriales > Sphingobacteriaceae > Pedobacter > Pedobacter petrophilus. Next base: position 25,517 of record NZ_WKKH01000024.1, on the reverse strand, counting down.
AGAGATTAAAACAATCCAGCCGGTAACCATGCTAAAACCAGCCATAAACTGAATAACAAAACCAATTTTGCTTAACAGTTCATCCAATAATTTGAGTACCAGATCTAAATCGATTACCGAAACATTTGGGAAGTTTTGAACAACTTCTCCCTGAAACCTGGCCGATACCTCATTAGAAGGCACACGGGTCATTAATACATGAAACTGCGGTGCCTGTTCTAAAACTCCGGCAGGGAAAACCACTCGGAAATTGGTTTGCATTTTACTCCAGTTCACCTCACGTAAACTTCCAACAACCGTTGGAATCATCATTCCCTGAACATTGAACAGGATTTTATCATTAAGGCCAACATTAATCTGCTGTGCATAACGCTGATCAAGGGAGATATAAATCGTTTCATTGAGTTTTACTTTGCCTACCCACTTTCCGGCGGTAATTTGCTCTGCTGCAGTAAGGCTATCCTGATAAGTAGCCCTGAGTTCGTTCCGGTAAGCCCGGCGGTTACTCGTATCCGCACTCGAAGTTTTTCCGTTAATTTCTTCTATTCGCATCGTAATTACCGGAACCTGATTCATCAGTGGTAAATTGAACGATTTTGTAAGACTATCTAAGCCATTCTTCTGCGCGTTTTGAATATCAAACATCACAATGTTTGGCTGGTTGCTCCCGGAACTAAGCGTTACCCTGCTCATTAAAATACCCTGCACAAAAAACAGCGTACAGATAAATGCCGTAGATAATCCAATCGAAACGGTGAGCATTAAAGTTTGATTATTCGGACGATAAAGGTTTGCAAATCCTTGTCGCCATAAGTAGCTGATGGAATTTGGCAAAAGCTTTTTTACAAGAAACATCAGGATTTTTGAGAGCAAAATCAAGAGTAGGAAAGCAATGCCGATACTGGCTGTAAAGGCAAATGTTTGTATCCAGTTTTTCATCTGTAAATGGGTAAAGCCAATTACAAAAGCAATCATCAGGATGTAAACTAACCAGATTAAAGGATCTTGTTTTTGACTCTTTTGCTCAAAAGAAAACCTGATTGCGTTTAGCGGTGAAATTTTTCTTACAGAGAGGAGTGAGGGAAGTGCAAAAAGAACGGAAATGATAAGTCCTAACAGAATGCCTTGCGCAACTGCAGCCCATGATACCTGCATGGTTATCTCCACAGGAAGAAAATCTTTAAGTACAATTGGCAGCAAAAACTGTATTCCTGTGCCGAGCGCTGATCCGAGCATTGCCGCAATGAGGCCAATAAAAAAGACCTGAATCAGGTAGATAAAAAATGCATGCCTGGCTTTTAAACCCAAACAACGTAAAGTAGCAACAGCACTTAGCTTTTCCTGGATATATACATGAATGGCGCTTCCAACCCCCACACAGCCCAAAAGCAATGCGATAAAGCCAGATAAAGCGAGGAAACGGTTTACATCTTTAAAAGACCTTCCGGTTTGCTCTTTGCGGGATTCGACCGTATCAGCATCAAAGCCCTCGCTTTCTAGCTTTGGTTCGTTTTTCTTTACCCATTCATCAATTTCCGATGGATCATCGTACTTATAATAAAACTTATTGTTAATCCGGCTTCCGGTTTTAATGAGGTTGGTTTTGGCCAGAAATTGCATGGGAATGTAAACCGTTGGTGCTACCGTTGCGGCAATTCCGGTTTGTCCGGGTGCTTTAACCAGTGTTCCAAGAATTTTGAAGCTGAGATCGCCAACTTTAAGCGAATCGCCCACCTGTGCGCCGAACTGCAACATCAGCGTTTGATCTACCAATGCATCCTGACCAGACTGGAAGTTTTTTCCGGCCTCAACCGGCAGGGTTTCAAGCGTTCCATAATAAGGATAGTTGCCTTTCAATGCCTTCATTTGCACTAACCTGCTACCGCCACCTTTTTTAAAATAGATCATAGAGGCAAATGTTTTCTCCTGCGAACGGTCGTTTCCAAGCGTATCGAGCATTTTCTGCATGGCCTTGGTTACGCCTTTTCTACTGTCTAGAACCAAATCCGCTCCGGTGAGTTCTTTCGCCTGAGAATCGATATCATGCTGTAAATTATCCTTGAAAGAATATACCGCTACCAGGGCTGCAATTCCCAATATAATGGAAGAAATAAACAGCAATAAACGCGAGCGGTTTTTCCGGCTATCCCGCCAGGCCATTTTAAACAGCCATGATAATTTGATACTTTGCTTAGGGAGCTTATTCTGCATAACCTTGGTTTTCATCAGAAATAATTGCGCCACCTTTAATTTTTATGGTTCTGCTGGTTCGGGCAGCAAGTTCCAAATCATGGGTTACAATAACCAGCGTAGTGCCTGCATCTTTATTCAGGTCGAACAATAACTTAATCACTTTTTCACTGGTTTCAGCATCCAGATTTCCGGTAGGTTCATCAGCAAAAAGAATAGCTGGCTGATTAGAAAAAGCCCTTGCCAGTGAAACACGTTGCTGTTCTCCACCAGATAACTGAACCGGATAATGATGCGAACGATCGGCCAGGCCAACTTTATCCAACAAATCAAGCGCCTGTGCTTTAATGTTTTTTGCACCACGTAATTCCAGCGGAACCATTACATTTTCTAAAGCAGTTAAGGTTGGTAACAGCTGGAAATTTTGAAAAATGAAACCTACATATTGATTTCGTACAGCTGCACGTTCATCTTCATTAAGTTTTTCGAGTGCAATCCCATTCAGTTCAACTGTGCCGCTGCTTGCGCGGTCTAACCCTGCACATAAACCCAGTAAAGTGGTTTTGCTGCTTCCGGAAGGGCCCGTGATGGCCACCGTAGAGGCACTTTCGATTGCAAAATTAATATTGTTGAGTACATTGAGCTCGCGCCCGGCACTTTGATAAATTTTATTTACGTTACGAATATTTAAAATACTTTCCAATCGTTTATTTTTTAGAATTTGTATATGGATATGAGCCCAAACATAACCGCCCTTAATCTGTTAAGGTAGTGGTTTTTATTAGAGAATTAATTATATAATATGTTACGAAAACGCTTAACAGGCCTATTTGTTTTGGCTTTACTGTTTGCCGCCTGTGGAACTAAACAAAGCAAGGAAAACAACAATCAAACTTTAGATTCAGCTGACCAAGCCACTCCATCATCAGGCAAGCAGCTTAAAAATATACTCTTTTTCGGAACCAGTTTAACCGCAGGTTATGGCCTTGATCCGACTGAAGCTTATCCAACCCTGATTCAGAACCGGATTGATTCGCTAAAAATGCCTTATAAGGTGATTAATGGCGGACTAAGTGGTGAAACTTCTGCCGCCGGAAAAAACAGGATTTCCTGGTTGCTGAAACAACCTGTTGATGTGTTTGTGTTGGAGCTTGGTGCTAATGATGGTTTACGTGGATTACCAGTTGCGCAGACTGCTAAAAACCTGCAGAACATAATTGATAGCGTTAAAATAAAATATCCTAACGTAAAGATGGTGATGGCCGGGATGCAGGTTCCACCGAATATGGGTGCTAAATATGCACAGGATTTCAAAAATATTTTCCCAACGCTGGCAAAAAAGAATAATATGGCATTAGTGCCTTTTCTTCTGGATAAAGTTGGTGGTATTCCAAAACTTAACCAGGAAGATGGAATCCATCCTACAGCCGAGGGCGATAAAATCCTGGCTGAAAATGTTTGGGTGATCTTAAAAGACATATTGAAAGAAAAGTGAGTATTAAAATAAGTGCCGTTGCAGATAGTAACAGGCTATTATTTCCATATGTTATAAATAAGATCTGGCTAATGTATACTCTCTGTTACAATTATTCGTTTTTAGAATAAGTTTGTAAATTAGTTCATTAATCGTAAAGCATATGGAAAACCTAAACGATACCAAAGTCACAGCATTTCTAGATAAAATTAAAGCTGAATGGCCAGGATTTGTAGAACGTTTTGAATTTAAAACGGCTTCAGTTATTTACGTTTATTTAAAGAAAGGAATCTCAAGCGGAGATTTTTTGGGCAAACTTTCCAAGAAAGTTGAACGTTTGGTTGATTTTAATAATCCCATCATTTTATACCATATCGAAAGTGACGGACTGGTTTTAAGGTCACATCCTATTAACTGGTATTCTGCTATAAATACACTCTCCCCATAGATTAATCCAAAATTCTATAAACTCCCTGGCGATCTTACATTTCTATTCGCCCGTGCTGAAAATTGAGAGATCTGCTAATTAAAGCACTAGCATAAATCTCTAAGGATTATATTTCTTTTAAACCTTCGGTTGATGGCTGTTTCATCGACAGGAAACCTATGCCTATATATTTATCAGTATTAAAGTACAGATACAGTAAAACTCAGGCTAGTCGGTATGATGTTAACTGGTAGGCTGAATGCAAATGGATCAGCCTGTGGAGGCTATTGTATAAGTAGTGAAAAGGTTACAATAATGATTTTAGTGATCCCTAAGCGTTAGCGTGAAAACTACGCGAATTGTATTCAGCGCTATTTCTTTGTGCAAAATTTAATTTTTAATTAATTTAAATAAAATGGTTTCGGATCCTATTATTTAGAACGATTCTTGTTAACTTAGCGGAAATTCTTTTAGAGCAACTATCTAGCAGGATGAATGAATCATAACTATTCAGGTTAACAATGAAAAAAATATTTTTAGCTATTCTTGCAATAGCTGCTCTTCATGCACAGGCTCAAAAAAATGCATTTCTTGAGCAATCTTTTTGGAAAGGAAATACAGATCTTGCGACCATTAAATCAGAAATTGAAAAAGGCAATAGTCCGTCTCAGTTGAACCAAATGTCATTTGATGCATCGGTTTTAGCGATCAATAATGGTGCTCCTCAAGAATCGATCTTATATCTTTTGGCTCAAAAAGGAAATGATGTAAATAAATTAACGCATGACAGCAGGACTTATTTATTCTGGGCAGCTTCAAAAGGCAATGTTCCGGTGATGGAATACCTTTTAAAGAACGGAGCAAAGGTAGATTTACAAGATAGCCACGGTTTTACGCCGTTAACTTTTGCTGCAGCTGGTGGTCAGGCGGATACCAAGGTTTACGATTTGCTTATCTCAAATGGAGCCGACTTGAAAAAAGACCTGAATCACGACGGTGCAAATGCACTTTTAATCGCCATTTCAAATGATAAAAACTTTGCGTTAACTGATTATTTTGTATCGAAAGGCTTAAGTTTAAACAGTGTAGATGCAAATGGAAATACAGCTTTTAATTATGTAGCCAAAAGTGGAAACATTGAATTAATGAATAAGTTGATTGCAAAAGGCATTAAATATAACGACAACGCCATAATTATGGCAGCCCAGGGCGGACGTGGAAATGTTAATGGTTTGGCTGTTTTTCAGTACCTGGAAGGATTAAAACTGAAACCAACAGCTACAGGAAGCAATGGTGAAAATGCTTTGTTTTACATCGCCAGAAAACCAAAACAAGAGGAAGTGATTACTTATTTTCTTGCTAAAGGTGTAGATGTAAACCAGGCTGATAAAGATGGTAACACTGCATTTATTAACGCTGCCGGTTTTACAAGAGATTTAGGAACACTGGAATTGCTTTCGAAAAATGTAAAAGATATTAACCAGGTAAATTTAAAAGGTACTTCTGCTTTGGCCATGGCTGTTCGCAGCAATACCGGCGAAGTGGTTAAATTTCTTTTAGATAAAGGAGCAGATCTAAAAGTGGCCGATAAAGAAGGAAATAATCTGGCTTATTATCTTTTCCAGGGTTATGGACCTCGCGGAATGGAAGACTTTAATGCAAAACTGAAGGTTTTAACTGATAAAGGGTTCAACATTGGTGCTATACAACCAAATGGAAATTCGTTATATCATTTAGCTGTTGCCAAAAATGATCTGGCCTTAGCAAAACTTGTTGCTGATTATAAAGTAGATGTAAATCTGAAAAACAAAGAAGGTTATACTGCTTTACATAAGGCAGCAATGACGGCCAAGAATGTAGAGTTGTTACAATATTTACTTTCTGTAGGTGCTAAGAAAGATGTGGCCACAGATTTTAAAGAAACACCCTATGATTTAGCATTAGAAAATGAATTTTTAACCAAGAACAAAGTCTCAATCGACTTTTTAAAATAATAAAATGAATAACTTTTTTAAACTGTGCCTGGCATTCGCATTTGTTTTGTCACTTCCATCGCTCAGTTCTGCCCAAAAAACAACAAAATATAAATGCATGGTGCAAATGACCAATTATGTTGGTGAAGGTGCCTATATCGCGGTCTCTTTAATTGATGCTAAAGGTGCTTATGAAAAAACACTTTATGTAATGGGTTCTGATAAAAAATGGTATCCTGATTTAAAGGAATGGAATAAGGCTTACAAGAAAAAGCCTACTAACATTAGTGCCGTTACAGGTGCATCTGTTACCGGTGGAGACCGCAGTGTAACCGTTTTGGATCTTGAAACTGCTAAAATAAACAAAGGTTACAAATTACGTTTCGAAACCGCTGTTGAAGACAATAAATACTATTTAAAGGATATTGAAATCCCCTTAACTACTGAAGGTTTGGCTGCTAAAACTGAAGGTACGGGATACATTAGATATGTACGCTTAAGCGCAAACTAAAAAAGCTTAATCAATGACCATTTCATTCTGGAGATACAGCCACTTAGCACTGGCGGTATCTTCTTTTCTTTTTATAACCCTTGCTTCCGTTACAGGGATCATTCTGTCTTTTAAGCCCATTACGGAGAAAACACAATCTTACAAGGCTAAAAACTTCGATGAGCTTACTGTTGCCGGGGTTCTACCTAACCTTAAAAAATCTTATACCGATATTGGCGATGTTACGGTAGATGTTAACCAGTTTCTGGTGGTAAATGGCACAGACCTTCAGGATAACTCCGGGAATTTCTATGTAGATCCTTCAACTGGAAAATCTTTGGGTAAAGTAGGTAAAGAGAATGAATTTTTCAGGTGGGTAACCACACTCCATCGTTCCTTATTTTTGCATGAAACAGGCCGGGTTTTCATCGGAATAACCGCTTTCCTTTTATTTCTGATTGCCACATCTGGTACGGTGCTTATTATTCAGCGCCAAAGAAGTTTTAAGAAGTTTTTCGGAAAGATTGTAAGAGATGGCTTTGCTCAATATTACCATGTGGTGCTGGGCAGATTACTACTGATCCCCATCCTCATTATTTCATTAAGTGGAACCTTTCTATCGTTGCAGCGGTTTGGGATCATAAAAGAACAAAAAATTACACACAAAGTTGATTTTGATGCGCTCAAAACAAGTCCTGAAAAAAAGATCTCTGAGTTTGAAGTGTTCAAAAATATTTCGCTCCGTAGGGTTCAATCTATTGAATTTCCTTTTTCTGAAGATGTAGAAGATTATTTCACACTGAAACTGGATGATAGAGAAATTACCGTCAACCAGATAACAGGCGAAATCCTTACTGAAGAAGTTTATTCTAAAGCTACGCTGTTCAATAACCTTAGTTTGGATTTGCATACAGGTAGGGGCAGTGCCATTTGGGCTGTTGTTCTGGCGATTGCATCTGCTAACATTTTATTTTTTATTTACTCGGGCTTTGTAATCTGGTGGAAAAGAAGATCAGGCAAGATGACGAATAAGTACAGATTCGATCAGGCTGATTTTATTATTTTAGTAGGATCTGAAAACGGAACCACCTTCAGGTTTGCCAGGGCAATACATGAACAGTTATTGAAAAATGGCAAAACATCTTTCATGGCCGAGCTGAACGGCTATAAAATATTTCCAAAGGCGAAGCAATTATTAGTTTTTACTGCCACTTACGGTGAGGGCGAATCGCCAACCAATGCCAGAAAATTCAGGTCTTTATTGGAAAAGTATCCTCAGGCCAATGCATTGGATTTTGCTGTAGTGGCCTTTGGATCGCATGCCTATCCGGATTTTTGCAAGTTTGGTTACGAAGTAAATAATGCGCTTTCCCATCAGCCATGGGCCAGGCCACTGGTCGAAATCCATACGGTAAATGACCGCTCCCCAGAAGAGTTTACAAAGTGGGCTACGCTATGGGCACAACATTCAGAAATGGAGCTAACATCCTTATCTAAATTACTGGCGGCAGCACCTGTAAAAACACAGTCTTTTGAAGTGGTATCTAAAATCATTGCTACACATGCAGAAACTTCGTTCATTATTCGTTTGCGTCCGAAGAGAAGAAAAAAATTCACATCGGGAGATTTACTGACCATTTACCCGGCTAACGATCATCGCGAGCGGCAGTATTCTATTGGTAAGATCGGAAATGATGTACAATTAAGCGTTAAACTGCATGAGGGTGGTTTAGGATCAGGATTTTTGTATCAGCTCACGGCTGGCCACAAAATAGAAGGAGTCTTAATCAGAAATGAACATTTTCACTTTCCCGAGCAAGCTAAAACGGTTGTAATGGTATCCAATGGTACCGGAATTGCGCCTTTTCTTGGCATGTTAAACCAACATAGCGCAGGCAGGAATATTCATCTTTATTGTGGTTTTAAGAACAAAGATTCTTTTTCTCTTTATGAAAATCCGCTAAATACAGAACTTTCCAAACTGGCCAAATTAAACGTAGCTTATTCCAGGGAAGGAGAGAAGCAATATGTTAAAGATTTATTAGCCAAAGACGCTTCTTTTATTGGTGATACCTTGAATAATAATGGCGTGATAATGCTTTGCGGCTCGCTGAGTATGCAGAAAGATGTGATTGCCTGGCTGGAAGATGCATGCACTCAATTTACCACTCAGGATATAAGTTATTATCAATCACGTGGTCAGATTTTAATGGATTGTTATTAAGCATATTAACTTCGGCCATCATTAGGTATTCCAGATTCTATTTTCTTTTCATTTTTATCAAAACTAATCTTTATAATCTCATCAATGCGGAGATTAAGGGTGTTATTCTCCGCATTTTTGCGGAGAATAATTTGCTTTATGCGGAGAATATCGTTAGATTTGAATGGAGCTTGTGAATAATATGTACATCTATCAGCAAAAGAAGTGGCCGGATTTTACCTGGGATGAAAAATCACTTTCCAATTCTTTGGCTCATGTTCGGTATAATCAAGGCAAACTCCTGGGTAAAATGGAAGGATTTGGCTTCGACTTACAGGAAAAGACTACGCTTGAAACACTGACTCAGGATGTATTAAAATCTAGTGAAATTGAAGGTGAAATACTTAATCGTGAGGAAGTTCGTTCTTCTATCGCCCGCAAGCTAGGCATGGAAGTAGCAGGGCTGGTCCCTTCAGACAGGCATGTTGATGGTGTTGTGGAAATGATGTTAGATGCGACCCAACGCTATCACCTGGAGTTAGATTTTGAAAGGTTGTTCGGATGGCATGCTGCACTGTTTCCAACTGGTAGAAGTGGTGTTTATAAAATTGTTGTTGGTAACTGGCGTAACAATACTACAAATGATCCTGTGCAAGTGGTGTCTGGTGCATTAGGTAAAGAAAAAGTCCACTTTCAGGCACCAGATTCAGCAGTATTAAATACAGAGATGGGCCAGTTTATACATTGGTTTAATCACGTTAATGATATCGATCCCATAATCAAAGCGGCTTTAGCACATTTATGGTTTGTTACAATCCATCCGTTTGATGATGGTAATGGTAGGATTGCAAGGGCAATAACCGATATGCAACTGGCACGTGCCGATGAAACTTTTCAAAGATTTTACAGCCTTTCTACCCAAATCAGGTTAGAACGAAAAGCTTATTATAGCATTTTGGAAAAAACCCAGCGCGGATCATTAGATGTAACAGAGTGGCTGGAATGGTTTCTTTTATGTTTTGATGCAGCACTTTCCAGTACGAATCATACACTGGTAAAAGTGGGTGAGAAAGCCAGTTTTTGGGAAAATACTGCTGCATTTAATGTCAATAACAGGCAAAAGATTATGCTCAATAAACTTTTAGATGGTTTTGATGGCAAACTGAATTCATCGAAATGGGCTAAAATTGCAAAATGTTCTCAGGATACAGCCGGGCGTGATATTAATGATTTGATGAACCGTGGCATTTTAAAGAGAGAAGCTGGAGGTGGCAGGAGTACGAGTTATGTTTTGAGCTAATAGAGCGGGGGGATTTTTTTTAAAAATGTGCTAAAGGCCTTTTTTCCAACGTTTAATCATTTTCTCACTCAAATTGTTGGAGTGGTAAACCTGGCCATTATCGCCAAACATTATACAGCTAAACTTTGGAAACTGATTGATAAATTTAAGTCCGGCTTCTTTTCCTAAAACCATGATGGAAGTACTAAAACCATTTGCCAGTTCTGCATCAGGGCCGAAAACGGTTACACTGGTTAAGCCTGTTGCGGGGTAACCGGTAACCGGATTGATGATGTGTGAATACCGTTTCCCATTGAATACCACGAATTTTTCATAATTCCCGGAAGTCACTACGGCACTATTTTTTAGTGGCACAACAGCATAGAGACTATCCTTATGAAAAGGATTGGTTATGCCGATCGTCCAGTGGTGGCCTTTTGGATGTTTGCCCCAGGTACTCATATCACCAGAACCATTTACAATTCCGGCTTTGATGCCTTTTTTTAGCATCATATTGCGACAGCGATCGGCTGCGTAACCTTCTCCCAAAGCACCAAAACCGATTTTCATTCCCTTCAATTTAAGAAAGATGGTCGAATTTATGCTATCCAGAATAATGTTCTGATAACCTACTTTTTCGACAGATTTTTTAATGGCTTCAGCAGTTGGCATTTCAGCCATCGAGCCATCGAATTTCCAGATTTTATCCATCGCCGCGAAGCTGATATCAAACGCACCACCAGTTATTTTGGATAAGTAAAGCGCTCGTTTGGTGAGATCAAACACTTCCCGATCAACCTTTATCGGCTTTATGCCAGCATTACTATTTACCTGAGAAATTTGAGAAGCTGGCTTCCAATCCGAAATTAAGAATTCAATCCGGCTGATTTCATTGATTACAGTGTCAATATTTTCTTCTGCTGTTTTAGCATCTTTCGCAACAATGGTAATTTCGAATTTGCTCCCCATTAAAAGGATTGTTCTTTTTCTCAATATCTGCCCGAAAGTGGCACAATTTAATAAGAGCAGGAAGGCAATCAGCTTAATTTTCAAGATGAATTTTATTACTAATGAATGGTCAAATTTAGGAAAGTAAATAGAGAAATTTCAGCAAAAAGCCCCAAAGTGTTTTAAATACTTTGGGGCCTTAACGCTAAAAGCTATTTCTTTAGAATTTATAAGATAACGTAGTCATGAACTGACGAGGTGGAATTGGGTTCACACTGTAGTTTTCATGAACGAAATAATTAAGTTCGTTAGTGATATTCGAAATCTTAGCTAGTAACGATAATTTTTTCCAGCTGTAACCGGCAGAAAAATCAAACGTAGTAAAAGCACTTAATGGAATCAACCTGCTGTAAGCCTGGATTTTTGAATCATTGTATCCACCATTACGTGCACCAGTGTAATAAGCTGATGCACCAAGTTTTAAGCCCTTAACACTTCCATCCTGGAAAGTATAAAATAAGGTTCCATTTGCAGTGTTTTTAGTAGAACCAACTAAACGCTGACCTTCAATAATACCACCAAGTGTAATCGTTCTGGTTGCATTTGGCTGAGCTGGTGTTGGCGCTGGTCCGGTAAGAACAGTTCTGTCACGTGTTTGCGTATAGCGGATATAGTTGTAGCTATAACCCGCAATAAAATTCAAACCTTTTATAATTGTACCAGTAATATCGAGTTCCAAACCATCACTTAAGGTTTTTCCGTTAAGTTCTTTAATGTTCGCATCTGCATTTATTCCGCCTTGCGCATTCAGAACTGCCTGTTGTGCAAACTTGTCATTAGCAATTCTATAAACGGTTAGGTTAACGGAAAGTCTCCCTTTTAACAAGTCATTTTTAATACCAGCTTCGTATTGATCAACGGTTGATGGATCAAGTGGCGCCAGATTGATGTCGGTACCAGTATTCTGAATGAAATTGCTGGCATAACTCGCATAAATTGAAGTTGTTTTTAGTGGCTGATAAATTAATCCAAACTTTGGCGTGAAAGCACTTTCTACTTTAGATTTATCAAGGTTATTCACACTAATGGTTTGTACGCCAGAGGCGAGATTGGTTGCTATTGTTCTCGGTGTTTTCTGAAAGGTATAACGAACGCCGGCCAGCACTTTAAATTGATCTGTAATTGATATTAAATCCTGTGCAAAAGTTCCCATACGATATAGGGGGGCAAAAGTTTCGGTAACCATATTGGCCGTTGGCTCAATTCCTGATCCAAAATAAGTGCTTGGATCTAATAGGTTCACATTGCCATAGTTAAACGTAGCCTGGTTATTATTGAACGTGAAGCCACCACTCGTAGTGCGTGATTGATCTGCATCGGCGCCCACCAATAAAGTATGTGTTATACTCCCGGTTTTGAAGAAACCATTTAAATTAATCTGCTCATTGTAGGTGAATTCTTTCGTTTTAGAACGGGTAACATTACGTGCTGCAAATCCATAAGGAAGTGGGTTGGTTGCCACTTTAGTATCGGCAAACGGACGTTCAGCACTGAAGTAATTTCTGTTATAAGACTGAAAATTCGCAATGACATTTAATTTCCAGGTATCACTAAATTTATGGTTAACGTTTAATTGTGAGGTTACCGTGTTCGTTTTATTATATGCCCATGGTGCGTTTACAAATGTTCCGCGGCCAAGATCAACAACTTGATTTTCAATTGTTCCAATCCCGAAATCGGGAGTCATGTTACTTTTTAAGTAATCACCTTGAAGCAAAATGTCTGTTTTGTCACTGATTTTATAAAGTAATGATGGGTTCACGTATACCCGGTTTGATTTTACGGAGTTTCTGAAACTGGCTGCATCTTCATAAGTTCCGATTAAACGGAAAGCAAGCTTTTTAGAAATCGGTCCATAAATATCTGCCGTTGGTTTGTACATGTCGTAACTTCCAGCGCGCATAGATACTTCGCCACCATACTCAAATTTAGGTTTTTTAGTCACCATATTTACTACGGCGCCACCAGTTACGCCGCCATAAAGCAAGGCCGCACTTCCTTTTAATATCTCTACAGATTCTAAGGTACTGGTTTCGGGCATGCCTCCGCTACTGGCACGAGTGCCATTTTTGAACACATTATTAGTACCTAAGCTATAACCACGGGCAAAGAAAGTTTCGCCACTTACTGAACCACGATTTTCACCATAGGCTACACCGTTTACATTTTTAAGTACATCGCTTAAACGATTTGCCTGTTGATCGGTAATTACCTGATTGCCGATAATCTGAACAGCCTGCGGAAGATCCATCGGTGCAATCGCAATTTTGCCCAGGTTTACAGGCTTCTGATTTGGCGTTTTGTAACCGTTTATGGCCACTTCATCCAGTTGAGATGATGATTCAGCAATCGCAAATGTGACTTCGGCATCTGAACCAGCCACCACATTAACTGTTTTTTCCTGTGCTGATACACCAACTGCTGAAATTTTGATGGTGTAGTTTCCGGGTGAAACGTTTTTTATTTTAAAATTTCCTTTTTCGTCACTTTGTGCAGTCTTAGATGTGTTTTTTAATCCAACGCTTACAAAAGCAGCAGGATTTCCATCGCTTGTTTTGATAGATCCCGACACGGATCCGTTTTTGGATTGCGCATATGCTGTTCCGGTTAGGAGTATAATTAGCATAGTCAAATTAAAAAATTGAGTAAATTTTTTATACATCTTATTTAGATTAATTCTTAGTGGCGCAAAAGAAAGAAATTAAAATGAGATTAGAAAACTATTTTTAATTATTCTAAATAATAATAAGGTTATCGGAAATTTAATGGTTTATAGGAGGCTTTTTCACCCGCTCAAGGGCCTGTTGAGGGATGTTTTATAAAGTAACTAATATTTCGACCAGCTTAATTTGATAGTACTTAAGCGTAATTCTTATAATTCTCTCCTGAACTTGCTGAAGCGGTAAAGGAGGCATTTGTTATTGGAAGGTGTTACAGCATTTATTTAATTAAACTGTTCGCTGAATATATTAGACTTAGGCTGTATAACCAGAATCGACATTCTGATTTGTGAAGGCCAAATGAAGTGTCTATATATCAAAATTCGAATACCATCGTTTATAAATCAATTGTATTCGCTATTTTTGACGGCTATGTTGCTAAGCAACAGGTTCCCCACTTTAAATTTCAATGGTAAAAAAAAATATTCTTTTAATAGCGGTTAGAAACCTCGCTATACTGCTTTCTATTTTCTTTTCGGCTGATGCATTTGCACAAAAAGACAAGCAAATGGAAAAAGATCAGGATGTATCTATGCTTTCTGATTCTGCCACGTTAACCAAAGGTGATTACCTGATGCATTTGGAAAAGGTATTTGAAACTATAAATAAAGTTCCGTTAACGGTGGCTTCTTTTAAAAAGCTTAAGCGTATGGAAGCACATCTGGCTCAGGATGAAGCTGCCCTGGCATTACTTAAAAGCCGGTTATCACAAGCAGACAGGGGATTAAATCTCCATAACCTGCAGATGGATGAAACGCTGCTGGAAGAATTGCAAAGCAACAATAAGGAATGTTTAGCAGATCTGGATGAATATGATAAGGAGTTAAGCGCGTTAAAAACCGAAATACTTAATCTTAGAAAGGATACAGTGCTGATTAAGGTTTTTAAGTTACCGGCCTTGAGGGTAATGTTTAAAGATCAGTTTGCAGAGTTAAAAAAGAAAAGGGTATTAACCGATAGCTTAATCAAGAATACTACCTTATCGATCAATAATCTCCATGCCAGAACTTCATCTAACCTGATCAATATTAAAGAGTTGATGTACTTAACTGATAGTCAGCTTGATGCGGTAAGTATTAAAGCTTTTGGTAAAGAACGGAGGTATCTTTGGGAATCGGTAAACAGGCCAGCTAATAAAAGCGTTGGTTTCCGCAGGTTTATTCAAGGGGAGCGGGAAATTTCGCGCTATTATTTTGTATATACGAGAAGCAGCCGGATTTTGTTGCTTTTTACCTGTACGATATTCTTTTTGTGGGTATTTTTTAATTTCAGAAGTGTAAAACAACGGGGCCGTTTGGAAGCGCTTGATGAATTTTCGTTGATTAATCCAAGGCCCTTTTTAATTACGTTTATTATGCTTTTTGCATTGGCGCCTATTTTTGATCTCCGCGCTCCTGCACTTTACATAGAAGCCGTACAAGTAATACTGGCCATTGTACTTTCTATATTTTTAAGAAAAAAACTAAATAAGAAATTATTCTACTACTGGTGCCTGTTTGTGGTACTTCTGCTGGCCCCTGTTTTTTTACGTTTGTTAGGCATGCCGCCAAGATATCAGCGCTGGTTACTTCTGTTTTTAAGTTTGTCTTCTGTAGCTTATGGAATAATAGTATGGAAACTGCTTGATGAGAAAACAAAAAGGTATAAAATGATTCTTGCTACAGGCTTTATCTATACCAGTTTTGCCATTACCGCTGCCTTTTGCAATTTATTTGGCCGTTTTACCCTTGCCCAGATTTTTTATTCAACCGGTGTCAGCGCCTTACTTAATGCCATTTCACTCACCATTTTAGCTAAAGCATTAGTGGAAGCCTTTCTGTTACAAATGAAGAGCAGCAGAATCCGGAAAGGATATCCGGAATACTTTGACTGGCAACCGGTAATAGCCGGCCTTAAAAGACTTACCGGCATTGGTGCGACGATTATCTGGGGTGTGATATTTACCACCAACCTCAACATTTTCAATGGAATTTATGAATCAGTTATGGTTGTCTTAATTGAAAAAAGAACCATTGGCAGCTTCTCTTTTACCTTTGGCGGCATTGGGTTGTTTTTAGGGATTATCTGGGTGGCTAACTTCCTGCAAAAATATATTGCCTATTTCTTTGGAGATACCGGAGACGATAGTTTCGACGATAATAAAGGCGAACGGTCTAAATTGTTAGTTACCAGGTTGGTATTGCTTATTAGTGGTTTTTTAATAGCCGTTGCAGCATCTGGTCTGCCAATAGATAAAATCACGGTGATCCTGGGGGCATTGGGTGTGGGTATCGGCCTGGGCCTGCAAAATATAGTGAGTAATTTTGTTTCCGGAATCATTCTTATTTTTGATAAAACCATCCGGATTGGTGACATTGTTGAACTTAGCAACAAGAAAGGCAGGGTGAAAGAGATTGGCGTACGTGCCAGTACTTTGCTGAGTGATGAGGGCGCTGAGATTATCATCCCAAATGGCTCTATTTTATCTAACAACATCATCAACTGGACGCTGAGCAATAACCAGATGCGCGTTGATATTTCATTATCAATTGCGAAACCGTTCAATTCCACTGAAGTGGTAAGCCTGATCCGGGAAATTATTATAGAAAATAGTAATGTTTTCTTGAGCAAGGAACCTATTATTTTGATCAGTCCGGTGAGTAAGCTGAACAGCAACATCAACATCTATTTTTGGTGTAAAGATATCTCCAAAGCTGATCTTACCAAAAGTATTATTAATGCACAGATTTTTGAAGCATTTGAAGAGAAGGAAATTGAGATTTTGTAGGATTTTAGATGGCGTTTATGGATGAATTGATGTTCATTATTCAATAAAATCAAAGGTTTAATTTATCTTTATCCATATTAAAAATACCTGATGCTCTCCTTACAAATCACAGGCCTGTCAGGCGCGGGAAAAACCACGCTTGCCCAATGGGTTAGCTGCCAACTTATAAAACTGGATTATCCCTGTATCGTAATAGATGGGGATAGTTATCGACAAACTTTGTGTAGCGACCTTGGTTTTTCACATGCCGACCGGATGGAAAATATCAGGCGTTTGGGAAAGCTGGCCAATGATTATGCGCAGCAGGGAACTATTGCCATTGTTGCTGCCATTAATCCTTTTGAAACTGTCCGTAGGGAGCTTAATTCGCTGTATAATACCAAAACAGTATGGGTTGATTGCCCGATGGATACACTCGTAGCAAGAGATATAAAGGGCCTTTACCGGAAAGCATTACTTCCGGACGGGCATCCTGATAAAATCTTGAACCTTACCGGAGTGAATGATGTGTATGAAAAGCCGCTTCAAGCAGATTTGCGTCTCGATACAGATCTCTTAACCTTAGATGCTGCGGGCAGGTTGCTGTTGAACTTCATTCTTGCGCAGGTTGCGCCAGCCTGAGCACTTCCAATTGCTCGTATTGTTTAAAAGCTTCATGCTGATAAGCAGGAACGGTTTCTTTGGGTTGTACTTCACTAAAAACCTGGCCAGGATGCTTTGCATGAAAGTGGCTTCGGGTGTTGATTTGCGCCCAGTCATCGTTATTCAACGCTACGTTGGCAAAATTGCAGAAACGCTGCATTATAGCCATAATCCCTTCATTATAATTAACCAATAAGGTAAGTGGATCTGCTTTTACTGCATTAACAAAAGCTTCAAGGTAATTTTCCAATACTTTGGCCGTGTGCCCATCAAAGTCAGCCGGATCAACTGCACCAGCTTCAATTCCCAATAACTCATTTGGCACAACACCAGGAACGGCTTGCATTCCCCGGAACTTCTGGTGAGACCGGATCACCTCATCAGGCTTGCGGTACAACAAGATAAATGGCACGTCAGGGTATAATCTTCTAATCAGGGGCATAAAATGGATGTGCCAGCTATCTGTTTTGATAAAAAGATGCTTTTTATTTCCATCAGGATTATGCCCATAAATTTTAATGGTGGCTTTCACCATTTCTTCGCGTTCGGTAGCAGATAACCAGTCGTGATGTTTAGTTAGCCTCAGCACTTCATCTATAAATGGGGCTTCTGGCAATACAATATGACGTTCGTTAATGGATAGAGACTGCGAGATCAGCGTTGATCCACACCTGGAAATATGAAAAATAAAGGCCGTGGGTTTAAGGCTTTTTAACCCGGAGGCCCATTCTGGGATTATGGCGATATTGCTTAAGGGCTTAAATGCATTGGAATTGAAAGGATGAGATAAGCATTTACTGATTGATTCATCAAAGAATGGCCCGGTAAAATGATCCCCATTGGTATAAAGCCATTTGCAGGTATACTCACCATTAATTTGCTTCAGCTGGTAGGGAATCCAGTTTTGCAATGGATGTTGGACCTCACTCATAATTGTGAATTTACTAAGGTGTTGTATTCGGCCTGCAGCTCCATAGCCATTTGCAGCGACCGGTCTGTCCCTTGTGCTTTTAAAGAGATAATCATTTGTTTTAATAGCTCCGGGGAGCGGCTTTCATCAGGCGCATGGGCAATTGTGTCGGTGTTTAGAATCCGTTGCTTTAACCAGGCATTTACCTTACAATCAATCACCAAATGGATTCTGTCTGTATTGCCATTGTTGGTTACGCGGTGCGGAAGGTTGGCGTTAATGTACCAGCATTCGCCTTCGTTCATGATGATACGTTCATCGTTAATATAAAATTCTACGCCAGCATTGGTCTGGATGGGGATATGCAAACGGGCTTCACCCTTCTCGAAAGCCAGTTCCATATCCCTGTGCTGTTTAATTACTGATCCGGCAGCAAGCCTAAGCAATCTAACGGACATTAGTTCACATTTCATTCCGTCGATAAAGGATTTAATATGTGGAAAAAGCATCATATTGGGATGGTCTCCAAAACGATCACTGTTAATTAAATCCGGAAGAATGTTATCCATTCCTCCCGGGGTACGCAGCGGAAGAACAGTCCAGCTGCCCTTATAATGCAATGTATTAAAATGGGCCGTCCAATTGTATGATAAATTGCAAAGATCAGGCTGCGCATGGATAAGGGAAACAGACATTTTTGTTCTTGAATAAATAACCATGGTATAGCCAAATAAATTTATACGTTACTAATTTAAGTCTAAAATTCAGATAAGGTATACTGATAAATAAGTATTTGTAAATAAATTTTTGGAGTTGTGAAAAAAAATAATATTTTTACGTTATCCAAATAACGTCTCAACTCTGTGAAAATCATCGTACTCTCAAACCACATTGCGGCATTGCCCGCTCTTGTTTATTTTCACGAAAAGGGTTGGCTAAAAGCCGTTGTAACCTCTCCTGGTTCTTTTGAGAAAAATTTAGTTAAAAATTTCTGTAATTCGAAAGGTATTAAATGTCTGCTTTTAGATCATGATGCGTCGTTTTCAGATCAGGTAAATAATCTACTCGTTACTACGGCTACTGACTTAGTATTTGTCTTTGGGTTTTCAAAGAAAATACCGGATGTTCTTTTGCAGAACCACAAGCTCCGGTTTTTAAATATTCATTTCAGTTTATTGCCGGCTTATCGTGGTCCGGCACCTTTGTTTTGGCAGATTAAAAATGGAGAAACAGCTACAGGGATTACCATTCATAAAATGGACAGTAGCTTCGATGGCGGACCAATTTTATATCAAGAGCAGTTCCAGCTTTATCCTGAAGAAAGCTTCGGTGCGTTGAATAGCAGATTAAGCCAGTTGGCCGTAAATGTAATTAGGAAAGCGCTGGAAAAATTGAATAAAAACGAAAGTCAATTCGTTGATCAGGATGAAAGTTTATCATTTAGTTACCCATCTGTAAAACGAGAAGATTTACTGATCGATTGGGAAAATCAGACAGCCGCGGAAATCATGAACCTTGTAAATGCCTGTAATCCCATTTTCAGCGGAGCTATTACATTTTTGAACGGACAAGAATTGGCAGTAGTAGAAGTTTCGCCAGCGATAATCAATGATGTAAGTAACCTTGAACCTGGTACAATAGCTTATGCTGATGGAAACTATGGTTTATTTGTAGCCTGTAAATACAATACTTTTTTGCGCATTAACATTGTACAAACCAGTGAATCGATTCTATCGGGCTATAAACTGATCGCCCTAGGCTTAAAAGCAGGGGTGCGTTTTCAACAAAATATGCAGCAAGAGTCGCTGTGCTAAATCAATTAATATATAATTTATTTAAACCTTAAACTATTAAAATTATGGATGATTATTTGGGTATGGTGAGAACGTTCGCAGGGAGTTTTGCACCTAGAGGATTTATGGGCTGTAACGGGCAGCTGCTTTCAATTTCAACAAATTCTGCGCTTTATGCGATATTAGGTGTTTCTTTTGGGGGTGATGGACGCACCACTTTTAGCTTACCAAACATGGCCGGCAGAACCGCTATTGGCACAGGATCCGCAGCTTTTGGAACATACACTATTGGGCAGGTTGCTGGTTCTCCAACAACTACATTAACTATTTTGAATATGCCTGCGCACAACCATGCGGCTGTATTTGCTGGTTCCGGATCAAGCGTTACCATTCCTGCGCCAACAATTAAGGCGTCAAGCGCGGTAGGAACAGCTGCGGCACCTTCTACAGCAGCTAACACTTTAGGGCAATTAGTAGTACCACGTTCTACAGGTGTTGCAATGTATAACAATGCGTTGCCAGATACAGAATTAAATGTTGGAAGTCAGCCTTCGAGTGCTACAGTTACCCCAACAGGAACAATAACTGTTGGTATTAATGGTAGTAGCCAGCCGGTTAATATTGCTAATCCTTATGTAGCATTAACGATGGTAATCGTTGTTGAAGGATTATTTCCGAGTAGAAACTAATCAATAAACAAATGGCCGGCTGGTTTTCGCCAAACGGCCATTTGGAATCAGTGATATGAATACAACTTACTAGCGCTCTTATGATGTTATCGCCGTTAAAAATTGGTTTTATAACTACTTATTCTTCCATTTATCCAGATCATGCCAATAATATCATAAATGGCTTGTTTGCCGGCCTCTGTAAAGATATTTACACACAGCATGATTATCAGTTTATACAAGAGTATGTAGGACAGGGTAAGGAAACGGATGTTAAGCAAGCGGTACAAAAACTGCTTAATTTTCATAACGTGGATATTATAATGGGCTATATCAGTTATAAAGTAATTCCAAATTTAATCCCATTGATTGAGAGCCGTCAAAAACTTGCTTTCTTTTTTGATATGGGAGAATATCTTCCTTCACTAAACTATACGAGCCCTAATATTTTTCATAGCAGCTATCAGTTATGGCAGGGTGAATATGCCCTTGGCCATTGGGCACACAAGAATTTCGGAGATAAAGGCGCGGTGCTTATGCCCCCTTACGATGGCGGCTATCACCTGGCTGCAAGTTTTAGACATGGTGCTATAGCGGCAGGGTCTGAACTGATGGATTTTCATATCCTATCATTAAATCACAATGAACCTCACGTGCTTGATATGGAGGTTTTACTCAATAATATAGAAAACGAACCACCTGCTTATTTACACGCTTTGTTTTCAGGCCCTCAGGCCATAGAATTTATAAAAGCTTTTTATGAAAGGGGTTTAGAGAAAAAAGTGCCACTCCTGCTTTCAGAGCCCATGTGTTTTCCGGATGTGTTAAAGGAGATTACAGGTTTTCCTTTGTCTTTTTATTCTTGTTCGCAATGGACAAGAGAAATGGCTGGGGAAATGAATGATGCTTTTGTAAGGATTGTCGAGGGACAATCTGGCAGGGCTGCGGATGTATTTTCTTTATTGGGGTTTGAGGCAGGCATGACGCTCAAAGAGATGGAACCTGCTATGCAACGTCGGGACTGGAAAAAGGTAATGGAGTATTTACAAACAGATAAAAAGAAAGGTCCGCGCGGTGAGGTTAATTTTTTTCCAAAATCTGGCTTCCTATTGCCAGATGTAGATATTGTGAAATTAAACGTGTCTGGCATTAATGTCAGCACAGTGGTTGTTGAGCGGGGAAAACGGCTGGCATTTAACGATATCACTTTTAGAGAAATTCATGAAGAAAGCGTTAGTGGATGGCAGAACCCTTATTTATGTATTTAAGTGCATATGATTCGGGGATCGTTATCCATTTTATAATAAAAAGATAAACCAGATTGACGAATCTGCTCGTTTAACGGCGTCAGATAGTCTTTTTCTGTTAAAATAGAATCGTCTTCGAGCAACACAATGTCTTTATAAATCTGCACTTCGGTAATCAGCAAAAGGGCAGTGTAGGCAGCTTTAAGATCTTTAGCATCAATCGTTTTTAGAAAAATGCGGCGATCCGCGGTAGTTCTTTCAAATTTTGTTACAGAGTGCTTGTTAATGGCAATCAGATTGGTAATCTTTTCTCGTACTGTGGCATTATATGCCCTGGTTTCCGTATCGAGAAAATATTCGAAAGCGGGATTTTTTTCTTCCCCCCATTTTGATTGATAAAGGTCAACCCGTATCTCTTGAGGAATAAGTGCTCCATCTGGTTTTAAAAACTGGTGAAGGTGATGGAAAATAGCCACCTGCGGTTCTTTTCGCAAGGCCTTATCCATAGTTTCAGATATAATGATGTCATAAAAGTCATTATTTGTTGGGGTAAACAGGGTTGCATCTGCTTTGATAAATCCATTAAAGTATGCCTGCAGGTTAAATGCTGTGATTAATTTGCTTACGGCATGTAATGATGACTGGTGAATATCAAGCAAAGTAACCTGGATCTGGTCTGCAGAAAATAGGGTGGTTAACGGCAAAATGAGCGATGCATAAGGTCCGGTTCCGGCATATAAAATCAGCAGAGGTTGTTGATGGTCCTGACCGAGTTTCTCATTGATTAGCTTTTTAATGCCGATGGTGAATTTATAAGAACGCAGGTAATCAAGAAAACAATATGCAGCCATATACGGATTTACACGGGTGCCGTTTTCACTCAGTTCTTCGAAAATTTCTTCCTCATCTGATGGGGCGAGTACACCTTCGATATTGGTGAGTTTTGAATAAAGATTGTGCAACTGGTTTACCGTATCTACCACCTCGGGTGTAGAAAGTGCGCCTGTTAATTTTTTAGAAAGTAGTTCAAATGCCGTTTGATGATTTGATAATTCTTTTGAGATTGACATGGTGTTAATTAAGGTATGGTGCAATTATAATAAAAATTATCCCCACTTATTTTGGGTAAATGTATACGATAACGTGTTAAATATGATGAGAAAATTTTACTTATTAATTTGTTTGTCGATTGTTCAGTTGGTTGCCTATGGGCAGACCAAAACACTCGATTTTAACAATGTCGCTAGCGATATAAATGGAACGAGGTTGGGAACAACATCTTTCACGCAGACTACTGCGGCTCAAGAAAGCTGGACATTTACAATGGTAGCTAATAGCCCCGGTTTTTGGTCATATAATGACCAAACGCTTTGGCTCCAGTCTGGCGATCCAACCGCCACGCCTGTTGGAAATGCCAAGACATCCATAAAGCGGGCGGATGGTCAGACCTTTAATTTTAAAACGATTAATTTTTTAACCTTTGGCCAGGATCAGTATCTCAGGATAGAAGGTAAAAAAGCAGGGACAGTAAAAAACACCCAAAACGTTTATCTGGCAGATGCAAATGTTCCTCATCCATATAATTTTACAGGCTGGACAGATATTGATGAAGTGGTGCTTACCATCACTTCAAATGCTCAATTTCCAACTAATACCAGTGCAGCCGATTTTTATTTAGGTATAACCAGCTTTAGTTATGATCCTTCACCAAAAACAATTACAAATGCGACAACGGCTATAGGCAGTACCACTGCAACCTTTAATGGTAACATAACGAGTGCAGGTTTTTCTGCAATTATAGAGAGAGGTTTTGTTTACTCCACGAGTCTTAATCCTACTACTGCTAATACCAAAAGGGTAGTTTCCGGAACAGTAACAGGCACATATTCCTATAATGAAACAACACTATCAGGCTCTACAATTTATCACGTAAGGGCTTATGCAATAAATAGTATCGGTACTTCTTATGGAGTAGATCAGCAATTTACCACTTTAGCACCACCAACGGTAACGGCTTTAAGCCCAACCAGTGGCCCAGCTGGTGGAGGCACCAGCGTAACCATTACCGGTACCAACTTCACCGGGGCGACCGCAGTGACCTTTGGCGCTACGGCGGCTACCAGCTTCACCGTTAACTCGGCAACACAGATCACGGCTACCGCACCGGCAGGAACAGGCACCGTTGATGTCCGCGTCACTACAGCAAGGGGCACCAGTGCGACCAGTGCCAGCGACCAGTTTACTTATGTTTCAGGACCAACGGTAACGGCTTTAAGCCCCACCAGCGGCCCGGCCAGTGGTGGCACCAGCGTGATCATTACCGGCACCAACTTCAGCGGGGCGACCGCGGTGACCTTTGGCGCTACGGCGGCCAGCTTCACCGTTAACTCGGCAACACAGATCACGGCTACCGCACCGGCAGGAACAGGCACGGTTGATGTCCGCGTCACTACAACAGGGGGTACCAGTGCGACCAGTGCCAGCGACCAGTTTACCTATGTCGCAGGACCAACGGTAACGGCTTTAAGCCCAACCAGTGGCCCGGCCACTGGTGGCACCAGCGTGACCATTACCGGCACCAACTTTAACGGGGCAACTGCAGTGACCTTTGGCGCTACGGCGGCTACAGGCTTCAGCGTTAACTCGGCAACACAGATCACGGCGACCGCACCGGCAGGAACAGGTACGGTTGATGTCCGCGTCACTACAGCAGGGGGCACCAGCGCGACCAGTGCCAGCGACCAGTTTACCTATCTCGCAGGACCAACGGTAACGGCTTTAAGCCCAACCAGCGGCCCGGCCAGTGGTGGCACCAGCGTGATCATTACCGGCACCAACTTCAGCGGGGCGACCGTGGTGACCTTTGGCGCTACGGCGGCCAGCTTCACTGTTAACTCGGCAACACAGATCACGGCTACCGCACCGGCAGGAACAGGCACCGTTGATGTCCGCATCACTACAGCAGGGGGCACCAGTGCGACCAGTGCCAGCGACCAGTTTACCTATCTCGCAGCACCAACGGTAACGGCTTTAAGCCCCACCAGCGGCCCGGCCAGTGGTGGCACCAGCGTGACCATTACCGGCACCAACTTCAGCGGGACTACCTCGGTGACCTTTGGCGCTACGGCGGCTACAGGCTTCAGCGTTAACTCGGCAACACAGATCACGGCTACCGCACCGGCAGGAACAGGCACGGTTGATGTTCGCGTCACTACAGTAGGGGGCACCAGTGCGACCAGTGCCAGCGATCAGTTTACCTATGTCGCAAGACCAACGGTAACGGCTTTAAGCCCAATCAGCGGCTTGGCCAGTGGTGGCACCAGCGTGACCATTACCGGTACCAACTTCAGCGGGACTACCTCGGTGACCTTTGGCGCTACGGCGGCTACAGGCTTCACCGTTAACTCGGCAACACAGATCACGGCGACCGCACCGGCAGGAACAGGCACGGTTGATGTTCGCGTCACTACAGCAGGGGGCACCAGTGCGACCAGTGCCAGCGATCAGTTTACCTATGTCGCAAGACCAACGGTAACGGCTTTAAGCCCAATCAGCGGCTTGGCCAGTGGTGGCACCAGCGTGACCATTACCGGTACCAACTTCAGCGGGACTACCTCGGTGACCTTTGGCGCTACGGCGGCTACAGGCTTCACCGTTAACTCGGCAACACAGATCACGGCGACCGCACCGGCAGGAACAGGCACGGTTGATGTTCGCGTCACTACA
>NZ_WKKH01000023.1 GCF_009674725.1 Pedobacter petrophilus | reverse complement strand
TGCTGGATCTTTTATGCTGAACAAAATTATATCCTGTCAGCAATTCTCAAAACCTATTTATACAAACTTACGATGACAACTGTTTATAAGCTGATCATAAAAAACAAATCTACATCCCCAATTTATCATAGAGATCAATAACCTTCTTTCGAAGTTTATTGATCTCTTCTTCTTTTTCTGCCAGTTGTTGCAGCAATTCTGCCGAATCTACAGATGAATCCTCTTCTGCTTCTTCACCTGTAATTAAAGTTATTACCGGCACTTTAAACGTTTTGGCTATTTGGAGTAATCTGGAAATATTCAGGTCCGTTTGGCCCGTTTCTATTTTGCAAAAGGCAGGAGTCGAAATATTAAGCTGTTTCGCAGCATCCGCCTGACTTAAGCCAAGTGCCACCCTACTTTTCTTAATACGACCACCTATGCTTTTCATTTTTTTAGATATGAGACTGGAGATATGAGATTTTAGACTGGAGATTTTGACTTGGGACTTTCGACTTCATACCAAAACCGCTCACCTTGACAACGCCGCTGCCAGTTCAGGTAAATCGAATCCGGCATAATTACCAGAGCTCATCATTAAAAGATTAGCATCTTTATAATTTAAACTTAACAAATATGCTTTTAGCTTTGTAGCATCATTAAAGAATTTCAATTTCGGATTATCAAAAGCTTGTTGTACATCTTCTTCAGAGAAAGGCTCCATTCTTTTTTGTTCAAAGCTCTTCAAATCTATAAACACAATGGCCTCATCTGCCTGGTTCATCGCGCCAGCATATTCTTTAAGGAAATCTTTGTTCAAACTGCTAAAAGTATGCAGCTCAATACAGGCGACTAATTTCCGATCGGTAAATTGTGCTTTAACGGCATCAATAGTGGCTTTAAGTTTTGATGGCGAATGCGCAAAATCTTTATAAACATTTGTCGATTCATCAGCAGCAATTACTTCTAATCGCTTGGCTGCCCCCGTAAACGATGATATTGCAGCATCAAACTCTTCTGCATTAATATTCAACGTTTTGCAAACCTCTTTTGCTGCGTTTAAATTCATTAGGTTATGATCACCGAAAACTTTTAACGCAGTTCTTTCCGGCAACAGATAGGTTACGCCGTTTGCAATTTCATGGGCAGGAATAGCATATCCAATTTTATTAACTTTCGCTTTGGATTGCAATACCATTTCATTGAGATCAGCATCGGCTTCGCAATAGATTAAAGTGCCATTTTCTTCAATGGTATCAATAAACTTCTCAAACTGCAAAGTATAGTC
Organism: Pedobacter petrophilus; assembly: GCF_009674725.1. Taxonomy (GTDB): domain Bacteria; phylum Bacteroidota; class Bacteroidia; order Sphingobacteriales; family Sphingobacteriaceae; genus Pedobacter; species Pedobacter petrophilus. The sequence goes on along the minus strand of NZ_WKKH01000023.1, from coordinate 76,984 downwards.
AGCATAGGTTGGAAATACGTTAATATGATCCCAGGCTATGCCACTAATCACTGCCACATTTGCTTTGTAAAGATGAAATTTCGGTCGTCTGTCTATCGGAGATGATAAATATTCATCACCTTCAATGATCATAACGGGTGCCTCTTTGGTAACCTTAACCATTGTTTCAAACCCAGCCAGTTGCGCACCGACCAGATAATCGAAATCACGATTGTAATAATTCAGCACATGTAAAATCATACTGGTAATGGTGGTTTTACCATGACTACCACCAATAACTACCCGCAACTTATCTTTGCTTTGTTCGTAAATATATTCCGGGTAAGAGTAGATTTTCACACCAAGTTCCTGAGCCTTTAACAACTCCGGGTTATCAATTCTGGCATGCATGCCTAAAATAACAGCATCTAAACCGGTAGAAATCCGGCTTTCCTGCCAACCCATTTCCAAAGGTAATAAACCATATTTATCCAGACGTGATTTTGCAGGCTCGAAAATCACATCGTCAGAACCCGAAATCTGATAACCTTTTTTATATAAAGCAATAGCAAGGTTGTGCATGGCACTTCCACCAATCGCTATAAAATGTATCCGCATATTGTAAATGATTGAATTTTGAATAATAGAATGAATAAATGATTAGCTACTTTAAATTCAATCATTCACTCATTCAAAATCCTATACTTATTTCTTCTCAAACTGAGCTGCAACCCAATCCCCGTTTTGTTTATGATCGAGATATTTAATACCATATTTGGCACATTCTGCTGTGATCATGCTTAAATCAGGCTCCAGGTAAAAGCCACTAAAGAAAATTTTACCTTCCGGTTTTAGTACTTCCGCATAGCGATGAATTTGATCGAGCAGAATGTTTCTATTGATGTTTGCAAAAATCACCTCATACTGTTCATCAGGAATTACTTCCTTACTTCCGCAAAGTGCTTTTAAATTAATGATATTATTTAACGTAGCATTTTCGATGGTACTCTCATAGCAAATGTCATCATAATCGATAGCCATTAAACTTTTGGCACCTAATTTACCAGCCAGAATAGCTAAAATTCCTGTTCCACAACCCATATCGAGGATATTTTTGTCGAGCAAATCAGCGCTTAGAATATACTGCATCATCATGGTTGTGGTTTGATGATGACCCGTTCCGAAAGCCATTTTCGGATCGATTATAATTTCATAAGGATAAGATGGTTTCGGCTCGTGAAAAGTTGCCCTTACATAGCAAACATCGTCAATAATTAGCGGACTAAAGTTTTTCTCCCATTCTGCATTCCAGTTCTCATCTGCCACATCTTCCAAAACGTAGGTAGCAGCAAAATCATCAGCATAACCCGTAAGCAAATCTTTTAATAGCTGCTCATTGAAGTTATCTTTAATCACGAAAGCCGTAAAACCACTTTCACTGTCTTCAAAAGTATCAAAACCTAAATCAGCAAGATCACTGATCAGGAGATCTTGCTGAAATTCTTCAATACTATTGAATTTAAATATTGCTTTTATATATTGCATCTAGCTGTTTAATGCTCTAATAATATCTGTAAAATCACGTGATTTTAAGGATGCACCGCCTATTAAACCACCATCAATATCTTTCTGAGAGAATAAGCTTGCCGCATTACCCGGGTTGCAACTTCCGCCATAAAGGATGGTCGTATCATCAGCAATGTTAAAACCATAGTTGGCTTCAACTTCTGAACGGATAAATGCATGAATATCTTGTGCTTGTTCCGGAGAAGCCGTTAAGCCGGTACCAATTGCCCAAACTGGCTCGTAAGCAATTACGATTTTAGCAAAATCAGAATCGCTTAAACTGAATATACCTTCAACCAATTGTTTTTTCAATACTTCGTAATAACTTCCGTTGTTACGTTCATCTAAAGTTTCTCCAATACAAAAGATTGGCGTTAAGCCATTTGCTAAAGCTACTTTAGTTTTTTCTGCCAGTAAAGCATCACTTTCTGCAAAATATTGTCTGCGTTCTGAGTGACCTAAAATAACATATTCTGCACCAACAGATTTAATCATTTTAGCCGAAGTTTCGCCGGTATAAGCACCGCTTTCTTTATCACTAATGTTTTGAGCACCAATCTTAACATCATTTCCACCCAATTTTGCCAGGCTGTTTAAATGAATAAAAGGTGAGCAAATGATTGCGATTTGATCGCCTTTGCGCTCATCTTTAACCATATTTACAATTTCACTAAACAACGAAACACCCTCGTTATAGTCTAAATTCATTTTCCAGTTACCGGCTACTATTTGTTTTCTCATTGTATTTAATTTATGGGTTTGAAGATCTCAATAGAAGACCTTGTTATTATTAATAGTTTCTGCGAGATGATGTTAATTCAAAAATTTTCGTTAAAATATCTTTTTCTACCTGATCAAAAGGTAACGTTTTTCTGGCAAATACTTTTTCTGCTGTTTCGAACATCTTATCTAATTTATATGGTTCGAAACTATTCCCCCCACCCCAGCTAAAATCGGGAATATGATTTGGAGGAAGGCCGGCACCGAAAACATTGGCACTTACGCCAACTACGGTTCCGGTGTTAAACATGGTATTTATTCCGGATTTAGCATGATCGGCCATGATTAAACCACAAAATTGCAGTTGCGTATTTCGCATGGCCTTGCTTTCATAATCATAAAGCTTTACTTCTGCGTAGTTATTTTTTAGATTCGAATTATTGGTATCTGCACCAATGTTACACCATTCACCCATTACGGAATTACCTAAATATCCTTCATGGCCTTTTGCCGAATTGCCCCAGATTACAGAGTTGTTAATTTCGCCACCTGCACGGCTGTTCGGTCCGATAGTGGTGCCTGAATAAATTTTTGCTCCCATTTTGATCGATGAATTTTCACAAAGTGCGAAAGATCCGCGAATGAGGCTGCCTTCCCAGATTTCAGCATTTTTGCCAACGTAAATCGGACCATAGGTGGTATTCAGAACACTGCATTCAATTTTAGCTCCTTCTTCTAAAAAGATATCATTACCAATTAGTTGGTTGGTGCTACTTATAGCTGCCGAGCTCCGGCCTTTGGTTAGCAATTCAAAATCTTTTCTAATCTCAGCAGGATTATTTGAGAAAATCTGCTCCGGGTAGGTTATTTTTAAAAACTTAGCATCAAATTCAATTGGTTTTAACTGGTGTTGGGCTTCCTGATAAGTGAAGACATCGCTGGAATTAAAAGCGAGAACAACATCACCAGCTAAAAGTACCTCACCGCTTTTAAGTGCTGATATGGCATGAAGCAAATCATCATCCGGACATAACGCTCCATTGATAGATAAAGAAGCTTCGGCAGAAGCAAATTTTGCACTTAAATAGTCCTGGGTAATAAAACCAAATTCGGCTTTCAGGTATTTTCCCCATTTCTCTGCAATGGTTAATATACCAATACGCAGATCGGCCACCGGCCGGGTAAAAGTAAGCGGACGTAAAGACATCCAGCTGGCATCATCAAATAAATTGATTGTCATAAGCAGCAAAAATAAAAAAAGTCCCGATGCTTTTGGCAAAGGGACTTCAAAAAATGCTTTTTGTTGCTAAAATTATTTCTTAGCGTAACGGTTTTTGAATTTATCGATACGTCCTGCTGTATCAACCAATTTCATTTTACCAGTATAGAAAGGGTGTGAAGTATGAGAAATCTCTAATTTATAAAGAGGATACTCATTACCATCTTCCCATTTAATTGTTTCTTTAGTATCTACGCAAGATTTTGTTAAGAAAGCATATTCGTTAGACATGTCTTTAAAAACAACTGGTCTGTAACTTGTTGGGTGCAAATCTTTTTTCATTTGAATATTATTTTAAGTTATTTGTGTGAAAGCATCAAGAACATTTTTGCAATTTGCTGGCAACAACGCTTATGACATTTTCTATTATCTTTCTACTTCTATTTTAGAGGATGCAAATATCCTAATTTTATTTTTGATTTACAAGCCTAAATTGAGAATTTTAAAATATAACCGTTTTCCTTACCGGTAACTCAAAAATTATCGTTTGCAAAGCTTGTACTAAACGCCTTAACTATCAACTAATCAGGCGGCAAATTTAAACTTTTGGAATTCAAAATTGTTTATCCGATATTTAAAAAATATCACTAAATTTGAAATATGAGAAAAGACGGCGCATTTGATGGTATTATCCATGCTAACAGCAACGGAAAACTTTATATTAAAAGTCCAGATTTTTTTGCACAACCCAGAATAAGAGAAATGGTTGGCGCATTAATGGAATCAAGCATCTTTAAAAAGATAGAAAAAGACAAAAACAAGAAATAGCCTATAGATGCCATTTAACCTGCTTTTATTTCCTCTTGTAGGTGGCTACTATATCCTGATCAGATTCAGATACCTTCGATATGTTCAATATCGATTAGAAAATCAACGCGTATTATTAAACTCAGCCTTTGCCGGCATCATGCTTTTGGGCGTATGCTTTTTATTAAGGGCATTCTTCATTAGCTTCTTTCCGGAAACCGTTACTCAATTGAGTGATCTACTTCCTATTCATACCCCTTATTTTGGTACCACCAGCTTATCCTTATTTGTGGCTGTAGCTGCAACAGAGTTTGCAAATCTATTTATTAACAGACTTAAGGCCATTAAAAGAGCGATATCAACATCTGGAAATGAATTTGAACTTTTGCTGAGTTCATCATTCTTTGATGCCCATCTTTTACAGTTTACCATGGACAGCGGAAAATTTTATATTGGCTGGGTAAAAGAATTGCCAAAACCTTTTACGACGAGTTACATCCGCATTACCCCTGCTTTTAGCGGCTATCGAAATGATAAAAAAGAATTGGTGTTTACCACTCAATATTTAACAGTTTACGCCAGTTATATTGATGATGGCTCTGTTGAAAATGCAAATGAACTAAAAACAGATCTCGTATTGAAAGCCGACAAAATCAACTCCATTTCTTTCTTTAATATGGATATGTATAACCGTTTTAATCCGGTACAAGAGTAAATCAGGTTAATCTTTTTTCTGACTATATTTCTTCCATGTTTCTATTTTGGCCATCTGGCGGGCAATATAGGTATCGGCAATTACCTCTGCTGCTCTTGAACCCTCTACGGTTTCCAGCATTTCCTTTAATTGATATTGATCTACATCAGCTTTATATAAGATCTGAATCAGTTTAGGAAAATCATTATCGATCAGGTAAGCAAAGGCATCAATCAGAGCTTCGCGCAACTGATTTTCAGAAAGATTATCTTCAATATCGAAATCTTTGCTGATGATTTTTGTCAATGACATACTTTTCTTGTTTTGAATGTTAGTTTATCGTTTTTCGTCTATCGTTCGTCGTTGTTCGTTGTTCATTTTTCGTTGTTTGCTAACCGTTCATTGTCTTTCCTAATTGATAGTCATTACTTCTCGATGCCGTTTGTTCTTTGCTCTTTTACCCTTACTCTTTGCCCATAACCTACTAAACCCATTTAATTTCCTGGCAAAGTTCGATTAACACACCATTTGTATCCTTCGGATGAACAAAGCAAACCATCTTATTGTCTGCACCTTTTTTAGGCACTTCATTAAGCAGTACAAAGCCACCGGCTTTCAATCGTTCCATTTCTTCCAAAAGATTATCTACAGCAAAAGCAATATGATGAATCCCCTCCCCTTTTTTCTCCAGAAATTTGGCGATTAAGCTGTCTTCATCTGTGGCTTCAAGGAGTTCTATTTTATTCTCACCCGTTTTTAAAAATGCCGTATTTACATGTTCTGAAGCAACTATTTCTGTTTTGTAACAGGATGTATTTAACAGCATCTCGTAAAGTGGAACGGACTTAGAAAGGTTTTTTACTGCTATTCCGATATGTTCTATCTTATTCATGGTTTAAAAGGTTGGTTGAATGTAAAAATGCAGCTTTTCTCTATAACCTCATAGCTATTATTTATAATTCTAAGGAAACTTTTTTTGTATCTTTGTATTATAATTAACAGAATAGAGATGAAACAGCCGATATATTTAGATAATAACGCAACAACACCTTTAGATCCAAGAGTGTTGGAAGCGATGCTACCTTACTTTACTGAGAAATTTGGAAATGCCGCAAGCCGTAATCACGCTTTTGGTTGGGTGGCTGAAGAAGGAGTGGATTATGCTCGTGAGCAGGTAGCCAAATTAATCGGCTGTACTGAAAAAGAAGTGATTTTTACATCTGGAGCAACCGAAGCTGATAACTTAGGGATTAAAGGTGTGTTCGAAATGTATAAAGAAAAAGGTAACCACATCATTACTGCGGTTACTGAACATAAAGCTGTATTAGATACTTGTAAACACCTGGAGAAAAATGGCGCAAGAGTAACTTATCTAGGGGTTAAAGAAGACGGTTTAATCGACTTAGCTGAATTAGAGGCAGCGATGACTCCGGAAACTATTTTAGTTTCAATCATGTACGGAAATAACGAAATTGGTGTAATTCAGCCGGTTAAAGAAATTTCTGCTATCGCACATAAGTTTGGTGCTTTATTCATGACAGATGCAACACAGGCAGTAGGTAAAATTCCTGTTGATGTAAATGCCGATGGCATTGATTTGATGGCTTTCTCTGCACACAAAATGTACGGTCCGAAAGGCGTTGGTGCACTTTACGTTCGTAGAAAAAACCCTAGAGTTAAGGTTACTTCACAAATGGATGGCGGTGGCCATGAACGTGGAATGCGTTCTGGTACCTTAAACGTTCCTGGAATTGTTGGTTTAGGTAAAGCCTGCGAACTTTGCCGTTTAGAAATGGAAAGTGAAACCATTCGTTTATCTGCACTGCGTGATAAGCTGGAATCAACTTTAAACAAAATGGAAGAGAGTTATGTTAATGGTAATACACAACACCGTTTACCACATGTAGCGAATATTTCTTTCAAATATGTTGAGGGTGAAGGTTTAATGATGGCCATGAGTGATTTAGCAGTATCTTCAGGTTCTGCTTGTACTTCTGCTTCTTTAGAACCATCTTACGTATTGAAAAGCTTAGGTTTATCTGATGATTTAGCACACTCTTCTATCCGTTACGGTTTAGGCCGTTTTACAACTGAAGAAGAAATAGATCAAGCCATTGCAGTTACTGAAAAAGCGGTAAATCACTTAAGAGAACTTTCTCCACTTTGGGAAATGTTTAAAGAAGGAATTGACCTAAGTAAAATTGAGTGGGCAGAACACTAAGCCAGTCTGGAGTTAGCAGTTAACAGTTTGGAATACGCGAACTGGCAATTGAAAACTGATAATTGATAATTAATTAAAAAATTGCTCCGTAAGGAGATTAAAAAAATAAAATCATGGCATATTCAGAAAAAGTAATTGACCATTACAATAACCCACGTAACGTAGGTACATTAAATAAAGATAGTAAATTTGTAGGAACTGGTTTAGTTGGTGCACCTGAGTGTGGCGACGTAATGCGTTTACAAATTGAAGTAAGTGAAGAAAATGTAATCACCGATGCCAAATTCAAAACATTTGGTTGTGGATCAGCAATTGCTTCTTCTTCTTTAGCTACAGAATGGTTAAAAGGAAAAACAATTGATGAAGCTTTAACCATCGATAACATGGATATTGTTGAAGAATTGGCCTTGCCTCCGGTAAAAATTCACTGCTCAGTACTTGCAGAAGATGCAATTAAATCTGCCATTAACGATTATCGTGTTAAAAATGGTTTAGAGGCAATTGTTTTAGAAAAATCGCACCACTAATAAAAGTAACAAGTATTTAGTATCAAGTATCGAGACGACGGTTCGATTTTTTCTTGATACTTGATACTCAAATCTCGATACTATGATCACAATAACCGATAAAGCAAAAGACAAAATTGATCACCTCATGCAGGATTCTGAAATGGGTTCTGATTACTTTTTACGTGTTTCTGTAAAAGGCGGTGGTTGTTCCGGATTATCCTATAATTTAGATTTCGATAACGAAGAGCAAAAAGGTGATCAGTTTTTTGAAGATAGGGGAATCAAAATTGCATTAGATATGAAATCCTTTCTCTATCTGGCCGGAACTGAATTAGATTTCACTGATGGCTTAAATGGAAAAGGTTTTAACTTTGTTAATCCCAATGCCAGCCGCACTTGTGGCTGTGGTGAGAGTTTTTCAGTATAAATTTAACACTAAAAAGAAAGCGGCCTAGGAGATTTTCCAGGCCGCTTTTTTTGTTATTTGATTTGAGATGGTTTACTGCTGATGGTATTTTTTTCGGTAATCACAGCGGTTTTGCTATTAAAATCTGTAGGTCCAGAAGTATAATCGCCATCAAAGGCAACTCTGCCTTGCCCCTTTGCAATGGTGCCAGGTCCGGTGTGAGAATCGTCGATGTTCATGATGCCTGCAATTCCGTTTTTAATATTATTACCATCTTTTTCTCCAGACATTAAAAAAGCGTAAAAATTATAACCACCGTTTCTGTACGCTTTTACCTTTCCGTAAACGGTAAATTTATTTCCACTCCCACTAATGGCGGTTACAACACTGGTATCTGCTGCACCAACGAAATTTTTGCCCAACATTTTTATGCTGAAATCGCTAGCACTTTGCTCATAAAGTTTAACTGCGCCATCAATAAGCACATAACCCGGCAGATAGGTATCGTAAGGTATATTACTGCTTTTTATGGTGAAAGGCTTAAACAAGTAAGAGCCATCGATATTTGGGGGCGTAGTACCCTTATTAATAGTAAACCCCAATTTGGTCAAGCTATCCACATACTGTTGCGGAATAATATCTTCTATTTTCTTGCTCAAGATTTCTTCATCGCTCGGATTAATATCTTTGTTTTTAGAGCAAGCCGCAAATTGTAGCACTACACCTACTATTAAAGCAAATGTACATCCTTTGGCTACCACAGTTAATTTTGTTGTTGTTTTTTTCATCATGCAATTTTTAATTCTAAGTTTAAAATGCCCAATTACAACTGTAGTGCCAATACCTGATAATTTGGCTAAAACAGATTAAAAACAACTATAAACCACTATATGGATCTACCTAAAAAAAGGTATTTTCATTATTTTTTAAATAAACCTACTGTCCGTTTTTTCTTACGGTCTTTTTTGCTCGCTCAAATTTTACATTTTTTTATTTATTTTTAGGATAGGTTTATCATACTGTTGCCATTATTAAAGCTAAAAGTATTATAATTGTTAAAATAACGAACAATCAGATTACGAGCATGCCATTAATAAACGAATTTTCAACTGTTCCTACCCTGTTAAGAAATGTTGTAAAAAACATTCATAAGCCTGAGGATACTTTTCTAATCCATAAACAGGGTGCCGAATGGGTTGAGATTTCATATGAAGACACCCTGAAAAGAGCTGATGCTGTTTCTGCTTACTTTTTAGAGAAGGGGATAAAAAAAGGAGACCGGCTGGGCTTAATGATTGAAAATTCTCCTGAATATGTATATTATGATCAGGGTATTCAACAAATCGGTGTAATTAACGTTTCTATATACCCAACACTTTCTGAACAGGAAGTGGCTTATATTATTAATGATTCCGGCATAAAAGGCATTCTTGTCGGGAATAATTTTCTGTATAAAAAGGTTTTGAAAGTTGCTTCAAATTGTAAGGATTTAAAATACATCATACCGGCATTTAAGGATTACGAAAAAGTAACGATTCCAGCAGATGTAAATGTGGAAGTTATTGCGTTTTCAGATATTCTGTCGCTGAAACATCAGGTTACTGTAGCAGAGAAAGCAGAAATTGAACAATGTAGAAATTTAGTGGAACCCAGCGACGTATCTTCTTTAATCTATACATCCGGCACTACCGGAACACCGAAAGGCGTAATGCTTACGCACTACAATTTTGTTAAAAATGTAGAAGTTTGTTTGCAGCAAATTCCAGTGATTGATCAAACCGAAACCTTCCTCTCCTTCCTGCCACTATCTCACGTGTTTGAGCGAACCGCAACTTATCATGTTTGCTGTGCGCAGGGCTGTAAAATTGCTTTCGCTCAAAGCTTAGAATTACTGGCTAAAAATATGGGAGAAGTTCGTCCTACGGTGATGAGCTGCGTACCACGATTGCTGGAAAGAATTCATGACAAAGCCATTAAATCCGGCACAGCCGCTGGTGGCACAAAGGCAAAAATATTTACCTGGGCTTTAGAAACCGGCAAAAATTACCGTGTAATTAAAGAAGCTGGTAAGAGTCCGGGGTTGATTCTTTCGGGAAAAAAGGCTATTGCGGAAAAATTGGTATTTAGTAAGATAAAGGAGAAAACCGGCGGTCGCTTAAAGTTTATGATTTCCGGTGGCGCTGCCCTACCTAAAAATGTGGGCGAGTTTTTTGGAGATTTAGGCATCAAAATTTTAGAAGGATTTGGCTTAACCGAAACCTCTCCGGTAATGTCTGTTACCGAATATCACCGACAGGTTTATGGCACTGTAGGTCGTGTAATTCCTGGTATTGAGGTTGGGATTCAGGATGTGGAAACCAAGAAAATGATCAACATTCAAACACATGACACCTTCGATGAAGGTTTTGAATGTGAAGAAGGTGAGGTAATTGTTCGCGGCCATTGTGTGATGAAAGGTTATTTTAATAAACCTGCGGAGACCAGTGAAGCCATAGATAAAGACATGTGGTTCCATACGGGAGATATTGGCCGCTTTTATAAGGGAAATCTTCAAATTACTCATCGCTTAAAAAATATGATTGTTAATGCTTATGGCAAAAATGTTTATCCAACGCCGGTTGAGAATATTTACTTAAAAAGTCCGAAAATCGATCAGCTCTTTTTAATTGGGGATCAGCGCGAATTCATCACAGCGATTATTATTCCAAACAGAGAAACACTGGAAGAAACATTTAAGTTAAAACCTGATTTTTTTGAACAACCAGAGACTTTCATCAGCGAAAAAGAAATCATTGAATGGATGGAACTTGATATCAAAAAAATCTCTAATGAGTTAGCCAAATTTGAACGAATTAAGAACTTTAAGATTAAACGTAACCCATTCAATATTGATGAGGGCGAAATTACACCAACAATGAAGGTTAAACGCCGGGTTGTAGAAAAAAAATATACCGATGCCATTAACGAAATGTATGAAGAAGGTGTTGAAGCAGAAGGATAAGCAAAGATTTTCATACTAAAATTACAAGCTGTTATTCAGGTAGCCAAAAGCCTGAATCCGATTATTGTCTATCAAAATAATTGCTTGTAGTTGTTTATTAGGCTCATCGTCTTGCTGAATTTATTTCAGCATCTTAATCGCATGAAAAGGCGCTGAAATAAATTCAGGGGTGACAACCACCTTAACCCAAAACCTAACGATTTACATTTTCCTGAAAATTCACTACGCTAACTTTCTTCGCGTTTTTTTGCTCTAGTGCTTTCCCGGCATAAGATGGCTTATTTGGTCCCCAGATTACTTCGCTATTGTTTACGCTAATGTATCCCGTGTTTTCAAAGTAAAACCCGGCAATGGCACTTTTCACTAATCCCTCCACGTTACTCGGTCTGCGATCGTAAATTCCACCAGGTTCTTTTGTGGTTTTGTTTAACTTAACACTTACCTGATCAAAGTGGATATTAGAAATTTTATCCTGACTTTCGCCACTGATGTAAACTCCGCTTTCGCCTGTGCACCGAATATTACTAAAATAAATATCGCTTACAGCCCCAACATTTCCCTTAGTTTGGCCTTTCGGCAGGCGCCAGCCCGCATCCTTATTATTCCCTGTTGCTCTTGGATAAGCGGTGATGTAAATGGGTTCTGATTTGCCCCACCATACATCAGAAAATAACTTTGCTTCTATTAATAGATTTGAAAAAATAACTTCGCTTACTGTTCCTTCATCCCTGTTCTGGATACCAATACCCCGATTACTATTTACAATATTGCAGTTATTGATTAATACCTTACTGATGCGATCCATATTTTCTGAACCGATTTTTATGGCGCAAGAACTTGAGGTCATGGTGCAATTGCTGATCACAATATTTTCGCAAGCACCATATTCTGCAAACTCACGACGGTTTTTCAGACAGATACAGTCATCGCCGGATTCTATGTAACAATTGGTGATCCTCACATTTTTACTATGATCCAAATCTATACCATCGCTATTTCTGATTTTGATACTATTTAAAAGCGTAATGTTAGAAATAGAAACATCATTACATCCAATTAGGTGAACAGTCCAATAGGCAGAGTTTTGAAAAGTTACGCCATCAATATTCAATTTTTTACAATCGATAAGCGTCAATAAATGCGGCCTTGGATCGATGATATTGAAGGGCTTTAGTACATAAGAGTCTTCCAGCTCTGCTCCCATAAAGGAAATTCCGTTTCCATCCAAAATCCCGGTTCCGGTAATGCTCACCTGTTCCAGTTTTTCACCCCCTATCCAAATTGTTCCTTCTCCTTTATTTTCTCTAAAAGCACTTTTGGTATACAATTTTTCATCCGGACTGGATAAAATCTTTGCCCCACCTTCGATTTTTAAATCAACAAAAGATTTTAAGTCAAATGGACCAGCCAGAAAAACATGACCAGCAGGAACCAGCACTTGTCCACCGCCAGCAGCAGCGCAGGCATCAATAGCTTTTTGGATGGCCCGGGCATCGTTGGTTTTGCCATCGCCAATGGCACCATAATTTTTAATGTTAAACTTTTGTTGCGCAATTGCATGGAAAGAAAGCAGCAGCGAAAAAATAATCAGGATCTTAAATTTCATTTGTATTAATTTGGTTCATTTTAGCAGTTAATCATAATCATTTGTCAGTCTACCAAAAAACGGAATAAAGCGCAGCCAGGATACCACAAATGATTACCGCAGCTACCATAAATGCCGGAGTTACCTTGAACATACTGCGATCAATTTCAAGACCTTGTGGATTGTTTTTACTTTTGGGATCAGTCAAAGTTACCAAAACCATTAAAATAATAATGATGACGAATACCCACGACATTCTATTTAGGAAAGGAATAGCGGCTATCCATCCGTTGGTTAATACGGGTAAAAATTTGAAGAGCATGGATAGTGGAATCGTAAGCAATGCCGCTGTGAGTGCTGCCCGTGAAGTGGTTCTTTTCCAGAAGAAACCCAGCAGAAAAATAGCAAATACACCAGGAGAAATGAAGCCTACATATTCCTGGATGAACTGATAAACCTGATCGAAGCTTCTTAAGGCGGGTGCTACAACGATGGCAATTAAAGAAGCGACCACGACTGACCAGCGACCAACGGCGACTAACCTTCTTTCGGAAGCCTCTGGCTTGATAAACTTTTTATAAATATCGAGTGTAAAAATAGTGGCAATACTGTTAGATTTTCCCGCAAGAGAGGCTACAATAGCAGCTGTTAAGGCAGCGAAAGCCATACCCTTAACGCCAACAGGTAATAAATTCATCAATACCGGATAAGCGTGATCTGGTTTCACTACCCCACTGGCATCGAGCATTTCCTGTTGAAAATAGCCGCGCTGATACAAAACAAAAGCCGCAATGCCAGGGATAACCACGATTACAGGAATTAGAAGTTTTAAAAATGCGGCGAAAATAAGTCCGCTTCGGCCAGTTTTCAAATCCGCACCAAGTGCGCGCTGAACAATATATTGGTTACAACCCCAATAATTCAGGTTGTTGATCCACAGTCCACCGACCAAAACCGCAATACCGGGCAATTCATTGTAGAACTTATCTCCTTTTGAGAAAATCATGTGAAAATGATCAGACGCTTCCGAACGTAACAATGGAAGTGCACCCAACACGGTTTGCGTATCTAATTTTTCGGAAACTAATTTTAGTGCCATGTAACAGGTGATTAATCCACCTGCTACCAGCACAATCACCTGAATCACATCGGTATATCCGATTACTTTCATTCCGCCAAGTGTGATAATGGCAGAAAAAATAGCCAGGAATATGATGCAGGTACTAAAAGGAATACCAGTAATGGTTTCGATGGCAATGGCCCCAAGGAAAAATATGGAAGTTAAGTTAACAAATACATAAACCAGCAGCCAGAAAACAGCCATCAAAGTACTTACCGTATTGTTGTATCGTTGAGAAAGAAATTGAGGCATGGTGTAAATTTTGTTCTTCAGGTAAATGGGAAGAAAAAATATTGCCACAATAATCAGCGTTGCTGCTGCCATCCATTCGTAACTGGCAATAGCCAGCCCCATAGCAAAACCAGAACCCGACATGCCGATAAAATGCTCCGCAGAGATATTGGAAGCAATAATTGATGCTCCAATGGCCCACCACGTTAAAGAACCTTCTGCAAGGAAATAATCTTTCGTATCCGTTTGTTTCTTTTTCTTACTTCGGTAAACCCAGTAGCCATAGGCAGATACAATAATAAAGTATATAAAGAAAACGGCACAGTCTAGCGCAGAAAGATGATTCATATCAGGGATGTCTATATATATTTGGTTATTCTAAAAGTCAGAAAAAAAATGAACCTTCAATGCTTTATAATTTATTTAATTACGTAAACGTTTTCGGGTTTAGCTTTAAGCACTTAATAACGAAACATTTAGCCACCAGTAGAGGCGCGCTTGATTAGCATCGATTTAAGTACAATGTTCTGATCATCACCAATTCCTTTCTTATTTAGAATTTTAAAAAGGCATTTAGCCGCCTCATTCCCGATTTCGAATGCCGGTTGTGTGATTGTTGTGAGCGAGGGATTAAGCAATTTCGCGGATGATAAATTAGAAAAACTCAGAAGCTTTACATCGTCTGGGATATTTAGTTTTAACTCCTGACAAGCTGTATAGGCAGGAATAATGAACTCTTCCAGAGATGAAAAAACCGCGTCTGGCTGATTTTCATTAAACAGCTTTTTGATATTCTGTAAATTCAATTCGTCATCATCTATATAATTTACGATAAGATGCTCAGCTACTTCCAGTCCATGGGCATTCATGGCATCTTTATAGCCTGAGAATCTTGCCCTTCCGGCGGGTAACTTCTCCAAGCCATATAAGTAAGCAATTTTTTTACAGCCGCTTTCTATCAGATGTTCTGTCGCATTGAATGAGATTTCATAATCGTCCGTGGTTACAGTGAAAGTATCTATGTTTTCATAAACCCGATCAAAAAACACCAAAGGAATTTTTTTAACAAGATTTTGATAATATTCATTGTTGTATTCATTGCTGGATACGGACGTCAGAATTCCATCTACCCTCCCATTTAGCAAGCTATTGGTAAATGACCTTTCCATTTCGGTATCTTCATGCGTTTGATAGATTAATACATGATAGCCATATTGCCGTGCAACTTCCTCGATCCCTTTAATAGATAGCGAAAAGAAGTTATTGGCTACACAAGGAATAATTACCGCAATTGTTTTAGTCTTATTACTTCTTAGATTACTTGCTGCAGGATTTGGCGTGTAATTGAGGGCTTTTGCCAGATCCCAAACCCGATTTTTCGTTTTTAAGCTAATCTCATGGCTATCATTAAGTGCTTTCGATACGGTAGCAATGGAAATATTAAGCTCCAGCGCTAATCTTTTAATATTAACCTCTCCAGACATGTGTACCTAATTCGTTTGTTAGTTGTAGTTTTTCAAAAGCCACCTTATATTTAAATCTCCGCGTTTCGGCATACATCTGAACTAAAATCAGACGATAACAAAATTAAACTGCTATTAATACAGTTTCAATATTTAAGGGTCAAGTTGATGATTTCTGACAAGTGATCATCGTAAATACGAACGCACTGCTTAACGAAAATAGCAAATTATTGTCAGATAGAAATTACTATTGAATGATTAGCTGACAACCCTCATTACTTTTTTTAGCATTGCCCGCGCTAAAAAAGCTCACAACCAACACAAGACACTCATTTACAATTAGTTTATCCTGATCAATTATAATTACTTAATCGTTTACGTAAATAAATACCTGGAAAAATAAAAGTTTAGTCTTTCAAAAACTCAACTTTATGAAACCAAAAGACATCTTAACCAAATTTCTATCTTATGAGAAACGAAAACATCATTTCACAGGACGATCAAAATCCTTTGAAAAACCTTGATCAATGGGAAGAGGATTTATTAGTCCGTTACCCTGATCCAACCAGCATTAATGCTGATAAAAAAGAAGACCAGTTCCGTAATTATGAAGAGACTGAAAAAGATGGTGTAAAAGAGTTCTATCGCTTAAATCATACTTACCAGACATACGATTTTGTTCAGCAAAAGAAAGCTGAATATTTAAAGTTTGATAAAGAAGAAATGCCGATCTGGAGCGCTTTTGATTTCCTGAACAAACTTGTTGATGATTCAGATCCGGATACAGATTTAGACCAAATGCAGCACTTGCTTCAAACTTCTGAGGCGATTCGCAATGACGGTCACCCGGATTGGATGGTGTTAGTAGGCCTGATCCATGACATGGGAAAGGTACTTTGTTTATACGGCGAGCCACAATGGGCAGTTGTTGGTGATACATTTCCTGTTGGATGTGCTTACTCTGATAAAATCGTTTACCCAGAGTTTTTCACTGCAAACCCAGACTTTCATCATCCGGCTTATCAAACCAAACTGGGTGTATACACGCAAAATTGCGGCCTGGATGCAGTGGATATGTCGTGGGGACATGATGAATATGTATACCATATGATGAAGCCATATTTACCGGAATCCGGATTATACATGTTGCGCTACCATTCTTTTTACGCGCAACACAGAGAAAATGCTTATGATCACTTAATGAGCGAAAAAGACCATGAAATGTTTAAATGGGTTAGATTATTTAATCCTTATGATTTGTACTCTAAAAACCCAAACCAGAAAAGCTGGGAAGAATTGCAACCTTACTACCAGGCCTTAGTTGCAAAATACCTTCCACCAACCATTAAATTTTAAAATTAATAACTACATAACAAAACAAACAAACCATTTATGAACCTAACTCTACAGACTTATGAGAATTAACTTTACCATTTTCAAGTCTACCTTACTTGTATTGTTACTGCTGTTTTTCGGGCAATCGTTTAACACTGCTTATGCACAAACAGAGCGAAAAATATCAGGTAATTTACTGGACAACACCAATCAGCCAATAATCGGTGCATCTGTTGCAGTAAAAGGCACCACGAAAGTAACTTCTACGGGAGCCGCCGGATCATTTAGTATTTCGGCAAAAGACGGAGACAAAATCATTTTCAGCTTTTTAGGTTACCAAACAAAAGAACTTACAGTTGGAAGTTCATCTACTTATCAGGTAATCATTACTGAAGCCACTTCATCATTAACAGATGTAGTGGTGGTTGGTTATGGAAAAAGTACCCGCAAAGCCTTAACGAGTTCAATTTCTACTGTAAAAGGTGATGATTTGAATAAAGGCGCTATTAGTGACGTTGGCCAAATGTTACAGGGTAAAGTACCAGGTTTAAATATTAGCCGAAGTGGAGATCCGAACAGGAATGCAGCCATCATTATGCGTGGTGCATCAACCCTTCGTGATGGAGCTCAATCTCCGTTATTCGTTATTGATGGGGTTGTGGGAGCAGATATTTCCATTCTGGCACCAGATGATATTGCTTCGATTGATGTATTGAAAGATGCTGCCGCTGCTTCCATTTATGGAAATAGGGCAGCTAATGGTGTAATTATGGTGACCACTAAAAAAGGTGTTGCCGGACAAACCCAGATTGCTTATAACGGCTATTTTGGTATCGAGAACGTTTCCAATCGATATGATATGATGAATGCCGAACAATTACGTGCTTTTTTAGCGAAAAATAATTCTGCATTAACACCTGCAAATGATAAAGGTGCTGATACAAACTGGCAGAATGAAGTGCAACGAAGCAATGCGATGTCTCAAAACCATAACATTTCATTAAGCGGAGGAACAGAAAAAACTACTTACAATGCCAGTGTTAACTATTTTAAGCAGCAAGGGATTATTAAAACCAGCGGTTTAGACAGGTTTATAGGTCGCATTGGCGTAGAACAAAAAGCTTTAAATGATAAGTTGAAACTTTCGTTCAATTTAAGCAACTCTGTGAGTAATGCAGATCTTGTTCCCTACCGGAACACCATTCTTTCGCAAATGCTTACGTATTTACCAACAGCTCCTGTAAAAAATCCAGATGGAAGCTATTTTGATAATTTAGTTCAAACGAGCTATTACAACCCGGTATCGATGTTGGAAAATGCAAAAGAAAACTTAAAGAACAAGAATATTCTCGGAAACTTAAGTGCGAATTTGAAATTACCTTTTGGCTTTACCTATGATGTTAATATTTCTTATCAAAATAGTCAGAATGTATACGGTGCATTTTACAACAGCATTTATACCTCAAGATATAATAATGTTAGAAACACACCAGATCCACCAGCAAACCCTACGTTTGTTTCACTGGTAGGCCAAAATGGTGTTGCTATTAGAAATGCTTATCAAAACACCAATAAGATTTTAGAAACCTACCTTACCTGGAATAAAAAGTTTGGTGATCACGACATTAATGCGGTAGTTGGATATTCCTATCAGCAATCACTAAATAATGATGGTTTTCAATCTACTTCAACAAACTTTCCGGTTAATAATGTGGGCTACAATAACCTTAGTTTAGGAAACCCATATGCAGTGAGCGATTTTAGAGTGGATTTTAATCCAGGCGTTGCCTATCAGGAAATTTTGATGATTTCTGATTTCGCAAGGGTAAATTATAATTACAAAAATAAATTCTTAATTCAGGGATCGATCAGAAGAGATGGATCTAATGTGTTTGGCAGAAACGAACAATGGGGTTATTTCCCATCAGTTGGTGCGGGCTGGAATATTGACCAGGAAAACTTCCTGAAAAATCAAAATGTGATTAGAACTTTAAAACTCCGTGGAAGTTATGGTATTGCAGGAAACTCACTCGGTTTTGCACCATTAACCACGAAGTTAATTTACGGACAGGTTGGTCAGTTTTATTACAATGGCTCACCAAGAGAGGGCGCTTATGGTGCTGTACAAAATGAAAACCCAGATTTGCGCTGGGAGAAAACAGCAACTACCAATGTCGGCGTTGATTTTGGTTTGTTAAATGGCAGATTGAATGGATCAGTTGATTGGTATGATAAAAAAACTACAGACCTGATTATACCTTTTGATGTTGATCCGACACTTTATCCATCAAGTTCGCTTACTGCCAATGTTGGAAAACTAAGTAACAGAGGTCTTGAATTTGTATTGAATGGTAGCCCGGTGATTACTGAAAACTTTAGCTGGACAACAGGCATCAACCTTGCTCATAATGTGAACAAAGTCATTACACTTTCAGACAGTCAGTTTAACATTGATAACAGGTTGACTATAACACCAGATGGTGCCGGGCAAAGTGGTGCATCATTACAAATTTTAGCACCAGGCCAGGCAATAGGTACATTTTTTACATTTAAGTATGCAGGTAAAGATGCAAATGGTGTATCTCAATATTATGATGCCGCAGGTAATATTAAAACCCAGGGATTGTTAAACAGAACAGATTACTATATTCTTGGAAATGCACAGCCTAAAGCTTTAATCGGATGGTCAAACAACATCAAATACAAAAATTTCGATTTAAGTATCTTCCTGAGGGCTGTATTGGGTAATAAGATTATGAACGTTACACGTGCTGATCTATTCCGTCCGAGTACCGCACAATTCACTAATATTCCGGTTGAGGTGGAGAACGAATCGGCAGCTGATTTCAATTCATATAAATATTCAAGTCGTTTCCTTGAAAACGGAAGTTATTTAAGATTGGATAATGCTACCTTAGGTTATACCTTTAAGAAAGGACTTATACCAGGTGTAAATTCATTACGCCTTTACACTACCGCTAACAATTTATTCGTGATCACTGGCTACAAAGGAATTGACCCGGAAATTAACCAGGGCGGTACCGCACCAGGTGTAGACACCAATAACTTTTATCCAAAAACCAGGACTTTCTTGTTCGGTTTAAACGTATCATTTAATTAACATTAGTAAAGATGAAAAATCTTATTAAATACATTGCAGGAGCAGCGTTGACGCTAAGTGTGTTAACATCCTGCCATAAGCTGGATTTAAAAGTGGAAACACAATTAACACCGGAAACATTTCCTCAAACCGCACAGCATTTCGTTCAGTTAACTGGCCAGGTGTATGTACAATTGCGTCAGGGATGGAGCACAGATTACTTTTTTATGCAAACGTTAAGCACAGATGAGGCGATTATGCCAGCCAGAGGTGGTAACTGGTATGACGGTGGTACTTATGAAATGCACCATAAGCATACCTGGAATAAAGATAACGGGCATGTAAATAGTGGATGGTCATGGCTTTCGGGTATCATTAGTAAAGCAAACCAAAGTTTATTTCTACTTAAAGATGCGCCAGAATCTCCTGCAAAAACTTCAGCTATAGCAGAATTGCGGGCAACCAGGGCATTGGCATTTTTTATGATGATGGATCTTTGGGGAAATATTCCTATCGTAACTACGTTCGGCGAAACTACCTCACCAGAAACGAAAACAAGGCAGGAAGTATTTGCTTTCATTGAGACTGAACTGAAGGAGATCTTGCCAGACTTGAGCATCGCCACCGGAACCGCTAACTATGGCAGACCGAACAAATACACTGCTTACGCCATATTAGCAAAAATGTACCTTAATTCTGAAGTTTATACTGGCACTGCCCGTTATAATGAAGCCGTTGCAATGTGCGATGCAATTACGACAGCAACTGGAACGCCTTATAGCCTGGAATCCGATTTCAAAAAGATGTTTTTTATTGATAACGGCCCACAAATTAAAGAGTTTATATTCGCCATTCCATATGATCCGGGATATAGTAATGGGTTTATGATCTATTCGAGATATTCTTTACCCAGATCTTTACAGGCAAAGTTTAGCTTAAAACATACGCCAAGTGCGCCGATGAGCACCTTGCCTGAATTTTATGCAAACTTTAACGATCCTAATGATAAAAGAAATGCACAATGGATTAAGGGTTTACAAACTTATTATGATGGCAGACCAGTAACGGTTGCTACAACCCGTAAAGGATACGATCAATTTTACACAGGATCGGATGCCTCCAACCCTATTACTTATCAGGTAGATATTACTCCTAATGTAACGTTAAGAGATGCATCCAGACCTTTTGATGCCGGGAACGATGAGATCGCCTGGAATATGGGCTATCGTAACAACAAATTTTATTGCGACAGCACCTCATCAAATAGAAATCAAAACAATGACGTGCCGATCTTCAGATTATCGGATATTTTATTGATGAAAGCTGAGGCTATACTTAGAGGTGCAACCCCTACACAAGGTCAAACCGCCTTGTCTTTAGTCAATCAACTTCGGTCAGTTCGTACTACCTCACCTGCCTGGACATCTATCACACTGGAAGATTTGTATAAAGAACGGTGCAGGGAGATGTCTTGGGAATGCTGGCATCGCAATGACATGATTCGTTTTGGTAAATATGAGGGAACCTGGGGCTTCAAAACCGATGCACAAACCTTCCATCGGCTCATGCCGATTCCAGCATCAGCTATGATCCTCAATCCTAAATTGAAACAAAATCCAGGTTACAATTAACGTTGATCCTGCATCAGGAAGAAATTTCTCCAACACATATGGAGAAATTTCTTTTTCATTAAAGCTTATCTCAAAAAAATTACCCAAATTCATCTCCATGATTAAACGGCTACTTCTAATATTTCCGCTGATAACTTCTGTTTCTTTATACGCACAGGTACTGATGAAAACACCATCAGAAAATCTAACCGTATCAAAAACCCTTACAAAAGAGCCAACGGCATTAAATTTTATTGCCATGGGCGATTGGGGAAGAAACGGAGCTGATCACCAGAAGCAAGTAGCTAAGCAAATGGGACTTACGGCTTCGGAAGTAAAGGCACAGTTTATCATTTCTACTGGTGATAATTTCTATCCAAGCGGTGTAATCAGTGATCATGATCCGCTATTTAAATACTCTTTTGAAGACATTTATACTGACTTCTCCTTACAATGGGATTGGTATTCCGTTCTGGGAAACCACGATTACAAATCAAATCCTGATGCGCAGGTAGCCTACTCAAAAATCAGCAGAAGATGGAAAATGCCCGCCCGCTATTTCGCGAAGAAGTTTCCAATTAATGGCGACCTTAACAATCAGGTTTTAATTGCTTTTATCGATACAAATCCATTGATCCCTGAATTTTATAAAAATGCTGAATATGGCCCGAATGTTAAAGGACAAGATACCACGGCACAAAAAAAATGGTTAGCTAAAACCCTGGGCGATAAAGATGTTACTATCAAATGGAAAATTGTGGTTGGGCATCACCCGATGTTTACAGGCGGAAGCAGAACCGATGGCTATGATACAAAAGCCATTAGAGGATCACTGAAATCTGTATTAGATCAATACGGTGTAGATGTTTACCTCACCGGCCATGAACATAGCTTACAGTACATCAAACCTGAAGGTAAGACCCATCATTTTATTTCTGGCGCTGCATCTGAAAAAACGCCGGTAAAACTCATTCCCGATGCGCAAATGGTTGCATCAGAATATGGCTTCATGCTGTTTTCGGTAAGTAACAACCAATTACGTGTGCAGGTACTTAACGATGAAGGATATATTATCTACAGTACATTGATAAAAAAATAGCTTTTAACAAAAATGCCGAACCGTTTAGTTTTAAAGGCTTTAACATGAAAACTGCAGAAAATCAAAATTCTATAACCTCCGCTGTCAAAAGCAAACGGCTTATTTCTCTCGATGCATTAAGAGGTTTCGATATGTTTTGGATTGTAAGTGGCGAAGGAATTTTCCATGGATTAGCCAATGGCGTAAAAGAAAAGCATGGCTTAATTCAAAACCCCTTTGATTGGCAAATTGCAACGAATAATCACCTTTCGGTAGTTGAACGTATATTTGTAGGCATCAGCAATCAGCTACACCATTCTCCATGGAATGGCTTTACCTTTTATGATTTAATTTTTCCGCTATTTATCTTTATTTCTGGTGTATCAATGCCTTTTTCTTATCAGAAATACTTTGACAATAAGCAAAAGGGTGATGATGCTTCGCGGGCAATTTATTTTGCATTAATTAAACGCACCCTGACGCTAATTTTGTTAGGTATTATCGTTAATGGTCTTTTTAAATGGAATGGTTATGAACATACGCGGTTTGCCAGTGTACTGGCCAGAATCGGCCTCTCAACATTTTTTGCTGCGTTGATTTACCTCAATTTTTCTTTGCCTAAACAAATCATCTGGTTTTTGGCAATACTTATTGGCTATTATTTATTGATGAGATTTGTACCTGTTCCAAACTTCGGTTCAGGGATTTTTACGCCTGAAGGCAATCTTTCTGCTTACATAGACAGGTTACTGCTCCCGGGCAAACTTCACAGAACCGTATATGATCCTGAAGGCTTGCTCAGTACCATTCCCGCCATTTGTTCAGCCATGCTGGGAATTTTCGCAGGTACATTTGTTAAGTCGGCTTCGCCCCTTTTCACGCCGGGTAAAAAAGCTTTATATCTTTTAACCGCAGGGGCAATTTGTATGCTTATTGGTTTAGCATGGAGCTCAGTTTTTCCGATTAACAAAACCATGTGGACCAGCTCATTTGTGTTTTTTGCCGGTGGCTGGAGCATCATCATTTTTGCGATTTTCTACTACATTATAGACGTGAAGGCAATCAGCAAATGGAGTATTCCCTTCGTTTGGATGGGCACCAACTCTATCCTGATTTATGTTTGCGCACATGGTTTGTTCAATTTCGAATCAACCGCTCAGTTTATATTTGGCGGTCTTATTAACTTCATCCCATTAATCTGGCAGCAAGCTGCCTTATGGACTGGTGTATTGATTGTACAATTGTTTCTTCTAAAGTTTTGCTACGATAAAAAGTGGTTCCTAAAAATTTAATATGAAATTTAAACTGATATTATCTACCGCATTTCTGCTTATGCTTTCCGGCAACATCTGGTCGCAGGATTATTTAACCTCATCCAATCAGCTTATTGCAAGGGTTTTACCGAAACAGCATGACGCCTTTCTTACTGAGCGCATTGCCGCTAAAAATGGCATGGATGTTTTCGAAATTGAGAGTAAAAACAGTAAAATTATTTTAAGGGGAAGTAGTGGCGTGGCGCTTGCTTCGGCATTTTATCATTACCTCACCGAATATGCACATTGTCAGATCACCTGGAACGGCACAAACTTAAATATGCCAAAAACGCTTCCGCCGGTTGCACAAAAAATAAGAAAGGAAACCCCTTATGAATACCGGTATTATTTAAACTACTGCACTTTTAACTACAGTATGAGCTGGTGGGACTGGGAACGATGGGAAAAAGAAATTGATTGGATGGCCTTACACGGCATCAACATGCCACTTGCCATTACCGGAGAAGAATACACCTGGTATCTGCTGTATAAGGAAATGGGCTTTTCTGATGAGGAATTAAAAGGTTTCTTTACCGGCCCTGCATACTTTTCGTGGTTCTGGATGGGGAACATAGATGGTTGGGGCGGTCCGCTACCAGTTAGCTGGATGAAAAGTCATTTCGAATTGCAAAAGAAAATCTTAACGCGGCAACGTGCGTTGGGAATGAAACCCGTGCTGCCTGCTTTCACCGGGCATGTACCAGCAGCTTTTAAAAGTAAATTCCCCAAAGCAAAGTTAAAGGCAACCAACTGGACAAATGGATTTGCCGATACCTATATTTTAGACTCTGAAGATCCAATGTTTGCCACGATTGGAAAGAAATTCCTGCAAAAACAAACGGAACTTTTAGGTACCGATCACCTCTACTCTGCTGATACTTTCAATGAAAATGAACCCCCTTCTTCGGAGCCGGAGTTTCTGAGTAAACTGAGTGCAAGAATCTATGATGGAATGTCTGCGGCAGATCCAAAAGCAGTTTGGGTAATGCAGGGATGGCTTTTCTATAGCGATCGCAAATTCTGGAAAGAGCCTCAAACGGAAGCATTGCTAAAAGCAGTTCCGAATGATAAAATGATTCTGCTGGATTTAGCGACTGAAATTGAACCGGTTTGGAAGCGTACCGAAGGCTTCTACGGTAAGCCATGGATTTGGAACATGCTTCATAACTTTGGTGGAAATACCAATTTGTTTGGTCGGATGGATGTTGTAGCTACTGCTCCGGCTGCAGCTTTGAAAGATCCAAAAAGTGGAAAAATGAGCGGCATTGGCCTCACCATGGAAGGTATAGAGCAAAATCCGGTTCTATATGAGTTGATGATGGAAAACACCTGGCAATCTACTCCTATTGATTTAAATACCTGGCTGCCCAAATTTGTTTTCAACAGGTATGGCAGTCAAAATGCCCATGCGTTAAAAGCCTGGGAGATCTTAAGAAAAACTGTATATACTGTCCCCGAAAACAAATACATTAGAGATGGTGCAGAGTCGATTATTCAGGCCAGACCAACCTTTGATTCGCTTACCAGGTGGGCAAAAACAACCCTTAATTACGAAGCACAAGATTTACTACCCGCATGGGATCACTTTGTAAAAGCCGCACCTATAGTGAAGCATAGCGATGGTTTTCAATATGATATTGTTGATCTCACCAGACAGGTAATGGCCAATTATGCACTTACTCTTCAGCGGAAAATTGTTGCTGCTTATCAAAAGAAGGACCTGAAAAATTTTAAATTGGAAAGCCAGAAATTTATTCAGCTAATTGATGATATGGATAAACTGCTGGCGACGAGAAAAGATTTCATGCTCGGACCCTGGGTAAGTGACGCCAGAAAATGGGGAACAACTGCCGAAGAAAAGGCTTTGTATGAGTTTAATGCAAAAGACCTCATCACCCTTTGGGGCGATAAAAAGAGCCCTTTAAATGAATATGCATGCCGGCAATGGAGCGGTTTACTAAGCGACTTCTACAAACCAAGGTGGGCATTATTTTTTAACAGGGCTGAATCGGCACTTAACCAAAATATTCCCTTAAACATTAATAAATTTAATGAAGAGGTAAGTGATTGGGAATGGAAATGGGTAAATCAAAGAAAGGATTATCCTGTAAATCCGATTGGAAACCCAATTACAACATCAGTTGAAATGCACGCTAAATACCGGAAGTTGATGGACATTGCGCACCAGCCTGCAAAGCAATAAAACACTGTATTACAATATTTTAATACACTAGAGCAAATAAAATTCAACAATAAGAACGCTTAAAATACTTTAGTAATTTACAAACAAATACAATCAAATATGCCCATTTCAGTATCGAGCAATCAGCATAAAAATAACTTTAAATGGGAAATAATCCTTCTATTACTGGTATTACAATTAATTGCCCTGCCAAATCCGGGATTCGGGCAGCAAGCTTCACTGGTAAAATACATTCAGCCCTTTTCCGGCACATCTGCCAGTACAACAATGGCTAGTCAGCATATTGAAGATAAAACAGAAAGATTGGCAAACACTATACCGGCAGTTGCTCCGCCATTTGCCATGACCCAATGGACGCCACAAACACAGCTCAGTGAAACAAAGTGCCTGGCACCTTATTATTATAGTAATAAAAAGATCTACGGGTTTCGGGCTACCCATTGGATTAGCGGCTCCTGCACGCAGGATTATGGCAGCTTCACCATTATGCCAATTTCTGGAAAACTAAAAACAAAATGGATAGATATTGCTGACAATTACAGCCACGCGCAGGAAGTTTCAAGTCCTGATTATTATAAAGTCACCTTACCTAACCACCAGCTTATAACAGAAATTACGGCAACGCTTCGCAGCAGCATGATGAGGATTACCGCTTTAAAGTCGGATAGTGTCTATTTATTAATCAGCCCGAACAGCGATCAAAATAAAGGATTCATCAAAATTGATCAGGAAAAAGGAGAAATTTCCGGATACAATCCCGTTCATCGCATTTATCAGGGTTGGGGACAGGCGGCAGGTTTTAGTGGTTACTTCTACATCCGGATTCAAAAATCTTTCCATGTAAGTGGCTCATATGCAGCAGGAAAAACCACCAACCAGCCATCGGTCGCCAATAAAAAAGATATCGGTGTTTTTGCAGGCTTCAAATTACAAAAAGGAGCGCAACTGATCATCACTTCCGGAACATCTTTCACCAGCATCGCGGCAGCTAAACTCAATCTTGAAAAAGAGATAGGCGCTGCTAGTTTTAACGCAACCCGGGCAAAAACGAAAGCTGCATGGGAAGAATCATTAGCTCAGGTTAAAATTGCCGATAATGACGAAAGACGGAAAACAATATTTTATACCGCGATGTATCATGCGCAACAACACCCGAGGCTTTTTAACGATATAGATGGAAGTTACCCGCAATTTGCCGGTGATTATCAAATCAAAAAAATTACGAAAGGGAATTACTATGATGATTTCTCGATGTGGGATATTTACCGTGCGCAATTGCCGCTTGTAGAACTGCTTCAACCAAAGCTCGCCAATTCATTTGCCAATTCGTTAATTATAAAAGGTACACAAGGTGGATGGCTGCCGATCTTTCCATGCTGGAATAGCTATACAGCCGCCATGATTGGCGACCACAGCACGGCCTTCCTCGCGGCTGCTTATAACAAAGGTATCCGCGATTATGATGTTAATGAGGCCTACAGGCTGATGAGGCAGAACGCCTTTGAAATGCCGGACTCAGCAGATTACCTGAACGGAAAAGGTAGACGCGGCATTAATAGTTACTTAAAATATGGTTATATTCCAATGGAAGACAGTATTCCGAATGCTTTCCATAAAAAAGAACAGGTGAGCCGAACATTGGAATATGCTTATGATGATTATGCACTTTCTACTATAGCCAAAGATTTGGGTAAAGTAAATGATTATAAGGAGCTGCATAAAAGATCTTTAAACTACAAAAACGTGTTTGATCCGAAGGTTGGAATGGTGAGGGGAAAATACATTAATGGAGAATGGTATAGTCCCTATCTGCCAGATCACCGCGAAGCCTACATCACCGAAGGAACGCCAAGACAATATACTTTTTATGTACCACATGATATGCCGGGGTTGATTTCGATCATGGGTGGAAAAAAGGCTTTGGAGAATGAACTTGATTCTATCTTTACGAAGAAAGAATATTGGCATGGCAACGAACCGGGGCATCAGATTCCGTTTCTATACAACTATACCTCCGCTCCATGGAAGACGCAGAAGCAGGTATCGAAAATTTTAGCCGAAGAATATGGAGAAGGTGCAGGCGGATTAAGTGGCAATGATGATGCCGGACAAATGTCTGCATGGTACGTCTTCGCAGCGCTTGGCTTATATCCGGTAGATCCGGTTTCGGGCGTGTATCAGGTTACCAGCCCACTATTTAACCAGGCAACGATTAGTTTTAAAACCGGCAAAAATCTGACGATTAAAACGATAAGAACAACGAAAAATTCGATCTACATTTCCAAAATGCTGTTTAATGGAAAAATTTTAAGGCAAAACCAGATTACCCACCAGGATTTAATCAACGGCGGAAACATGACATTCTATCTTCAGGAAAAACCAGGTTCAAAATAATAAGCGATATACAGATTGATTATTATAAATAAGCTTTTTTAAGCCAAAGACAAATATTGTGAAGTAATGGATTATATTTTCAAAAATCATTACTTTTGCAAAAAATACCCGAAATGAGTATAGGATTATCAGAACAAGAAATATTACGACGTGAGTCGTTAAAACAATTACGTCAATTAGGCATAGAGCCTTATCCTGCAGAAGCTTACGAGGTTAATGTAACTGCTGCTGATATTTTAGCCAACTACGAAAAAGACAAAACTGCTTATAAAACTATCTCGCTTGCGGGCCGTATTATGGGACGTAATATTATGGGTGCAGCATCTTTTGCCGAAATACAAGATTCTACCGGCAGAATTCAGGTTTACCTGAAGAGAGATGAACTTTGCCCAGGTGATGATAAAACCCTGTACAATACGGTATTTAAAAAATTGTTGGATATCGGCGATTTTATTGGCGTTAAAGGTTATGTATTTACTACACAAACCGGAGAAATCTCTATCCATGTTACTGAATTTAAGGTTTTAGCCAAATCTTTACGCCCGCTTCCAATCGTAAAACGAGATGATGAAGGAAACGTTTATGATGGCTTTACCAATCCTGAATTACGTTACAGAATGCGTTATGTAGATTTAACGGTAAATCCTGATTACAAGCAAATCTTCATTAAACGAAGTAAGGTAATCAACACTATGCGCAACTATTTCGATGAGCAAGGCTGGATGGAAGTGGAAACGCCTATCCTGCAGCCCATTCATGGTGGCGCAGCTGCCCGTCCGTTCGCGACGCACCACAATACTTTAGATATGCCGCTTTATTTGCGCATTGCAAATGAGCTGTATCTGAAAAGACTCATTGTAGCTGGCTTTGATGGGGTTTATGAGTTTGGTAAAATGTTCCGCAATGAAGGAATGGACCGTACCCATAACCCGGAATATACCTCAATGGAAATCTACGTAGCCTATAAAGATTATATCTGGATGATGGCGATGGTAGAAGAATGTCTGGAAAAAGTTGCCATCGCAACCAATGGATCAGCCGTGGTTAAAGTTGGCGAAAATGATATTAATTTTGAAGGCCCGTATGAGAAATTAACGATGTATGAATCCATCGAAAAATTTACAGGTATTGATGTTTCAGCAATGACAGAAGAACAGTTGCTGCAAACTTGTAAAGAATTAGGCATCGAAACCGATTCAACGATGGGTCGGGGTAAGTTGGTAGACGAAATTTTCAGTGATAAAGTAGAAGCAAATTTAATTCAGCCTACTTTCATTACAGACTATCCTATTGAAATGACTCCCCTTGCTAAAAAACACCGTTCTGTACCAGGATTAGTGGAGCGTTTCGAAATATTTGTTAATGGTAAAGAAATTGGAAATGCCTATTCTGAATTGAATGACCCGATTGACCAAAAAGAACGTTTTGAAGATCAGTTAACCCTTGCCGATAGAGGTGATGCCGAAGCAATGGCAATGGATGATGATTTCGTTCGTGCTTTGGAATATGGTATGCCTCCAACTTCAGGTTTAGGTTTTGGTATTGATAGAATTGTGATGCTAATGACCAACCAAAGTACTATTCAGGAAGTATTGTTTTTCCCGCAGATGCGCCCGGAGAAAAAGAAAATTGAATTAACAGGAGAAGAGACGGCTTTATTTGCTTTGGTAGCTGAAGGACAACAAGTATTACTAACGGAGGTGAAAGCAAAGTTAGCTGACTGGAGCAACAAAAAGTGGGACACTACTTTGAAAGCACTAACTGCTAAAAATATTTTAAAAGTGGCTAAAACCGACGAAGGTTTATTCCTATCTCATAAATAGTTGAAGAACAGCAATTGGTTATCCAACTCATTGCTGTTAACAAAAACATAACATAAAATTAAAAGGCTTGTTAACAACTGTTTAGCAAGCCTTTTCTATATTTACAGCAATCGATAATTAAAATCATTGCCTTATGAATACTTCAAGTTTAGAAATCAACGAAAGAGAATACTGCATCAAATTAAGTAAAGATGCTTTTGATTTAACACTGGTACGCCAGTTAATTAAAAGGATTCAGGCCGAAGCCTTATTTTTCTCCAGGACTCAGACTGATGAGGATGATCTTTTGAGTAAGAGATCTCAAAGAGAAGAATTAGAAGGTTACGATAGTTTGGACGATAAATAATCCTCCAAACTATCGTTTCCAGTTTAATCAATATTTAAAGTACCTTCAACGGAATCATCCATGGTTTTTCCGGTAATAACAGAGGCTGCCATTTTAAGGAAGGCCACTGCAGTACCATTTTTATTATCCCAATAATAACCTTCTGATGGAATTACTTTTATTAAAGTAATATCTGGATCATCCTTACCACCCTGGAACCAGGTTTTTAGCAATGGGGTCCATAATTCATCAATTTTCGCCTGATCTCTGCTGATTTCAGAAATTCCGTAAATATTTACAAAGCCAGAATGTGCGCCAGCCTGAAACAAAAGGTGCGTAAACGGATCCGAAGAAATCTCATCATTTTTATGACTGTCTTTCAAACTCATGAACCAGATATTACCTTCGTCGTCAACTTGTTGAATTGCCATTGGTCTTACCGATAAAGGTACGCCTGTTTTGATGCTGGTACAGAAAAAGCAACTTTCTGCTTTTTCTGCAAGGTCTCTTAGTTTTTCAACGGCTTCTTTTCCGCCTAAATCCTGAATGTTATCTTCTTCCTGAGTATTATTAGTACTTCCTTCTTGTGATGTTGCCATAGGTGTATATTTTCTATAGACTACAAAAATAATTTTGATTTGGTTTTAACTATTTAAGAAATGAAGGATTAAGCCCGCCTGGCCTGGATCAGAATAATCAGCAAGAAATACCGGATTATAACCACCCCACTCTTCGGACATCCTTTCTTTAATCATAATCCCAATAGTTGATGGAAAAAGAGGTATAGAAGGTTAAATAGGATAAAAATGATGCCGAAACAATGAATACAAAGAAGGAGTAATAGAATTCCATAATATTTTGAAGGATCCGTAAAATCTCAAAATATTTTTCAATATTTTTTAGATTATGACTTTTTCAATCAAAAACCCGCATCAAAAAAAAAAGAGCCAAAATTGGCTCTTCCATGTTATATCCTATTCAATTAGCGATAACGAACTTGTTGTTGCTTATCCATCATGCCCATCTGATCTTTCATTTGTTTAATCTGATCTGCTAACAATTTGCCTTTATCAGCTTTTTTCGCTTCAGCGAGATACATTGTCGCTTCGCGCTTGTTTCTTTTTGCCATTGCTATTCCAGCTAAGCTTAATTTCGCCAATGCAATGTTATGGTCCATTTGCATCCCTAAACTTAAAGCCGTTTTAAAATATTTCTCAGACTTCATTGGTGCAGTTCTACTTTCAATTAAACCGATTAATAAATTATAGTAACCGTGTTGTACCTTAATTAACTGACTTTCATAGTTGGTAATCCGATCTAAAAACATTTTTGCTTTCGGCATATTGTCTTTCCTTAAAAACCATTGTGCTAAAAGCATGTTCTCATTAAAGAAGTAAGTAACCAATACAATAAGACCTAATAAAATGGCTACAATGCCCCATGGCCAGAAACCGAAAATAAATAAAGCTACTGCGCCACCCAGTAAAGCAAACCCCACTATTAATCTTACAAAATTTGGCATAAAATTTATTCTAATTATTCTTTTTTGCAAATATCGTTTTTAAATGGCAGAAATTAGATATTAAAACAATAATTTCATTAAAAATTTCACTGATACAACAATTCACCTGGTTAACATGAAAATCCTCTTATCCATCACCCTAATCATCATCGCAATGAACGTTACTGCACAAGAAATCAATAAAAAAATACATGATCAGGTTCATAATAAAGATATCCTGATCAATGCTTGCAGTCGTGAACGATTAGTTACATTTCCAGAGTTTAAGGAAATGTATGATCCGCTTTATGCAGCTTATACACCAGATGCGGCTACCATGATTGAATTAAAAAAGCTGGTAAAAAAAGAAAAAATCAAAATCGTTTTCGGTACCTGGTGTGGCGACAGTAAAGTTAATGTTCCAAACTTTTTTAAAATTTTAGATGCTCTTCAGTTCAAAGAGAAGAATGTGGAACTTATTGCCGTTGATGGAAACAAGAAAGCTGAAAATGGCATTATTGATGGCCTGGAGATAAAAATGGTACCTACGTTTATTATCTATGATCAAAAGGGAAAGGAATTAGGCCGAATCATTGAGGGGCCAAAAACCACACTAGAAGGCGACTTGTTAGCCATTTTTAAGAAGAAATCATAAACTATTGGCACTCCAATTCGTTTTAAGATTAATTACGACTTAGAACATTAATTTAAAATTACCGTTACAACAATAATATGTCTGCAGCATTAGAACCTGGTTGGTTAGCCGTTTTGGATCAAGAATTCGAAAAAGATTATATGAAAAATCTTAAATCTTTTTTAAAAGAAGAAAAGGAACGTGGTGCAACAGTTTATCCCAAAGGACCAGATATTTTTAATGCATTAAATACCACTCCGTTTGATCAGATTAAGGTGGTTATTCTCGGTCAGGATCCATACCATGGCACTGGGCAGGCCCATGGCTTATCTTTTTCAGTTCAACGTGGCATGACCGTTCCGCCTTCGCTGAAGAATATATATAAAGAACTGGAAACCGACATTGAGGGTTTCAAAGCGCCTCACCACGGGAACTTGACACATTGGGCCGAACAGGGTGTATTGCTATTAAATGCAACGTTAACTGTTCGTGCATCAGAAGCTGGTTCTCATCAAAATCGAGGCTGGGAAATTTTTACGGATGAGATTATAAAGTCCATTTCTGAAAAAAGCAATCATGTAGTGTTCTTGCTTTGGGGAAAATATGCACAACAGAAAGCTGCTTTAATTGATCAAAAGAAGCATTATGTACTTACAGCAGCTCACCCCTCTCCTTTTTCGGCTTATAATGGCTTCTTTGGCTCCAAACACTTTTCAAAGACAAATCAATTACTCATTCAAAATAATTTGACACCTATTGACTGGAATTTAACTGCTTAATGAACGCTTATTTTATTAGTGGCTTAGGTGCCGATAAACGAATTTTCACTAAGATAAAGCTCCATGAACACATCAATGTGATTCATGTTGATTGGATTCCTCCATATCAGAATGAGACTTTGCCTAACTACGCAAAACGGTTGAGTGCAATTATCAATACTAATCAGCCATACATTTTGGTTGGAGTTTCTTTTGGAGGCATGATTGCGGTTGAGATTTCGAAAATTCTGAAGCCTTTGCTAACCATCGCTATCTCAAGTACGATAGTAAGTAGCGAATTGCCGTTTCTCTATCGGCTTGCGGGCAGCTTAGGTTTGATAAAAATAATTCCGTCAGCCCTCATTAAGTCGTCTAACAGGTTTAGTCAGAATCTTTTTTTTGGCACTAAAACTATGGAAGAAAAAAGGTTACTCACGAAAATTATCAACGATACTCAACCAGCATTTTTAAAATGGGCAATTGGTAGTATTTTGACCTGGCAAAACACCATCAGACCAGATAACCTTGTGCTAATTCATGGCACGAGTGATAGAATTTTATATTCCAGAGCTGCTAAAGTTGACTATACGATTGATAAGGGAACACATTTTATGGTATATCAGAATGCAGAGGAGATTTCTGAACTTATAGATAAATTAGTATCAAGATATTTTTAATCAAGTTCAAGACGACAACCATTTGAAGATTCTTAACCGAATCGTCATGCTGAATTTAGTTCAGCACCTTTCTTGTTAAGATCCTGAATCAAGTTCAGGAAGACGATTCTTCGTGGCCACATGGGCGATCGCTCGGAAAAGCCCCTTCAGGGGTTTTGGGGTTAATACTCCAAAGGCACAATTGGCTCTTTCTTGGTGGTTGACATAATCATCATCGTTTGGAAAGTTTTAACTACGGAGATTTTACTGATTTTCTCCATAATTAAACGCTCATAAGATTTAATATCCTTCACATAAACTTTCAAAAGGAAATCTGCCTGACCAGTTACATGGTGGCATTCTGTAATTTCTTTAATCTGATTCACCTCATCTAAAAAGATTTGAATGGTATTATTTTTATGAAAATCGAGTTGAATCTGAATAAAGGTCTTGATTCCCAAACCTAGCTTCTCTTCATCAACCAGGGCATGATAACTTTTGATAAATCCGGCCATTTCGAGTTTACGCACACGCTCTAAAGTTGGTGCCGGAGATAATCCGATTTCCTGGGATAGAAGTAAATTCGTTATGCGACCGTTTTCTTGTAAAATTCTTAAAATTTTAAAATCTATTTTATCTAATTCTGATGCCATATAAATTCAAAGGTATTGAGAACACAAACATAACCAAATTAAATTCTAAATTTTAACATAATTTATCTAATAAATTTTAAAGAATAATTTTTAGATTTACCTAAAAATTTAATTAGATAAACATAAATGCAGAGTTTTACCGAGGAGAATTACCTTAAGATCATTTACCACTTAGCAGAAAAAACCAATAACGTTCAAACGAATGCCATTGCAGAACAAATGCAAACCAAGCCAGCATCGGTAACAGACATGATTAAGAAACTGGCTGAAAAAGGTTTTGTAGATTATATAAAATACCAGGGTGTTACCCTAACGGATAAAGGCAAAAATGCAGCGGTTGATATCGTGCGAAAACACCGTTTGTGGGAAGTTTTCCTTGTGGATAAACTCAATTTTAAATGGGATGAAGTGCATGATGTGGCAGAAGAACTTGAACATATCAAATCTACTGCACTCATTGAGCGACTGGATGAATTTCTGGGTTTCCCGAAATCAGATCCGCACGGCGATCCCATTCCCGATAAAAACGGCCGGTTTGCAAAAACACAATTTACAAAACTGATTGATCTTAAAATCAGTGATCAAGGTACAATTACAGGGGTAAGTCAGCACAGTTCTGCCTTTTTAAAGCATTTAGAAAAACTTGGGTTAACACTTGGCAAACAAATCGAAATTAATGATGTTACCGATTTCGATGGTTCGGTAGAAATTTTGGTTGCCGGAAAACAAATAAACATTAGTAGAGAAGTTGCAAAACATATTTTAATAAGCAGTAATGGCAAAAACTGAATCGCTTAGCGAAGTACATCAAAGCGTAAATACCAGTAAAAGAAAAGGCTGGAAAAGAATTTTAGCATTTATTGGCCCCGCCTACCTTATCAGCGTCGGCTACATGGATCCGGGAAACTGGGCCACTGATTTAGCCGGCGGAAGTAAATTTGGCTACCAACTAATCTGGGTGCTGTTAATGTCTAATCTCATTGCCCTGCTGCTTCAATCGCTAAGCGCCAGATTAGGTATTGTACGCGGATTAGATTTAGCACAGGCATCTAAACATGCCTATCCCCGCTGGGCAAATATCCCTTTATTTGGCTTGGCGCAAACGGCAATTATTGCCTGCGATCTGGCAGAGATCATCGGGATGGCTATCGGTTTGCAACTGCTTTTCGGTTTGCCACTCATTTGGGGCATTTCCATCACCATTTTCGATACCATCCTGCTCCTGTTCCTGTTAAACCGAGGCATGAGGGCTATGGAAGGTTTTATTGTATCGATGGTGTTCATTGTGGGAATATCTTTTTTGGTGGAAATGTTCATTGTAGAACCCTCACTTAAAGAGATTGCAAAAGGTTTCGAACCCTCTATTCTAAACGGTGATGCATTATATATCGCGATCGGGATTATCGGTGCAACCGTGATGCCGCACAACCTTTATTTACACTCGTCTCTTGTTCAAACCAGAAAAATTGAACGTACTAATAAAGGGATTAAGGAAGCGCTAAAATTTAACCTGATTGATACTACGGTTGCGCTCAACCTGGCTTTCTTTGTGAATGCTGCAATCTTAATTTTAGCTGCTGCTGCTTTTTATAAAAACGGTTTACATGAAGTAGCAGAAATACAGGATGCCCATAAATTACTTTCTAATATTTTCGGGAATGTAGCGCCAACCCTTTTTGCCATCGCTTTAATCGCCGCAGGGCAAAGCTCCACTGTTACTGGTACTTTAGCTGGCCAGATTATTATGGAAGGACATATCAATCTTCGGATTCAGCCATGGTTACGCAGGCTAATTACTCGTTTATTAGCGATTATCCCTGCATTCTTCACCATCCTTCACTATGGAGATGATGCCCTTGGCGGATTATTGGTTTTAAGTCAGGTCGTATTGAGTTTACAGCTGGGTTTTGCGGTAATTCCGTTAATACATTTCAATTCAGATAAAAAACTGATGAAGGACTTTGCCATTAAAACCTGGGTAAAAGTTTTGGCCTGGGCAAGCGCCTTCGCTATTATTGCATTAAATGTAAAATTAGTGATCGAAGAGATAAGCGGCTGGGCTTCTGCAGCAAATAACTGGTGGATCTATGTAATTGTAGCTCCGGCTTTAATCTGTATAGTATTTCTGCTTTTATACGTATTCTTCCATCCACTTATTGAGAAAAAAAATCGTGAAAAACAAATGGTACCCCATGGAAATGCTTTGGATATTGGAAAAATTGAAAGAATCAGTTACAACAGAATAGGTATCGCTGTCGATTTTTCAAAGAACGATCGCAATACCATCAGACATGCCCTTATTCAGGGTGGAAAAGATGCGCATTATTATTTAATTCATGTGGTGGAAACGGCAGCAGCAAGGTACCATGGTCAGGATGTAATGGACCATGAAACCGAAAGCGATGCGAAAAACCTGGAGAAATATAGGATAAACCTGGAAGATTTGGGATACGATTCTACACCTTATATTGGCTTCGGAAGCACCGCAAAGGCCATAGCAGATATCAGTAATAAAAATGAACTGGAACTTTTAGTGATGGGTGCTCATGGTCACAAAGGCCTGAAGGATTTGATTTTTGGAACTACAGTAAATTCCGTTCGGCATAAAGTGAATATTCCGGTACTGATTATCCGTTAGCCATTATTTATTGATAACCTTCATCACCTTTTTAATCCCACCGTCGCCTGAATTGTATACCAATAGTTTATTGGTTGATGAGTATAAATATATTGCAGGATACATGGAAGGCAAAAACGCAGGAATAAACATGTGATTTTTATCTTGAAGCACAGTAACGTTAGGCTTCGTATTTAATCCTTTTGCATAGGTATTAAAAAACTGTGGAATGATGTAAGCTTCATCCAAAGTGATCAGATAAATATTGGCCTTTTCAAA
The DNA here is from genome assembly GCF_009674725.1 of Pedobacter petrophilus. GTDB lineage: Bacteria > Bacteroidota > Bacteroidia > Sphingobacteriales > Sphingobacteriaceae > Pedobacter > Pedobacter petrophilus. The sequence continues at coordinate 39,184 of NZ_WKKH01000023.1, read as the reverse complement.
CTGAGCATAATTAGCGCTTAAGCTTTTAATTTCTCTCTGGCAATGCTCACAGGTGCAATCGAAAAGAATAAATAAGTTTTTCTTTCCTTGTTTCAGGTCTTTGTTCGAAAATGCCTTTCCATCCAATTTAAAAAATGTGAATTGCGGCAATAAAGTAGGTTGTTGTGCTTTAACCTGAAAAGTAGCAGCTAATAGGAGAACTAATAAAAGGCTTTTAAATTTCATTTTCGATGTTTAAATCCCAAACTTAATTGATTTATTTGGGAAGATAATCATATTCCTTTTAGCTTTTACAAACAGATGAACTTTCTATTTGTTAATTTAGCCAATGATGAAATCGAATAAAATCGTGATATCATATCAATTTTTAAGATATTTGCAGCCCGGCAATACGTACCGGTAAGTTGTGGCAAAATTTGCTGCACAAATTAATAACAATACAAGCTTTGAAAAACGACATCAACATAAAAAATAAACGGGCCTATTTTGATTACAATTTACTAGATAAATATGTAGCCGGAATTGCGCTGTTAGGAACAGAAATAAAGGCGATTAGACAAGGAAAAGCAAATATGACGGATGCTTTCTGCATGTTTATTGGTGGAAACCTCTATGTAAGAAACCTGCATGTTTCGGAATACAGCCACAGTTCATTCTACCATCACGACATTAAAAGAGACCGCGCTTTGCTTTTGCAAAAAAAGGAAATCAGAAAGCTAAAACTAAAAGGGGAAGAAAAAGGCTATACCATCGTTCCGCTTCGCATCTTTGTAAACGAACGTGGTTTTGCCAAAATTGAAATCGCCCTTGCTCAAGGTAAAAAAGAATTTGATAAACGCGATAGCATCAAAGACAGAGATACTAAACGTGAAATGGATCGGGCGATGAAGAGGTAGTTTTTGAGTCTGTAGTCATTAGTCTGGAGTCATTAGTCCGAAGCGTGAAGTTATAAGCTGAAGACGTTAAGGTGTATCCAAACACTATACTTGAGACTAACTAAAGCCTGAAAGTTTTTAATACTATGGGTTTTGACTAAAGACTCTGGACTTTCAACTCCAAACTCAAACTCCAAACCAGATAAAGCCTTGCATTTTTTAACACTATGGGTTTTGACTAAAGACTCTGGACTTTCGACTTAGGACTCAAAACTCACAACTCCAAACCAAATAAAGCTTTACATTTTTTAACACTATGGGTTTTGACTAAAGACTCTAGACTTTCGACTTAGGACTCACCACTCCAAACTCAACTACCACGCCTGATCTCCTACCAGTGGCACAAATCTAAAAGTATCCAACACTATTTTTTCGTAATCCGTATCGCTCACTCTAATAACGGTAACCATTTTCTGCGTTTTTTCATCACCAACCGGAATCACTAAAATTCCGCCGATTTTGAGTTGCTTCAATAGTATTTCAGGAACCAGCGGTGCGCCTGCAGTAACAATAATTTTATCGTACGGCGAATGTTCTGCAACTCCTTTAGATCCATCGCCACAGCAGAAAACAGGCTTATATCCCATTCCTGGTAAAACCTGAATAGTTCTGTTATAGATATTCTGTTGCCTCTCGATGGTTACCACTTTGGCGCCGAGTTCCATCAAAACGCAAGTTTGATAACCAGAACCAGTTCCAATCTCCAGCACCTTATCGCCATTTTTGATGTGTAATAACTCGCTTTGATAAGCAACGGTGTAGGGCTGCGAAATGGTCTGACCATCGCCAATCGGGAAGGCAATATCTTTATACGCCTGATTCCAGAAAGTTTCATCGAAAAAGAAATGACGTGGTACTTTACCAATCGCTTTTAACACTTGTTCATCCTCAATTCCACGGGATCTTAACAGTTCTACCAGTTTCTTTCTCGCACCACGTTCTCGGTAATTATCAACAAATTTATAGGCCATGAAGTCTCAAAATTAGTTTTTTTATGTGGTGATGCAAGATAAAGAAATCCACATTAACTTAAGTTGCAGAATATCAAAAGCAAAATATGCTATTTATAAAGTTTGGGTTAATCATAATACTGAAGTGAGGAATTATTTCTACTTTTGGAATCAATAATTTTCAAAGAAAATTACTACCATTACCTATGAAGAAAATCTTACTAAGTCTGTTCACACTGTGTATATCTTTAACGTCGTTTGCTCAAACCGGAGCCGATTATAATTACACTATAGGTTTTCGTGCTTTTAGTATTATGCAGTTGCCAAAAATATTGAACCAAACCAACACTCAGGATTACACTAAAGCATTCGCTAACGGTGCCATGCTGAAATTTAACGATAACCAGATCAGCTATCGCATTAGCGGTGCTTATTTCAGAAATGATACCCGGTTCGACAATACTTGCGCTACCTGCGAAATAGCAGATGGAAAAGTAACTGATTACTCTTTCAAAATTGGTTTCGAAAAAAACTTCAACTACTCGAAAGTTCAGCCTTATTTTGGTTTTGATTTGGGCTATCGGTCTAACCGATTCACCGGTACAATTGCGCAACGCAACCCGGCGGCCAGTAATGTGGTACAAACGGCTGATGCCAGCAAAAATGGCCTGGTGCTTACACCATTGATTGGTTTGAAAGTGAATATTATTCCGCAATTGAACTTTTATGCGGAGAGTAATCTTGATTTCTACTATTCTTACGAAAAACAAGACATCACCGAAACTGGTGGTGTAGCCAGAACAGTAACCACATACAAAAAATGGGAGTTTTTGCTTAATCCAATTTCAGCTGGATTACAATTCAGTTTAAACGGAAAAAATTAATATGGATCTACGTCAATCTGCATAAACACACCCTTAAACTCTTTAGTTGCATTGAACTGCGTAAGGGTCTCACGCAAAGCATCTTTAACTTTCTGTATAGCGGTGTGTTTATCTGCTTTGATGATGATCTGTTTGATATAAAGATTGCGCACCCTGCTCACCAATGGCTGCTCCGGTCCAAGTACCCTCTTCCCGAATTTAGCCTTTAAAATATTGGCTAATGTCAGCGCGGCATGGTCTAATACGTGAGAATCCTTGTGTTTGATATAAAGGAATATCATCCGCGAAAATGGTGGATACAGAAACTTTTCCCGTTCCGCAATCTCATCATTATACATGCCTTCGTAATCATTTTCCACCACTTGTTTAATGATGCGGTTTCCGGCGTCGTAAGTTTGAATACATACGCTACCCTGATTTGCCCTTCTTCCTGCCCTGCCCGCAACCTGAGCCAATAATTGGTAACTTCTTTCGTAAGCCCTGAAATCCGGATAGCCCAAAAGCGTATCCGCATTGATTACGCCAATCAGGTTTAAATTATCAAAATCCAATCCTTTGGCAACCATTTGTGTACCAATCAGAATGTCGGTTTTCTTTTCCTGAAAATCATTTAAGATTTGCTGCAAGCCATTTTTCGTTCTCGTACTATCCATATCCAGGCGGGCAATAGAAACCTCCGGATAGAGCAATTTCAACTCCTCTTCAATGCGTTCCGTACCAAAACCCTTTTGTTCTACATGCACGGAACCACATGCCGGACAAATATTTACACTGCTTTGCTGATAGCCACAATAATGACAATGCAGTTTCCCGCTGCTTTTATGATAAGTTAAACTAACGTCACAGTTCACACATTTGGGCGTATATCCACAGGTTGCACAGATCAGAATAGTGGCATATCCACGTCTGTTTTGGAAAAGTACAATTTGCTCTTTTTTAGAAAGTGCGAGGTCAATATCTTTAATCAGCACACTGGAGAAATAAGAAATCATTGTTTTCTTTTTCGTCTCTTCGGAAATGCTAACAACTTGTTGATTAGGCAATTGCACACCACCAAATCGTTCTTTCATTTCTACAAGGCCATACTTACCTTGCAGGGCATTATAATAACTTTCTAACGATGGCGTGGCCGATCCTAAAATTACTTTTGCCTGGTGAAGATGCGCTAAGTAAATGGAAGCGTCGCGGGCCTGATACCTCGGTGCCGGATCATATTGCTTGTAAGAAGGCTCATGCTCTTCATCCACAACAATTAGTTTTAGATTTTGAAAGGGAAGAAAGACTGCCGAACGAGCGCCTAAAATCACTTTAAAATCACCTGTCCTTACCTTATTCCAGATTTCTACCCTTTCGCTGTTGTTAAATTTTGAATGGTATACGCCAATTGCATTTCCAAAATAGCGTTTAATCCGCTCCACAATTTGGGTTGTCAATGCAATTTCAGGCAATAGAAACAATACCTGACCATCGGTATTCTGAATGATTTCTTCAATTAATTTAATGTATACCTGAGTTTTGCCAGATGCGGTAACGCCATGTAGCAATACTACCTCTCTCTCTTTAAAATGGTCGTTAATTTTCGCTAGTGCCCTTTCCTGATGGTCATTAAGTTTGAAATTAACGCTAAACTCTTCATCATTAGCCGCTAAACGACTCACCGGACGTTTCGTTACGACGAAAATATCCTTATCAGTAAGCGCTTTTAGCGCCGCAGGACCACAATTACTTTCTTCTAATAATTGTTCTTTTGCAATTGGCAAATTTGATTTTTGAAGCTTCAAATAAGCCAGCAAGGCATCCAATTGTTTTGGGGCACGTTCTAAAACAGTAAAAAGCTGCTTTAAATTCTCCTGATCTTTATAAAAATCATTTAACAGGATGAAGGATTTTAATAGTGGCTTATATTTTTGAACAACCTCTTCGGCTACTAAAATTAAATCTTTTTCTAATAAATTATTAATAATGGGATAAATTGTTTTCTGCCCCAAAAGCTTGGAAACATCATTAACAGTTAGTTTTTCCTGTTTTTTAAGGGTAGAAATAATAATCTCCTCTTTTTCAGTAAGCACGATCTCATCGCTGAAATCTTCCCTAAGCATCAGAATCGTTTCACTCGCCAGTTTTAAGCTGGCTGGCAGCGCAGCCGTCATTACGTCACCTTCATTACACATGTAATAATTGGTCATCCAGGTCCAGAATTTAAGCTGCATTGGCGTTACAACTGGCTCGGAATCGATAATATCAATAATATATTTCGCCTCATAAGCGGTTGGTGGATTTTTGGAAATGCCACTAATCAACGCCGCATAAATTTTATGTTTTCCAAACTGAACTACTACCCTTTTGCCAATCGCTACCTGATCATTTAAATCAAAAGGGATTCGGTAAGTGTAGTTCTTGGCCAAAGATAAAGGCAAGATCACTTCTACAAAAAGTGTTTCTCTCTCTGCAAAAAAATCATTCTCAAAAGTTTCCATTATTTATCTTTAAATGCAGCAAAAAACAGCATGATCCAACCTAAAACAAACAATAATCCGCCGATTGGCGTTAAGGGACCGATTAAATTTACAAAATTTAAATGTAAAATACTGCGGGTGGCTAATAAATAAAGCGAACCCGAAAAAAGAATAATACCAAATGTGAAGCAGAAGTAAGCAATATTAATCAGCTTGTTTCTGTAGCGGGCAAAGGTTGACAAATATAAAAGGGCGAAAACATGATAAAACTGATAATCAACGCCTTTCTGCCAAATCTCAAGTGAAGGTCCATCAACCAATGCCTTTAGGGCATGTGCGCCGAACGCGCCTAATAAAACAGCAACAAATCCGAAAAAAGACGCAGTAAGTATTATTCGTTTATTCATATGTACATTTTGCCCGAAGCAATCGCTAAATTAATAAATTGACAAAGAACTTCGCTCTAATCAATGTAATAAATTAAATTTGTTGCACAGCAGATGAGAAAAATCATAATTTTAATAAGCGTTTTATTATTAGGCGTAGCATTAATGTCCTATTTATACTTTTCTAAACTGGGGGTTGAAAACGATACGAAAGACCTTGCTCTTCAGTCAGCAACCAATAATGCCGCTTTGCTATTTTCATTCCGGAACGATAAAGGTTTTTATGAAATCATTGAAGGTCAAAACTTGCTGCAGCAAGCCATTGGAAAAGAAAAAACTGATTTATTGAGACAACTCAAAGAAAAATTCATTAATCATAAAACCGTTAATAACCTGATCCAGGACCAGGAAATTTACCTAAGCTTACTACCTGACAGCAATAAAACACTCAATTTTTTAATTACTGTTCAGGTTAAACCGGATCAGACTGCGCTGAACTTTCAAAACAAACTTAAACCATTCCTCACGCCGGTACCGAAGGAAAAAAATATTTATCTTGCAAAGGTAGATGACAGCCTAAACCTATTTGTGGGCGTTCAACACCAGGTATTAACTTTATCAACTTCACTTAAACTGATAAAAGATGCCGGGGTCAGGCTAAAAGAAAATCCCTTTACAGCTTATATTAAGGAAGCAAGACTTCAGAATAAAAACATCCTGGCACAATTGTATATTAATTTTAATCAGGTGCCGCCCTTACTTAAGAATATTCTTTCGGGAAATATTACGGGCGAACTTGCAGTGTTTAATGCACAAAATAGTTTTGCTACACTGAATTATAATTTTAGCAGGGAAAAGATTTTATTTAACGGCAATACCGAACTTAAGGCAGCAGATAATTATTTGAAACTCTTCGAAAATATACCGGTTCAAAAAACAGAAATCCAAAATGTTTTACCAGATCAGACCGCCAACTATACGCTTTACGCATTCGATAATTATCAATCTTGGCATAAAAAATTAATGAGCTGGCAAGCGCAAAAGAATTTAACGGATAAAACAAGTTCATTAATTAAACGGATTAAAAGTGACTACCGGACAGATCTAAATGCCATCTTTCCAGTCTATTTAAAAAATCAATTCGTAACTTTCCAGTTAAACACAGGAGAAAAGCTGGCAGCAATCTCATTGAGTAATGGTGAAAAAGTGAAGCAACTTCTTTTTGATGTAAGTGAAGATTATAATGATGAAATTAAACACTTTAAGTCTCCTGATATCCTCTTTTCTTACCTGGGTGAACCGCTAAAGAATTTTGCAAGACCGTATTATACCATTATTGATAACTATCTGATTACTGCGAATAATGCCAGTACCATCCAGTCATTTTTAAGTCGTTATCGCAACAATAAATTACTGGTTCAGGAGCCTGAATATATTGATGCCCTGAACCAGCTTCCAAGCACTTCCAATATCGGATATTATATTAATTTAAAACGCTCAAATAACATTTTCAGAAGTCAGATGCTATCCCGATATTACAAACATTTGCAAGAAAACAATGGCCTGAAATCTTTTGATACTTTTTACTATCAAATGAGCGCCGATCAAAACAAATTTATCACTAACATGCTTCTAAACAAATATTTAAAGCAGGAAGTACCAGATTCATCAGGCAACCGTTAAATAGGAAACAGGGCAGAAAACTAAACTAAATGAAGAAACTTTTACTTACCGTATTCTTATTGAGTAGCGGCTATTTTGCGAAGGCGCAGCAATATGCCATGTTTGGAACCAGAACCATGTTCGATGCCTTTGAAAATGTTTCTCAAAAGTCCTTCACGCTGGATTCTTCCCGTAAATTTTCGTCTAATTTCTTTCTTCCAAACTTCGGTGCTAATGCAGCAAATATCGGAGAGTCTGAATATGCCATAAGAAAATTAACTCAGGAAGGTGTAAACGACACCCGAAGACTTACGCTTGGAACAGGCGCAATCAACCATTTCTTTTTAAACAGCAATGTATATGTGGCTACAGTACGCATGTTCAAATCTTATAAATATCAAAAAGAGGTGGGGCTGGCCTGGCAGGTCAGGGTAGATTCTCATATCGATTACACCAATGAAACACTAGCGATTTTTGATAATTTAGACCGATTATCCCAGGTTGAACAGACCAATGGAATATTAAACAATAAAGGATATCAGCAGTCTTATCACCAGTTTAGCTTTACCTATAGGGAAAACTATAACAAGCGGCTTGCTTTCGGCATCAAGGCAAGTTTACTTAGTGGAATTCTATATAATAACCTAAATATTGTAAAGTCAAACCTTTATATTGAACCAGACGGTAGCCAAATGCTGCTTGGTGTAAATGGTACATATCAGGCTAATTTCACAGATACGGAAGAAATTGGTAAAAGATCTTTTCTCCCAACCTTCAAAAATCCTGGCTTGTCGCTAAGTCTTGGCACCAACTATACTACAAAGAATGGTATATTTATAATGGCAAATGTGAAGGACCTGGGGTTTATCTGGTGGCGAAGCGGAACTCAGGAGAATATCATTAGAGACCCTGCAAAAGTCATTATCTTAAATGACGAATCCGTCAACATCAACCAAAGCATCAGAGATATTTTCCTGGCTGGCCAAAATGGCAAATTCGTTGCACCCACAAATGCTAAAATAGATACCTATGTTTCCAGACAGTTTGGCTTTTATAAACCGGCTTTAGTGGCCTCAAAGAACCTCTTTTACAAAGGCGGAGATGTAGCATTAGTCAACACGTTTATCTACAGAAACCTGGCTGCAAGCGTAACACCGCTTTACAATTTTAACAACATTTTCATGGTTGGTTTACAAGGAAAATATCAGACCCCAAACTTCGAAATATTTGGTGGTACAGACAATATGTTTTCGAGTATCAGCTATGCAAGAGGGCTTTACAGCAGCACCGCTGATGCAGGAAGTGGCCCGAATGGTGCATCATTTTATATGGGAATCGGGATTAAGTTTGGAAATGTTGTTAACCATCCCCAGTTTAGCGATACCATGCCCGGGATTAATGATCAACAGGAAGGAAGTTTCTTCAAAAACCTGTTCTCTATCTTTAAAAGGAAGTAATCAGACTTTCTTTTTGGGTTGAGTAACCACGAAATCTTTTAAGTAAAAAGGCTCGAAATAAGCAACATCCTCGAAATTCCCATGATTGAATGCCAGGTTTGCTAATGCAGACATGTAAGGCGCAGCATTGAAATTCTGATTGCTGAAATCTGCATTTGGGTGATTAAGGGTTTCTGCACATTTTGCTGCGCCATCCCCTAAAAAGGTGATTCTATTTTGTGATAGTAAATTAGCGAAGCTGGTTTCATCAATAATCTTGGCAGATGTTGGCTCGATAATTTCTAGTGATGAATTAAAAACTGAGGTATAAACCTCCATCCTTCTGGCATCAATCATCGGACAAATCAAACCCCTGTATGCCGGGTTTTCAATTTGAAATCCAGCCGACATCATCTTCAATGTTTCAATAGCTATTAACGGCTTTTCTAATGCATAACATAAGCCTTTAGCGGTAGAAACACCAATTCTTAACCCTGTGTAAGATCCAGGTCCTTTGCTTACCGCTACCGCATCTATTTCAGGATAGGTTAGCCCAGCAGCTTTCATTACTTCTTCAATAAAAAGCGTAACATTACTGGCATGAATATTCTGACCACTCTCCTCTTTCACAGCAACAGTGTTTCCATCAATTGATAAAGCAACAGAACAAACCTGCGTAGCAGTTTCTATTTGAAGTATTTTAGCCATGATGCAAAGGTAAAAAAGGTAGAAGGTTTTTAGGTAGAAGGTTTAATATTTTTTAGCTAAGGCACGGGATCGTGTCCATGTTTACCCCAGGGATGGCAGCGACCAATCCGCTTCAAAGCCATCCAGCCCCCTTTGAACGGACCATATTTACGAATGGCTTCAATTCCATATTGCGAACACGTGGGCGTAAACCTGCAGTTGGCACCCAGCATTGGAGAAATGGCATATTGATAAATCCTGATCAAACCTAAAAAAAACCAACCGAAAAACTTATTGATGAATTTCATTGGGCTGAATTAAGGTTTGGAAACGCTTAAAAGTAGCGACTAATTTCTTTTGGATGAAGCTGAATTCGTATTTCTTTTTTCCTACAAACTGGATAGAGAAAAGTAAAAAACCGCTACCGGTTCCTAGCTGATTATAAAATTCTTCTTGTTTGTTTAAACGGTAAGCTTCGCGAATGCGACGCTTAAGCAGATTACGATCTACTGCTCGCTTATATCGTTTCTTTGGAACATTGATTACTACCTGAGCCGGAACGCTGGCAGATTCATCAATAAAAAGATAAGAAATGCGAAATGGGTATAATAAAAAAGAAGAACCGTTTTTGAACAGCAGATCTAAATGTTTTCTGCTGCATAACCGTTCTTCTTTTCTGAATGTGTACATATATTTTTGATTGATAATTGCAGATTTTGCTCTGCCGATTCCGATTCCGGAAAAGCAATCAAAAATTATGCTTTATGCTTGCGTTCGTCAGAAACTGTTAATCTTTTTCTTCCTTTAGCACGACGTGATGCTAATACTCGTCTGCCGTTAGCTGTTGCCATTCTTTCGCGGAAGCCGTGTTTGTTTCTTCTCTTTCTTTGCGAAGGTTGGTATGTTCTTTTCATGACTGTATATTATCTTATTAATTTCAAAATTAAGAGGTGCAAATATAAAGTGATTTCTCTACAAATGCAAGAGTGTTTACTTTTTATTTTTTATTAGCATGCAAATATACTAATTCTGCTTAAAATCGGGAATAATCACTTCAATTTCTCCTGTTTAAAAACCAATTCATTTGAGATTTCAGATATAGATTCGTAGTATGATCAATTTTATTAAACAAATAAAAAGCTTGTGAGATCTTTTATAGGCCCAATGCAACTTTTAGTTTGAGGTAACCAGTTTTGCTTACCGGCAACCAGATATCTGATTTTAATAACACCACGTAGCTATCTTTTTCTTTCAATTCAATCTTGGTTACCTGGGCCAGATTGATAATATAAGAACGGTGGATCCGGATAAATTGAGTCGAATCTAAAGTCTGCTCAAAATAGGCCATCGTTTTATTCTTATGGAAAATACCATCCACCGTATTCAACTTTACATAATCATCATCAGCCTCGAGGTAGTTGATATCTGCTGTTGGAATAATTTTAATTACACCATCTTTTTTTACCACTACCCTATTATTTTGCGCCGGACTTAATGCCGCCGCATCCAATACAGCTTCAGTGTTGCCCTGCTGATTTAATCTTCCAGGCAGTTTTTTGATTGCGGCGTCGAATCTGGATTTATCAATAGGCTTCAGTAGATAATCTACAGCGTTTACCTCGAAAGCCTTGATGGCGTATTCATCAAAAGCAGTCGTAAAAATCACAGCAGGCTGATCATCCACTAGTTCCAGCATTTCAAAGCCACTTATTTTAGGCATTTGAATATCGAGAAAAATAAGGTCGGGTTTGTGTAGCGTAATGGCTTTTAATCCCTCAAAACCATCACAACACTCGGCAACAACTTCTATTTCAGGATAATCGTTCAGGTAAAATTTAACAATATCTCTGGCTAAAGGTTCATCATCAATGAGAATCGTTCTGATCATTTTTTTGTGGGATTTTTAAGGTCGTAATATATAAATTATTTGCCTCAATTTCTGTTTGTAACAAGTGCGGATTGGCAAACAACAGGTAAAGCCGCCGTTTTATCGCCCCCAATCCAAAACCTGTTCCACCGGCCGCTTTCATTTCCGGATCGAAAGGATTTTCTACCCTCAATAACAGGAGATTATGCTCATAGGTTACATCAACTTTGATGGTAATCCCTGCAGATGTATTATAAAGGCCAAATTTTATGGCGTTTTCTACTATTGGCTGGAGCAAAGTACCAGGCAAACAGAGCTTCAGCGTTTCTTCTGCCACATTTACCTCAATATTTAACCTGTGGCTAAACCGTACTTTCTCAATATCCAGATAAAGCTGAATATATTCCATCTCCTCTTCCACCGTAACCCATAATTCATCATCGCGCTTTAGCGTACCGCGTAAAAAAGAAGCCAGTTTGGTAATCATTACGCCTGCTTCTTTCGGGTTAATCATGGTCAGCGCAAACACAGAGTTCAAACTATTAAAGAGAAAATGTGGCTGTAGCTGGTGCCTTAACTTGTTTAACTCCGCTTCTTTAGCTAAACCTTTTGCGGCAGAAAGTCGTTCATGCGTTTCGGTTTGTTCTTCCAGCCTATACCATAATATATTGGCTAGTGCACACCATCCAAGGCACATAAAGGAAATGAGCCCCCTGAATGCAAAAGAAAAATTATAGAAATCCTGATACTCTTTATAGTCGCCAAAAACATAGAGCATTGCATATTTGGCGATGTAGATAATTACAAATGTTAATGCGAGGGTAACGATGAGCACATATAAAATTTTCTCGTTCTTCGGCTGATAGTAGCCCAGCATATTACTGATTCCTATACATGCCGCAGCTAGCAACGCATTATTTACAAGACTATCCGTAAAGGCGATTATCCAGGAAAAATTAATTACAAAATGCAACCCTATGGCGCACAGGATTACCCATGCTACAGCGAAGCTGAGCGAGATCCTTTGTATCTGCGGGATAGAGAGTGGTCTAGTTGTCAAAGTGGTTTAGTTTAGATATAATTTGATTTTGGTTCGATTAACCATCAGTTAACTGAATTTAGTTTTAGCAAGAAATAAACTTTGGTTAAAAACTTTTAATTTCAATCCCGCCAAACATTGCAGTTCCGTTTAAAATTAAGGTTTTCTGAAATTCTCCTGGTGTAAGATGTGATCGTTTATCTTCTACACTCCCAAACATTGCGGTAACGTTTGATTTTATAGCCCAGTGATGGGGAACAATGAGTTTGATGCCACCAAAAATAGCAGTTACATCCAGACTTGCCGTTTCAGCAAAATCAGCTTGTGTCATAATGATATCCGCACCGCCAAATACGGCTGAAATATCACCCCCTTTAAAGTTTTTAGAGTAAACAGTTTGCGTGTTGCCACCAAAAATTGCCACAACATCTATAATATCATTATCAAAAGAATCTTTGTCTGCTGCTTTAAACTCAACACCCTCAACAGTGTTTGTCTGTTGGTCTTTAAACCGGTCTTTCATTTTTCTCTTTATCTTAACACCGCTGCTACCATTCGCCCTGAAAATCAGAAAGCCACCAATAATTACCAGGCCCACACCAGGTGCATATTTTGATAAATCTAAATCAAAGCCCATTCTATCTACGGTGTTATAACTTCCAATCAATACCAAAACCAGCCATCCTATACCTTTAAAATTCCGGCGAACACCAATAAAAATTCCCAGTACAATAAGCAGGCTCCAAAAGCTAAAAATCCAATTGGGAATATCAAGTCCCAAATTATCTAATAAAAAAGCCATTCCTATTATTACGATAACCAAACCACCCAGGGCCTTCCCGGAGTTTTTGATTTGATTATTCTCTTTATAATTGATATTATCCATGTGTTGCAGTATTTGAATAAGTAAAGATGTTTACAAAAAAACCGTTTATATAGGCATCCTCTATAAAAACTGGAAAAAGAGCGGTGAATAGCTGAATTTTATCGGTGAAAAATATTTACTAATTTGAGCCCATGAAATATTTCCTGCTAGCAATAGCGATGACTGTTGCCATTGGTGTAAAGGCCCAGAGCACTCCTAATCAATATAAAATTTACGATGTTAAAAAACAGAAGGAGATCTCAGTTGATGGCATTGTTACTGATATGAAAGATGCAGATGTGCTGTTTTTCGGTGAAGAGCACAATGATTCCATTGGTCATTATCTGGAAGCAGAAATCTTCAAAAAACTTAATCAGGCTTATCCTCAACACGTAGCACTAAGTATGGAAATGTTTCATACCGATATCCAGCCCGTGGTAAACGAATATTTAGCGGATGTTATTTCAGAAAAGAATTTCATAAAAGAAGGCAGAGCCTGGGAGAATTATAATGACTATAGACCTTTGGTTGAATATGCGAAAATCAATAAACTACAGGTAATTGCGGCAAATGCGGCGGCACGATATAGTAATGCAGTGACTAAAAATGGTTTGGCAACGCTGAAGAACTTTCCAAAAACATCATTAAGTTTTTTACCGCCGTTGCCAATTGACACGGCCACAGGCAGGTATCATGAAAAATTTACTGGTTTACTCGGCGGCCATGGCATGGGAACAATGAAAGTTTATCAAACACAAAATTTCTGGGATGCAACGATGGCCTGGTCCATTTCAAAGTTTACGCAGGCAAATAAAGGGATTAAAGTTTTTCATTTGAACGGCAGGTTTCACAGCGACGAAAGGCTTGGTACGCTGGCTAAACTTCAGCAATATTCACAGAAACTAAAAGTGCTGAATATATCGGCTTTCGCTGATGAAGGTTTTAATAAACCAGATTGGAGTAAGTTTTCAAATTTAGGAGACTACCTCATCATCACTGATCCAGCGGTTAAAGGCAGTAAATAAATTAATGCCAATAGCGAAAATGCCACATTGCGCTTATCGGATATTCCAACGAACGCAATATGGCTAAGTCACCTAAATAATTAAATATGCTGGACTATGCTTTTGCTTTTAGCAAATCTCTGATTTCTGCCAGAAGAATTTCCTCTTTAGTTGGAACTGGTGGTGCAGCAGGCGCAACAGCTTCTTTTTTCTTTAAGTTGTTTGCGGCTTTAATAATTAAGAACAGCACCAGCGCAACAATAATAAATGTGATTACCTGCGACAGAAAGTTACCATATTTAATTGCCGTACCGCCGATTTTGAGCTTACTTAAATCTTCAAGACCTGCAGCTTTTAGTGCCGGGCCTAATACTGCCGGGGTAATAATATCTTCTACTAACGAGCTTACAATCTTCCCGAATGCAGCCCCAATAATTACACCAACAGCTAAATCAAGAACATTTCCCTTAACTGCAAAATCTCTAAATTCTTTTACAAAGCCCATAAATAGGTTAAATTTATTTAATTACTAAAGTAACAAACATTGAACTCAATACAAACGTTTAGCGATAATTAATAAGCAAACGAAGGCATTTGGAACTAATTCCATAAAATATCTGAAAGGATTTGTTTATTTTTGTTCCCATTCTAATTTATAATATGCTAAAGCAACACTTACAACAAAAATTACTACAGAAGTTATCACCCCAACAAATTCAGTTTATAAAATTGTTGCAGGTGCCAACCGTTGCTTTAGATACCAGAATTAAAGAAGAACTTGAGGAGAATCCTGCCTTGGAAGATCCCAGTTTAATGACCCAGGAAGAGCCAAAAGGCGAATATGATGATCTAAACGACGGGCCTGAAGAGTTTGATGGGCCGACCGAAGACACCAGTATGGATGAGTTTAACGTTGATGACTACCTGCAGGATGACAGCACCAACGACTACAGCACCAATTATAACAATAGTGATGATGATGAAGAAAAAAAAGAAACTCCTATTGCGATAGAAAGTACTTTTTTCGAAAGCCTGCAGGAACAACTAGATTTAGTTCCGCTTTCAGATCAGGATTTTATTATTGGAAAGCAGATTATTGGAAGTTTGGATGATGATGGTTATTTACGTCGTCCGCTTGGTTCTATGATTGATGATCTGGCTTTCTCTCAAAATGTAATGGTAGAAAAGGAAGATGTTTTAGAGATGCTGAAGCTGATTCAAAGCTTTGATCCTCCGGGCATTGGTGCCAGAGATTTAAAAGAATGTTTGCTGATTCAGCTTAAAAGAAAAGATCCCAATAATCCAATTATTGTTAAAGCCATGAACGTGGTGGAAAACTATCTGGATGAATTTACCCGTAAACATTACGATAAATTAGAAAAAAGCCTCGGCCTGGATAGTGAAGAATTAAAAGAAGTTGTGAATGAAATTCTTCGCCTCAATCCTAAACCAGGTGATGCCAACCAGGTAACCACCAAACAGATGCAAATTATTCCGGATTTTCACATTAGCAATAATGACGGCATCCTGATTTTGACCTTAAACTCTAAAAATGCACCCGAACTGAAGGTAAGTCGCTCCTATCAGGAAATGTTTGAGCATTATGATAAGGCTTCTTCAAAAGATAAAAAGCTAAAAGAGGCCGTTCAGTTTGTGAAGCAAAAATTAGATTCTGCTAAATGGTTTATAGATGCAATTAAGCAGAGACAACAAACTTTGCTTAAAACAATGAATGCCATTATGCATTATCAGTACGAGTATTTTTTAACATCCGATGAACGCAAAATGCGTCCAATGATTCTTAAGGATATTGCAGATAAAATTGCTATGGATATTTCTACAGTATCCAGGGTTGCCAATTCAAAATATGTACAAACTGAATTTGGCACTTTTTTACTTAAATCATTCTTTTCTGAGGCCATCCAAACAGAAAATGGTGAAGAGGTATCAAATAAAGAGGTTAAAAAAATTCTTGAAGATTGTATCGGAAATGAAGATAAGCGCAAGCCTTTAGCTGATGAAAAACTGACGGAAATTCTTAAAGAGCGAGGCTATAATATCGCCAGAAGAACAGTTGCGAAATACCGTGAGCAAATGAATATTCCGGTGGCGAGACTGAGGAAAGAACTGTAGTCAGTTGGCAGTTTTAATTGGCAGTTTACAATTCAGTTATCAGTTTGCAGTTATATTAAAGAGGATAAAAGACAGTTGGCAGTTTTTAAGGGCAGTTTACAGTTCAGATCGTAAACAAAAAATTCAGTTATCAGTTTGCAGTTATATTAAAGAGGATAAAAGACAGTGGCAGTTTTTAATGGCAGTTTACAATTCAACTGAGAACTAAAAACTTTAAACTGCAGACTGCTAACTGCTAACTGCTAACTGCTAACTGAATTACCACATTCTTATATATGATGGTACCTTATAAATATTGTTGAGCAGGATTCCTAAAACAATTTCATGGCTGCCATTACTTACCTGATTCAAGTCTGAGGTAGTGAAATCATATGAATAAGTGAGGTTAACCATTTTACCTACATTAAATCCCGCCAGGACAGAAAATGAATCGTTTTTCCGATAACTTCCGCCAAGCCAAAGTTTATCTTTAAAAGCTAGTTTTACATTTAAATCAATAGAAGTTGGCGCTGGTTGTATATACTTTACCATTACTGATGGAATTACGGCAATATCTTCCTCAATAAAAAATTTATAGCCGGCAGTAGCGAAAAGATGTGGAACTTCTTTTCCCCGGTTATATTGATTATCTGCAGAAAAACTTAATTTCTGAGGTAAAATCTGTTGCGCTGAAATACCGGCAAAAAGTCTTGCGCCGTAGAGCCATAAACCCAGGCTTAAATCTGGTTTCACCTGATTAACCAATCCCCTTGATAGTGCAGGATCATAGGGCGTATCAAAGGTTAATGCATTAATATCCAAAGAAATACTGGAGATACCTGCAGCAACGCCAGCAGATAAATTGAAATTATTGCTTAGCTGGATATGATAGGCATAAGTAACATTGGCATCTAACCGCTTTAATGGCCCGGTTTTATCTAAAACTGCCGTAATGCCCATCCCATGATGCGATGGAGACGACATATAATTTTGCATATAATTCCGGTCCATCGGATTTCCGGTTTGCTCGGGAAAAGAAGTCAGCGCATTGCTCCATAATTGTTGCTCACCCAAAGCCCAGTTTGCAGAAACAAAAGATGTTTGAGGCGCATCGGCTATACCCGACCATTGCTTCCGGTAACCACCTTTAAAATCGACATAATTTTCAATTCCAGATAGTGCAGGATTTAGTAGATATTGATTAAAAATATATTGCGTGTACTGTGGCTTTTGCTGTGAAAAAGCCTTGGTTGATACCAACAAAATAAACACGAGTAGACACTTTTTCAATTGATTATCTGATTATAGTAAGCGGACCAGTAATTGTTTTTCTTTCATTCCCGGGATTTATAATATAGTAGTAAACGCCAACAGGTAGCGGCTCATTCTGGAAATTTCCATCAAACGGATTCTGATAGCCATTACTGGAGAAAACCTTATTTCCATTTCTATTAAACACTGTTACTGTTGCTTTAGGATAGCTTTCTATGTATTTAATATTCCAAACATCATTTACATTATCTCCATTCGGGGTAAAGGAATTTGGTGGTATTAGCACCTGTAATACTTTAACCAATACTTTTGTTATTGCTTCACAACCGCTTGGATTTGCGCTCACGGTTAAAGTATATTCTGTGTCTTCGTCAGGGCTCGCCATTGGATTTAAAATTTTATCGTTATTTAAAGCCAGCGCTGGACTCCATTGATAGGTTAAATTTTCACCATTTGCAACAGCAGGAAGCTTTATCTCCCCTCCCGCCAACATAAAAACTGTTGATTCAGCATTAGCATTAGGCGATTCATTAACGATAATGCTGCTTGTGATGGATGATGAACAGCCATTATTGGCCACAAAAGTATAAGTAATGTTGTGCGAACCCGCTCCCGCTAATTTGGGATTAAAAGTTCCTGTAGTACTGAGCCAGTTTCCATCACTTGAATAAACGCCACCATCACCAGCAATTCCAGAAGTTTCATGAAACTGGTTAATATTTACATTCCCATCATTCTCACAAACTGGTGCAATTGCATCAGCTGATAATATCGGTGCAGCTTTTAAAGTGATTATTTTAGAGACCTCTTTAAAACATACTATACCTGAATAAGCAATGAGTTTAATTTTAACTTCATTATCTACTGAAATATCTAAGCCATTGTAATTTAAAATAATGTCGTCGGCAGTTGGGTGCTCTATTGTAATTTTATTAGTAGGTTCATTAACCGCATTTTTATAAACCTCTATTTTTGTAATCTGACCACTAAATGCGGTAGATAAATTATTAATGATCACATCAGAGCCGTTGCAAAGCATACCTTGATTTTGAATGGCAAAATCTGCCGTTTTTACCTGCCCGTTCAGGGTAAAAGACTTCGTTGTAGCAACTTCACAACCATCCTGATTTTTTATTTTCAAGGTTACGAAGTAACCCCCGGGAGTTGAATAGGAATGATCTCCATTTATTGAAACAGCACGATTAGTGGATGATGAATTATCACCAAAACTCCACTCATAACTTAGTCCATTCGCCGTATTATCCACGTTTCTGGATTGGTTGATAAATGTTGCTACCCGATCGTCAAAACACACCGCAGGCAAAAGAAAGTCTGCTACAGGTAAGGCATTAACCGTAATGTTTTCAATGGCTGATGTTGTGGTGCATCCAACATCAGAGGTTGTGGTCAGCTTAACTGAAAATGTTCCTACCTGTGAGAACTGATGTGCAAATGGAGCTTTCGATAAACGCACTTCGGGAGTTGAACCATCACCGAAATCCCATTCCCATTTTACAATTTGTGATGAGGCCGTTAATGCACGGCTAATGGTTGATTGATCAGTAAATAAAATATCGGCATTTACACAACTGATATTACGCGATATCGTAAATGCTGCAACGGGTAAAGGATTTACATGAACCGTTTGTACTGCAGCCACGTCAGACCAACAGCCATCAACTGATTTTACAAGTAGTTTAACTGCATAATCGCCTTCTTCAGCATATTTATGTAAAGGATTTTTTTCATCTATTACTGCAGATCCATCACCAAAATCCCATGCCCAATTAGAAATGACCAGTCCATTCGGATCTGCCTTACTCGTAAAGTTCAAATCATCATTAGCACATGCTGCCATGGCATTTATCTCAAAATCAGCAATTGGTAGATTGAGAACGTTAAAAACGTAGGTAAGATTAGTATCTATGATCGTGCAGGCAGCGTTTGCAGCAGGATTTGCCTGCAGATCAATGGTATGAGTTCCACTTGTAGCATAAGCCAGTTCAAAAGGTGAATTATATACATACTGAAAAGTGCCATCAGCCAACTGCTTTTGTTCTAACAGTTCCAAATGTGACACTGGTGCTGCTCTATCTAAGCTCCAGACAATAACATTGGGCTGATAAGGTAATGTGATTTTAAACTTAGATAATACTCCAACACAACCATTTGCGCTTTCGTTATTATTGATGCTACTTACTACAGTTAAATAATTATTGGTTGCCAGATTAGTACCTGCAGAGTAAGCGTAAGATTCGGTTGCTCCGTAGCCGTAAGCAATTGCATTAAATCCATCATCTGCACTTAGTGATAGGCTGTTATCAGTAAGGGGAATTTGCGCAAAAGAGTATAGCGGGTTTCCTGTTAAAGGTGTCCAGGTAATCGAAGGGGGAGCTCCGTTAATTTTAAAGGAAGATGTTTTGTTTGTTTTAATTAGAATATTTAGAAATTTCTGACTGATCCTTTGCTTATCTGAAGAAAAAATAGTGATGTTGTTTACGATGAACTCAACAGGATTTAGCAATACCATATCCGGATCTCCGAATTCTGCTGCTCCGCCCGTGCTTGATGCACACCCTACACTATACATATATTGACTTAGCATGATATTCTTATCAGCAGTAATAAATGCCGCATTATTCATTCTTGCTGAGGAGTAGAAATCACCAGCATTTAGCAACGTTCCTACCAAAACCCCATCCAGATAGATTTTCGTATTTGGCTCTACTGCTATCGCCCGATATAGATAAGACTGCCCCGAAAAGGGAACTATTCCGTATGATTTACCTAAACTTGATATAGGATAGAGTTGTTGATAGAGTGGATCGGAACTTGTTGTTCGCGGGGAACAATCTGCAATACTGATATTAGAAGAACCCGAAAAGGCAGCAAAGCGGTTACATGATGATGCTGATGAAG
The DNA here is from genome assembly GCF_009674725.1 of Pedobacter petrophilus. Taxonomy (GTDB): domain Bacteria; phylum Bacteroidota; class Bacteroidia; order Sphingobacteriales; family Sphingobacteriaceae; genus Pedobacter; species Pedobacter petrophilus. The sequence goes on along the minus strand of NZ_WKKH01000023.1, from coordinate 18,710 downwards.
GATCTACGTAAACTGAGACGCCGGTTAAATCGCTTCCACCATCAGTATATTCATAAACATCGCCTGCATTCAGTTCGGGAAGATCTATTTCCGAACCATCTTTCTTTTTAAGCTTCAATTGTGTATTATCAGAAACGGCAACTATAGCCAAATAATTTTGGCCTGGATTATTGGAATTGTCTATGCTTTGTGTAAAATTTACAGAAAAGTATTTCTGTCCTAAAGCCACAAAGGGCAAAATTAATGATGCAGCTGAACGATTTCCGGCGTAAATATGTGCATAAGCAGAAACTTTTGGTTTCCCGGGAGTAACTACGATATGTATTCCCCGATTAATTAATCTGGTATCGGTAACATCTACGTAAGAAGCTGCACGGTCTACCGGAATTTCTACCGATGTATTGGCAGGAATAAGCACTATGCCCGAAGTAAAACTACCAGAGGTAACCGTAACTTCCGTATCATATTTTGAAGTTACAAAAACATTTAAGTTGGCTTCAAATTGCCCACTCTGCACATGCGAAGGAAAAACAGCCCAAAAATCAGTTCCTTCATTAGAAACATTTTGAGAAATGGCCAGAAAAGGAATAGACAGCAATAGAATAACAGCCAGTATAAAACCTTTACTCATACGATAAATTGAGAACCGCTATGCATTTGCTGATGTATTGAAATGCAATATACTAATTATCAGACGCATCCAACACGCACAAGAAAAATTTAACAAATCTTGCCTACGAGAATATGGTTAAAGAGATTTAAATACCCACTTAAAATAAAAATTAATTAATTTTTCAGTTCCTTGAAACAGCAGATTTTAAGATCCTGCAAAGAGGGGCTTCAACATGATGGGTAAAACCATAAGAATTTACCCGTTTAAGAAAAATAAATCTAACTATCAGCCTGATCAGACTGATCGCCGCTACCTACCTGATCAGAAAAATCTTTTGCACGTTCATCTGCATCCGTATCACCATGTTTTTTAGGTTCTAAATTCTCATCCAAACGATCATTCCAATCGTTTAATCCTTTTGCCGGATTATCCTGAGCCTGGTCAACAAAGGCTGACTTAGATTTTTCCTGATCTGGTTTCTGATTTTCCATTTTGATTTATTTTAAAAATAAAACACCACTAAGAAAGGAAAGTTTTACCGGAAATGGCTATTTCTTAACGGGCTCGTCTTTTGCTTCTTTAAATTCTTTAACGCTTCTTCCTATTCCACGCATAAGTTCAGGAAGTTTTTTGCCTCCAAAAATCAATAGAATTACAACTCCGATTAAAATGATCTCTATAGCCGACATAAGTTATTTTTGAACAATATACGTTAAAATGAAAGATAATGTTTTTCTAAGGCGATTTAATTGAACTTAAATAGCAAGAACATTTAATGTCCTGTTTTTTATTTGAGGCAATTTGCCATGGCGGATGTATTCATTAAAACCACGCAGTTGTTTAATTGATTTAATTGCTTCGTAGCCCTCGTAGTTCATTCTTATTTTATTTAATAACAACGTATCCGTTTTAAACATATCACTTTCAATCAGCAAACCTTTACTTAAAAAGCGTTTAATTAGTTCGGCCATTTTTCCATTTGCATATAAATGAAGCGGAAGTTTAAACACTTCGTTAATTAACTTTTCAAATGCCTCATTTATCCAGGTGGCTTCAAGATCCTGATTAACGGCGATTTTCCCATCGCTCAACACTACAGCATTCAAAAATTGTTTTGCCCTTTGTCTCGAAATTACCCCGCCATGAATCCCGTCGCGTAAGGTATAATCCAAACGATCTGCACAAAGTAACGGCATTGGCTGCTCTAAAATATGGAAAGTACCAGAGAGGATGTCATTTACGCTGAAACCATATTTTATTAAAACCTCAGGAATTTGTGAGTTATAAATGATTTCTGCAAAAACCTTCTCATGATAATCTTCCTCCACATGATCAAATACATAATCGCCCACGTGCGAGAACGCTGTATGCGAAACATCATGTAATAATCCTGCAATCTGTTCCAGAACTGAGCCACCCAGCTTCTTAATTAGCATTGCCACACCTATTGCGTGTTCTAAACGCGAATGGCAAATATCTGGATTAACTAAGAAAATTGCGCCACTCTGGTGAACACCGCCTAAACGTTTCAAGGCATCAGTTTCCAGAAGCGCCGCAAACACTTCCGGAAATTCCATTTTACCGTATAAAAAATCGTCAAGCTGAATCATAAAATAAAGATTTAAAAGAAGTTCACAATTATACTAATATTTTTAGCTTATTGAATGAAATAGATTTCAACATATACAGGATATAAACTAAATAAATTAGCCAAAAACCAACTTTCAAATATTTTGAAAGCATTTATTACAAATTAATGATTGACAATTCAGGCTGTTCAAAAACAAGGGAATCATTAAAACGTTATAATTGTAAATAAACACGAATATGGCAACTGCTCAGCAAATTAGACAAGCATACATCGACTATGTTTTAACCCATAATGAAAAACCGAAAACGGTATATAGTTTCGTAAAAAAACTAAAAATAACCGAGGCAGATTTTTATCAGTTCCACTCTTCTTTCGAAAGTATAGAGAAAGCGATTTGGTTTGAGCTTACTTTCGAAACCATTAGTAAAATAAAGGAACAGGAAGTTTGGTTGCAATATACTTCTCGTGAGAAAATGCTTTCTTTCTTTTACAGCTATTTAGAAAACCTGAAGAATGAACGCAGTTTTGTAATCTATAGTTTGAAGAATTACCGCGGCAAATTTTCCACTCCGGATGTACTTTCAGGCGTTAAACCGATTTTCGAAAATTTTGCGCAGGAAATTATTGATGATGGCCTGGAGCGTGGCGAACTGGCAGAACGCAAGTTTTTAACCAAGCGCTATAAAGATGCGCTGTGGATTCAATTTGCATTTATTGTTAACTTCTGGATTAATGATGATAGCGATGGCTTTGAAAAAAGTGATGAAGCCATTGAAAAAGGAATTAACGTAACCTTCGATCTTTTTCAGCATTCGCCAATTGATAACCTGATAGATTACGGGAAGTTTTTATCGAGAAACGGGAAGTTTAAAGAAAAAATGGGGCTTTAATCATTAATGAAAACACAACAGAGTATTCCAACCACTAAAGTAGAGCGTTCTGCAAAATTTGTTAAAACAGGTTTTCAAATCGGGGGCAATTATATAAAGCACTATTCCAAGAAATTGTTCAATCCAGGCATGGATCGGGAACAGTTGAATGAGGATAATGCTACAGATATTTATAAATCATTAAGTGAACTTAAAGGCAGTGCTTTAAAAATTGCGCAGATGTTAAGCATGGATAAAAATATCCTGCCAAAATCTTATGTAGATAAGTTTACCCAATCGCAATACAATGCACCTCCCCTTTCCGGACCACTGATTGTACGTACTTTTACCAAGAATTTTGGTAAAACACCAGAGCAAATTTACGATACATTTAACTTGTCATCCAGTAATGCGGCGTCAATCGGCCAGGTACATCAGGCTACGCTAAATGGTAAAAAGCTTGCCGTAAAGATTCAATATCCAGGTGTAGGAGATAGTATTTCATCAGATTTAAAACTGGTTAAGCCTTTTGCCTTTCGATTGCTGGGCATGTCAGAACGGGAACTGAACATTTATATTAAAGAGGTTGAAGAACGTTTACTGGAAGAAACTGATTACGAATTAGAAGTTAGAAGATCGATCCAGTTTTCTGAAGACTGTAAAAACCTCGACCATGTGGTTTTCCCAAAATACTATCCGGAATTATCCGGAAAGCGCATCATTACCATGGACTGGCTGGATGGGTTACACTTAAAAGAATTTTTAAAAACTAACCCTACTCAGGAATTAAGAAATAAGATAGGCCAGGCGCTGTGGGATTTTTATAATTTCCAGCAACATGAATTAAGAGCTGTTCACGCCGATCCACATCCGGGAAATTTTATGATTACACCGAACGAGGATTTAGGCGTAATTGATTTTGGATGCATTAAAGAGTTACCAAACGATTTTTATTATCCGTTTTTCTCTTTAATTTCTACAGATGTGATTAACGATAGGGCGAAAACCATTGATGCTTTCAGAAAGCTTGATATGATTCACAATGATGATACCGATGATCAGGTTGAATTTTATTATAAAGCCTATAAGGAAATGATTAGTCTCTTCGCTAAACCCTATATCAGCAAGGTTTTTGATTTTAGCAAGACTGAATTTTTCGAACAACTATATCTCTATGGTGAGAAGATTTCAAAAATGCCAGAATTTAAGCAAGCCAGGGGTGTTAAACATTTTATTTATGTAAACCGTACGAATTTCGGTTTATATCAAATTTTGCACGAACTGAAAGCGGTTGTTAATACAGATACGTATGAACCAACATTGAACAGGTAATTAAGTATTCTTTTTTACCACTTCGATCATGTGATCGATATCAAATGGCTTTTCGATATAGTCATCTGCCTTGCACTCTTCTGCTTGCTGAGGCAATTTATTAGATGTAGAAGTTAATACAGCAGATACATCTTCGGTTTCAGGATCAGATTTTAATTCTCTAATAATTTCTGATCCTTTCTTATCTCCTTTAATGTGATCATCTACAATTACCACATCCGGTTCAATCTCATCTATTCTATCTACCGGATCAGTTGTTAACGATGCCGTAACATCAAAACCTTCTTCTTCCAGTACCTGGTCCATTATTTCCAGAATTTCTTTGTTATCCTGAACAAGCACAACCTTTTTCTTCATATAAATATTGAGAATATTATGGTTAAAGATAAGAAAAAGAATAATTCAATAGGCGAATTGGAAAGATTTTACATTGGGTTTAAAAAAGGTTTCAGGATTTCGTCTTCAATTAACGCCCGTTGGTCGAGAATTTCTATTAAGTGGTATAAAAATGTAAAACTGCCTGCAACATTTTTGAAGTAGCTACGTCTTATCTACAAAACAATAACAAAAAGAACTTAAACATTTAATTAACAGTAAGTTAACATTAAATTATTAAATAAAAGAAATTATGAAAACGTCAATCAAAACCCTAATCGCAACTTCATTAACAGCAATCGTTTTATCTACAACTGTATTCTCAACGAATGTTTCTGCATCAACAGTTAGGCCCTTAGCTGTCTCCGCAGTTAAGGGCTTCAAAAAAATATCCATCGGCGGAAATGTTGAAGTTACTTTAATTCAGAAACCTGCAACAGGCGTGGCCTATACAGATGATAATGAAGGGACGGCTAAAATTATGCAGGAAGGCGATATGCTCCGCGTAACCTCTACAAGCGGAACAACTGCTAAAATAATCGTTTATGTAGACAATATTTACAGAATTGAAGCAAACGAAAATGCAGTGGTTAAAACAGAAGGAAAATTAAATTCTCAATATCTTCAAATCTTTTTAAAAGGAAATGCGCATGCAGAAATTAATACAACTACAGAAGGTTTATACACAGTGATTGAAGACCAGGCTGACTTAAAATTAAGCGGCTCTACTGACAACCACACTTTGGTAATGGGTAAAGAGCAAAAATTAACCATGGATAAATTTGCAGCTTTAAAAACAAATATGAGTTCTGTTGAAATCAAGGCGGTAGAAAAAGAAATCGCATCAAATAATTAACATCAAAACACACAAATGAATAAGGCTTTCTGATGATCAGAAGGCCTTATGTTTTTAACCGATTTTGAAACTTCAGTATTTCTTCAGAATCGACAGCTATCTTGCGTAAACTAATCAATATAATGATCAACATACGTAAGAGCAGGTATTCCATCCTGTTTGGATTCATTGCCTATTTCATATTCTTTTCCTTCATTATTCGCACCATTCTTTTTATTGCCTCGGCGCAACATACAGATTTCAGCATCTTTGAAGTGATCAAATGTTATTTGGCAGGCCTCTTTTTTGATCTTGGAACAGCTTTGATCATCACTTCATTTTACGCGCTGTATCTACTCATAATTCCCAACCGGCTCTACCAGAAAAAATGGAACCAGGGCTTGACCATTGCAGCCTTCCTCCTCTTTGTACTCATCACGCTATTTTCGTTCTTTGCCGAAATCACCTTCTGGCAGGAGTTCGAAAGCCGATTTAATTTCATTGCCGTAGATTACCTGATTTATACTTACGAGGTAATTCATAACATTAATGAATCTTACCCCCTTCCTTATCTTATTTCTGGCATTTTACTCATCGCATTTGCGGTAACTTATATTTTTTTCCAGCTGAAAATATTCAAATTAAACTTTGAAAGCGAAACACTTCCTAAAAACCGCTTAATCATATCCTGCTCTTTAATAATTGCAGCAATTTCGTTTTCTGTCTTTATCAAAAACAGCAGTGCAGAGAATGGCAATAATCGGTATGCCAATGAACTGAGTAAAGCCGGGATCTACTCTTTTTTCGCTGCATTTAAAAATAATGAACTAAACTATCATGAGTTTTATAAATTAATTGATACAAAAAAAGCATTTGCGATTGTTAGAAATCAACTCAATCAGAAAGACGTAACCTTTAGAAACGGATCAACAATTTTACGCGATATAAAGGGTAAAAATTCCAGCTACCGGCCTAATGTTATCCTGATTACGGTAGAAAGTTTAAGTGCAGAATTTCTGGCGCATTACGGAAATACCGAACAACTTACGCCGCGCTTAGATTCTATTGCCAACCATAGCATTTTTTTTAGTGATATGTATGCAACAGGCACAAGAACCGTTCGTGGAATGGAAGCCTTGAGTTTATCTATTCCGCCTACACCTGGTAGCAGCATTGTGAGACGCACAAATAATGAAAATCTATTTACAACCGGCCATGTTTTTAAAACAAAAGGCTATACCAATACTTTCTTTTATGGTGGCGATGGTTATTTTGATAACATGAACCACTTTTTCGGCACGAATGGTTACAATATTGTAGACAGAGGGCGGAAACTCCTTAATGAAACTTACAGTGGAAGCAGAACCTTAATTACAGATCAGCAGGTAACTTTTGAAAACGCATGGGGCATTTGTGATGAAGATATTTTTAACGTTGCGTTAAAGGATGCAGATGAAAAATATAAGCAGCATCAGCTATTTAACGATTTTATAATGACCACCTCCAATCACCGGCCTTATACCTTTCCGGCAAATAAGATCAAACTTCCATCGGGAACGAGAGCGGGTGCGGTGAGGTATACCGATTATGCCATCGGAAAGTTTGTAGATGAACTGAAAGCTAAACCTTATTATGCAAATACCGTTGTAATTATTGTGGCAGATCATTGCGCAAGCAGTGCCGGAAAGAATGAAATTGATATTTCTAAATATCAGATTCCCTGCATGATTTTAAATTTAAGAAATCAGCCAAAGATGAATATCTCTAAAATGACTTCGCAAATTGATATGTTCCCAACACTATGGTCTTTATTAGGTTGGAATTATAGCAGTGAATTTTACGGACAAAATGTACTGGATGATACTTATAAACCACGGGTATTTTTAGGCACTTATCAAAAGCTTGCCTATCTTAAAGGTGATAGTTTGCTGTTGTTGAGTCCGCACAAGAAGGTGGATACCTATTTATACAACAAAACTAAAAATGAGCAGAAACCATTTAGCCTTCCAAAACGGTTAGTAGACGAAGGCATTGCAAACTACCAGACAGCGTTTGATTTATTTAAAGAAGGAAAGTTAAGGCTTTAGGATAATGATAAACCTCACAGGTTTGAGCACCTATGAGGTTTATTAAAAGCAATTAGTTTTGCATCATTGAAGCGATTTCTTTTTCGATTGATTCGAGTTCTTTAGGCTTCAGTTTCTTCGCAGTTTCCTTTTTATTCTCGATGTACTTTATCCCTACACGCATTGCCTTTAACCCAGAAACGCCTTGCAGCTCATCTAATTCAAGCTGTTCCAGATCATCATTGAAATAGCCCTGAACCTGCATGTATTTTACATATTCCAGGTATTCTTTTGCCTCATCCGGATTAAAATAAACCATGGCTACTTTATGCGGCTGTGTTAGTCGCTCGCTTGTACCCTTAACCAGAACTTTATCGATTCGTTTTTTTACAACTTCGTAACGGATGTTATACGCACCTTCCACATCGAACCTTCTTTCATCATTTCTGAAACTGATATCGATGGCGTTTGAGTGAATAAAAATCAGCTGAGTTGTTTCCAAAGGACGAGGCATTTCGCCAATTAATCCTTTGGATAACCGTGCAATTTCTACCATAGAAGTTAATTGCCACAGGCGAATATTTTTGAGATACAATAAATCAAATGGTTTTTCCGGCGAAATGGCCTGGCCAATATAAATATCATACTCTACCCCATCAGTTCTAAATTTAGCAAAGTAACAAGGATAAGATGCCTGGAGATTAGTCTGCGACTTCTCCAGAAACTGACTCACTTCCGTATTAATCATTTGCATAGAAATTTCCAGCTGTCTGCGGTTGGCAAAAGCGGCCCCTGTTTCAGGAACAATTACCTGGAAATATTCGTCAACAATTTCTGCAGTTTTCGGGTAGTTGGCTTTTATAATGGAGAGGAAAGGATAAACTTCTACCGTTAAAAATTCATTCAGCTGGTTTTCTTCATTTGAAGAAGACAGGTTACCAATTCTTTTTGTCCAGTCTTTACAATTGAATAATATTTTATCGGTAATTTCCAGTGAAACTATTTTTTTAATTTCCTTAAGTGCCTGCGTCAAACTGTTTAGCAGCACGGTTAAATCATCTTTTAAGGCCTTATTCCGTTCGATGGTAGAGTTACGAATATCAATGGCTCCAAATAGCGGATACATGTGCTTAAACGTAACTGTTTCTATTTCGCTAATTTTATTTTTACCGTTATTTTTTTGCAGGAAACGCCATACGGCTTCGTTAAATTTCCATTGTACAGAAGGCTGTAAAGCGGTAAATTTATCCATCAACACCTCATCCATCTTGGCATCAAAATCTTCAATGTTGTATTGGAAAAGCTGACCAATTAATGGCATCGCCGGACGCAATCTAGATAGCAATTTATCATCAATTACAATTTCCTGTTCCGAATAAACTTCCAGCACTCCGGCCAACTGCGTATTGTAATAAACCGGCAATACAGAATAAGAACAAACGCCTGCCTCTTTCAGCACCCTTAAGAAAGGATCTTTTAAAATCTGGTCTTCATTAATGGCAGTGACAAAAATGGCTCTTGGATTCTCTTTATATTTATCAACCAGAGAGTAAAACACCTCTTCTTCCAGGTCTGATGCTTTGGCTGAATTAATCAGTTTACTTTGCGTAAATTCCTTGTGATCAAAAACCAGCTTATTATTTACCGTAAGAAATGGCATTAAGCCAAATTCAAGGCTACCATTTCCACTTAAACTCTTCAAAGCCTGAATTACATGGTCATAAGCTTCAGTTTGATAGTTGTGATTAACCAACGCATCACGAATTCCATCAATCGAATGCTGTAATGTTACGTCAGTGATCGAAATAATGCTAAATCCCTCGAATACAAAATTACTTAGTGGTATACGATCGAATAAATACTCTAACTCGCTATCATTCTGAAATGCTTGCCCAAGCTCTTCGAAATTAAGTTCTGGCAACGAGTTTTTATACTTTATATCAACAAATTTAGTATTGGTTTGAATATTATAATATTGCGTTAGCTTCGTTTCCTCATTAATGTGACCATAAATGATTTCATTTTTAAGCACAGAAGTAAAGTTGTAGAAGCGATCCAGAATGATGTTATAAACAAATTTAAGTTGTTTCTTCTCTACCGGATCTGTGTCTTTAGAAACTTTATTTTTAGGATCGTGATCTTTAAAAAACTTATAAAATGCATTCGTACTGAAGAAAATTTCATTTGGGACCGGCGTACTCAGGGCCCAGAAAAAATCATCCTCGTTATCCATCAATGGCGTAAGAATGGTGAAAATTAATTCTAAAGTATCTTTATATTTCACTAATTCCTTCGCACTTATGCTGCTTAAAAGCACTTCATCTTTCTGAATCTTTTCCAGTAAAAATCTATAAAATTCAGACTTCACAGATTTCTCTGTCTTCAGTCTTTGCTTCAAATACTCCACAAGGGGACGAAAAGACAGATATGATTCCACCTGGGCATTTACACATTCGTTCTTATGTATTTGTATTACATTGGTATTCATATTGTATTCCTTTCTGTAGTGTAATTTGCTGCTATCTTGTTCAGTACAAAGATATTAACAGTTTTCCTATAACTAGGTCTTTAAAACGTAATACTTAGATCACTATACTACATTAAAGTTACGCAAATTTAGTACCTAAAGTTTAAAGAAATGTACGGATACCAGCCATCTGTAGAGTGGCCTACTACTAATCGTACAACTGTGAGTGATGCCGGAGCGAAGTAAACCCCTCCTCCAACGCCGTGGTGCCATGTATTGGAAACTTCATTGCGTTTCCAAACCCTTCCAACGTCATAAAAACCCAATAAGCCAATTTGTCCGGGTAATACATAACTCACTAAGTCACCCAACTTTGCTCTTAACTCCAAATTATTATAAAGCGCATGTTCTCCGGCGAACCTAAACTGGCGATAACCCAGCAAATTTCCCTGGCCTCCTAAAAACATAGACTGGTAGAAAGCTGGTTTTCCCACTGTTACTCCACCGCCAAAGCGATCTGCCAGAATGAAGTTCTTTCTGCCATCGAGATTTTTATATAAGGCGATGCTGGCCAGGAACTGGCCATATGAATTGGAATATTTATTAACACCTTTATAACCTAATAATTTAAAATCGACAAAACTTCCAAGGGTTGGGAGTAAATCGTTATCGCGGGTGTTATTGGTAAAATTTAAAATCGCGCCGGCAAACATCTTCTCATTACGAACCGTTAAGCTGTCTGCAGAACGCAACTCGCCTGAGCTCAGGATAAATCGTCCTTCGTTATCTTCCTTATTAAACTTATAGTATTGATAAGAGGGACCAATTGAAACCATTGATTTTGGTCTGCGCCACCTGATGGCTGCATCTACCTGATACAAATTAAACCTGGCCCTGTAATACCTGATTTCATCTCCATGCTCATCAAACCTGGTATCGTTCCCTAAGCCAAAAAAGTTCTGGGTATTATTGGGTGCATTGGCATCTGCTTTTAAAATAAAATCGCCTTTTCCGAAAGCCTTTAACCATTCACCCTTATAATTGAAACGAAATGCCCGGGTAGAAAATGAGTGTAAAAATGAAACCGTTTGCGAATTTCCCCAGGGTTGTCTTCTGAAACCCGGGTTGGTTTGCTTGTAGATTAATCCCAATAAAACGCCATCATCATTATTAAAACCCGCGTTTAAATTATACGATCTCCTTACGTACATATCTTTGTGGATATGGGTAAAGTTTGAGGTATCGTTAGAGATGATTTTCCTTATCTTATTTTCATCTGCTCCGGTATAGGTAGCATTATCGGTTCTGCCATACAGCCTTACCTTTGCGTTGCTGTTTTCAAAATCATAGTATTTGCTGCCTTTACCGCCAATAATCCTGATCTTAATCGCTGCGTTTTTGTTATCCAGAATTAAGCTGTCGTTTCCATTATGCAGGTAAAAACGAAGTTCTTTGGTTACTTTTGGATCGAACTCGCGATCAAATAATTCGTTTTTAATATTCCCTTCTTTAGATATTTTATTGATCTTCACCCGCAAACCCTTATTCTTCGTATCGCTGATTTTGATGAGCTCATTTTTGTTGGTTACCTCGATATCTACAATGCGGTTGAAGAAGTGATAATACTCATTCATCAGTTTTGGCAGGTTGGCAATCCGCTCACGAAGCGTTTTCAAAAGTTCATCATGGTGTAATGAATAGCTCGGTTCAGGAAGTTTGCGCAGGGCCCTTTCAAAAACCTCATCATTATAATTTGCACAGAAATCTTTCACAATCTGATTAAATTCGTCTTCTTCTATGTCGGCTGTCCACCGGCTGCTAATCTCCCTACCTTCCCATAAAAACCAGTTAATATTTTTTAACGGACGCTCATACCCCTGCATCATAGGAAGCAGCGATGATGATTGCGTAAACCGCTGCAAGAAACCATCAGCTCTGAAAAAAACCTGATCGCGATCTCTAGGAATCGGTGTATATAGCGAGCCGTCTTTAGTTTTTGTTTCTTTCCAACGCCACTGATCTTCGTGCCTGTCCCAATCGCCTAAAAGCACATCTAACGCCCGTGCCTTTACCCAGGCAGGGCCATCCAGTTTGTTATCATTATCATCATTTAGCTTTTTATCCATTTTTGGAGAACTGTCTGATTCACCAACCGGCTCTCTTTCTTCGAATAAACATAACGTATTAGCAAAAGCAGATTCATATTCGCCTAAACCATCATCCGGGGAAACCCAGCCAATAATCGGACTGGCATGCGGAATTTTAGCCGCTTTTGCGAGTTCCGGAACAACTAATGCCGAGAAAGGATGCTGTGCAGACATGTTATCTTTAATAACGTCTTTTGCAAAAGTATTCCGTAATGCTTCCGGCAATAATACCTCCGGATATTTTTCTATACTTCTCAGTACGTATTCTTTGCCATCCTTATCCTCCAGCCTTAAAGAGCGCGACTGGTTACCGCCACCACGTTGGGTTGCTTTTAAGCCACCCATCATTTTAGAGACATGCAAAACCGGCACTTTTGTTCTTTCTGCGTATTCCTTGCGGTAATTTTCTCCGAAAACATATCGATGAAAGCGGCCAACACTATCGTACTCTGGTTTAATGCGGACGAAAATGCTATCGGCGGTGATTGGTTTATCTCTATTTCTGATGATTGACGGAATCTGCTCAAACTTCTTTACATAGCTGTAAACCTTTTTAACGCTGGTATCTGAATAGATATAATATTCATAACGCATATCATTATTCATCAGCTGATCTGCCACAACATAGCCTTGTTGCATCTCCTGAAACAAGGAAGTTTTGCCTTTCTTATTAGGTGAAACCTTTGAGCCTGCGCCGCTGATAATCTGCAGCTGCTTACCTTTAATTAACTGTAAACCGTGCTCGTGGCCGGCAACATAGGTAACATTCGGATAATCTCCGAATACACCATTTACCGATTTGATCATGTCTTTATAGGCCGGGTGATTTAAATCTTCCGGACTTAAAAGTGTAGATCTTAAAAATGGATAAACCGAACCTAAAACAGGCATTGGGATATACAGATTTTTATTTAATGATGTAAGTGGAAAAAGGTGATTTCTCAGGTTGAAATATCCGCCATGCGGACCATAACTCTGGAATGGATGGTGTGAAGCCAACAGAATCACTTTGTTTTTATTCTGCTCCAGCAACTGCTCCATTCGTACTAAAACCTCATCTTTTGTACGGCAATCGCATTCACCATCAGAATTTGCTTTATTATAAGGGAATAACCACCATTCACTATCGTAAGCAATGATGGTTAATTTATCGGTAAGGTTTATCGCTACCGGATCAGGACATCCGTTAGCGGGAAGTAACTTTAGTAAAGGGTCATTTTGCGCCTTTAAATAATCATCCTGAGCTTTAATTTTTGCCAGGCCGTTCGGTCCTGATTTATCCCAATCGTGATTTCCTGGCACAAAATAAACCGAAGCGCCCATTTTTCGCATCGGTTCGAATTGCGAACGCAGAATCTTTTTGGTTTCTTCTTCATCAGCACTTCCCGGCAAACCCATGCCAGTTGGATAGATGTTATCACCCAAATAAACTACTGTAGTTTTCTTCGGAATTATTTGCTTCGCAGCATTTTTTAAGTCCTGCATTTGCCCCTGATTCATCTCTCCGGCATCGCCGAATAAAATGACACGGTACTTTACATCATCCTGGGCAAAAGAACTGAAACCGAATAAAAAAAAGAATGCAGCAACAAGGGTAAACGTCTTTATCATACTTATGGGTTAATGCTGATAAAGATAAGCAATTTCGATATGCCTACTTCGACTTGAACATTAAAATATTTCCAGCCGATAGTGATCCGCCTTCATTTGAAATGTACAAGTTATTGTCTTTATCGAATGCAATTCCCTCCGGCTGATTAAATGCATCGCCTGCTAATGCCTGGGTAGATTTTATTTTGAAGTTTTCATCTGTGATAACCAATAACTTATTCACAGAAGAAAGCACAAACCACTCTCCCGTTTTTGGATTTTTGGCTAAAGCAGAAGGGCGGAAGTTCATCTTTTTTGTGCCCGCTAATTCTGCAATTTGTTCATGAGCCAGCGTAAAAGTTCCTGCTGCTGTATAGTTGCCCTTATCAAACTTGAATGCAAAAATTTCTGTTTCTCCTTTTTTACTTTTCTTAATTTCTTTTGTTAACACATAAACGTTACCTGTTTTCTCATCTGCAGCAAGGCCTTCGTATTCTGCTTTTGGCACCAAATCTTTAGTTTTAACTGCGTCTGTTACTTCAGCATCATTAATTTTTGAGATTGGAAAAGTATGCAATTCGCCATTACTTTTTAGAATGATCACCTGATCTTTTAATATTGCCACATCTTCGTAATCTCCTTTGCCACCAAATTTCGTATATTTTGCTTCTTTATCTGCTAAACCAAGATGAAACAAATCGCCGTCTTCATCCTGAATGGCAAAAACCTGTTTCGGATCGCCATTATGAAATGTGATACCGGAGATTTCAAACAAGTTTTGAGGCATATTGTATTTTACAGGATTGGCCAGATCATAGGGGAAGTCTGTTTTCTGGCCAGTGGCCGATGTACCTTCAGTAGCCGTTTCGCTGTTATCTTTTGCCTGATCACCGTGTTTTTCATTCACACAGGAAACGCCTATAAAAGCAATTGCAAATGCGGCTACCAATGATGCCAATCTTGTTTTATTCTTATTCATGACCTGAAACTTAATATTTTTCTTTTAAATACTGGTAAACACCCTGCTGTGATGAAATGGCATTCTCACCAGTGTGAACCGGGATATTGTCCATTTTTTCATCAATCAAAACAGCCTGTACAGTATCTTGTTTTTGTATATCGATAATATCCAGAATTTCTCTTTTGATGTACTCATCATAAATCGGGAAACATACTTCGATTCTGCGATAGATATTTCTGTTCATCCAATCTGCAGACCCTAAATACACGTCTTGTTTACCAAGATTATGAAAAACAAAAATCCGGCCATGTTCCAGGTAACGATCTACAATGCGTGTTACTTTTATATTTTCACTCATTCCCTTTACACCCGGAATCAGCCTGCAAATACTTCTGACAATCATATCGATTTTTACTCCGGAATTAGATGCTTCGTAAAGTTTGTTAATCAAAACCTTTTCTTCGAGGTTATTCATTTTAATGGTAATGCCCGCAGGTTTGCCTTGCGAAGCATGTTCTATTTCCCGATCAATTAAATTTAAAAAGCCTTGCTGCAAATTAAATTGTGCCACCAGCAAATGTTTAAAAGGAATTAAATCTGTAGAGGTTGGTTTTATCCGTTTAGCAAGAAAAATAAATAACAATTCCACTTCCCTCAGCATTTCCTTGTGGGCTGTCATCAAAATGTGATCGGTATAAAATGATGCCGTGCTTTCGTTAAAATTTCCGGTTGCGAATAAACCCACATAGTGCATTCTGCCTTCCACTTTCCGTTTCACTAAGGCAACCTTTGCATGAACTTTGAGTGCGGTAACGCTATAAATGATATCTACTCCAACTGATTTCATTTTTTTTGCCCATTTGATGTTATTTGCTTCATCAAACCTGGCTTTAAGTTCTACCAAAACGGTAACCTTCTTGCCGTTTTTAGCAGCACTAATCAGGGCGTTAACTATTTTAGAATCGCTGGCTACACGGTAAAGTGTAACATAAATTTCCTTAACTGCCTCATCTATAGCAGCCTCGTTAAAGAACCGAAGCACACTTTCATAGCTTTGAAACGGGGTATGAACAATGATATCTTTTTTAGTGATGGCTTCGGTAAGAGTGCCAACTGCAAAATCGGTATTACAGATTTTTTCCCAGGGCTGGTTGGAAAGCTGGTCGTTTTTAACCGGAAAGTTCATTAAGTCTTTCAGGTTATGGTATTGCCCACCTTCTACCATGTTCGCCTTTTTGAGATTGAACAATTTTTTCATCACCTCAAACACGTTGGCCGGAATGCCAGGCTGGTGAAGAAAGCGTGTGGCCAAACCTAAATCACGTTTCATGAGTTGCTTCTCCAGCTGATCGGATAAACTGCCCGAATATTCATCCTTCAAATCAATTTCAGCATCCCGGGTAATTTTGAAGCTAAAGCAACCTAAAACTTCATCATTGGGAAATACACGATCGAGGTGATAGCGAACAAGATCATCTAAAAACACAACGAAACCCTCGCCTGCACTTTCTACCTTGTAAAATCGAGGCAACTCATTTGATGGAATATTTAAAATTACGGATTTGGTATCACTTCCGTTCTTTAACGTAATCAGGAAGTATAACTCATTGTTAGACGGGAAAAAATCAGTTTTATTATTAATATAAACCGGCTGCAGAAAGGCCATTACCTGACTCAAAAAGTATCTCGTTAACGTTTTTTGAATCTCTTTTGGAAAAGGCTGTCCGTAAAGCAGGTTAATTTGATGCGCTTTTAGTTGTGGAATAATTTCCAGCTGCAGTACCCTGCCATATTGCTGTTGCTGACGCGAAATCAAGTCATTTGCACTCTTGAGCAAGTCTTCTTCAAGATGAATATCGTTACCTTCCCTGTTGCTCAGTTTTTCCAACGCGAGCAATACGGGCATCCTTACGCGATAGAATTCATCCAGATTGGAAGAAAAAATGGAAAGAAATCTGATGCGTTCCAATAGCGGAACATTACTTCGGCCAGCTTCAGTTAAAATGCGTTCGTTGAATTTCAACCAGCTCAGATCCCTGTTAAAAAGTGCTGTTTCGATCATTTGTTCCATTAAAGTTTTCCGTAAGCTGCATAGGCGATAACGAAAGCAAATACCGCAGCAATTAATCCGAACATGAAAATATTATAGGCTAAGCGGATGAGTTTGTATTTACGGCCCAGCACAACCCCCTGAGAATAAACGTCGGTAATTAATGTTCCATAAAGAAAGTCTTTATCATTCATTACCTGGATCATCCCATCGGTATAGCTCGGTAAACTCATTTTATAGAAGTTACCAAAAAAAAGGAGATTTACTTTTTTATTGTCCATATCTTCCTGGGTAAATTCACCTTTAGGAATGGATGGCCGGGTTGATAAAATGGAAACTACCACACAGGTTAAACTCACAATTAATAAAATGAATGTTGGAATAATCAGGTTACCATGGTCTTCCAGTCTCCGTAAAAGTAAACTCACGATTAAGGAAAGCATAATCGAATTTACGGTAATCAGGATATGGGCTTTATTATCGGCCATGTCGCTCAAACGCTGATTATTGGCTGAGGTGATCCTGAACATGGTTTCTATCCCCTTATCCGGACGATCATCTTTGCCCTTCTTTTTATTGGTATCGGAAATAATGTTCGGGGCAAAGTTTTTAGGTTCTTCCTGTTCTACTTTAATTTCCTCCTGCGTGGTGAGTTTGCTTTTAAGCTTACTGATATTTGCCTGTTTCTGATCATTAAGCAACAGGATTACATAATCGGTTTGATAGCGATGTGATTCCATAAACTGAATATCACGCTTGCGCCATTCTTGTTTGCTGATTTTTTTTTCGTAGATTAATTCTACTTCTTTGTGCATCAGTTTGCCTTTCTGGCGGAAATCTGGCAATCCCAGGTGGAATAAATCTGCATCACATAAAATTTTATCGATCTGATTTTTGGGGCGCTGTGGAATTTTAGTCGATAAAATAGCACTCTTTACATTATCTCTTAGCTCTGTTCCTACCTGGTGTTCGGCCAGAAACTGATCTGCCAGCTCTGCTCCTTTTGCTTCATGTTGTAATGCTTCTTCGAAGTAACCCGTATCGTGAAAATATGCAGCAATGGTGACGGTAAAAAAGTCTTGGTCATTCAGCTGGTAATGATTGGCGATTTGCTGTGCCGCATCTACTACTTCCTGAGTATGTTCGAGGTTGTGGTAAACCAAACGCGGATCGTGGTGCGTACGGAAGTAATTGCCAACGTATTTCTCTACCTCGTGTTGCAATTGTTTATAGTCTATGGACATGTTAGTATGATATGATCTTTCTTTATGAAACGCTGAAGCAATTCCTGATCGTTTAAAGCTAAAAATTTACGGCATTAAAGGATATAAAACTACACTTATTTTGTATAAAAATATATCTTTAAGCAGCTAAGCTAAATTTTGACTTATTGATTATACAATCTTAATGTTGATATTCTTCTTCATTCCAGGAATAAAAATCTTTATTATCTCTTAACGCTAAAGCCTTTTAATTAATTACATTAGCCTGAAAATAAGGTTAATGGCAGATTTACGATAATTATTATAAAAAAGTTTTTCAAAATTGAATGCAAATTTGTAACATTGCACTCGCAAAAAACACTGTTTTTTTTCGGGGCCTATAGCTCAGTTGGTTAGAGTAGAAGACTCATAATCTTTTGGTCGCTGGTTCGAGCCCAGCTGGGCCCACAAACCCTCTTTACAATCTGTAAAGAGGGTTTTGTTTTTTTATTGGAAAATTACTCGGCCTTAATATGGATCAAGCGGAATTCTTGGGGGAAAAGAAATAATTTGTTTCTTTTGCTTTAGTAAACCAAACGTATTTCATTTTGA
>NZ_WKKH01000022.1 GCF_009674725.1 Pedobacter petrophilus | reverse complement strand
GGACCTTATTAAATTAACTCGGCTAAGGGGGGCTTTTTAAAGTGGTGAAGAGGGGTCAATTTGAAGCGGTTTATCCAATTGACCGTTATACCTTTGCAAATCTAGCCTTAACTGGTTGCTTATATTCTTGGTGTAGATGATTGCGGTTACATTATCACTGCGTTTTCCAAGTAAGGTCAAAACGCTATCAACCACATAATTATCCAACAGAATAATAGATCTTTTGGCATTTCGAATAATATCCGAAACAAAAGCGTAGGCATCGAAAACTTGTCCATTATAAAAAACGCCTTTTTCACTATGTATTTTGTCGCTTTCCAAAGCCTTAAAAATTTCTTCAAATTTTTGATCGGATTGTAATTGTTTGAGTTCAATCTTATCCAAACGATGAAACAGCGGAGCATTGCTGATAAGCATTTTACGCATTTCTACGAAAGCGTTCATAATTTCAATGCTGACTTTTATGGCAATTTCCGAACGAAGTACAGCAGAAAGCATTGCAATGCCTTGCTCAGTAAAAACATAGGGTAAATAACGTCTTCCACCGTAATTTAAACTTGAGGTTCCAATTTGGAACCTCAAGTTTTCAACTTCCTCTTCGGTCAGTTGAAAGCAAAAAGAAGCAGGAAATCTTTCAGTATTTCTTTTTACGGCTTTGTTGAGGTTCTTTGTTTCCACCTGATAAATCCTTGCCAAGTCACTATCAAGCATAACCTGTTGACTTCTTATGGTATAAATCTGATTTTCAATTTCCTGCCGACTAATGATAGCTTTATTTTCCATTACTTTTTATAATTCTTGTTTTTCTCAAATTCAAAGGAACTTTCGGCTTTAACGTTCAGTACGATGTAGGCATCGAATTTTTTTCCAGCTTTGCTTTTCATCCCTTTAATAAGTGAAGTTTTGCCATTATTCACAAGACATTCAATATCAGTTATGCCAATTTGCACACCACAAACATTGCGGAACTGTACCCAATTACAATTTTCATCCGGACATTTTACAATCTTATCTCTGATAATCAATTGCTGATTTTTACATTTCGGGCAAGTCAAATTAGGTACATTATTTTGTGCAATAGTAGTCTGTAAAAGCTCATCGATAATAGATTTCGCATACGTTTCCATTTCCTTTTGAAAGGCTTCGGCATCAGCTTCGTTGTTTTCGATTTTCTGCAATGACAATTCCCATTCGGCCGTCATTGCCACATCAGCAATTTTTTGGTCTTTGACCAATTCATAAACCTGCAAACCTTTTTCAGTCGGGATTAATGATTTCTTTTCTCTTTGGATATAATTTCGGGTAAACAAGGTTTCAATGATTGATGCCCGTGTTGCCGGTGTACCAATTCCGATATTTTGCAAGGCTTTACGTTCTTCCTCATTTTCAATTTCCTTTCCGGCGGTTTCCATAGCCGATAAAAGTCCGGCTTCGGTGTATAAAACTGGTGGTTTGGTTTTCTTATCTAGTACAATGGCTTCTTTGATTTTGATTTCATCGCCCTTTTTCAATTCGGGCAAATCCTGCAAAGGTTCTGCTTCGTCATCTGCGAAATTTCCTTTTATCAAACGCCAACCTGGTTCAATGATCTTACAGCCTTTTGCCGTAAAATCATAATGAACAGCTTGCAAATTAACATCAGTTATCTCTTTGGTACAAGCTTGTGAAATGGCTTCCAACAGTCGAAAAGCAATCATATTGTAAACTGCATTTTCCTTTGCATTTAGTGCCGATGGGATTTTATCGGTAACCAATAATCCGTGGTGGTCTGTTACTCGCAAATCATTTACAATACGTTTATTGAAACGACCCCATTTCACTTTAGTTATAGATTGCTTGCAATTTTCTCTGTCTTGCAAAGCTCTTACAAGATTGGGGATGTCAGCCCATATATCTTCGGGAATGTATTTGCTTCCTGTACGTGGATACGAGATAAATTTCTTTTCGTAAAGACTTTGCGCAATGTTAAGTGTTTCTTCGGCAGATAGGTTCAGCTTTTTATTGGCTTCTTTTTGTAAACCTGTGAGGTCAAAAAGTAAAGGCGGTTGTTCAGTTACATTTTTTATTTCTACGGATGTAACTGTCGCAGTATTTCCATTTCTTTCGATAGTTCGCAATGTATCTTCTGCCAGCTTTTTGTCATCCCATTTGGTTGTAGAAAGGCTCTTAAAACCAATCATTTCTTTGTGATTCAACAACTGTATCTGCCAATATTTTTTTATCGTGAAATTTTTGTTTTCAAGATAACGTTTGCATATCAAGGCAAGTGTAGGTGTCTGCACCCTTCCGAGTGAATAAATGCCATTTCCCGCAACAATGCTCAATGCTTGTGTAGCATTAATACCTACGAGCCAGTCTGCACGGCTTCTGCCTTGTGCCGACTGGTACAATCCGTCAAATTCTTTTCCGTTTTTTAGATTATCAAAGCCTTTTTTAATGGCTTTTTCTGTAAGTGAGCTGATCCAAAGGCGTTCAAAGGGTTTGTTACATTTAAGGTATTCGTAAATATACCGAAAGATGAGTTCGCCCTCTCGACCTGCATCGGTAGCCACGATAATGCTAACACACCGATTAAATACTTGCTCAATTATTTTCAGTTGCTTCAAAGCTCCTGTATCAGCTACATAACTTTTGTCCTTTTTTACTTTGCGGACGGTTAATAAAAATGGGTTGGGAAGTATCGGAAGCGAGGCTTTCTGAAAACCTGATATTCCGTAATCTTCGGGCATTCCTAATCCAATTAGGTGTCCAAATGCCCACGTAACACAATAACCGTTGCCTGTTAGGTATCCATCCTTTTTTTCGGAAGCACCCAACAAGCCGGCTATTTCTCTTGCTACGCTTGGTTTTTCTGCGATTATTGCTTTCATAATTTACTAAATTTTTCTGCCTTTAGATTTTGCAGGTACTTGTGGTTTTTCCTGTTGCTCTTGCTGTTTTTTATCTTTTGGCGTTTGTTGTTTAGGCTGTAAAGGCTCTTTGATATTCTTGGTCGCCTCATTGGTTTTGCCACCCGAATTAACCGCAGTTTGCGTTTTAGGCGCTTCGGTAGGTTTGGCTTGTTCTTTAAGCTTATCGGGATTTTGGAAAGAAAAATCGGTTTTGTTGGTTTCCTTATTCAAAGTGATATAACCTTGGTATGGCTTACCTTGCTTGTCTGTCAAGCCACTGATATAAATAGTCTGACCAGCTTTGAATTTATCGTATTGCTCGTTATCCAATTCCTTGCCTCTAAAAGTTCTCGGAACTTCCTGCGAATTGTTTTGCGAATTATTTTGTCCGTTCCTTTGCGTTTGCTGATTGGTATTGCCTCTGTCAAAAAGAAATTCAACATAGCGTTTATCTGCATTGAACTGTACCGTTGCCTCAAACTCAGTTCCTTTTTTAGAAATCATTCCCTCTAAATGAAGTGGTTTTCCTTCTATTAAAGTTTGCTTTTGCTCATCATTCAGTTTTACGCCCTTTATTTCATCAGGTATTTTTATGTATTCTGTTTTCAGTGCAATCAATTCATTGGTCAACCTATCCACACTAATAATTGACGGAATAGTTTCGCCTGTTTTGGGATTTTTCAAATCAACTACACGTCCCATATTTCCTGAATCGAGTAAGTTTTTCTTGTCTTCATCTGTAAACTTATGCCCGAAGAATTCAAAATTTAGGTTCGGCTCTTTGCGAATACCGTGAATGGCGACTACTACCTTACCTTCATCATTGTGTTGCAAAGAAAGACGGGCATCCATTCGGGTAACGGCAGTGCCGAGATTTAGGCTTACGGGTACAAGCTCATTGGTTTTAAAACCTTTCAATAAAGTTTCAAGTAGGTTCATTTTTTCAAGGCGTTCTTTGCCCAATCCGAGACTGTTCATTGTTTCCCAATCAATCTGTTCCGGCTTGTAACGGTATTCGTTATTTTCCGGTGCTTTTTGTGTTGTTTCCATATTATTTTGATTTTCTTGTTTATATTCGGGTTCAACTTTTACCTCATCTTTTTTCATTCGATTTTCGCCTTCTGGAGTAGGATGATCGACCTGCTTCTGAAATTCTTTTGCTTTCTCTAAGGCTTTCTCAGCTGGTACTTTGAAGAATGTAAATTTGGTAGGGTCTTTTAGTTGTCTGTAAAAATTTGAGAAGAAATTAGAAATCAAATCACCCTGTTTGTCCACCCGCATAAATTCGCTTTGGTTCTTTTTTGTAGGATTAACAGTTTTCATTTTTCCATTTTTGTCGATGCTTTTTACAGCTTGGATTTTCATTTTTTCTTTATCCAACACCAACAAAATGTCCGATAATTGTTCGGGTTCTTCTTGCTTGTTTGTAGTTTCTTCGATCATAATCTGAAAATTTTAAGATTTCAATGCCGAAAATAAAAGAAGCGCTTAATGCATTGCACTAAATGGCATTCAAAGGCAGTATTTGTCGCTTATTGGCATTTTATTTAGGTGTCGGAGGATTAAAACTCTCTCTTATAAATTGATGAACATCAGACATTTTGTAATACAATTTTCCACTTATGGTATAATAGGGCAGTTTCCCGTTAGAGCGGTAACGTTGCAATGAACGATTGCTGATTTTCAGCATTTGAAGTAAATCCTGATTGTCGAGTAATTCCTCACCATCAATATTATTTCGTTTCTTTTGGAAGTCCTCGATATTATTGCCAAGCATATCAAGTCTGTCCACTAGGCGTTCCATCCACGCCAAAAATTCCATTCTGTCAATATTCATCGGAATATAATTTTAAGGGTTCATATCTATTTTTTATCTGTCTTTAGTTTTCTACCTTTTTCGATATAGCTTTTGCCTCTTGCTATAAGTTCGAGTACATACTCATCATTGCTTTGTACTGCATGGGCATTGAGCATATCCTTAATGGCACCAATAGTGTAAAAATATTGTCCGTAGATTTTTGAATAAGCAATCTCCCCTTTGGTACGCATTCGCCACAAGGTTTTTTCGCTAATGTGTAGGTATTGGCACACCTCGTGGTTGTTTAACCACAGGTCATCATAATTGGTCACTTCCAATCTTTTCAGATATTCAGCGATAGCAGTGATACGACTGTTTAGCTGATCCCACGCTTCTTCTTTAATGGTTATTATTTTCATTGCATAGCTTTTAAAGTTTACTATGCAAAGTTGAAAAGAGTGGCAGAGTTTGTCTGCCAAGCCTTGCCAATTGGTTTGGCGGTTTTTTGAAAATTTTTACAATTGGGAAAAGCCTTGTCTGATAAGGCTTTTAAGGTAGTTTGAATATTTGGTAATGGTGGTTTGCCAGCATTTACCAATTGGCTGATATGGGCAAAAAAAAACAGTGCACGATGATGCACTGCTTTGAAACAAATAACTCAATTATACTTACAGGTCTTTATCCATATACTCTTCAACAGATAATTTGAGCTGATCTAAAAATGAGGTTCTGGAACCAGTTCTAGTTTTCATTCTGTGAAAAGAGTGATGCAGGTCTCCGAGCGGAATACGGAAAAGTATTTGAAACATCAGGCTGATTTTACGGATACCAATTTTTCCGTGGGAAATGACACCAGAAGCATAAAGGGCATATATCAATTCGATTAGGGCATTTTTGCTGTCTGTCCAAAATATATCTTTGGAACTTTCCGGCTTTTGCAATATCACATCGGGACTTTCATGGGGATTAATTTTTGTTAGCAGATAAGTGTAGAGCAGTTCATTGGAGATAATCCTTGCAGTTTTATAATCGAAGAAAGTCGAGAATTCCGGGTCTATTTCAAATACTATGCTGTTAAGCCCATCATGGTAGTTAATATTTCCACGTTTGAAGTAACTATCATCACGGTCTGTCCGTCCTGATCGGTAATATCTATAAAAATCCGAATTGCAGAGGTGTTCAGTATATTCCCGTTTAAGATTTTCCAACTGTCTTGAAAAATAACTGTAATACATTTTACCGTTACTGACAGGGCAAGTGGTTTCAATGCGATATATCTTATTATAATAAATCAACTTACCAAGTATTTGGGGTTTAATAGAACGAAAGAAATGGATTTCTTCCTCATCGTTTTTAAATCCTTCCTCTGTAAGGTATTTCTTAACTGAACCTAAAATATCTTGAAGATACAGAATCATTTCGTAAGCTTCATCAATCAACCTTTTACTTTGTGATAAAATCTTATCTTCTTTATTGTGTATCTCTAAAAGGATGCTGTCTAAAGAATATTTCATAGCTAATAAATTTTGTGATGCTTGCCAAATTTGAAATTTGGTTTACGCCTAATTAATTCACAAAATTTCAAACATTTAATGATAATAATTCCACAGTTGCACCCCAGTGGGGGGAAATTTTTTCTAATGATGAAGGTAATAGAGCCATCAAAATTCCTAAAAACTATAATAGTTAGATCGTGAAAAGCAATTTTAAATCACATAGATTTATTATATTTGCTACTGATTTACAAGGAAATTGAGTGAAAATGAATGCAATGAGCACCATTACTAAATCGTTACTGACAACTACTTCCAACAGTGTAAACCCCTCTATTTAAGCTACTTTTTGTTTTATTGCTTTTTTATGCAAAAAAGCCCATCTTTTTTAAGAAATGGGCTTCGAAATTTTTATAAGTGCTGACTAAAAGATCAGCAGAAAGAAATGTAAGGTTTTAATCTTCTACCATTTCGCTGTTAATACTCACTTCATCCTTTACATCTTCTTTAAAGTAATTTTTTTGGAAAATGAGGATAAGGATCACCCCGACAGAAATTGCAGCGTCTGCGAGGTTAAAAACAGGCCTGAAGAATACAAATTCATCTCCGCCCCAAATTGGGATCCAGCTTGGGAAGTGACCTTCTGCAATCGGGAAATAAAGCATATCCACTACGCGTCCGTGAAACCAGGTTTCATAACCATAAATTTTACCATAAAACACCGAATCGATAATATTCCCCAACGCACCTGAGAAGATCAATGCAACATTCAGGATTAATCCACGGTGATATTTATGCTTAATTAAATAGTGTAGACCATAACCAATGCCTGCAACGGCAGCAATACGAAATAATGATAATGCCAGTTTGCCAAACTCTCCGCCAAACTCCATACCGAAAGCCATTCCATTATTTTCAGTAAAATGGATAATAAACCATTTACCGATAATATTGAACTCCTGACCAAGGTACATGTTGGTTTTGATCCAGGTTTTTAATACCTGATCAGCAAGTAAAACCAAAAATATAACAAGTAAAGGTTTTGTATAGCCCTTCATTAACTTTGTTTTAATTTGGCTTCCATGCTCAAAGTTGCATGAGGAACCGCACGTAAACGTTCTTTCTGAATTAATTTACCAGTTTCACGACAAATACCATAAGTTTTGTTTTCAATACGAACTAAAGCATTTTCAAGATTATCAATAAACTTCTTCTGACGTGCAGCCAATTGATTGATTTGCTCTTTTTCCATTGTTGCAGAACCATCTTCCAAAGTTTTGTAAGCCCCGGAAGTATCTTCCGTACCGTTTGCATTTGGATTACTCAATGATGATGTTAATGCATTTAGTTCTTCTTTTGAACTGCGTAATTTATCTTGAATAAGCTCTTTAAATTCTTGAAGTTCACTGTCTGAGTAGCGTGTTTTGTTACTGTTTTCCATGTTTTTAATTTAGTTTTCTAATATATGGATTTATATTTTAGTTACTGAAATGCTTAACTCAACATCATCAATAGTGATTTTGTTTGCGTTTATTACAGTATCCGTTAATTCTAGTTCATCTGCTAAAATTTCTGCGCAAATGTAGGCCTTGTTTTTAGCAACCGCTGTAGCTATAAGATTATCATTTTGTAAAGTCACCTTAATTCGGTCAGTTACTTCAAAGTTTAATTCCTTCCGTAAATTCTGGATTCTGTTAATCAATTCGCGTGAAAGTCCTTCTTGCTTCAATTCTTCCGAAATGGTAACATCCAATGCCACGGTCAGGTTACCTAAGTTCGTTACCTGCCACCCTGGGATATCCTCAGCAAAAACCTCTACATCATCATTTAAATCGATAACATATTGAGCATCATTGCTTCCAGAAACATTAATATGGCCATCTGTCTCCAAGCGTTGGATATTATCCTGGTCCATTTTCTCTAAAGCTTCTTTCACTATGCTCATATCCTTACCAACTTTTTTACCTAAAGATTTAAAGTTTGGTTTAAGTTTTTTCTTCACGATGCCATGCGTATCGGTGATGAATTCAATGTGCTTCACATTCGTTTCGGAAAGGATGTAATCTGCAACTTTTGAAATTTTCTGTTCAAAATCTCCATTCAACGACGGGATTAAGATTTTCGCTAATGGCTGACGAACATTGATGCTCGATTTTTTTCTCAATGATAAAACCATCGAAGAAATATTTTGAGCGTAAAGCATTCTTTCATTCAAAGCATTATCAATTAAATCCTGGTTTGCTTCATTCCACAAGGTTAAGTGAACGGATTGCTCGGCAGTTTTATCGGTAACAGTTAAATTTCGGTATAACCAATCTGCAAAGAACGGCGCCACAGGACTCATCAGCTGTGCTAAAGTTTCTAAGCAAGTATAAAGCGTTTCGTAAGCGGCACGTTTATCATCTGTCATTTCACCTTTCCAGAAACGGCGGCGACTCAACCTGATGTACCAGTTACTTAAATGTTCATCTACAAAAGCCTGAATTGCACGTGTTGCTTTTGTCGGTTCGTAAGCATTGTAGCTTTCATCAACCTCATTAATCAGATTTTGTAATAATGATAAAATCCAACGGTCTAACTCCGTACGGTCTTCAACTTTACTTAAGTTATTCTTATCGATTTCAAACTTATCAATGTTGGCATATAATGCGAAGAATGCATAAGTATTATAAAGCGTACCAAAAAACTTACGGCGAACCTCGGCAATTCCCTCAATGTCGAACTTTAAGTTATCCCAGGGGTTAGCATTCGAGATCATGTACCAGCGTGTGGCATCAGCACCATATTCTTTGATGGTGGCAAATGGGTCTGCTGCATTGCCCAAACGCTTAGACATTTTCTGTCCGTTTTTATCAAGTACCAATCCGTTTGAAACTACGTTTTTATAAGCTACCTTATCAAAAACAAGCGTAGAGATGGCATGTAAGGTGTAAAACCAACCACGTGTCTGATCTACACCTTCAGCGATGAAATCTGCAGGGAAATCTTCGTTTTTGTCAATCTTTTCCTTGTTTTCAAAAGGATAATGCCATTGTGCATAAGGCATTGAACCGGAGTCAAACCAAACATCAATTAAATCGCTTTCGCGACTCATTGGTTTGCCGGATGGAGAAACCAAGACAATTTCATCTACCACATTTTTATGCAGATCGACAAGGTCATAATTTTCTTCCGACATGTTTCCGATTTCAAATCCTTTAAATGGATTTTCTTTTTGGAAACCTGCTGCTATCGACTTTTCAATGGCATGGTAAAGTTCTTCAACAGAACCAATGAGCACTTCCTCTTTTTTATCTTCAGTTCTCCAGATTGGTAAAGGGATTCCCCAATATCTTGAGCGTGATAAATTCCAGTCGTTAGCATTTTTTAACCAGTTGCCAAAACGACCTTCACCGGTAGATTTTGGTTTCCAGTTAATGGTTTCGTTAAGGTCGAACATGCGGTCTTTAACATCTGTAACCTTAATAAACCAGCTATCTAACGGGTAATACAAAAGTGGCTCATCGGTTCTCCAGCTGTGTGGGTAACTGTGAACGTATTTTTCTACTTTAAAAGCTTTGTTTTCTTCTTTTAATAAGATGGCGATCTCAACGTCAACTGATTTTTCAGGCGCTTCGCCAGCGTTGTAGTATTCATTTTTCACATATTTGCCGGCAAAAGGACCCACATGTTTAGTAAATCTGCCCTGTAAATCTACGAGCGGTACAGGAATTTCATTATCATCTAATACAAGCATCGGCGGAATTTCCGGCACTGCTTCTTTAGCGACTTTAGCATCATCTGCCCCGAAAGTTGGGGCCGTATGTACAATTCCGGTACCATCTTCTGTCGTAACAAAATCTCCCAAAATTACCCTGAAAGCATTTTCAGGGTTTTGGTAGGGCAATGCGTAAGTTAGAAGCTGTTCGTATCTGATTCCAACCAACTCGGTTCCTTTACATTCTGCCAGGATTTGATAAGGTATTTTCTTATCACCAGCTTTAAAACCGGTAAAATCTTCTGCTTCATTGCTTTCAAAGAAAACCTTGCTGAATTGTTTTCCAACCAGGCTTTTCGCTAAAATTACGTTAGTTGGAAGGAAGGTGTACTGGTTAAAAGTTTTTACTAAAACGTAATCAATTTTCGGTCCAACGGTTAAGGCCGTGTTAGATGGTAAAGTCCACGGAGTAGTGGTCCATGCCATCAGGTAGATATCGCCGAAACCCTGTAAAAAATCGGGTAGTGTATCAGGCAGAGCCTTAAACTGTGCAATAATTGTGGTATCCGTTACATCGCGGTATGCACCAGGCTGATTTACTTCATGAGAACTTAATCCGGTTCCTGCCTTTGGAGAATAAGGCTGGATAGTATAACCTTTATAGATTAAGCCCTTATCGTAGATTTGTTTCAAAAGCCACCATACCGATTC
This sequence comes from Pedobacter petrophilus, assembly GCF_009674725.1. GTDB lineage: Bacteria > Bacteroidota > Bacteroidia > Sphingobacteriales > Sphingobacteriaceae > Pedobacter > Pedobacter petrophilus. The sequence continues at coordinate 69,606 of NZ_WKKH01000022.1, read as the reverse complement.
CATGTATTTAGACTTGTAGGTAATATACGGATCATCCATATCTACCCAATAGCCCATTTGTTCAGTTAAATCGTTCCACACATCGGTGTAGCGCATTACTGTTTTTTTACAAGCTTCGTTATAGTCTTCTATTGAAATGGTTTTACCAATATCCTCTTTGGTAATGCCTAATTCTTTTTCAGTTCCAAGCTCTACAGGGAGGCCATGAGTATCCCACCCCGCTTTTCTTTTTACCTGATAACCTTTAATTGTTTTGTAGCGACAAAAAATATCTTTAATGGCACGAGACATTACGTGGTGAATCCCCGGCATGCCATTTGCAGACGGTGGCCCCTCGTAAAAAGTAAACGGATTAGATTTTGGACGGGAAGAAATACTTTTCTCAAAGATGTTTTCCTTTTTCCAAAAATCCAGTATTTCCTGCCCTATTTTGGCAAGTTCTAATTGTTTAAATTCGCTATACATCAATCAAGTACCTCAAAAAATTAAGGATGCAAAGTTAAAATTTTTCGCTCAAATTCGGTAGTTTACATGTAAATACTTTTGATTTGAAATTAATTAATACGGGTTGAACGTTTATGACATTAGCCATAGTTGGCTTGCCCATCTTTGTTTTAGCAGCTGCTGCAGATCGTAACTTAGTGATCTATGGGTTTTATTTATGCGGCATGTTAGAACTTCTGGGAATTGTTTGTGTTTTAATTCATATTATTACTATAAAAAATAAGCCTCGATGATAAAATTATTGAAATTACAGAAAGCCGTTTTGGTTCTTATTGGTGGCGTAATCGCTTACATTTTGTATTTAGTTTTAGATGCTTCTGAGGTAGAAGGAGCCAGATACTTGCAGATTTTAGCCGGAATACTCGTAATGGTTGGCGCTTTGTGGATGTTATATCCTATACTCTTTGCAAAAAAAGATCATGATGGAAATGCAGAAATTATTACCGATCCTACGGTAGAAGTTCCGGTAGATGAGGAAGAAAAGCCAGCGGCCGAATAGGTATTAGCCTAGTTAACTTGTATCGCCCCGGGGTTTAAAGGGGTTACATAATCCAGAATAAATCCGGGAAATAACCGGGTGGGTAAACCCCCGGCTAACTGTTGAAATTGTCAATTAGGTATTAATTATAGCCTTTTGGTAGCTATGGGTTTAACCCATAGCTAATTGGTCTTTGGAAAGGTTCTAAGACAATCAAATACAGCCTAACCATTTAGTGATCAAATTCCCCGGCATTTCGTGCCGATTCATCATCAGAAACAAAATTTCTTACTTTCTTTTTATCTAGCCATAGCACCAGGGCAGGCAATAGGGTTAAGTTAAAAATTAGTGCTACAAACAGCGTAATAGAGAGCAATAGTCCTAAAATTACCGTTCCGCCGAAAGTTGATGCGGTGAAAATCCCAAAACCAAAAAATAAGATTAAGGCAATATGTGTCATACTTACCCCCGTTTCTGTGATCGTATCGGTTACTACTTTTGGAACGGAAAAATTTGTCAGATTTAATTCTTGCTGATAACGTGTGAGGAAATAGATCGTTTGATCTGAAGCCAGGCCGAAAGCAATGGTAAAAATTAAAATCGTTGAAGGTTTTAATGAAATATCGAAGTAGCCCATGATTCCGGCAGTAATGATAAGCGGAACTATATTAGGCAGGAGGGAGATGAACATAATGCCCAGGCTTTTAAATTGAGCAAGGCGTAAAAGTGAAATCAGGATAATGGCCAGACCAATGCTTTCGAACAGGTGTTTGAGCATATAATCCGTTCCTTTAGAAAAGATTACGCTTGAACCGGTAAGTTCCACATCAAACTTCGCAGGAGGTAAAATACTGTCGATGCGTGGTTTCAATTCTGCCATAATTGCATCCAGGCGTTTTGAGCCAACATCTGCCATTTGAAAACTGATCCTGGTGCTTTGATTTCCCTTACTTACAAAGTTGGTTAGCAAACTCGCATTGCCTTTTCCTCCACTCGCAATGTAGGTAAGAATAAAGTTCTTTTCCATATTATCCGGCAGGCGGAAGAAGGTAGAATCATTATTATAAAAAGCCTGAGTGGCATATTTCAAACCCATATTAACCGAAATCGGGCGTGAAAACTCTGGATAAGCCGAAATCATTTTTTCCAGTTTCTCTATTCTTTTAAGATTGGTAAGGTTAAAAACGCCATTCTTTTTCCTGGTATCAACACTAACTTCTAAAGGTAAAATGCCTTCAAAATTTTTCTCGAAGAATTTGAGATCCGTTAAGATACCAGAGTTTTTAGGAAGATCATCAACTACGTAACCGTTCACATTAATTTTCATTACACCAATAACGGCAACGATGGAAATTACAATCGTGCCGACATAAATCAAACTGCTTTTCTGCTGAACCAGGTGATCTGTTTTTACCAATAATCTGTGTAAGAAACCTTCTTCCACATGGGTTTGTGCTTTCAGTTTTGGAGCTGGTAAATAGCTGAAAATAATCGGAATTAAACAAAGGCACATCAGCCAGGTAATCATTACATTAATAGAAGCGACACTGCCAAACTGCATCAATAACTCACTTCCGGTAAAATATAATACCCCGAAACCGATCGCTGCCGTAATGTTTGCAATTAGTGTGGTAACTGCAATCCTTTCAATAGTGATGCTTAAAGCTCGTTGTTTGTCGCCATGTTTTCTCAGTTCGTTCTGGTATTTATTTAGTAATAAAATACTGTTCGGGATTCCGATAATTACAATCAGTGGTGGAATTAACCCAGTCAAAATGGTTAGTTCGAATCCGAATAAAACTAACGTGCCAATGCTCCAGATCACCCCCATAATCACGACCAGGATCGGGAAGAAGACTGCATAAAATTTTCGGAAGAAAAACAAGAGGATTAATGCCGAAACGAGAATCGATAAACCCAAAAACAATACAAATTCATTGCTTACGAGCTTGCTTACCGCAGTGCGGATATAAGGCAAACCAGAAATATGAACCTGAATATTAGTTTTTTGCTGGAAGGCTTTTGCTTTTTCTTCAATCTGTTTTAAAATAGGATTACGCGCAGCTGAGTTTAAAATTCTGGTATCGAAAGTAATAGCCATTAAGGTGGCGTTTTGCTTGTTGTAAACCAATCCTTCGAAGAATGGCGTGTTATAAAGTGTGTTTTTTATCGAATCCATTTCTGCATCCGTTTTTATCAAGCCACCAGGAATTGCTTTCAGGGTAAATTTTTGTGCAACAGTGTCTTTTTGCAGTTGAAATATCCTGCCGGAAGACAGTACTTGCTTTATGCCTCTTAGTTTTTGAATGTCGTTAGAAAGCTGTACCCATTGATTGTAAATCTCCTTTCTAAAAATATCAGGCGATTGGATGCCGACCACCATTACGCTGCCATCTTCTCCGAAAGTTTTCTTAAAAGCATTATATTTTACGAATGCGCTATCCGTAACCGGTAAAATTTTACTGCCTGTATACGAAAGCTTTACATGTTTGGCCTGATAAGCCATGAAAACTGTTCCCAATACAAAAAAAGCAATAATGGCAATACGGTTCTGAAGAATAAACCTCGATAGCTTTACCCACATGTGTTGTCTGGTTTAATTTAATGATATCGACAAAACTAATCTTATTTATAAATCGGAATAACTTTTGGCGCAATTAAATTTGCGCAAATAGTATACTTTTGAAGAAAACGTTTCTGTAGGATGTTGCATAAGGTAAAAGGCATTGTTTTAAAAACCACAAATTATAGCGAAACCAGCGTAATTGTTCAGGTGCTTACCGATAAATTTGGGATGCAGTCATATCTGATCAACGGCGTTAAAAAGCCAAAGGCGAAGATTAAAATGAATATGCTTCAGTCACTGCATTTACTGGATATGGTGGTTTATCATAAAGCAAATACCAATATCCAGCGGGTTTCTGAGTTGAGGCAAACACCGGTTTTCAAAACCATTCCATATGATATCGTTAAGACCAGCATTGTCATCTTCCTTAATGAAGTGCTTTATAAGAGTATCAGGCAGCAAGCTGCTGATGAAAGCCTGTTCGATTATATTTTCAATTCGATAGCCTGGTTTGATGAGGTGGAAGAAATTAATCCAAATTTTCATTTGTCATTTTTATTGAAACTAACGCGTTTTCTGGGCTTTTCTCCAAATGAGAAAAAACGAAGTGATCAGGTTTATTTCGATTTGCAGGAAGGAGAGTTTGTGTCTCGGGTGCCCATTCATTCGAATTATCTTCAATTGGAAGATTCACTTAGCTTTATTTCACTTTTTAATACCCCTCTTGAAAAAATTTCTGAAATAAAAATGAGTAATGCACGGAGAAGGTTTCTTTTAGATAAGATATTGGTTTTCTATACCTTACATACGGCGTCGTTCGGGGAAGTGCAATCACATAAAATACTGGAAACATTATTAAGGTGAAAAAAAATAAAAAAGATTTGCGAAACAAGATTATAGCGCTATATTTGCATTCCCAAAAGGAAAGGGAAATTAGCTCAGCTGGTTCAGAGCACCTCGTTTACACCGAGGGGGTCGGGGGTTCGAACCCCTCATTTCCCACACAACTTTCAAGGATTTGAAAGATTATTAATAATAAAAGCCTTTTCAAAAAAGGGAAATTAGCTCAGCTGGTTCAGAGCATCCCGACATTATCAGTCGGGAGGGTCGGATTTAAAGGAGTTAATAGTAAGATCAGGGAAATTAGCTCAGCTGGTTCAGAGCACCTCGTTTACACCGAGGGGGTCGGGGGTTCGAACCCCTCATTTCCCACACTAAGCCTTTCAGGAAACTGAGAGGCTTTTTTAGTTTATATGATTGATTTTTCTTTTAGAAGCAGTGGCTTAGCCTTAAGGGGTTTTATAGCGGTCGCTATAGTTCATTGCTGTCGTCCTGATGTACGAAGCATCTGAAAACAATGAAGTCCGAGCCATCATTTACTAAATAACAGAATATTTTAAGTTGCTGAAATTAATGAGGTATTCTTGTCTTTGCCGGACGGGCTTATTCCCTATTGAAACCAAAAGGAACAAAAGTGCCGGCTCGCAATTATTCATATAGTTTATATGTTTTTAATGGTATTCATGAGGGCTACGCCGTTTTTCTGTTAAAGTTAGGGGTAGGCCCAGATAGTGCCATCCCGAAAAATTGACCAGGCCGTTCGAATAGCAGATGCCAGGTGGTTATTACAATTGCTATTTCCCTCTTTTTTAAAGGGATGCCCCCAGGGTGGGGTGGTTAATTCGATTTACAATTTACAAGTAGCAAATGCATTAAAGACAACCAAATGGCATCGAATCTTACTTAATCACTAAAATCAACTTTAAAAAAATTAATATATTATTTTCTTTAATCTCAAACTTCCAAGCCAATTATTCAATTTTATATCCGAAATTGGCGATTAAAAAATGGTGCTTTAATGTTGAATAAAATTGTTCGGTTTATTTTCTTCGGGAATTACTTTGTCGGCATTTTAGCAGTGGCGTTAACCGTGGAGGCAACCTACCAGTTGCGCCTTCCCTTCAATTCTCTGAATTATTACCTGTTGCTTTTTTTAGCACCAACTATCTATTACATCTACGCCTATAATAAAGTCTCTAATCAGCCCTCAGCAACTAATCTCAGAACACAGTGGTATTTCGAACATAAAAAAATTATCGGCTGGAGTCAGCTTTTACTTTTTGTGTTTTGCATATTCTTATCGCTCAATTTGTTTTATCAAAATTACCAACATATCTTAAATCTTCCGGCTCTTTACTGGCTGGCAATCATTATTATCATTATCGCCGGAGCACTATATTATGGTCTGTTGCCCAGGTCATTTTTAAAATTTAATTTGAGAAACACCGGCTGGCTCAAGGCTTTTGTAATCGGTTTTGTGTGGGCATGTTGCGCCAATGTACTGCCCTTGATTATGCTGAAAATCGAAACCGGAATCGGTTATCATGACTCTGTTTTGTGGACCTGGCTTTTCATTAAAAACTGGATGTTTTGCACAGTTAATGCTATTATTTTTGATATCAAAGATTATCCTACTGATGCAAATAAACATTTGCGCACTTTCGTGGTACGCTACGGACTCCGTAAAACTATTTTCAGCATCTTAATTCCGTTATTGCTGGTTGGTTTAATTTCATTAGGTGTTTTTGCAGACTATAAGGGGTTTGGGCTGCCACAGGTGCTATGTAATGTGTTGCCCTTCATGTTAACCATTTACGTTGCGTATTCCATGCATCGGCGAAAAAATATCCTTTACTATTTAATGGTGATTGATGGCTTGATTTTGTTTAAGGCTTTGTGTGGAATCATCGGCATGCAGTTTGTTCATTAAGTAAAACCCAGCCTTTAGATAAGGTTACTGAGCATACGTAATTTAACGCTTTAAAATATTAAGCACTTGGTCAACAACTACGATAAAATAGCCAATCAATATGATTTCTTAAGCAGATTGGTGTTTTTTAAATCGCAGGTTCAGGCACAGACCGATCAGCTAAAATATATTTCCGGAAATAGTTCCATACTTATAGTTGGTGGTGGTACGGGATGGATTTTGGAAGAACTTGCCAAAGTTCATCCCTCTGGCTTGCATGTGGTATATGTCGAAATCTCACAAAAAATGATTGCACTTTCGCAAACGAGAGATTTTAAAGACAATAAAGTAGAATTTATCAATCTCGGAGTTGAGGATTTTGAGACTGATCAACTTTTTGATGTGGTTCTAACCCCATTTCTGTTTGATAACTTCGCTGAAAAGCGGGCCGGAAAGGTTTTTCATTTTTTAGATAATCGACTCAGGAAACCTGGCCTTTGGTTATTTGTTGATTTTTCATTAAATTCTAAAAATGGTAAATGGTGGAAATCACTCCTGTTAAAATCAATGTACGCTTTCTTTAAAATGATTGGCATTGTCGAAACAAACAGACTAACTGATATACATCCCTGGTTCAAAAAAAAAACTTATACGTTAGTTGATCAGCAATTTTACTATGGAAGTTTCATTTCAGGAACTGTATATAAAAAATAATATGACAATTAAATAATGCAACTTTATTGCGTTTAATGAATTCTATTTCGATTTTTGATTAAAAATTAGATATGGATTTTGATGTAATCATAATTGGCGGAAGTTACGCGGGGTTGTCTGCGGCTTTGGCATTAGGTAGAGCAACCAGAAAGGTGCTTATTGTAGATTCGGGCAAGCCCTGCAACAGGCAAACCCCACATTCACATAATTTTCTTACTCACGACGGCGATAAGCCTGCTGATATTTCAGCAAAGGCAAAAGCAGAGGTTCTTAAGTATCCTACCATAAAATTTATGGATGGTTATATTAATCAGGCAAGGAAAGTAATGGATGGCTTTGAGGTAGTACTGGGAACTGGAGAAGCCTTTTCATCCAGGAAAATCTTAATGGCCACGGGGCTGAAGGATACACTTCCAAATATTAAAGGTTTTGCAGAATGCTGGGGAATTACCATTATCCACTGTCCGTATTGCCATGGTTATGAAGTGAAAAATGAAAAGGTTGGGTTAATGATGAATGGCGATCATGCCTACGAAATGGCCAAGACAATCAGCTTATGGAATAGCGATCTAACGCTGCTAACCAACGGAAAGTCTCAGTTAACAGCAGCACAAACTGAAAAGTTAACCGCTAAATCAATAAAGATTATTGAAGAAAAAATTGTAGAAATCGCACATAAGAATGGTATTCTGGAAAACGTAATATTATCAACAGGAGAGCAGGTAACTTTAAAAGCACTTTATGCCCGTTCGGAAGTTTCTCAGCACCAGGATTTTGATGTGCAATTAGGATTTGGGTTAACAGACTTTAACACCATAAAGTATCGTTTTTAGTGGTTTCAAGCCAATAAAGGTGTATAGATTATGGTGCATATCTTTATTTTGGATGTAGTTGTTTCGTAGTAAGTTAAAAGTAGTTCCGGTAAAACATAAGAAGCATTAACCTGAAATTTTTCAGGTTAATGCTTTATTGTTGAAAGGTTTAGTAACCAGGGTTTTGTGCAAAAGGGCCACCATTAAGGTCGATTGCCCTGCTTGGGATGGGTCTTAATAATTTCAGCTGTCCACCAGCGCCAGCAAAGGGATTAATACCCTTATCAAACCAATTGGTTTTAATGTCGCGGTTATAGAGTCTCGTTCTTTCCACAAGGGTTCCGGTTCTTTTTAAGTCGAACCACCTTTCATACTCGCCTACCAATTCTCTTGCCCGTTCATCAAGAATAAAATCGATGTTCACATTGGCAGCGGTAATAGTCATTTCAGCGGTTTTTCCAGGTTTAGCTGCCCTTCTTCTTACTTCGTTTATTCGGTCTGTTGCCAGGGAGAGATTTCCAGACTTTAGATAAGCTTCCGCTGCAATCAAATAAGTTTCGCCTAATCTGGCTAAAAATAAATCGCGGGTACTCGTTGCACCTCCAAACTGTGATTTTGGATCGTCAAATTTCTTCACTGATGGTGTTGCATTATCTAATACAGTACTTCGGGAAGCTTGCCATGCATTGGAATAGGGGATGATGGTGGTGGTTGCCCTATGTGTAGGATCTGCCGCGCGCCATGCCGCATCGGTTGTAGTATCCCATTTGGGTTTATAATAAAATCTGATGTTCAGGTTTGCCCGTTCTGCACTTCTATCGTAGTAATCATAATAACGTTGATACAGGTTGATCATAAAAGTGGCATCAAACCGGGCATCATTTTCGGTAAAAGTATTAAAGGTATAAAGTGTTGGTACCAACACGAATGCCCGGTAAGGGTAACCTTGCGCACCACCAGATCCACCCTGGTAAGGGCCGAAAAATGCTGCCTGGGTGTTACCACCCGTGGTTGCAGTAGGCAACGAAGCGGCATCGAACTGAACAGAAAAGATTATCTCCTGGTCTTTCTCATTGCCGGGGTAAAACAGGTTTTCAAAAGAAGTGGTTAACGTTCTTCCGGCAATTGCTGCATCTGCAAAGGTAGCTGCAGTAGCAAAATCCTGTGCAGAACCAAAAGATTCATATCCCCTGGTTAAATATACTTTTGCAAGAAAGTGGCGAACGGCTCTTTTAGTTACACGGCCAAAATCTGTAGTCGTTTCCGGAACCAAGGTAAGTGCCTCATTCATTTCCTTAATGATGAAATCGTAAGTTTCCTGAGCAGTATTCCGCTTAAATTGCTCAACTGGCGAATCAAAACGATCAGTTACCAAACTTACCCCACCGAAAGATTGTACCAGTAAAAAGTAATAATACGCCCGGATAAATTGTACTTCACCCTTTCTGATTGGCAAGGTAGCACTAGCCGCCGTATTGCTATTGAAATAAAGCGCCGTATTGCAAAGCTGAATAGAAGAATAAGTATTGGTGTAAAATGCGGTCACCTCTGCATTATCAGGGTTTAAATTTTGATATTCACTAATGCCTACAGGTTGCGCATCTCTTCCTTCTACATACATATCCGTACCTGCACAGAACACATATGGTGAACTGTAAACGCGCCGTAACGTAGCATAAGTAGAATTAATTAATTTTTCATATCCCTCTGCAGTTGCATAATATTCGTTGGATACAATATTGGATTTATTTTCTTCTTCTAAAAACTTCTTACATCCCGTAAACGAGCAGGCAAGAATGAGAAGGGATAGTATAATTTGCTTTTTCATGATACCTTTATTTAAAATTTCAGGTTAATGCCAAGTTGGTAAGTAATGGTACTCGGACCCGTATTGTTGATGTTTCCTACAGTTGTGTTTGTTTGTTCTAACGTGATGGAAGGATCGATGCCACTTGCACTTTCCGGGTCAAAACCATCATAATTTGTCCAGACAACTGGATTTAGAACATTGGCATACACCCGCAAACTTTTTATTTTAAGTTTCTCAATCAGCTTGCTTGGTAAGGTATAACCGAGTGAGATGTTTTGAATCTTAACAAATGAAACATCTTTGTAATACCCAACTCCTGCAACGCCATCCCAATACGGGCCAATGTTATTTGGTTGCGGGTAGGAATTCGAGCTTCTTCCCTGCGTTACTGCATTTGCAGGCATGTAATAATCGTTGTAGATTTTGTTTGTGCCACGATCATTGTAACGGGCGAAAACACTGTGAAACGCACTGTAAACCTGCATGCCTTGTCTCGCAAATAGCGATGCCGACAAATCAAAAGCTTTATAAGTAAACTGCGTAGAGAAACCGCCCGTCCATTTCGGATCTTTCTGGCCAATAATCGCCCTGTCATTGGTGCTGCTGATTTTTCCATCACTGTTTAAATCTTTAACCTTTGCCTGACCAGGAAGCTGACCATAAGTTAACGCCTGTGCACGTTCACTTTCCTGCCAGATACCATCAAAAACATAAATATAATTTACATTAATTGGTTGGCCAATAAACCAGGAATTCCCTATTAAATCTTGTTTTTTATCTAATAAATCGATAATGGCATTTTTGTTTCTGGCGAAGGTGAACGAGGTTGACCAGGTAAAATCCGGAGTAGAAACGTTCACTGTTCTCAATGAAACTTCGATCCCTTTATTGCTTACTGATCCTACGTTATCTTTGATGGAGGTATAACCTGTCTCCAAAGGTAAATCCCGGTTCAATAATAAACCTTCGGAGAGTTTATCATACAAATCGATGGATCCTGAAATTCTGTTTTTTAAGAAGCCAAAATCTACACCCAAATCGAATTCACGGGTTCTTTCCCAGGTGAGCGATGAATTGGGGAGCCTGCTAGGTGAATATCCTAAGGCAGGTGTTCCGCCGAAATCATAATAAGTTGGAGAACTTAAGTTCATTTGCGTTTCATATGGCCTGATGTTGTTATTATTTCCGGCGACGCCCGCACTAAACCTCAGCTTTAAATCAGATACGAAGGTTGCATTTTGCATAAAAGACTCTCTTGATATCTGCCACGCAATTGCTGCTGATGGGAATGAAGACCATTTATTGCCTTCAGCCAGTTTAGATGAACCATCCCAACGGTTAGCCAACGTTACAAAATACTTGTCTTTGAACGAGTAATTTACCCGGGCCAGGAATGACAGGATAGAGAACTGATTGAAATTACTGGAAGATAATTGTCTGTTATTTGACGAGCCCAAATTGTAGAAAGAAGAGTTGAAAGGTAAGTCATTTACTTTCGTAGTATCGCTCTCAAATCTATCTTTTTGCATACTATACAAACCTGTAAAGGCGAAATTATGCTCTTTTATTTTCTTACGGATATTAACCACATTATCAAAAATGTACGATTGCGATTGCTGATTGACACGTTGTGCATCAGGTAATAAGCCATCTCCAACGCCTGTTAGAGAACCCCAATACCTGCCGTTTCTAACAAAGTTTACACTTGGAGAAAAAGTAGATCTCACATCTATCCAGCTGGCAGGTGCATATTGCAGGTAAACATTCCCGACACCAAAATGTCTTCTTGTATTATTTTGCGAATTGGTAATCTCTAAAAGCGGATTTACAACACTTGTGAAACTGGATACAACGGATGATCCCGGAACTTGAATCTGGCCTGGTCTGAAAACGAGGTTTCCGTTAGCGTCATAGGGTTTGAAAATGGGCGCCATATTAAAACCATTTCTCACGGCATCATCACTTCCCCGTTCCGTTTCTGTAAATGAAAAGTTAATGCTCATTCCTGCAGAAAAACTCTTGTTTATCTTCCCGTCAACATTAATTTTAAAATTATACCGGCTTAAATTATCCTGTAAGAAATTACCTTTTTCATTTTGATAACCTGCACCAATGAGGTATTGAATGTCGTTATTGCTACTCCGGCCAGATGCCGTTACCCAATGGTTGGCCTGGATTCCATCCTGGATTACAAGGTCTTTCCAGTCGGTATAATCATGGTTAGCCACCGTTTGCAATACCGTTGGGTTATCTAAACTACCGATGGTATTGTTGAATGTTCTGCCGGCGATAATTTCTGGTGAAATGAAAGTGTTTTGCCTGTATTCCCACCATTCTTCGCCAGTCATAAAATCAGGCATTCTGGCCACTTTACGAACGCCAACATAGCCATCGTAAGAAATTGTTGCGCCGCTGCTTTTGTTGGTTGCACCATTCTTTGTGGTTACCAAAACAACACCGTTTGATCCCCTTGATCCATAGATCGCGGTAGATGCGGCATCTTTTAACACATCCATTTTGGCAATATCCTGCGGATTTAGGAAGTTAATATCTGATACGATTACACCATCCACTACAAATAGCGGTTGACCACCGGCCAGGGAATTTTGCCCCCGGATTTGGACATTGAAGCTCGCGCCTGCGCGCCCAGATCCTGCCGAAATATCAACCCCGGCAACTTGTCCCTGAACGGCTTGTAATGCGCTTACTGTTCCACGCTCGGCAATGGCATCACCTTGTACGCTACCTACCGCAGTAGCAACCTGCGATTTTCTCTGCGTTCCGTACCCAACCACCACTAATTCATTCAACTGACTTGCGGATTCTGTGAGGGTAACGGTAAGTGTTTTTTGTCCGCCGAGGGCTACTTCTTTATTGTTGTAGCCTACAAAAGAAAAAACTAATGTGGAATTGGGCGGCGCATCGAACGAAAAGGTACCATTTACATCTGTGGAGCCGCCAATTGCTGCACCTTTGACTTTGACTGATACGCCAATGAGTGTTTCGCCTTTTTCATCTATTACTTTACCTGAAATTCTCTGGTTTTGAGCCAGCAAAATAGTGTTAAACAATAGGGAAATGGCGAAAAAAAGTAATGTTTTTTTCATGGTTATTTGGTTAAAAATTGAAAATAGCCATTTGGGATGACTACTATATTTGGTTACTTATTTACAATTTAGCCAACCCATTTCAATTCCTAACTATAATATCTTTCAAAACTGTGCAATCGTTCCCGTAAAATTAATTTGAAATCATGACTCATTGGGGGAATAAATTTTGTCTGATTTTATGGAATAACGTTTTAGTATTACTTCGTTAGTCGTTTGGTTAGAGCCTGTAAACGTTTGAATATTGCAAACACGGTCGTCATGCCGAATTTAGTTCAGCACTTTTAAAAGAGTGTAGGAGTAGATTTTATTAAATGCTTCTGTTGAAATTCTCTACTGCGTTCTGCATGATCCTAAATACCCTGAACAACACGGTTTTTGCAATAGGGATCGTTATGCTGTGAGTGCAACGAAAACAAAAAAAAACACCATGCCGGAGGTCCCGTCATTTCGAGTGCGGCCGAGAAATCTTTAAACCTTATTAGCGGGATCGCGATACCGAATTAGTTCAGTGCTTTTTAAAATTCTCCTTTTTTTTCAGATTCAACATTCAGTTTGCTATGCTTTTTACCATACCAAAAGTATATTACCAGGCCAATTACCAGCCAAACGCCTAACCGCAACCAGGTTTCCCAGGGTAGAAATACCATCATGGCAATACACGTTAATGTCCCAAGAATTGGAATCAGAGGCACAAACGGAACCCTAAACGGCCGCTTCGCTTCCGGGTTGGTTTTTCTTAAAATTAAAATCCCAACACATACCATTAAGAAGGCAAGCAATGTTCCGATACTCGTCATTTCTCCTACTACATTCATCGGTACAAATGCGGCAAAAAGCCCGATGAAAATACAGAGAATGATATTTGATTTCCAGGGTGTTTTGAATTTACTGTGCACATCAGAAAACATTTTGGGCAATAATCCATCTTTACTGATTGAATAAAACATCCGCGACTGCGCCATTAAATCGATCAGAATCACAGAAGTATAGCCAATTAAAATGGCCAGTATAATCGCCTGACTTAACCAGGCATATGGCGTTTTTTCAATTGCGATGGCCACCGGCGCGCCACTATTTGCAAACTCTTTATAGTTTGCCAAGCCAGTCATTACGTGGCCGAATAAGCCAAAAAGCACGGTACAAACCACTAAAGAACCAATAATTCCGATAGGTAAATCCCTGCCCGGATTTTTGGTTTCCTGAGCAGAGGCAGCAACAGCATCAAAACCGATAAATACAAAGAATACGAGTCCGGCGCCACGCAATACCCCACTCCAGCCAAACTGGCCAAAAGTACCCGTATTTTCCGGAATATATGGATGATAGTTAGCTGGGTCTATATATTGCCAGCCTAAGGCGATGAAAACCAGCACTACGCCAACTTTTAAAAATACAATGATGCCATTTACAATTGCTGATCCTTTAGTGCCGCGAATTAAGATAGCGGTCATTAAAACCACCACCAATGCTGCAGGGATATTTACAATTCCGTTTACAGTTGATCCATCTGCAAGTTTTGCAGTCTCGAAAGGAGAGAGGGTAAGTTGTGGGGGTAAAAATATGCCCAGACTGCTTAGAAATCTGGTTAAATATTGCGACCAGCTAATCGCCACTGTTGCACAGCCAACGGAATATTCCAACACTAAATCCCAGCCGATAATCCAGGCGAAAAGTTCTCCCATAGTAGCATAAGAGTAGGTATATGCACTACCTGCAACCGGAATCATCGAAGCAAATTCTGCATAACAAAGTGCCGCGAAACCACAACCCAGTGCTGCAATTACAAAAGAAAGTGTTACCGCCGGACCAGAATGATTGGCAGCCGCCAACCCGGTAATGGAAAATAAACCTGCACCAAGCGTTAAGCCAACACCAATTAAAATTAGATTAACAGGTCCTAAAGTTCTTTTGAGCGTACCCTCACCGCTTTGATTCGCCTCAGCAACGATGCTGGCTATTGATTTTTTCATGAAACAAGTTAAAGAATTGCAAAATTATCAAAATATATTAAATCTATGGTGATTATATAGTATTGCTTTCTGTTAAAACCACAACCTCTTGATTTTACCGCTTTTTCATCCCCCGAAATATTAATCTATGTAAGATCATCTGGTTGCCTTTCATTTCACTTTCTGCTTCTTTTTCTGTTTTAAAAATTAACAATCCTTCCGATATCCGAAAGGAAAACCGATTTTTTTAACCTGAGATCTGATCAATTTAGCCGCTGAAACGTGTAGGTAAACGTCAAAATCAAATATAAATTTCGCCAGTTATTGAGGTGAAAAATGCTTCGATACTGCTAAAATTTCCATTCAAATTATCTTTGTAAATTTTTAAAATAAAAATAATGTACTGTCAATCAATTGTTTATAGGTTATTTTTAATTTAATTTAGTACTATGTATTGCATAGTACAAGATAAAACATATATCTTTGTATTATGATAGCAGAAAATACGCAAACGCAAATGCGGAAGGGAATTCTGGAATACTGTGTTTTATCAATTATATCTCGGGGAGAGATTTACGCTTCCGATATTATTGCTGAATTACGCTCGGCAAAATTGTTGGTTGTGGAGGGCACACTTTACCCATTATTAACCAGGCTTAAAAACAATGGTTTATTAAGCTACAACTGGGTAGAATCTACCTCAGGTCCGCCAAGAAAATATTATACTTTAACTGAAGTTGGTCGGCAAATTTTATCCAAACTAGATCAAACCTGGCAAGAACTTGCTTATGCTGTGGGCATATCGCAAAGTGGCGCTGATTCAAAAACCTCTTAACGCAACAAAGAAATGGAAAAGACCATCATCATCAATATAGGAAATACAATTATTCACATCGAAGAAAGTGCCTATGATACTTTAAAAGCTTATCTAAATGAAGTAAAACTCTATTTCGCCAACCATGCCGACGATTTAGAGATTGTTACAGACATTGAGAACAGGATAGCAGAATTGTTAACTGAGCAAATGGAGGCACAGAAAAAACAAGTGGTTGATGCTGCCGATGTACAACATGTAGTGGCGCAAATGGGGAGTGTAAAAGATTTTGATACCATTGAAGAAAACAATGAGGAACCTGCATTTCAACCCGATTATCAGCACCAGTATGCAGAGAAAAAATTGTACCGCGATATGGACGACCGTGTGGTTGCCGGCGTTTGCGCCGGAATTGCTCATTTTCTCAATACAGAAGCGAAATGGATTAGGGTTGCCGTTTTATTAATGGCCTTTTTAGGGGGCTTCGGGATTCTGGTTTATATGATCTTGTGGATCATTATGCCAAAGGCGAAATCGCGTGTAGAGAAAATGGAAATGAAAGGCGAGCCTGCAAACTTACAGGGATTTCAAAAAAATTTGGATGAAGAGTTGCAAGCGGTTAAGGAACGTTTAGGAGAAGTAAACAGGCACGCGCAACCGTTATTCGCCCGTTTCGGTATGTTTATCGGTGAATTTTTTGAATGGCTGGGCAGATTTATCTCCGGAAGCGGAAAAGTTATTTTTAAAGTGATTGCGGGCTTAATTATCATTTTTGGTGCATTTTGCTTGCTCGTGCTGATCATTACCGCCGCCGCTTTCCAGGGCTTTTGGGATTCAAGTATTTACGATTCTTTTCCTTTTTCCATTATCAACGATGGCAATAGAGGCGTAATACTTTTCAGCGCATTTATCGTATTTTTTGTGCCGGTTTTAGCGCTGGTATTATTCTCGATCCGCGTTGCATTTAACAAACAAGCCATTAATAAAACCTTTTCCTTTGCTTTATTAATTATCTGGTTGGCTGGAGTTGCCACTGCTGGTTACCAGGCAGCAAAAATTTCTTCAGAATTTAAACAACATGCCGAGCTGACGCAAACTGTCGACTTAAAATCTTTCAAAACCTATACAATTGATATTGATAAGAGTAAGTATTTTAGTAGAGAAGATAGTCTTGCTTACCACATCGATAGGAATAACAGGAATCAAATTGTGGTTGAAGATTTCGAACACGGGCCATTTGTTACTCCAAGTAACATCCGCATCAATATTAATAAAAGCGAAACTGGTGCAAGCAGAATTGTTCAGAAAAATGAATCTCAGGGTAAAACTTTTCCAGGTGCGTTGCAAAATGCGCAAAACATCAATTACACATATACATTGAAAGATTCTGTAATTGTTTTCAGTCCGCGGTTCCAGTTGAAAAAAGGTTCTATCTGGAGAAATCAGGAAGTACGGTTAGACCTGGAGGTTCCTGTAGGTACAAAATTAATTTTGAAGGACGTTGCATACGACTATATTAATAACACCTGGGCATGGGGCTGCGGCGATCGTGAGCATGATAACAATAACTTCAGCGTTTGGATTATGACGGAAGAAGGGATGAAGTGTAAGTATGAAATAGATCATCCGGAGGGAAATACAGATGGACAATAGATCCTGATTCAGCTTTGACAACTTTAACAAATGCTCATTTAAGAGTTGTCAAAGCTTTCATTAAACATATGCCTTAAAAAAAGAAATCATGAAAATATTATTTACGTTAATGACATGCCTGATGGTATGGGGGACTTCCTTTGCCCAAAAACTGCACACCATAACCGGAAAAATTATAGATGAAAAAGCGGTTGCCGTACCTTTTGCAGTTGCTCAATTGTTAAATGCATCAGATACTGCCAAAGTGAAAATGGTATCTGCCGATATTGATGGCGGATTTAAGATTGACCAGGTAAAAGATGGTTCCTACGTACTTTCGATTTCAGCGGTTGGCTTTAAAACGAAAAAGACAGCAATGTTTGTTTTGAATGGTGATTTGCAAGTTCCAATCCTAAAACTGGAAAGCGTTACCAGGCAACTCAATGAGGTAAGTGTAGCAGGTAAAAAGCCTTATGTTGAACATCAGATCGATAAAACGGTGTTGAATGTGGAAAATAGCATTGTATCTACAGGGAGCACGGCGCTTGAGTTATTAGAAAAGGCACCTGGTGTACAAGTCGACAAACAGAATGAACGGATTTTATTGAACAATAAATCTGGGGTGATGGTGATGATAGATGGAAAAAATAACTTTCTTTCGAACTCAGATTTGGCCGTTTACTTAGGGAATTTAACTAGTAGTCAGATTGCTACCATCGAAATTATTTCTAACCCTTCATCAAAATACGATGCGGCAGGAACTGCGGGAATAATTAATATCAAATTGAAGAAAAATAAGGCATTTGGCACAAATGGAAGTGTTTCTTCCACTTACAGGAACGCGATCATCGCAAATTTACCGAAAAATATTTATGGTTCTGATTTCAACTTCAATATTAATAACCGCAATAAAAAGTGGAACCTGTATAGTAACGCCAATGCATCTAAAAATAATAATTTTTCAAACCTGTTTTTAGAAAGAACTACCAATTCTGATGGATTGCAAAGCGCTTTTAATCAAAATTTCCAGAAAATATATACCGGCTCCAGGTTAGCCGCTAAGCTTGGCGCCGACTATTACCTGAGCGAAAAAACAACGATTGGGATAATGGTGGACGGTAGTACAAGTACCAGAAAACTCGATAATTTTTCGCAAACTTTTATTAATGAAGTCAGGGCAGGCGTAGCAAGCAATAATTCCCTTCAATTATATTCAGATGCCAATACGCCTAATAAAAATTATAGTGCAAACTTTAACGTTAAACACGACTTTAAAAAAGAAGGTGCCAGCTTAAACTTCGATATTGATTATTCGGGATTTAATTACACGGGCTTAGAGAATTTTGACACTGATTTTTATAACGAAAACGCAGTGGTCTATAATCAAACCCTTATTAGAAATGATAGTAAAACGGATATCAATATTTTAGCCTCTAAAGTTGATTTTACATGGCCAATATCTAAAACCACTAAGCTAGAGACGGGTTTAAAAACGAGCTATGTTGAAACAGATAACGATTTTCTATCTTCAGCATTACTGAATAATGAATGGCAAAACGTTGCAGGCCAGAGCAACCATTTTATTTACAAAGAGCATGTAAATGCTGCTTATGCAAACCTTTCTAAAGATTTGGGTAAATGGCAAATTCAAGCCGGGCTGCGGGCCGAACATACTCATGCTACAGGGGCTTTGATCACCAATAATACGGAAGCGGATCAAAAATACCTATCCTTGTTTCCAACAGTTTTTGTTAATCAAAAAATTTCAGAAAGTAGTAACCTGCGTTATACCTATGGAAGACGTATCGACAGACCTAATTACCAACAGTTGAATCCATTTAATTTCTATATGGATCCTTATACCATCCAACAAGGGAATCCTTATTTAAAGCCTCAGTTTACCAACAATTTTGAAGTCAGCTATAGCTATAAGAGCGGCTTTTCCATCTCGTTAGCGTATTCGAAAGTTAAAGATTTAATACTGGATAGTAAAACGGCACAAAATGACAGCACCCGGATTGTTACGGTTGGCCAGGGAAATATTGGAAGTGGCCAATACTATTCTGCCGGCTTATATTTCCCCTTGACAGTAACGAAATGGTGGAGTTTTCAAAACAATTTCAACCTGTTTTATAATAAGTTTGATGATAACAACCTGGAAGGAGCGCCTTTCGTATTAAGTAAGTTATCATATAACTTTAATATCTCAAGCTCGGTCACGCTGGCGGATAACTGGTCTATCGAAACTAACTTTTGGTTAAATTCTCCGAAGGTGAGGGGATTGGAGAAAACCATAATCTACCAATACGCCCTAAATGCCGGCGTACAGAAAAGCTTTTTAAATAAATCTTTGAAGCTTAAATTGAACATCGACGACATTTTTGCAACCAATTACTGGAAAGGTACTTTGGATTATCAAAACGTAAATTTGCGGGTTCAGAATAATTATATCAATAGAAGAGTCTCGTTTAATATCAGTTACAACTTTGGGAACCAGAATTTAAAATCAGCCAGGTCCAGAAATACAGCCAATGAAGAGATGAAGAACAGGGCGGGAGGGTAGTTGAGTTGGGAGTCCTTAGTCTGGAGTCTTAAGTCTAAGCCTTTAGTCATCAAAAAAGGATTATAAGACTATCATCAACATGATCATTGCGATGAGGTACGACGAAGCAATCTACTTTTGTAGATTCTTCGATAGAGATTGCTTCAGCAGATGAAGAATCTGCTTCGCAAAGACGGTTTTTTCCTTGGAGCTTCACTAAGGGAATCGTTATGCTGAATTTATTTCTGCCACTATTTTGATAAGCTCCCGAATCAAGTTCAGGAGGGCGATTCTAACTGAATTAAGTCGCTACATTCTATTTACTCAGTTTAATCTTCAGTACGGTAAAAGAATACGCCGGAAGTTTTAAGGGATCTTCAATATTTACCTTTGAAGTAGCAGGCATGATCAATCTTTCAGAGGGATTTCCGGAAATTTCTGTTTTTAATGCTGTTTTTTCAATAGTTGCAACTTCGCTGAGGTCAATTGAGGTATTCACAGAAACGGGTAAAAGATTAACCAGCTTAATGAATAATTCGTTCGTTTTGGTGTTTTTAACAGTCGAAATGGCAATTCTTTTGGCTACCTGATCCTGGTTGTTTGATAATTTTAATTCTGACGGAAGGTATTGATCTCCGGCATTGTTGCCATAAAGCTGCTGGATAAAATAGCCCGTAGTTGGCTTTACTTCGCTGTTGTTGAAATAAATTAAATCAGGATTCCACTGTGTATGTCCATCTTTTGCAATCAGCGGTGCATAAGAAGCCATACAGACCACATCGCCATTTCTTTCCAGTGAGGTTAAATATAAAGCTTCTGCTAAAGCTGTTTCCAGATTGGTTTTATTTCCTCCCGGAAGGCTTGCGGCATATTCTCCTAAATAAACTTTAGATTTTGACCTGTCGTATTGGTCGTAAAAATCTTGATTATTAATGAACCATCCCGGCGATTGATAATAATGTTCATCAATTATCGGCACTTTTAAATCCGTTGCAATTTTCCAGCCTTCTTCATAATCTGTGCCTTCAAAAAACGGTCCTGCGGTACCGATAATGGTAATTTCCGGATGCTTTTTTTGCAAAGCTTTGTAAATCAAGGTAAAGCGCTCTTTAAAAACCTCGGTAATCTGGTCTTCATTGCCAATGCCAATGTATTTTAAATTAAAAGGTTTCGGATGGCCCGCTTCCGCTCTTTTTTTGCCCCAGGTGGTATTTACATCGCCATTGGCATATTCCACTAAATCTACAATATCCTGAATGTATTGATCCATTTCTGCCATCGGAATTCCGCCTTGCTGGCCACCACCGCCTGTACCAGAATTTTGACAAGGCACTGCTGCCGCAATTACCGGAACGGGGGCTGCACCAATATCTTCGCAAAACTGAAAGTATTCAAAATAGCCTAAGCCCATGGTTTGGTGATAGCCCCAAAGGTTGCGGTCTGGCTTCCGTGCCTCTAAAGCACCGATAGAATTTTTCCAGTTGTAAATATTTTGAATACCATCGCCATGGGCTAAACATCCACCAGGAAAACGTACAAATTTCGGATGGATATCGGCAATTAGTGTGGCAAGATCTGCTCTAAGTCCATTTTTGCGGCCTTTAAATGTTTTTTGAGGGAATAAGGAAACCATATCAAAAGCAAATTTTCCGGTAGCCAGCGGAACGATTTCTATTCTAGCATCTGTCGCATTTGCAGCTGAATTGAAAATACCATTAACCTGTTTCCATGAAGAGGTGCTTTTTATTTTTAGTTTGCCTAAAATACCTTGTTTTTCGCTTACTAATCTGACTTCGAAACTGCCATTATTGCCCTGTAATTGTTTGCTGAAAATTGAAAAATTGTAATTTTCTCCCTTTTTAACTGCTATTCCATCGAAACCATTATTGGTAAGCGCAGCACCAGGAACTTTTACATCCAGAACCGCATAATGCAAATTGTTAGTATGAACCGGAGAAACAGAATCTATTTTTAAAACCGTTTGATCACCTTTTAGCGACCATGCAAAAGTGCTGTTCCAATCTTTGTCGCTGAATGATTTATCACTTGGTTTATACTCAAAACCACGATTTTGGATCAATTCGGCATAAAGGCCACCATCTGCTGCATAATTAATGTCTTCGAAAAATATACCGGTGAGCATATTGCTGATGGCTTTTGCATTTTTTGGCTGAAGGGTGATTTTTGCCTCAACTGGTTTTAAGCCTGCAAATCTTTGCACATCGTCTTTCGTGGTTTCAGTATTTTGTAGGGCTTTATATTGCTGCAAATCAAATACTTTTTGAAGTTCCTTGATGACAGACCAGGCAACACGATGTGTTTGACCAGTATGCTGACCTGAAATTTCTGCCGTTTGACTGCGATTTGTAAATGCAGAAAGTGGAATTTTTACGGCTTGGCTATAGCTGATAAAATCTTTGGTTTTAGTCTGAAAATGCTTGCCTTCAACATCTGCATAACTAATGGTATACAGATCCTCCACAGGATTATAATTAACAACAGGTTTAAGCACGTTTTTGCCTAAGGCAACGTAGGGATAATGCTGAGGGCTCCAATTGATTAAATTTTTAGAGGTAGCTACCGCAAATTGATTGGTTTTATCATTTAAACTCCAGGTGCAAACCCATTCACCATTTCTTCCTTTGATTAAATAAGGTGAAACCATCTTTTTTTCACTTCCCCATCTGCCATAATCGCTTTTTAGAAACAGGTAACCTTTGCCAATTGTTGTCCAGTTGGTTTGATCGCGGCTCCAGGCGAAACGTAAGCCATTTCCATTATAAGAAAATAGATAAACAGAATCTGGCTCATCAGTTAACTTATTATCTTTTGCCCATAAACTGGAAGATAAAAAGACTGATAATAGCAGGATGGATGATATAAGCTTGTATCGCATGGTTGTTTGTAATTGATTTGGGATGAGATAGTTTTTGGTTAAAATTTCATATCCAGCTTCCATTGATTAGCTAACCTCTGTGCCTCTTTTTGGGTAAGATGAATTACGGCGCAATGTTTTGGAGAAACAAAATTGGTCGATTTCATTACACCTTCATTAAAATGCCCCAGGTTTTTAAAGTTTACAAAATCTGTGGTTTCACTGAACCCGAAGTTATGTGGATTGATGCGATAAATGTCGTAAATGAGGTGCCACTTTTTCTGACCAATAAGTTTGTAAACAGTTGGCGCCTCGCAGCCTTTTTCTTCCGGATCATACCATTTGTCATCATATTTGTATCCCGAATTGATGGTATTTGATATTGCTTGTTTCACACCGGCCGTTCCGTCATGAGGTACATAAAACATATGATATTGATTTCCAACCCTGGTGATGTCTGCATCAATGTAGGCAACATCTTTAGGGTAAGTAAATAATAATTTTGGCGCAGTTTCCAGCTTGGTGAAGTCTTTATCCATATAAGCATAGTACACTTTATCCTTTCCGGTGCCAAAACGCATAGTGAAATAGATCATGGTTTTCTGTGCTTTTTCATCATAAATAAGTTCAGGTGCCCAGGCACAACCAATATCAGAAAGTTCAGGAAAAGCCTGATCTACCCGCAATACCTGGTGCGACCAGTTAATCAGATCTTTCGATTTCATCAAAACCAGTCCGCGATTATTACCCCAGCCATATTGCTTGCCATCACGTTCCCATTCTGTTAAGCGATAACCCATTTTTTGTGCATAGATGTGCAAATCGGTTAAGGCCAGGTAAAACGTACCATCGGGTGCACGGTAAATGTATGGATCTCTAATTCCTTTTTGTTCGGCAATGGTATCTCCGGCAATTATGGGTTTGGCGTTGTTGATATCTGTAAAACGGTAGCCATCTTTACTTAAAGCCATGTAAAGCCCGTGGGTATCATCTTTGAAGTAAACCATCAGGTAGGCGGCCATGTCCTTTTCTTTCGGAATTTTTGTTCTGATTTGGGCAAGCGCAGCCGAGGACGGAAAAATAAAAAGGAGTAATAATGGGAGTTTAAAAAGGCACTTCATCGGTCTGCAATTATTTGGTTAGGAATGCGATGACCAAAATAAATAATAATCGTTACTTTAACGATTATTATTATGGTTTTATTTTTTTAGTAATTTGATAGAGGCTAAACCGCATTTGGTGATAAGATAGTTGCTGAAGTAAATTCAGCATTACAGCTCCTCGTCGGGCGTCCTCCTGAACTTGATTCAGGATCTATTTCTATTGTGGTTTGGAATTGTTCACAAGACAAGTGCTGAAATAAACTCAGCATCACCATTCATTGTAATGATATCCAAAACTTCTTAGCTGCGTCAGGAAAGCCGTTCTATAGCAACCTATTCTTTCAAGAGCGCATCAATTTCTGTATTAAACTCTTTCACAAAATCAGTATAGTATTTTCCGGTCGCTGGTCCGCTGTAACCGGTATGGATTTGCGCAACCTCTCCTTTTTTATTAATAATGATCGTGGTTGGAAAAGAAAGGAAATTACTTAAGGCCGGCAATGATTCTGCCACCAGTTGTTTATCTGGCTTACCTGCAATCACCTGGTCGTACTGGATATCAAATTTTTCTCTGAATCTGTTTAATGCTTTACGTACATAAGCAGAATCAAGTTGTCTTTCGTAATGGATCCCGATTACTTCTACACCGCGTTTGCGATTTTCTTTGTACCAGGGTGCAATAAAAGATGCTTCATCCACGCAGTTCGGGCACCATGTTCCTGTGATGGTTAATATTACCACCTTGTTTTTAAATTTTTCATCACTTAGTGAGATTTTCCTGCCATTTACATCAGGGAAAGAGAAGTCCAGTGTCTTGTAACCATCTTTTAAATAGGTTAGTTTGTAGGCGTCCGGCAACGCAGCATTTTCATTTTGTTTTCCGCTAAATGGCGTATTTCCCCTTGCGCTTACCACTTCTCCGGTAATTGTTCCGTCTTTCGTAAAACTTCCTTTGTAATAAGATGGCCCGGAGCCAATAAAGCTTGATAAATAGAAATCGTTGCCTTCAACTATTCCCTCTAAATAACGGGAGTCGCCGGTAATACGTAAAAAAGTTCCGGAGATTTTGTTGCCTTCTTGTTTAAAAAGTCCGACTGCATTTTCGTCTTTCCCGGCAGGAGATTTAAAAGTAACATCATACTTGCCAGAAAAATCTGCAGTAGCTGTTTTGCCTGTAGTTTTGAATCGGTAATCTTTCCCTTTCGTTGCACTTACCGCTAAAGGCGTTCCGGAATGATCTTGTTTTCTAAGCGTTCCAATTAGCGAATCTCCTGAAATTTTAAAAGCGAGCTCATTATCAAACTGATCCAGAGGCACTAAAAGTGAATCTGCAGTCTGCCTTACTATTCCCCCCTCAAAACGTTCTTCAGCATTTAAAAAAACTAAATGAGGTTTGTCGGTTTCCTTGGTTATTTCAAAATTAAATGGGACTTCTACGCCTGGTTTAATTTCGAAAACACCACGCCATTTGCCATTTGAAACAAAGGCAGTATTCAATTTCTGTGGTGCAGGTAAACTTTTTTTGTGTGTTTGTGCTTGTAAAGTCTGCGAAAGCGTGAAAGCAAATAGCAGAATAAAATAAGATTTTATATTCATGGGATGTTTCAATCTATTGATTATGCCACAAATGTAAGCATGAAATGAATGGAGAAAAAATATTTTCAATAAAATCTATAGAATTTGTAGTCATTATGATTTTTATATTATCTTTGCGCCAGTTATTTTAAAATACTTATCAAGAAAGGTGGAGGGAATGGCCCTGCGAAACCTTAGCAACCAGCCTTAAAAATGGATATGGTGCTAATTCCACCCCAAGTAATTTGGGTTAGTTAAGTCAGATGAATGCAAATTATTAAAGATAATATATGAGAGCACTCCTGATTTAATGGGCGTGCTTTTTTTATAAGCCGGTTTCGCAAAACCTGATAAGTATAGATGTAGCGTTAATAGAAACTAGATGGAAAAAACTAACAAAGAACAATCAATTCAAAGCGTAAATTTAAACACCTTCTTAATCCTTCGAATGTGCAAGGGTATTTGTTGCTGTAGCAGTTGATAAATACCATACTATCCATTTTAATTAAATAATTATTCACGTCTGTAAAAAAATCGCCCTGATGGCGAAGTGGAATTGCTTTGCCCGAATTTTTTGCATTCACCATTTTTAAATGATCATTAATCAACACTAATTATGTTTAAGAAAATAAAGCTGCCGGCGATATTCTTTTTGCTATTGCTTTCAAATTTCGTTCAGGCGCAGAATATTCCAGTGTCTGGAACGGTAAAGGGCGCTTCCGGTGAAACCCTGCCGGGCGTTTCTGTATTTGTAAAAGGAACTAAACAGGCCGTAACCACAGATAATAACGGTGCATTCAGCATCTCAGTCGCTGGGAAAAGTACTCTTGTCTTCTCGTATATTGGTTTTGCTACCCGGGAGATTGAGGTAACTGAAGCAACAAAAACGCTTGCCGTGACTTTGAGTGATAGCGATAATGCGCTTGATGAAGTGGTTGTAACGGCTTTGGGTATCTCCAGACAAAAGAAATCTTTAGGTTATGCCGTTCAGGAGCTAAAAGGCGAAAGCTTAACTGAAGCGAGGGAATCTAATCTTGTAAACGCACTCGCCGGTAAAGTAGCCGGGGTTAGGGTAACGAATAGTCAGGGCGATATGGGTTCTTCCCGGGTGGTAATCAGGGGCGAAACGTCTATCTCCGGGAATAATCAGCCATTGTTTGTGGTGGATGGGATTCCTGTAGATAACTCACAGCTCAACTCTGCAGGCGCGCGGGATTATGCCAATGCCATTTCAGATATCAACCCGAATGATATCGAATCAATCAGTGTGCTGAAAGGGCCGAATGCCGCGGCATTATACGGATCAAGAGCTGCTGCGGGTGTAATCATTATCAAAACCAAAACCGGTAAATCGAAAAAAGGCCTGGGCATTTCTTTCAATTCCAATGCAGTAATTGAGAGTCTGTTAACCTTACCAAAATATCAGGATGTATTCGGGCAAGGGTCTGAAGGGAAATTTAGCTATGTAGATGGAAAAGGCGCAGGGGTAAATGATGGGGTAGATGAAAGCTGGGGCCCCAGGATGGATGGCCGTTTAATTCCTCAGTTTTTTTCTAAAGGAGTAGCTGTTCCGTTTGTAGCCAACCCGGATAACGTAAGAGATTTCTTCGAAACGGGATATTCCTTGGCGAATGGTATATCTATCGAAGATGCGAGTGATAAGATCGACTACCGTTTATCATACAATAACCTGAAACAAGTAGGCATTGTGCCCAACTCTGGTCAGGGAAAAAACTCTTTTGCATTAAATACAACCTTGCGGTTAACACCAAAACTTACCATCACGGCAAATGCAAACTATAGCAAGCTTGCTTCTGATAACTTGCCCGGTACTGGTGGTTCAAGATCAACCAGTACCATGCTACAGTTTGCCTGGTTTGGGAGACAAGTAGATATTAATCAATTGAAAAATTATCTGGATGAGAATGGAAATACCTTCAATTGGAACAATAGCTATTATAGTAATCCTTATTGGGTAGCTTACGAAAATACTGTTGCTCAAAACAGAAACAGGATTATTGGAAGCGTTGGCTTAAACTATAAAATCATAGATGGCTTAAACTTCAACTTCCGTTCGGGAACAGATTATTACAATGATCGCCGGAAAATAAAAATTGCCTATGGTACCAACGGAACACCATTTGGCTCTTATACTGAAAGTGCTTTTACGGTAAATGAAAACAATACGGATGCAACTTTAAGTTACAACAAGCAGTTGAATGACGACTTCAGTTTAGAGGCTTTGTTGGGTGGAAATATTCGTTCGAGGTACATTGAACAGAATGATCAAAGTGCCCCACGTTTGGCCGTTGCAGGTTTATATACCTTGAGTAATTCGAGAGATCCTTTAACTTCATCCAATAATTATAGCGAATTAAAATCCTATAGTGGTTATGCATCCGGGCAAATTGGATTTAGAAATTACCTGTTCGCAAATATTACGGCACGTAACGATTGGTCTTCTACTTTGCCAGCACAAAACCGGTCCTATTTCTACCCGTCTTTTAACGGAAGTTTTGTACTTACGGAAGCTTTCGATATAAAGAGTGAAGTATTGGATTATGCAAAAATCCGCGGAGGCTGGTCTAAAGTGGGTAAAGATGCAGATCCATACCGCTTGCTGAATACTTATACCTCTGGTGCGCCATTTGGAGCAAGTCCGCAACTTACCCCATCTGCCACCGATTTAAATCCAAATTTAAAACCGGAAACCACAACTTCGTCTGAATTAGGTGCAGAGGCCGTTTTATTTAACAAGCGACTACGTTTTGATTTAAGTTTGTATAACACCAATAGTTATGATCAGATTTTAAGTGTTGATGTAAGCCAGGGTACAGGTTTCAGATCTAAATTACTGAACGCAGGAAAAATTAACAATAAAGGAATTGAAGTGCAATTGGGTATTACACCGATTAAGAAGCAATTTACCTGGGATATTGATGTAAATTATGCAGCAAACAGAAGCAAGGTAATTGAATTAGACAAAGAGGGGTTATTAACAAATTACGTGGTCGCTACAAACTCGGCACAGGTAATCGCTGCCGTTGGCCAACCTTACGGAGCCTTATTTGGTAATGCCTTTTTAAGGGATGGCAGCGGAAATATTGTAGTAAATGCAACCGGCGCTCCGCAAACCGATCCAACCAAAAGGGTTTTAGGGAAATACACACCAGATTGGATCGGAGGAATTTACAATACCTTCAATTACAAAGGCTTTAGTCTGGGTGTTTTAGTAGATGCCAGTTTTGGAGGTTCCATTTACAACGGTACCTATTCTACAGGAACTTATACAGGTGTTTTAGCTTCAACTTTACCAGGCAGGGGTGCAGAATTTGGGGGGCTTTCCTATTATTACCCAGATAATAAAAAAGAGAATGGAACGGTTAGATTGGCTAATGGAACCAGTGCGCCCACCGGTACAACGGTTTACGATGACGGAATGATCTTCGATGGCGTTACTGCGGATGGAAAACGGAACGATAAAATTCTTTCTGCACAAACTTATTATAAATCTTTCCGTACCATAGATGAAGCCAATATTTTCGATGCTTCTTATGTGAAGCTTCGTGAAATTAAACTAACCTACAATTTACCGGCTAAATGGATTCGTTCATTGAACTTACAAGGCGTTTCAGTAGCCTTAGTCGGTAGAAACCTGGCTATTTTACATCGCAATACCGAAGACATTGATCCGGAAGTTGCCTTTAATACAGGGAACGGACAAGGTTTGGAAAGTTTATCAAACCCAACTACACGGACTTACGGAATCAACCTGAACATCAAATTTTAATTTTCCCATCATGAAAAATAATATCCTATATACCTTTATTTTACTTTCGCTGGTTGCTGCATCCTGCCGTAAAGAGCTGGATGATGTTAATATCAATCCAAATGCTACGGAAAATGCACAGCCGGATTACCTGCTAACTGCAGCAATTAAAAACACTGCTGATGCCTATTGGGGAACAACCAATAACATGAATTCCAGTTTGCTCTTTGTGCAACAGTGGGCTAAAGTGCAGTATACCGAAGAAGATCGTTTTATTTACAGTAATAGCAGTTTCACTTCACTGTGGTCTACCTTATATTCTACGAGCATTACAGGCTTAAATAAAGTGATCGAAATTGGCAATACCACTAATAATCCAAACTACAGAGGTGTGGCTTTGACGTTAAGATCCTGGTCTTTTTTATTGCTGACTGATGCTTATGGAGATGTTCCATACAGCCAGGCCGGGAAAATAAATGAATTTATAACGCCTGCTTATGATAAACAAAAGGACGTTTATTATGGAATACTGGAAGATTTAAAAACGGCAAATAGTGTTTTAAATCCAGCTGGAACAGCCATCAGTGGCGATATTATCTATAATGGCGACATTGCAAAGTGGAAGAAATTTGCAAACTCATTGCGGTTAAGAGTTGCCCTTCGCATTGCGGATAGGGAACCAGCGAAAGCACAACAGGTTTTAGATAAAATAAAAAGTGAGGGTGGTAGTTACATCAGTGCAAATGCAGATATTGCCCAATTGATTTACCAGGTTTCGCCGCAACAGAACCCGGTAAGCGCACAGTTTGATACCAGGGATGATTACCGGATTAGTAAAACGATTGTAGATAAACTATTCAGCCTGAGTGATCCGCGTTTACCCGTTTACGCAAGCAAAACGCAAACAGCTACACCAGAAGAATATGTAGGATTGCCGAATGGTTTAACCAATTCTGAAGCCAGTAACTTTGGTTTTGCGAAGACATCAAGACCAGGCGCTTATTTTCTGACACCTCAGTCGCCTGCGGTAATTTTTAGCTATGCAGAATTATTGTTTGACCGGGCAGAGGCAGCAGCGCGCGGTTTGACGGCAGAAAATGCCGCTGATTTATATAATCAAGGCATCGCAGCTTCATTGAAGCAGTTTGGCATTTCCGATGCATTAATTGCTAACTATACAGCTCAGAGAGCTGTCCAATATGATCCTTCCAATTATAAAAAATCAATTGGCGAACAAAAATGGCTGGCACTTTTTGGTCAGGGTTTAGAAGCATGGGCAGAAAGACGCAGACTTGATTACCCGGAACTTACGGCATCAGCAAACACCGTGTTAAACGGACAGATTCCGGTTCGCTTTATTTATCCTGGCACAGAACAATCTTTAAACGGGCAGAGCTACCGAAATGCAGTAGCAAGCCAGGGAACAGATTTGCTAACAACCAGATTATGGTTTGATGTGAAATAAAATTTAAGGATTAAACATGATTAAATACTGATAATTTGAATCGGTTGGTGTACTACCAACCGATTTTTTGTTTTAAACTTCAATGGATTAAGCTGTATTTGAATTTGTGTTTAACAAACTATTCAATCCGTTACAGACTTTTTTAAGCATTTTTTAATGATGATGACTACCTTGTATCTTTTTACATCAAAAATCAAAGTATGAAAAAGATATTTGTCGCCATTGTATGTTCGATATTCTTATTTATAAATGCTTCTGCCCAAAACAAACCCGCTTTCTGGGAAGATGTGCAAACGATCAAGAAATATGATCAGATGTACAAACCTCCTGTAAATCCGATATTGTTTGTAGGGAGTTCTTCTATCCGTAAATGGGACGATTTAATCCAGGTTTTTGCCAAATATAATGTGCTAAACCGGGGGATTGGTGGTGCGGTAACCAACGATATTACGTTTTATTTAAATGATGTTGTTTTTCCCTATCAACCCCGTCAAATAGTGCTTTATGTTGGAGAGAATGATCTTCCGAATGCACAGACTACACCAGATTCAGTATTAAACAGAACGGTGAATCTTTATAAATCCATCAGGGCGAAATTGCCAAATGTTCCTGTCATTTATATTTCTATTAAACCTAGCCCAAGCAGAGATGCGTTTAAAGAAAAAGCAATGGCTTCGAATGCCTTAATTAAAGCTTTTCTCTCTAAAGAAGCCAATACTAAATATGTTGATGTGTACAGCCTGATGCTAACCAAAGATGAAAAACTTCGGCCGGAACTTTTCTTAGAAGATATGTTGCATATGAATGCGGCGGGTTATGCCATCTGGAGAAAAGCCGTTGAACCTCATTTGTTGAAAAAATAGTTCTAAATGCTTCGCTATGGGCACTTTGTCTCCTCGTTGAATAGGGGGATGCAAACATGTTCGCTGTAAAATAGATGCAGGTTTTATCCGCTTTGCTATAGCCACCCCGTCTCCCCGCCGGCGGGGAACTAAAGGAGCTGATTCTCTCTCACAATTATACCTTCTGACACGAAATTCGTCATGACTACATCATTTTGTATTTCGTACATTTAGCGTCTCATGTTAAAAGTTGCAGCCTATATGTCAATAAAATTTTACTTGTTTTTTTTGTTGCTATTTCTAACCAGTTTTGCTGTTCATGCTCAAACCAAATTCACACTAAGTGGCACCATTCGCGATGCAAGTTCCGGCGAAACGCTCATTGGTGCAACCATTAAAATCACTGGTTCAGCAACTTCCGGTACCCTAACTAACGGATATGGCTATTTTGCCTTAACTCAGGTTCAGGGAATGTACACGGTTACCATAAGTTATACGGGCTATGTTCCAATCACTAAAAGTATCGACTTAAATAAAGATACTAAGCTGAATGAGGAACTGAAAACAGCAAATGACCTTGCTGAAGTAACCGTGAGTGCCAATAACAGAAAAAATGAAAACGTTAAAAGCGCACAAATGGGATTGGAAAGGATCGATATGGAATCTTTAAATGCTATTCCCGTTTTATTGGGTGAGAAAGATGTGTTAAAAACCATTCAATTGCTGCCAGGGGTGAAATCTGGTGGAGAAGGAAACACGGGTTTTTATGTTCGTGGTGGCGCGGCCGATCAGAATTTAATAATTCTTGATGAAGCAGTAGTTTATAATTCATCGCACTTACTGGGTTTCTTTTCTACTTTTAATGCAGATGCCATCAAAGATGTAAGTCTTTATAAAGGTGGAATGCCTGCGCAGTATGGCGGTCGTTTATCCTCTGTTTTAGATGTTAAAATGGATGATGGAAATAATAAAGAGTTTAAATTTCAGGGTGGAATTGGTTTGATTGCCTCACGGTTTAAAGCCGAAGGACCAATTGTAAAAGATAAGGGTTCGTTTATGGTGAGCTTTAGGAGAACTTATATCGACCTGTTTTTACGCGCCTCCCCAGACTCTTCTATCAACGGCAGTACGTTAAATTTTTATGACATCAACGCCAAGGCTAACTACAAAATCAACGATAAAAATACCATTTATATTTCCGGCTATTTCGGGAAGGATAATATCGGGATTAAAGACCTTTTTGAGAATAATTGGGGTAATGTTACCACCACCATTCGCTTAAATCATATTTTTAACGACAGGTTGTTTTCTAACACTTCACTTATCTACAACAATTACAATTATACTGTTCAGTTGCTAAATGATGTCACCAACTTTAAGGCTACTTCTTTGGTGCGCGACTTCAATTTTAAGGAAGATTTTCAATACTTCAGCAATAAACATACGCTCAGGTTTGGCTTAAATGCCACTCATCACCGCATTTCGCCAATTGATATTACAACCAGTCAGGCATCCCAGGTTAATCCACTAACACAAGAAAAAAGGTACGGTTTGGAAAGTGCGGCTTATGTATCTGATGAATGGGCGGCGACTGAAAAACTTAACTTTTTATACGGGGTTCGATTCGCAGCCTTTTCGCTTTTAGGTCCTGGTCATTTTAGTGAGTATGATGTAAACGGCAACATTACCAGTACGGAAACTGTAGGCAACGGAAAATTCCATAAGAACTATTTTAATCTGGAGCCTCGTTTTTCTGTTAGTTATTTATTCAATGAGCAAAATTCCGTAAAAGCTTCCTACAACCGAAACACCCAGAACATTCATATTTTAACAAATGCAACATCTAGTTCGCCTACGGATCAATATGTGTTGAGCAGCAATAACATTAAACCAGAAATTGCAGATCAGGTAGCGCTGGGGTATTTTAAAAACCTGGATGAAAATAAATATGAACTCTCGGGTGAGGTCTACTACAAATGGCTTCAAAATCAAATCGATTATAAAAATGCAGCACAACTGCTGGCCAATTCTAATATAGAATCAGAATTGCTTTATGGAATAGGCCGGGCCTATGGTTTGGAATTGTTCTTTAAAAAGAAATTCGGGAAGCTTAATGGATGGGTAGGCTATACCTTATCTAAAACCGAGCGCAAATTTGCACAGTTGAATAATGGAAACTATTTTCCGGCGAGGCAAGATCGTACACATGATATAGCTGTAGTGGGTATTTATAACCTCAATAAGCGTTGGACGTTTTCTTCAAGTTTTATCTACAGCACAGGAAATGCAGTTACTTTTCCGGCAGGTAAATATGTTGTTGGCGGGCAAACCATTTACTACTATACCGAAAGGAATGCCGGTAGAATGCCTTATAACATGCGTTTGGATTTGAGTGCAACGCTTGAAGGAAAACGCAGGGGCAGGTTCCAGTCAAGCTGGAATTTTGGTGTTTATAATGCCCTGGCCAGAAAGAATCCTTATTCAATCGAGTTTATAAATGATCCGGCAAACCCTGGTAAAACGGCTGCCGAGCAAACCTCCCTTTTTGGAATGATTCCTTCAGTTACCTGGAATTTTAAATTTTAAATCATGAAAAGACTTTTTATTTACCTGATGATTGCCACTGTCGGCCTTACTTCTTGTACGAAAATCATTGAAATAGATACCAAAAATGCCGAAGCACAGATCGTTATCGAAGGGAGAATTGTAGATAGGTTAATTGAACAGCAAATTATCATCACTAAAACTGTTGGTTATGATGAAGTGGGGGTTTATCCAAAAGTACCTGGCGCAACTGTAAAAGTGACCGATAGCCGGGGCAATAATTATATTTTTACAGAGAAAACACCTGGTGTTTATGTGAATAGAATGAGAGGGGTTTCTGGAGTTACTTACACTATGGATGTTATGGCAGAAGGGAAAAACTATCAGGCCAGCTCAAAAATGCCAAATTTTGTAAAGCTGGATTCCATAGGCGTGATCAGTAATTCTTTCTTTGGAGAAGAGCGTAAAACGGCTGCGGCTTTTCTGGTTGATCCTGCAAAGGAGAGTAATGCTTACCGTTTCAACCTATATGTGAATGGTGTCTTTTTTGATCGGATTTATGTAAATAATGATCGCTTAACCAATGGGAATAACCTGCGGATTCAATTGTTTTATGAAGCCAATGATGATGATGACGAAGGCTTAAAAAGCGGAGACAGTTTTAGCATTGAAATGGAAGGAATTGATTCGAATATTTTCGATTACTGGTATGTGCTGAGTCAGCAGGATGGAAGAGGTCCTAATCAGGGTACAACGCCTTCAAACCCTCCATCAAACATTTCGAATGGAGCATTGGGTTATTTTAGCGCAAACACTTTGCAAAGGATTAACGCCACAGTAAGATAGTAATGATTTCAAAATATTAAAACTCCTGAAAAGGTTCCTTGTTTTTAAAAGTATGAAAGTATTTATAAGCGGTAATATTGCACAGGTGGGCTTAAAGCAGCTGGAAGAAAATCACATCGAAATCACCCAATGGCAGGAAGACAGACAAATTTCTGCTGATGAGTTAACCGAGGCTTGTCAGGATCAGGATGCCTTGGTAAGTGTTGGTCCTAATAAAATTGATTCAAAATTTTTGAATGCCTGCAAACATTTAAAGGTAATTGCACTTCATTCGGTAGGCTTTGATCAGGTTGATGTGGAGGAAGCCAGAAAGTTAAGCATCCCGGTGGGCAATACTCCTGGTGTACTTAGTGGGGCCACGGCTGATACTGCATTTTTATTGATGCTGGCGGTTTCCAGAAAGGCATTTTACCTGCATAAAAAAATCATTAAAGGCGACTGGCAGAATTACGAGCCTACACCAGAGTTGGGAATCGAATTAAATGGCAAAATCCTGGGTGTGCTGGGCTTGGGGAAAATTGGTTTGGAAATGGCAAAAAAATGTGCCGGAGCTTTCCAGATGCCTGTGATTTACCATAACCGATCCCGTAATGAGGATGCTGAACAAGAAGTTGATGCTAAATATGTTTCTTTTGATGAACTATTGGAGCAGAGCGATGTGATTTCTGTGCATACGGCATTGACAGAGGAAACCAAGGATAAGTTTTCGATGGAGGCATTTAAAAAGATGAAGCCGAAATCTATATTTATAAATACTGCCAGGGGAGGGATTCATAACGAGAAAGACCTGATTCAAGCCCTGGAGGAAAAGATTATCTGGGGCGCTGGTTTGGATGTGACCAATCCGGAACCGATGAAAAAAGATAACCCTTTGTTAAATATGGATAATGTTGCCGTGTTGCCTCACATAGGCTCTGCGACAGAAGAAACGCGTGATGCAATGGCGAAGCTTATTGCCGAAAACATTATTGCTGGGCTGGAGGGTGAAAAATTGCCTTATCCGATTTGGTAAGCAGTCTAACTTCCTTCAAAATTTAATTATAGTTTACTTAAATTCTACAAGAGAAAGTTAACCACCCTTCTCCCTCCAAACTGGTAGAAGCGTTGGAAAAGTGCTATATCAGATAAAAATAAAAGGCTCAAATGCGTCTGCACCTGAGCCTTTTAACATAAACAATGATATCTATTTAACCGTGTACCGCAACACAGCCCTGCCTAAGTTTCCATTGGCATCTATGCCCTCAATAACTACTTTGTATTGTCCTTTCCCATCAGCATTATAGAATTCGAAAGAAGAATTTCCTGTCGCATCGGTAATAACTTTTGGGTTCCAGTAAATAGTGGTACGTAAATCATTTTTATTCATGTTAGCAGGAACATCGTATTTTGGCGAATAAAATTGTTTCTCTTTATTATAGCCCTGTGGAGAGAAAGTGACTTCATAATTCTTAGGAATCATATCAAGCAGTTGCGCTTTAGAAATTTTAGTTCCTTTTGGCGCTTTTTTCTGATTAAATACAATCACACCATTCACATTATTTGCACGGTTTACCAACCCCAGTTCATCCCTTAAAAAGACCTCAATTGATTCGATATTATTGGGATTTAAAGTGTTGATCTGATTTACATCTACGCTCATTCCATTAATAAAAATTCCCATCGGAATCCGTTTCCCGGCATTAAAATCTCTGGTGACATAAAAATTATTATCCTGATAGGTTACGCCTGCAAGCATGCCCTGCAAACAATTAATCAATAAGGCACAGCCCTGTAAGCGGTCGCCGGTAACTTCATGATCGGCCATCTGGCTTAAGCCAGTTAATGCAGGATAATCCTTATGGCTCACCTTTGGAATAACAGCACCTTTAATGGTTACATCCTTCAGCGTGTGTAAATAAGAATATTGTTTTTTACTATTATCCAGGTAAGTCGTTAATGCACTATCAATATTTAAAACCTCTTCTGCTGCGCTAAAATTTCGCGTTAAGCTTGGTACGGCAGATCCGTTTAAGCTAATGGCCATGGCCCTGTAATTTGGATTGTATTTTGCGGTAATGGTCACCTTAGAAGAGTCATTCAAAACCAGATTCTGAAACTTAAAATTTCCTACCGGATCAGTAGTCCCTTCCAGGTTAAAACGTTTATCAGGAATAGTTAACAACAGCTGGCCTTTCCTTACCGGAATTCCGTTGCTCATTCTTAAAATCCCCGAAACTTCAATACCTTGTTCTGGCAGGAAGCTGATTTTAGGCAAACTGCCGGCAAGAATATTGCTGTATTTAAAAGTGCGGTAACCTTGTGTGAGTAAGAGTATATCCAGATCGGTATTTTTCCTGGCATCAGGTGCATTAAAGTAATAATTGGCTTTTTCCACATAACCTTTAAGGTCGCTGCTTAACAATAAACCTGTTAAAATGGTACTGGCTGCATCGTCATTCGCCGGAACTTTCGTTTCATCAACCACAGTTACAGAGAAATTTCCTTCTACTGGCGCACCATCCTTTTTCGCAGCGACGTTCACCTTAACTTTTTTCTTCACCCCGTAAGATGGTGCTGCGGTAGTTAAGGCCACCGCCATATTGCTTTTATGTTGAATAAACGCCAGTCGTTCACTTAGTGGTTTGCCTGCATCGGTAAATAAGGTAAATTGTGCAATGCCTGACGGGAATTTGGATTTCAGAATCGTTGAGCTGTATTCTTTATTGGATAAGGCAGTTTGCGCACCGTAGCAAATTACACCTTTACTTTGTGCCACCAGGTAGAATTTTTTTCCTTTATTCTCTTCAAAAAAACCATCATTAGAAAGAATTTTTACCTGAATATTTTCTGCATCACTGTTGTCAACCGTTACTTTTATACCCTTATCTGTTACGGCAGGCAGGTTATAGGTTTCACTTGTGCCATCCACGTAAGTTACATTGGCTTTATAAGTTTTTCCATTTTCAGGCAGTAAATCAAAGGTTCCCATCCCCACATGCTGGGCGTTGAAGGCAGCCACCTGTTTGCCATCGCTATCAGTAATGGTCCCTTTCGAATTAATGCCTAAACCATCGCTCTTAATTGCTTTAATGGCAACTTTATTCGTTAATCCTGCAATTAGATTTCCTCCCTCCGGGAAAAATTGAAAGTCTTTACTTAAAATTGCATTGGCCAGCGTAAAGCTGTTGTTCACTACATCTTTATCGGTAGTATTGATGCTGGTGATCAGTTCGCCTTTTTTTAATTGATATTCTGCTTTCTGGTTGGCACTCATAGCAATGGTTAGGTAGCCATTTGCATCAGTAGTACCTCTTCCTTTTGCAATAACAGTGTAACTGGTAACCACCTGCCAGCTCACATTCCGATTGGCATATGGTTTATTACCTGGGTCTTTGAACTGTACGCGGGCATCAATTTTTTCCTGCTTATCGTTCGATGTATTTTTATAGGTGATGTGTGTTTTGACTTCTTTATCAATCGCTTCGCCAACAAAAAAGGTTTTGTTAAAAAACGCGGGACTATCAAAATTCAGCATCCACATGGTGTAAGCCCGTATATGGTAATTTCCTTGTTTATAGTTAACCTGATCCAGCGGAAAATTTCCATTTGCAACACCACCTGTAATTGGCAATTTTATGGTTTGAATGAGCGAATCTTTCTGATTAATTACATCAACATAAATGATCTTACTAATTCCTGATAAAAGATTCTGATTCTCCGTTACATAAGCTTTAAACCAAACCGTATCTGCGATGGCGTAATAGGGCTTATCAAAGTGGAGGTAAATTTTCTCCGTTGGATAGTCATTAAGTGCTTTACTGGTTTTGCTAATGAGGGTGTTGATGCTAACGGTATCGGTTTGTGCCGATGAAGAGAAGTTTATAGTGAAGAGAACGGAGAGTATTAAAAGGGATAGTCTAAAAATTTTCATGAATTGGAAATTAAATACTTAGGTTGTAAATATATCCAATTAAAAATAGAGCGCCTAAATTGTAATCATGTTTAACACTTTTTTACATAAAATACAGTTGCGGGGAAGAGCTGTCTATTTTCCAGCCATGTTGCGATTAATAGCTGGCCATTACTTATATTGAGTTTTTTGTAATGGGTAGTCTTTACAAAGAGTTGTCAGCTTTATAGGCAGGTTGCTGTAAAAGTTGACAACTCTATTGTTGATTATAAGCGCAGCGTGAAAAATTTGGCAATAACCTTATTTAAACTCAATTACAAATTCTTCTTTCGGTGTACGAACCTTTTTAAGGTTTGCCAACCAATCGCCATTTTCATCTCTGTGTCCCAGTGGCAATAGGGTTACGCTTTTTAAGCCTTTTTTATCCAAACCTAAAAGCTCATCCAAAGCAGGAGCATTAAAGCCTTCCATCGGTGTCGCATCTACTTTTAATAGGGCAGCTTCTGCGATAGCAACTCCAAAAGCAAGATATGCCTGTTTGGCAGCATGCTGGAAGTTTTCATCAGCAGATTTTGACAATAACATTCCTTTTAACTGTGTTTTATACGCATCAGTGGTATCCAAAGGCAAACCACGTTCAGTGTTCATTCTATCAAACACTTTGTCAATGCCTTCGTCTGTATATTTTTCTTGCGCAGCAAAAACCAATAGGTGAGAAGAATCTATTATTTGCGATTGGTTATAAGCAATAGGGGCAATTTTTTCTTTCAATTCCTGATTCGTAATTACGATCACCCTAAATGGTTGTAAACCTGAAGATGTGGGAGCCAGGTGCGCAGCCGCTATAATTTTATCAACCTTCTCTTGTTCTACCGGTTGGCCATTCATTTTTTTAACGGCGTAGCGCCAGTTCAGTGCGTCTATTGTGCTCATGGTTTTTCGTTTTATAAAATCAAATATCTAAATTAATTCAGCTTGACTTGTTGATTTATGATAAGAAAGCGCCAATTCAGCCCTGGCGTAGGAGAAAAGGCAGATTATTTTGTTTCGGCTGTTTTAGAAATGAGTTTTAAATCGCTTCTAACCGGAAAATGATCAGATAACTTTGCTTTTTCGATTTTATAGTTAAGTACTTCTAAATCTTTTGATGTTGCAATGTAATCGATTTGAAAATTCGGGAATTTACCATTATAAGTGGTACCGAAACCAGCGCCTTTTTTAATGAAGGCATTATTTAACTTTTCTGTGATCTGAGTGACCACATAGGAGGCCGGGGTATCATTAAAATCGCCGGCAATGAGGTATGGCGTTTTGCAATTGTCCATCTCCTTTTTCATTTCATCTACCTGACTGCTCCTTTTCAAAAACGCACTTTTCAGCATGCGTAAAATCCGTTTAGATGGCTGTAGCTGGGTATTCATTTCTTTCACCTTATCCAGGTATTCATAATCCTGTTTCTCGAAAGAGATGGATTGGAAATGCACATTATAAACCCTTAACGTTTGTCCTTTAATGTCCAGATCAGTATAGATGCTCATGTTGCCCGGGAAACCCTCAACAAAAGGAATTTTACCAGAATGTTTAATCGGGAATTTAGAGAAAATGGCTAAACCAATGGCCTCATAATCATTCTTATTTGTGGGCACGAAATAAAAATGTTTGGTTTTCAAAATTGTTTTCAGGCTGTCTATGGTGTCAAAATCTCCTTTGTAACGGGTGTAAAATTCCTGGAAGCAAATAATGTCAGGGCTTTGTTCGTTTATTACCTGAAGTATTTTCTCTTTAACAGATTCATCATTTTCGCCACCATACAACTTAAAATTATGAACATTGTAAGTCATCATTCTGATGCTGTTTTCTGTTTTTACGATAGGCCCCTGGTCGCCGCTTATAGAGAAAGTAGCCCTTAATGTTTTGTAGCCATAGGCGATGACCAATATGCTGGCCAATGCAAAAATCCACTTTTTACTGATGCACCACCAGGCAATAAAAATAATATGGAGGAATAAAAAATATGGATAAGCCAAACCAAAAAAAGCGATAACAGGGTGTTGCCGTGGATCCATATTGCCCGCAACCGTTCCCATTATCAAGGCTATTACCAATATAATTGCAATTGGTAATAAAATTTTATCCAGTAAATTATACTTTTTATTTGCCATTAATCTTTGCTTGCTTTGAACAATTTTTCTTTTTCTGTCGCCGTAAGTTTATCATAACCCGAAGATGAAATTTTATCTAAGATTTCATCAATTTCTTTCTGCGAAACATCTTTGAAAACAGGTTTCTTCACGGGCGGTTTTTCGTTTTTAACGACACGCAGTTTTGGCTTACGCTCAAATAATTTACTCCAGTCACGCCCGCTTTGCAAGCTTCTCATAAAGGCAAAACCCAGAATTGCACCGCCGATATGGGCCAGATTGCCCCCTGCATTGGCAGATGATAATCCGATAAAGGAAATCAGAAAATAAGCGATTGCCACCCATTTAATCTTTACCTCGCCTATCAACATCATCATAATGGTGTAATTTGGAACCAGGGTTGCGGTAGCCACAATAACGGCCATTACAGCTGCTGAAGAACCAATAACAGTTTGACCGATAATGCCGCCTGCATAAGCAGGGAAAATGTTTAAACCTGCTATATAAATTAACGCGCCAGCGAAGCCTCCTGCAAGATAAACGAAATGGAACTGTTTGCTTTTTAAGAAATTCATAAAGATGTTTCCAAACCAGAACAGCCCAAGCATATTGAACAACAGGTGAAGAAAGCCATCATGAAAAAACATGTAGGTAAATACCGTATAGAACCGGGTTGGCAACGAAGAAACTGCTGCCGGAACACCAAAATAGTCTCTGATCCAGTCGCCAATAATAAAATCGGTTTTCCCTAAAAATAAGAATACGGAGATAATCGCAGTGATTAGAAATATAATCGCATTAATACCAATGTAAAAAAACAGTGGATTACCCGATTGAAATACCTTATACTTTAAATCTTTAAAAGTATTATTCATGATAATTGTAAAAATTTGTGTTTTTATCCTTCCATATTTTAACGAGAATGAAGCCGATTAATGCGCCGCCTAAATGTGCATAATGGGCAACAGAATCGCCTTCAAACTGACCAACGCCTAAAAACAACTCTACCAGGATATAAAAAGGGATAATGTATTTTGCTTTCACCGGTACCGGAATGAACATGATCATCAGCTCTGCATTAGGATAGAGCATGCCAAACGCCACCAGTAAACCAAATATTGCGCCAGATGCGCCAACCATTGGTGTGGTGTAGATTTCAATTAATTTGCCTAATTGTTCATTATTTAATCCCTTCACATTCGATTGAACCATGTTTGACGCAAAATCAATAGAAACAGCTCCAGGATTTACTACCGCTCCTGTAAGTTGATAAGTTTCAAATGCCTGTACACCCAGCTGTAAAGCCAAAGCGCCAAGGCCGGTGATTAAATAGAATGTTAGAAATTTCTTAGCTCCCCAACGGCTTTCCAATAACGTGCCGAAAGAATAAAGGGCAAACATGTTGAAGAAAATATGCGCCCAGCCACCATGCATAAACATGTAGGTAAGCGGCTGCCAGGGTTTTGCTAAAGGCGAATCGAAATAAAAAGCCCCAAGCGTAAAGCCTAATCTTATCCCTTTTGTTTCGAAGTATAACGTGGCTAAGAAGAATAAGATATTAATAATCAGC
This sequence comes from Pedobacter petrophilus, assembly GCF_009674725.1. Lineage (GTDB taxonomy): Bacteria > Bacteroidota > Bacteroidia > Sphingobacteriales > Sphingobacteriaceae > Pedobacter > Pedobacter petrophilus. Next base: position 27,307 of record NZ_WKKH01000022.1, on the reverse strand, counting down.
AGGTTTTTGACTACTGGTGGGATATATATGTTGTTCATTTATTGTTTTTCCTGTCGTTGTTCGTTGTTCGTTGTTCGTTTTTCGTTGATCGTCTATCGTTTCTTGTTGGTCGTTTGCCATTATGGCTGTCGAACATCAAGCTTTAATCTTTACACTTTCCGCTTTAGTCTTTACACTTTCCGCTTTAGTCTTTACGCTTTCCGCTTTAATCTTTTGGCTTTCCGCTTTAATCTTACTTCTCAAACTTCTTATCCAGTTCTCCTAGCGTAATGGTTTGGATCACCGGTTTTCCGCTGACGCTAAAGTTAGGCGTTTTGCAGGCAAAAAGTTCATCAATCAGGGTATTCATTTCTTCCTGTGCCAAAGCGGTGCCGGCTTTAATGGCGCTGTTTTTTGCCAAGCTTCTGGCCAGGCGATCACGCTTACTCAACTTCAATTCCTGCTGGGTGTTTTTGAAACCTTCAATTAATTGTTCAAACAATTGTGTCTCGTTAATGCTGCTGCTTCCTAAGTCAACAGGAATCCCTTCTACCACCAACGTATTTTTACCAAACTCACGTACATCGAAGCCTAAACTTTTTATATCATCCAGTAAGCTTTTGGCCAGTTCAAAATCATTGGCATTTAAGGTGATGGTTTGTGGAAACAAGCTCTGTTGCGAAGCCCCTTTTCGATCATCGAGATGTACGAGGAAACGTTCGTAAAGGATTCTTTCGTGCGCCATTTGCTGGTCGATCACCATTAAGCCCGACTTAATTTGCGAAACGATATAGCGATTGTGTAATTGCATATATTGTTTCTTCGGTGCTTCCAGTTCATTGGTATCTTCTGCGTAAATCGACGTTTGTTCTATAACCGGCTGATCGGTAATCTCATATAATGATCCCCAGTTCTTAGCGCTCGGTTTTGCATCGTAATTCCGTGGAGAAGAAGCGTAGCCGGAAACAGAACTGCTATCGCTTGCAAAGGGATTAAAATCCGGGTTGAAGTTGATGCTAGGCGGAACAATATCCTCTACCGCTTTATGCGTAATCATGTTACTGAAACCCGTTTCCTGATCAAAATCTAAAGTAGGCGCAATGTTGTATCTTCCTATGGAGCGCTTAACAGCAGATTTCAGAATGGCATAGATGGATTTTTCATCCAGATATTTAATCTCTGTTTTGGTCGGATGAACGTTTACATCAATTTTTGCCGGATCAATCTCAATAAATAAGACATACAGCGGATAGCTGTCGTCAGGCAAAAGATCTTCAAAAGCAGAACTTACGGCATGGTTTAAATAAGGATCTTTAATGAAACGGTTATTTACAAAAAAGAACTGTTCACCACGGGTTTTTTTCGCGAAAGCAGGTTTTCCAATATACCCTTTCAGGTTAATGATGGTGGTTTCCTCTTCTACGGGCACCAGCCTTTCGTTATAATTATTGCCAAAAAGATGTACAATCCGTTGTTTTAAATTCCCTTTCGGAAGGTTGAATATTTCCGTTCCATCGTGGTGTAAGCTGAAAAACACACCGGGATGTGCCAATGCAATACGCTGAAATTCATCAATAATATGACGCATTTCTACAGGATTGCTTTTTAGAAAATTTCTTCTGGCTGGTGTATTAAAGAATAAGTTTTTAATGGATATCTGTGTTCCTGCTGTGGTTGCGATGGGTTCCTGCGCAATCACCTGAGCGCCTTCTATCGAAATACAAGTACCAATTTCGTCTTCATGGCGGCGGGTTTTCATCTCTACCTGTGCAATTGCCGCGATAGAAGCCATGGCCTCGCCACGGAAACCCATGGTACGAATGGCAAATAAATCCTCTGCCTTTTTCACTTTGGAAGTAGCATGTCGTTCAAAACACATGCGCGCATCAGTCACGCTCATTCCACAACCATTATCAATAATCTGAATCAATCCTTTTCCGGCATCTTTAGCAACCAGTTGTATTTTGTCTGCGCCGGCATCAATAGCGTTTTCGAGCAGTTCTTTTACCGCCGAAGCTGGCCGTTGAACAACTTCTCCGGCAGCAATTTGGTTGGCAACAGCATCGGGCAATAAGTGGATAATATCAGTCATGTATTCTGGCAAAGTGAATTTGCTAAATTATGCAAAATAAGCTTAAATAAGGGGATTTGTTTAAAACTCAACATGTAAATGACTGTGTAAATGCGATAATATGGCTTGTCGCAGAAATGACGTAAAAATAGGGAGTGGAGTTGGATCCTACTGAGGGTTTAATTCCAGACTTTTCTCCTTGTGTAAAGCTGAATTTACAAAACCGAATGATTACAATTTTCTATCTTTATCGATATGAAACCCATCTTATATACGCTTTTTATTGCAGTGGTATTTGCCTCTTGTAGTCAAAAGGAGCAGGCCGATGTAATCGTTTACAATGCAAAAGTCTACACTGTTAATAATCAATTCGATACCGTTGAAGCTTTTGCGGTAAAGGATGGGAAGATTCTCGAATTGGGCTCGAATAAGGCTATTCAATCAAAATTTTCTGCAAAAAATGAGGTAAATGCGGATGGGAAGTCCGTTTATCCAGGATTTATTGATGCCCATGCTCATTTTTTTGGTTATGGACAAAGCTTGCAGGCAGCCGATTTGCGGGATACAAAATCCTGGAAAGAGATTCTCCAACGGCTAATCGAATTTGCAAAAACCCATCCGGGTGGCTGGTTAATTGGCAACGGCTGGGACCAGAATGATTGGGAAAATAAAGCTTTTCCCACTAATGAAGAACTATCTAAGTTGTTTCCCAACCGACCTGTTTTCCTTAATAGAGTTGACGGCCATGCGGCTATTGTAAATCAAAAGGCATTTATTGAGGCAGGCATCACCAAAGCACAAAAATTAACGGGAGGAGATATGCTAACGGAGAATGGAAAACTCACTGGCGTATTAATTGATAATGCCGTGGCTTTAGTAGAAAGTAAAATCCCTGCACCTGATGCAAAACTTGCTGAGAAGATTTTAACTGATGCCCAAACAAACTGTTTTGCTGCCGGCTTAACCACCATTGATGATTGCGGTTTACCTTATCAAACGGTAGATTTGATTCAGAAACTTCAACAGGAAAATAAGCTGAAAATGCGTTTATATGTCATGCTGGCTGATGCACCTCAGAATTATGATTACCTTTTTAAACGTGGTGCCATTAAAACGGATCGGTTAAATGTTCGTTCATTTAAGGTTTATGCCGATGGTGCGCTAGGCTCCAGGGGTGCATGTCTACTTCATCCTTATTCAGATCTGCCTGCTAAAACCGGATTTTTACTGAGCGATCAAAAGCACTTTGAAGAAGTGGCAGAGAAAATTGCCTCACACGGATTCCAAATGTGTACACATGCCATTGGCGATTCAGCCAACCGCGTAATGTTAAAAATTTACAATAAAATTTTAAAAGGCAAGAACGATAAACGCTGGCGGATTGAACATGCACAAATCGTAAATCCGAATGATTTTAATTTATTTGGCAGTGCCAGTATCATTCCGTCTGTGCAACCTACCCATGCCACTTCAGATATGTATTGGGCCACACAACGTTTAGGTGCAACCAGGTTGAAAGGTGCCTATGCCTACAGGCAATTGCTGAAACAAAACGGTTGGATCCCGCTGGGAACAGATTTTCCGGTAGAAAACATTAATCCATTATTGACGTTCTATGCTGCAACGGTGAGAGCAGACGCCAAAGGTTTTCCTAAAGGAGGCTTCCAGGTGGAGAATGCCCTAACGGCTGAAGAAGCATTGAAGGGAATGACAATCTGGGCTGCAAAGGCTAATTTTGAAGAACAGGAAAAGGGAAGCCTGGAGAAAGGAAAACTTGCAGATTTTGTAATCCTGGATCAGGATCTCTTGAAATCCTCACCACAAAATATATTAAAAACTAAAGTATTAAAAACCTACCTGAACGGAGAGAAAGTATATGAAGCGAAATAGATTAGTGATCCTGGCTGCGGCGAGTTTTTTGAATATTCTGTGTTTAATGGCTTGCGCACAGGAGCATAGCAATAATGAAAAAAAACTCTCCATCGCCAACACCATTGTCAAAACAACTGTAGTATTAAATAATCAGGATACGATTATTCCCTTAAAATCGCTTGAAAAAAAGACCATTGCTTCTGTAAGTTTGAGTTTTGCCTATAGTACCGTTTTTGATAGCCTTGCGAATAAATATGGTAAGGTAACATCTTTTACAGCTGATAGCTATCGCGATAGTGTTAACCTTAACGATCTGGAAGATGATTTGAAATACTACAATACTGTGCTGATTTCCATTGATGATCAAAATATTTTAAAAGCGAGATACATCAGTTTTATCAACAACATCAGTAAAACAAAGAAGTTGATTTTAGCCTACTTTGGAAATGGAACAGGGTTAAAGGCATTTGATTTATTAAAATCGCCCATTGTTTATACGGCACAAAATAACGCAGATGCTGCGGCATTGATTCCTCAATATATTTTTGGAGGTATTGCTGCCGGGAATAAACTCACCACTGCTTTTTCGGCACGATATACCATTGGGTCTGGATTTATTACGCCTAAAACCCGTTTGAAATATACGGTGCCCGAAGATGCCGGGTTGAATTCGAATGCTTTAACCGAAATAGACGCCATTGCTGCAGAGGCGATCAGTCAGAAGGCTACACCAGGTTTAGTGGTTTTAGTGGCTAAAGATGGTAAAGTGATTTTCAATAAGGCATATGGCACACACACCTACGACACCAATGTACCCGATCGTACCACTGATATTTTTGATTTGGCATCTGTAACGAAAATCGCAGCAACCACACCTGCTGTAATGCGTTTGGTTGAAGAAGGCAAGCTGAAACTGGATACCACCATTGGCACTTACATTGCCAAAGCCAGAACTTCCCCCATGAATAATATTCCGGTAAGGGAAGTAATGCTGCATCAGGCGGGTTTTATCCCTTATATCCCTTTTCATGATTATGTAAAAACCGGTGATTATAGCAGAGATTCATCAGCAGCTTATCCTACTAAAGTGGCCGATGATTACTACATAAAAAAAGGATTCTTTAAAGACTTTATGTGGCCGAAAATGCTGAACGCTCCCATCAGAACCCGGGGCAAATATGTGTACAGCGACATTAGCATGTATGTGATGAAAGATATTGTAGAGCACATTACCGAAGAGCCGCTTAACCAATACACTTACGAAAATTTCTATAAGCCACTTGGTATGCAAACAGCGGGCTTTTTGCCGAGAAACAGATTTAGCAAAGAGCAGATTATTCCAACAGAGCTGGATACTTATTTTAGAAAAACCTTATTAGTGGGTTATGTTCATGATCAGGGTGCTGCATTAGCAGGAGGGATATCTGGTCACGCCGGCTTATTTGCCAGTGCAAATGACCTTGCCATTCTCTATCAAATGATGTTGAATCACGGTACTTATGGCGGAACAGAATATTTCAAACCGCAAACCGTAGATACTTTTACCGCAAAGCAATCCAATGTAAGTCGCCGGGGTTTAGGCTTTGATCGCTGGGACCCTGATTCCACTAAACATTATCCGTCAAACCTGGCTTCTCCACAAACTTATGGACACACAGGTTACACCGGCACCTGTGTTTGGGTAGATCCTTCCCGCGGTTTGGTTTACATTTTCTTATCAAACAGGGTAAATCCAACGGTGAGCGACAGGCTTTCTAATCTAAAAATAAGAGGAAGAATTCAAGATGTGGTGAATAGGGCAATTGATGATTCGAAAAGTGTTGTCAACTTTAAATAGCCAGTAGGCCAGGAAGCTGACAACGCTGAAAATATAGTTTAATATAATATAAAGTTGTCAGCTTTAATAGCTATTACGCTAGAAAGTTGACAACTCTGAACCAGGGTAATCGGGGGTAACATAGAAAAAACCATCTTACAGGGTTAAACTCAACTTATAGATAGTTGTGTTTAACTCGTCAGTATCACGATCTTCGCATAGCAAAAATTCTATCCGTTTTTTCTCTTGTTTAAATAACGTAATGCCTTCGAACTTGTGTTTGCCGGGAATTTTATAGCTAAAATTGAGTTGTAAGTTTTTTGCATTAATACTCCCAATAAAGCTCCCGAGAATCTCACCGTCATGGTAGGTAGATTTGGTGTTTTCAGCAGTTGAGATGAAAAAGATCTCATTTCCTATTAGCGTAGCATCTGTAAATGATGATTCTACATGATTAATATTTGGCAATAGCAGTGTATTGAACTTAATATCTCCGGCATTAATTAAATCATTTCCTGATAAAGTAAAGATTCCATTTTTAGCTTCGTCGCCATTTCCACGGTTAAAAAGCAGCCAGTTTGTTCCGGTGAAAACAGCGCCTTCAATATTGAAATTATCAGCATTGACGCTAGAAATCGACCTCATTTTTTCGTAAGTTTTACTTAAACTTTCCTGCTTAACTTTTTTGGTTTTTAAGTCGTATTTAACCATGATACTCCTCGTAGCAGTAGAGCCAGAACCTAAAATGTAAAGGTAATTATCAATGTGACAGAGCACTTCAAAATCAGGCTTCAAATGTTTTGGGATGTTTTCATTTTCAGTAACCGTTTGATCAAACAATATTTGGATCTTCTCCAATTCATACGTGTCTACATTGTATTTATTCAAAAAGCCACTATTGTCACCAACGATGTAAAGCTGCTCATCAGCGGAGAATATCCCGGAAGCAGAACCGATTCCTTTTATTTGTCTGAAAATTTCTAAATGGGTAGAATACATGATTTAAGATAACAAAAAAGCATCAGCTTTTGGCTAATGCTTTTTATACTATTTTGACTCTAGACGCCACACTTCCGACTCCGGACTCCGGACTAAAGACTCCGGACTACAGACTACTTCTTCAATCCAATCTCTCTTAACCGTTCATCTAAATATTCACCGGCAGTCATGTCGCTGTAAACCTTAGGGTGTTCCGCATCAATGGTTGATGGCAAACTGGTTAAATCCATATCACTACGTGGGTGCAAGAAAAACGGAACAGAAAAACGAGAAGTTTTCATCAGTTCGCGAGGCGGATTCACCACCCGGTGTGTAGTCGATTTTAATTTGTTATTGGTTAAACGTTGCAGCATATCGCCTACATTCACTACAATATCAGTATGATGTGCTTTAATTGGCAACCATTCATTACTTCTCGTCAATACCTCTAAGCCATCGGCACTTGCACCAATCAATAAGGTAATCAGGTTAATATCTTCATGTGCACCAGCACGAACAGCATCATCAGGAATAACCTCAGGATTTTCGATCGGGAAGTAGTGAATTCCCCTTAAAATCGAGTTTCCATTATGAACATGTTTATCAAAATAATCAATCGGCAATTCCAGGTAAGTTGCAATTGCACGTAAAAGATGCGTGCCGTTTTCTTCCAGTTTTTTGTAGATATCGCCTGTTATTTTATTAAACTCAGGTAATTCTTCAAGCACCTCATTGTCTGGATACTGATCTTTCACCGGATCGCCATCGGTAACCTCCTGACCAATTTGCCAGAATTCTTTTAAATCAGGGGTTTTTGCACCTTTTGCAGTTTCTTTTCCGGCGCTGGTATATCCCCGCTGACCAGCAAGTTCTGGTTTTTCATATTTGCGCTTGATTTCTACCGGCAAAGTAAATGCTGCGCGAATGTTTTCGTAAAGCTTATCAATCAATTCCTGACTTAAACCATGGTTGGTAATGGTTACAAAACCTGAATCGTTAAAGGCCCGGCCCAATTCATCAGAAAATTTTTTGCGTTCTTCTTCAGTTCCATTGATATATGAACCCAAATCTAAACAAGGAATATACGGTGTAGACATGATTTTAAATTTAATGTATTACGAATTTAAAAAAGAATTGTTAATAAGTGAGATCTCGGTTCTTAAAATCAAATTATAAATCTATTAATCAGTATTTTAAGTTATTAACAACAGGATGATAAATCATGCTTTCTGGCGATTGTCATTCAAAATCCATTATTGTTTGAACAGAAACTATGCTGCTGATATTTTCGTAATATAGTGTAAGAAATGAAACCCTAAATAGTAAAGAAACAGATCATATGAAGAGGATAATTTTAGTTTTATTAACAGTTTTAAGTATCAGCCAGGCAAATGCGCAAACAAAAAAAACAGGGAAGGCAACTTTTGGAATGGGCTGTTTCTGGTGTACAGAAGCCATATTTCAAAGGCTAAAAGGGGTTACTGCGGTTAAATCCGGTTATGAAGGCGGGCAACTGGCTAACCCAACTTACGAGGAGGTTTGTACCGGTAATACGGGTCATGCCGAAGTATTGCAGATTACGTATAATCCGATGGAGATTTCTTATGATGAATTACTGGAAGTTTTCTGGAAAAGTCATGATCCTACAACTTTAAACCGCCAGGGTGCAGATACGGGAACACAATACCGTTCAGTTATTTTTTATCATACACCACAACAAAAAGCTTTAGCAGATAAATACAAGGCAGAATTGAACAAAACCAATGCTTACGGTAAAAAGGTAGTTACTGCTATTGAAGCCGCAAAGCCATTTTATGTGGCTGAAAGCTATCACCAAAACTATTTCAACAAAAATGGCAACGAATCATATTGCAGATTAGTGATTCAGCCAAAAATTGAAAAACTGGAAAAGATTTTCAAATCTAAGTTGAAAAAGTAATTAGTTTCAGGTTCTATCGTCGTATTTAAGTTACTAACCCTGATTTGCACCATGCAGATCAGGGTTAGTAAGTTTATAAAGCCTTTCATTTAAGAATTGTCAATAAATCGCTCTGCCCATTAAACAATTCTTCATTCCTAAAACTTTCCGCTGGTAAATATTACATTTGCACTATGAATACTGGCTTACAGCTTTATAATACGCTTTCACGTAAGAAAGAACTTTTTCAACCGCTAAACCAAAACCATGTTGGGATGTACGTTTGTGGTCCGACTGTTTACAGCGATGTGCATTTGGGCAACTGCCGTACCTTTTTATCTTTTGATTTAATTTTTAGGTACCTGAAATATTTAGGTTTCAAAGTTCGCTATGTGCGAAACATTACTGATGCTGGTCACCTGGAAGGCGATCGAGACGAAGGTGATGATAAGTTTGCCAAACGTGCGAAACTGGAGCAGCTGGAGCCCATGGAAATTGTACAAAAATATACCTTAGGTTTCCATGATGTAATGCGCATGTTTAATACGCTGCCGCCAAGCATAGAACCAACCGCAACCGGGCATATTATTGAGCAGATTGAAATGATCAAAGTAATCATCGAAAATGGTTATGGCTACGAAATCGGCGGGAATGTTTATTTCGATGTAGAAAAATACAGTAAGGAATATAATTACACCATTCTCACCAACCGGAATTTGGAAGATATGCTCAACAATACCAGAGAATTGGGCGGTCAGGATGAAAAACGGGGCCGTTTAGATTTTGCGCTCTGGATTAAAGCAAAGCCAGAAACGTTAATGCAATGGCAATCGCCATGGGGTTTAGGCTTTCCGGGCTGGCACATTGAATGTTCAGCAATGAGCGCTAAATACCTGGGAGATGAATTTGATATTCATGGTGGTGGAATGGATCTTGCGGCAACGCACCATACCAACGAAATTGCACAATCTGAAGCTTGCAGTCACAAACAACCTGCCCGTTACTGGATGCATACCAATATGCTCACGGTAAACGGTACGCGAATGTCTAAATCTGCCGGAAATGGATTTCTTCCTTTGGAGTTATTTACCGGCGCTCACCCGCTTTTAAAGAAGGGATATAGCCCTATGACGGTTAAGTTCTTCATGTTACAGGCGCATTACCGCAGTACGTTAGATTTTTCGAATGATGCATTGGATGCTTCTGAGAAAGGTTTCAGGCGTTTAATGGCCGCGATTAGTTTGTTGGATAAACTTACTGTTTCTGCAGAAAGCGACTTCGACATCGAGACGATAAAAGAGAAATGTATCATCGCCATGAACGATGATTTCAATAGTCCGATTCTAATTGCCGAATTATTTGAAGCCGTGAGAATTATCAATACAGTTTACGATGGTAAAGCGAAAATTTCAGCAGAACAACTCGGAAAACTCAAGCAGTTAATCAACGATTTCGTTTTCGATATCCTCGGATTAAAAGATGAAGATGCCGGAAGCAATGATCTGAATGGTGTTTTAGATATGGTGATTGATCTTCGTACGGAGGCGAAAGCAAACAAAGATTATGCTACTTCTGATAAAATCAGAATTGGTTTACAGGAACTGGGCATCCAGTTAAAAGACAGTAAAGAAGGAACAACCTGGAGTAAGGCTTAGGCAATAGCGGTATTAATCATCCATGAGAAAAATTGGTTTAGTTGGTGGAATAAGCTGGATATCTACTATAGATTACTATAAATTCATTAATAAAGGAGTAAATGATAGACTAGGTGGATTAAATTTTGCCGAGTGTTTAATTTATTCTTTAAATTTTGGTGATGTTCAGGATAAAACATGGGAAGGATCATTTGATCTTTTACTAAAGGCTTGCCAGAATTTAAATCAAAGTGGGGTAGATGCAATTGCGTTATGTGCCAATACAGCGCATCTTTTTGCCGATCAACTTCAGGAAGAAATTAATTTACCCCTTATCCATATTGGAAAGGAAACTGCAAAAGCTGTAAATTCTGCCGGAATCAAAAACGTAGGTCTCTTAGGAACAATTTTTACCATGGAAAAAGACTTTTATGTGAAAAAGCTTGAAGAACATTGATTAAATGTATATGTGCCTAAATTAAAAGAAACCAGAGATTATGTTCAGTTTACACTTAAAGAAGAATTGGGTAGAAATTTAGTGTTGGAAGAAACCAAACAACAGCATATTAAAATAATTAATGATTTGAAAGCAGAAGGTGCCGAGGGAATCATTTTGGGATGTACAGAAATTCCAATGCTGATCAGTCAGGATGATTTTGAATTTCCAGTATTTGACACTACCAAGATTCACTGCCAGGCCATTGTAGATTATATTCTCTCTTAACTACCGATCGTTAATTTTAAATTTTACTACATGAATAGAAAACTTTTAATCATCCCATTAATTGGATTTATTGCATTTCAGGGATGTAAAAATAAATCAAAAACTGAAACCGACACAAATGCGGATGATGCCGTTGTTAAATTGGTTTCACCAGAATTTAATGCCGATAGCGCTTACCTTTATACCAAAGCGCAGGTAGATTTTGGTCCACGTATTCCAGGTACAACAGCGCATCAGAAATGTGCAGATTATTTAGTTGCAAAGTTGAAATCGTTCGGTGCTGCGGTTAAAGTAAATGGTGAAAAAACCAAAACTTACGATGGCAAAAGCTTCCAGTTAAAAAATATTGAGGCCAGCTTCAATCCGGAGAAAAAGGAAAGGGTATTAATTACAGCCCATTGGGATGCACGCCCGTTTTCAGATCAGGATTCTGATCCATCAAATCACAACAAACCGTTCGATGCTGCAAATGATGGTGCAAGTGGCGTGGCCGTAATTTTAGAGATGGCGCGTCAGGTTCAAAAAAAGCAACCTAATGTGGGTGTAGACTTCATTTTGTGGGATCTGGAAGATTATGGAAAGGCAAATGATGAAACTCCTGATGAAGTTACCTGGTGTTTGGGTTCTCAATATTGGGCTAAAACTGCAGTTGCGAAAGGTTACAAAGCACGCTATGGCATTAACCTCGATATGGTTGGTGGCGGTAATGCGCAATTTACGCAGGATGAAATATCCCGCCAGGCCGCACCAGATGTGGTCAGCAATGTGTGGGTAATTGGAAACGAAATTGGTTTTAGTTCTTATTTTGTAAACCTGCCTAGCGGAAAACTGGTTGATGATCATTTTTGGATGAATAAAGCAGGTGTTCCTTCGATAGATATTATCCATTACAATGATAACAGTGGCTTTTACATTAACTGGCATACCCAATTGGATAACCTTGCCAATATCGACAGAAATACACTAAAGGCTACGGATCAAACCGTGTTGGAAACAATCTACCGCGAAAAATAAATGTGTAATTGTTAATTACTTTTGAAGTCTGCGAGCAGATAAAATTTTTATATTCGCCCACAACTATACTTAAACATATAATGAAACAAATATTTTCAACCGCGATTGCATCCCTTTTAGCACTGAGTGCCTTCGCACAGAAAAATGATGGAACTACAAAATCCCTGGTTAACGCAGAAAAGGATTTTGCTAAATCTATTGCAAAAAATGGCGACAAAGAATCTTATCTCGAGTATTCATTGGGAAGTGCGTTGGTGTTTCGTCCGAATCCGGTAAACGTAAAAACATTCTATAATACACAAACAAAAGGTGAAAAGTCAGTTACCTGGGAGCCTAATCTGGCTAAAGTTTCCCGTAGTGGTGATTTAGGTTTTACAACTGGTCCTTATTCGGTTAACGGTGAAGAGAAACAGTATGGTCAATATTTATCCATCTGGAAATCGGAAAATGGCAAGTGGAAACTGGCAATTGATCTGGAAACTTCAAGCAATAAGCCATTAGATCAAACTGCACCCAGATTTGTAGAGCCAAAAGACCATGTTGCGCCTAAATTCTTAAATGAAAGAGAAATTAAAGCAGGCCGTGAAATTATCTTAACCACAGAGAAAACATTAAATACCTTCCTCAAAACGCATGGTATTGGAGCTTTTGGTGGATTTATGACAGATGATTCGCGTTTATTGTTTCCAGGTAATGAGGCTATTACCGGAAAAGGAAAAATCCTTTCGTTTTATAACGGAATGATTAGCAAAATTAACTTAAAAACTACTGGCGTGGATAAAGCTTTAGGTAGTGATCTGGCTTATACTTTTGGTGTTGCTACTATTGATTATAAAGCAGATTTACGCGAAAGTTTCAACTATGTGTTTGTATATGAAAAAGCGGCTGATGCCAGCTGGAACCTCGTTGTACAAGCATTTGTGCCGGCAGAAAGATAGTAATCAAAAATGTGAATGAAGAAGCTTCCTGTTAAAGGGAAGCTTTTTTTGTTGTGTACCGGGCAGAGAAATGCAACCCGTTAGCTCATTATTTTATAACTTAAACCTGAGTTTTACGTTTACCCTAAAAATGAAATTTATGCATAAAAAACTCCTTATCCTTTCCACTGCTATCTTATTATTTTTGAATGCATCTGCACAGAAACGAAAGTTTGATCTTCAGGGTAAAGCCGGTGCGAGAGGTATTATGCCAGAGAATACCATTCAAGGAATGTTAAAGGCGTTGGATCTGGGCGTAACCACATTAGAAATGGACGCGGTGATTTCTCAGGATAAACAAGTAGTGTTATCGCAAGAGCCATATTTCAATAATGAAATATCCTTAATGCCTAACGGAAAAGCCATTACTTTCAAAGACCAGAAAAATTACAATATCTACAAGATGGATTATGAGCAGGTTAAGAAGTTCGATGTAGGGAGTAAGGTTCATGCCCGTTTTCCAGGACAAATGAAATTTAAAGCCTATAAACCCCTGCTTTCTGAAACCATTGATGCTGTTGAAGCTTATGTTAAAGAAAATAAATTGGCAAGACCGGTTTATAATATTGAAACCAAAACCATTAAAAATGGCGATAATGAATTTCACCCAGAGCCTGCAGCGTTTGTAGAATTGATTATGGAAGTGGTGAATACAAAGAAGATTGCCAGGCGTGTGATTATAGAATCTTTTGATATGAGAACGCTTCAATATTTACATGAGAAATATCCAAAAATTCAAACATCACTGCTTATTGATGAGAAGGAGCCATTTGAAGATTACATTACCAAATTGGGTTTTAAACCAACTATTTACAGCCCGTATTCGGTGCTGGTTGGGAAAGGCCTGGTAGATCGGTGCCATGAAATGGGGATCAAAATTATCCCCTGGACGGTGAACACCACGAAAGATTTAAAGTATTTTATGAGTCTGGGCGTGGATGGAGTAATCACCGATTTTCCAAATCTTATGAATCAGGTGAAATGATAGCCCATAAAAAAAGCGATGAATCCATCGCTTTTTTTTATAATAGTAATTTTTAGTGGTGTGATGTCTCGGCTTCTTCTCCTTTTGAATGTGGTTTAGCTTCCGTATTTTCATGGCCTGATCCTGCGGCGTTATGCACGAAAATAGGACGGGTAAATGCTACTAAAAGGATTAAAGTAAGAATCCATGCTGCTAAAGGAAGTGTCCAAATGCCTTTTGTTTCCTGAACCGGAGCGTGTGAATCGTGAGCTGACATATCGAATATTTTTGATTTAAAATTTTTGCTTTGTAATTGAGTGGTAAATATAGTAACAAAAAAAGAAAATAAAGATTCGAAGCGCTAATTGTAACGCAGATAAATAAACGGCATAAGTGGGATGATTACTTATGCCAATAAATCGTAAATCATCGTTTTTGTGCTGTTTATTTTACTTTTAACCCTGTTCTGGTGTTCCTTAAAAACAAGCTGCATATCTGGAATTGAATTAAACATTTCTGCTTTCTTAAAATAGTTTTCAGCTAATTTAAAATCCTGCTGTCGCTCTGCATACAAACCCAGACTTTCGTAGATATTAGCTTCACAAACGCCGGGAACCGATAATGCCTGGGTTGCAACTTGCTTTACTAATTTATGCATCTTCAATGTAATAACCAGCTTTAAATAAGGTTCGTACACCTCTGGAAAATCAGAATCAATTTCAATGCATCTTTTGTAATAATAACCTGCACTTTGATAATTCTTGAAATGATAATGGTTGAAGTTTCCTAAGTGGTAATAAGCCCTGGCATATTCAGGATCGAATGCGATAAGTTCATTGAAATATTGATGTGCTTTCGGGAGCTCGCCCCAGTTTAATTCTTCAACGGCCTGTAGATATTTTTCTTCTACGGTTGTAAAAATGTCCATGATGGATATAGTTGATTTTCAGGGTTGTAAAAACCAGGAAAAAATTTTAATAAATTGATTCTTAAATTAGATGTTGACTGTAATAAACAGAAAATCAGTTAAGGATTGAAGAGAAAATTATAGTTCATATCCAATCCCTTTATGCCACAAGACGGGCTAAAGCTTAATGTTCGGATATGTATTTGACGTAGCATTTTTTTATAATCTGCTGCAAATATATTTATTTTCAATGAATTACAAAATATGCAGGCTTTATTTATGGGGTGATACAGTTTTAAATAAAAACTAACCGGCAGCGGGATCAATAAAACCAAGTAAAATAGAAGCAGATTTTAACAGGTTTTTCCGGTCAAAGAAGAGGGTTACATACCGATTGCCTATTTTAACTTCTAGTTCTGTGCCGCCCTCAAGCGCACCATACATTTCGGGCATTGTCTTTTTAACTTTATTTTTTTTAAATTTTACCAACGCCTCCTGAACAGTAGTTTGATTTAAAGTTAAATGATAAGGCAAGCCAGAGATAATCAAAAATTTATCATCAGGAATATCAAACCAGATCTCATTGATGCTTCTGTTATTTCCAAGTGTACCGTAAAGTGCTAAACCTGATTTCGTGATCCACTTTGCATTTTGTTCCTCACTGGCATCTTCCGTAAAAATAGGTTTAACCTTTAAAACAACAGAAATTTTTTCTGGTGTTTGCGGAAAAATGAATTCAGCATTTTTATTTAACAAAGTACCCAAACCTGCATTTTTCTGTGCAAATGTAGTTACGAAAAGGAGTTGTAAAAAGAAAATTAAGGTTAAAGCTTTAGTTTTCATTTAGCTTAATTATTTATTGTAAATGAATTTACCTTTAAAGATAGTATTTTAATTAAATCAACAAAAATTGAAGAACTGCTTAATAAAAGCAGCCTATAAAAGATCTTTAATGATTTTCTCGATGGATAACCCTTCTGCTTCTGCACGATAATTCCGAACAATTCGGTGGCGGAGAATTGGCTCAGCAACTGCCTGAACATCTTCTATATCCGGTGCATATTTGCCCGTTACCGCAGCATGGCATTTAGCGCCTAAAACTAAGAATTGTGAGGCCCTCGGACCGGCGCCCCAACTGATGTATTTATTTACTGCATCCGTCGCAAACTCACTATTCGGGCGGGTTTTAGAAGCCAGTTTAACGGCATATTCCAATACGTTATCGGTAATCGGAATATTCCTGATCAATTGCTGAAAATATTGAATATCTTCTGCATGAATGATTTTTTGTAACTGAATGGTTTTGTTGCTTGTTGTGTTTCTGACAATGTTCAGTTCATCTGCAAAAGCAGGGTAATTTAACTGAATATTAAACATGAAACGATCCAGCTGTGCTTCAGGAAGGGGATAAGTACCTTCCTGTTCTATTGGATTCTGAGTAGCTAAAACAAAGAAAGGTTTTGGTAAAATATGGGTTTGCCCGGCGGCAGTAACCGATTTTTCCTGCATGGCTTCCAATAGCGCAGCTTGTGTTTTCGGAGGAGTTCTATTGATCTCATCAGCTAAAATAATATTAGAAAAAACAGGCCCTTTAATAAATTTAAAATGCCTGTCTTCTCCTAGTATCTCCGCGCCAATGATATCACTTGGCATTAAATCCGGTGTAAACTGAATCCGGTTAAAATCTAAATCCAGCACGCCAGCTACAGTTTGAACGAGTAAAGTTTTAGCTAATCCGGGTACGCCAACCAACAAACAATGTCCGTTGCTAAAAATGGCGATTAATACAGATTTGATGATCTCATCTTGTCCTATTACAACTTTACCAATTTCAGCTTTAATATTGTTAAAAGCCTGGTGAAGTGCGTTGACAGCTTCTACTTCGTTTTTGTACTGCATTCGTATTATTTTGCGGCTGTGGACGTTTTAGTCCAGATTTTTAATTCGTCACAGGTATTAAATTCGTCGTCAATTTTAATATAAGTGCTTTCACGACGTTTTTCAAACCATTCACTTAAAGTACGATTAATTTTATCACTTTGTGCAGCATCCCTGATTTTTGGGAAATCCTGTGCCATATTTGCTTTATGAGGTGGAATTTTCGACTTCAAATATAAAATGCGGTACCCTTGCTTTCCATCAGCAGCAGTATATAAATTCGGTTTAGAAACGGCACCAATCTTCATGGTGTCAATCACTAAAAATACGGAAGGATCTAATTTATCAATCGGGATGAAAGTACTTCTGGCCTGAACATTCTCTGCATTTAGCATCATACCACCATTAAATTTCGACTCTTTGTTGTCCGAGAATAAACTTGCTGCCGCAGCAAAGCTGATTTTCTTCGATGAAATATTTTTGTAGATACTGTCTGCATGAAGCTGTAAACGAGTTAAACTTTCTGGTGTGGTTGCCGGCCTTACCAAAATATGGCGTGCGTGCACCTGCTCGCCACGGCGCTCGATTACCTGTAAAATATGGAAGCCAAATTCAGTTTCGAAAACAGGAGACATTTCACCTGCTTTAAGCTTAAAAGCCCAGGCCGTAAATTCTTTTGCCATGGTACTTCTATCAAAGAAACCTAAGTCGCCGCCATCAGCTGATGAACCCGGATCTTCAGAATAAGTTTTAGCCAATACTCCGAAATCATCTCCGCTCTTTACCCTTAAACGAAGGGCTTCAATTTTATCGTGGAACTTTTGTTTTTCTGCCTTGGTTAGTTTTGGATCTAAAATAATCTCACCAACTTCAACCTCCGTGTTAAACTCCGGAATACTATCGCCCAATGTTTTGAAGTATTTTTCTACTTCCATTGGAGTTACATTAATATTTTCTGTGATTTTTGCCTGCATTTTCTGTGCAATCAACTCATCTTTAACTGATGGTCTGATTTCATCTTTATACTGAAGCAGAGATTTATTTAAGAACTGCTCCAGGCGCTCCTGGCCACCCGCACGTTGCATACTGTAACGCATCCGTTTGTTCACCTCATCATCCACCTGTGCATCTTCAACCATTACAGAATCAATTTCTGCCTGCTGTTTCAATAGCTTTTGCGTAAGCGTATTTTGTAAAATTTTGCATTTAACATCTTCATTAGCAGGGTTCCCCTGATAAAGATATTGCGTGTATTGTTGGTTTAAATCAGAAAGCAGTACAATGTTATTTCCTACAACAGCAGCAACTTTATCAATGTTATGTTTTTTTGTTTGAGCATAACTATTTAAAAACAAGCAAACTAATGCGATTGCTACTAAAAAAACTTTTTTCATTCTATTATTTATATTTTGCAATTATTATATTAATCTGTTACAGTTTTAAGGTTTTGCAAGTTTTTTCAACTCGTTTTCATTCACCTTGACCTGATATTTTTGTTTAAGGCTTTTCAGCCAGTTTTCTTCTAAGCTTTGCTGGTAATCTGCAATTACCAACCCTTTAATTTCACTTAACGGTTCCTTGTAATCCTTTTTGTTATTGCGGTAAAAATCCTTTATTGCCTGCTCATCATCTTGTGCTTTATTCCAGATTTTCTGTTCAGAAACGTTAAACATCAAAACACCTTCGCGATATTCATTCAGCAAAAAATCGTGATTTTTACTATTTACACTTGTTTTTTTACGTGTTTCTAATGCTGTTTCATAAGTTTTTATTTCCTCCTGGTAAACCGGATTTTTATCCAGTCCCATCTCACGGGCATCTAAAACTTTCAGTTTAAAATTTAAATATAAGTTAAGATAGGATGCTAAATCTGCATAATCTGTGCTTACACTTCCGTTATGGCTTTTCTTGTAAGACCAAATAAACTCTTTGGTACTTATGGGTTTGCCATTTATAACAGCAACGTTCTGAGCAAACGAATAGCTACAAATAAAGCTAAAAACGAACAAGGAATAAGCCTTCTTTACAGGGAGCACTCTATAAATTTTAAGGGATAAAAGTAACAATTAGCGGCGCTATTATAAGATATTTAACTAATTTTAACAGAAATTATTATCCTACAAAAATACGAATGGAAAACCAGGTTACCAACAATGCGAACGCTTTACGTTTATTTTTTACTGAAGAAGTTTTTTTGGTAGAAGATGAAAGCGTAGAAATCGTGCATCGTGTTGCTGCAGAGCCTGTTTTGCCTCCGTCTCAAGTGGAGATTAAACCAGTAGATAATTTGGTTTCATCGGCTCTAAACAGTACATTTTCAACGCCAGAAGTTGTAGAAGTACTACAGGCTCATCAGGAAATCGTCAAGGTTCCGCCTGTTATTACCCCCCCAGCGCAAGAAAAATCATTTAAATTTTTGGGCGGGAATAAGAAGTTTGTCTTGATTTTAGTGAATGATCCTCAGCATGATGTAAGCACAGAACAGGGGAGGGAACTGCTTCGGAAAATTGTAAAGGCGGTAGATCTAGGAACAGCAGATTTTGCACTGTTAAATTATGCCCATCATTTCGGGGTTAACTTTGCGGCTTTTCATCAGTTTTTCAAACCAGTAATTATGCTTTCTTTTGGAGTTGAAATTTCAGACTTACAGTTGAATTACGTTTGGCAAAACGAAATCATTGTACATGAATCTACCAGGATTATCTTTGCGCCAAATCTACATCAGCTTGATAGCGATTTAACGGCTAAGAAAATGCTTTGGGGCCATCTTCAAAAAATTAAGTAGTGTACAGATTAAGATTAGAATATTAAGATTTGAGTAGTAAGTATCAGGTATCAAGTTTGGAGTTTTGAAAATTTTACCAACAAAAACTTAATGGATATTATAACATGAGCTGCTCAATTTTTTCCAAAACCTAACCACCTAACCATAATGAAAAAACTCGTCTTCGCGACCAATAATCAGCATAAAACCGACGAAATCCGTTTAGCACTTAGCGGCCTGTATGAGGTTTTGAATTTAAGCGATATCGGATGTGAAGAAGATATCCCTGAAACCGCAGATACTTTTGAAGGCAATGCAACCTTGAAAAGCACTTATGTGTTGGAAAACTTTCAGTTGGATTGTTTTGCAGATGATAGCGGACTGGAAGTAGAAGCGCTCAATAACGAGCCTGGTGTGTTTTCTGCACGCTACGCCGGCAGCCGTGATAATTCGGAGAATATCAACCTCGTTCTTAAAAAACTTACCGGGGTTTCCAATAGAAAAGCAAGGTTTAAAACGGTTATATCACTATTGCAAAATGGACAAAACCATATTTTTGAAGGCACGATCAATGGCACCATCAGAACGCATTTATCAGGTTTGAAAGGTTTTGGTTACGATCCGATTTTTCAGCCGGATGGCTACGACATTACTTTTGCAGAAATGGATATGGCACAAAAAAATGCCATTAGCCATCGGGCGCAGGCATTGAAAAAGATGCTCGAATTTCTGAAAGCTAAATAAAAAAGATTACATTTTCTTTAACTGCTTCAGCTGGGTTGAATCCTTTTTGGGTAAAATGGGTTTGATCCCGAAATTAGTTGTGTCAGTAGGTTTTGCCTGAAACAGATTTCTCTTTGTGCTCACTGTATCTTTCACTGCCTTCACTTTTGACTGATCCGCTATTTTAATAGCAGTTTTAGCTGGTATGGCAGTCGCTTTTCCTGCAACAGCAGGTTTTTTCGCTACTGCCGCTTTAGCTTTTGTTTTAGGTTTCGCCTTTCCCGACGAGCCTATGGCGTCTTTTTTAGCCTTTGGCCGTTCTTTAGGTTTCCATGAAAATCCTTTCAACACATTATCTTTAGATATTTTGGTCTCTGGATTCAATGCACCTTCAACACCTTTAATGTATACAATGTCTTCAATATCATTCTCATTGTCCTGGAAAACAAATTTGATCCTGCTGCTCAGGGTCTGATTCATTTCCTTATACACTTTAGTGCTGTCATCCTGGGTATAATAAATACTTTCGGCATTGCCATCAACATACATGGTTTTGAGCTTGCCGTTGTTGAAGAAACCTGTCATTAACCTGCCTTTAATCTGGTTAAAACGCAAGGAATCTTTTGGGGTATTCACTAAAAAAGCATTGCGAATGGCTTGTAAGTTATTCAGCTTTTTATTCTTAAACTGCACATAGATGGTATCTGCAATCTGCTGCGATCCTTCTGACCAGATGATTGGATTTATAAAACACCTTAACGTAGAATCTGCACTGGTGTAAAATAAACTATCTGTTTTAGCCTGAATATTGGTTTTGAAGATTTTAACACCATGATAGGCCTTTATAATCCTTGCCTGAACAGTATCTGCAGGATTAAATTTCGTTGTATCGTTCTTAACAATACCAGGTTTCAGCGCCGAAATTACCCCTTTGCCGAGGTTTTTTATGTCCTTTTTACCGATATTTTTGGTTAAGCTATCCACCTTGCCGATAGCGTCTTTTCCGGCTAAAGAATTGTTTTTGATTACTTTCTTCGTCAGGCTGTCTGATTTAATTTTTGGAAGATTTTTAACAATAGAATCTGCTTTAGCTTTTAAAATGTTTCCATTTTTTAAACTATCTATACTTAGCCTGGGCAGACTTTTCGCCAAGGAGTCTGTCTGGGTAGAATCTATTGGCAATTTAGGCAATAGGCTGGTTGGGTCAGTATTCTTCCGATCGCCTTTAGGCTTGTTTTTAGCACCCTTTTCATTTTTACCTGAAAAATTTCGCTTATCTTTTGCGTTGCCCTCTGTATTTTCTGTTGAGGTTTTCTCTGGCGATTCGGCACCATCTTTTGCGCCTTCTTCTTCATCGTCTTCGCCAACCTCATTATCAGCTTTTATCGAAATTTTAGGAACCAGTTTTAAATTTTTCTGTAAAACCATCTGGGTTTCCAGGGTGTCTGCACCCATCCATAAACTATCCGGGCGCTTTTTTCCTTTCACCAATACTGAATCTTCCGTGCCAATGCCCAAATAAGCATTTCGGGTTACCAATGTTCGCTGATCGATTTTATAGTAATAACCCAAATCGCCAAACATCTTCATTTTATCCTTTGTATCAGAAAACACAATGTTTTTCACTGCTTTACCATAGCCTATTTTACCGAAATAATATAAACTATCACCTTTCAGCGATCTCGTTCCCTGGGTATATAGGTTCTTCTTCCCAAAATAAGCATCTTCACTTGCCGTATTGTAAGCACCATTTTCAGTATATAGGTTATCATCTTTGCCCTTTATATTGGTTGGGCCATAGAAATATGTCCATTTTGATTGTGTATTGTACCGCAAGGTATCAGATTTGATTGTTACCTGTGGGGTAACCACCACTACATTATACCTGAAATAAGCATCGTTACTTCCGCTGAAATAATAACCGTTTTTGCTGGTCAGGGTAACTTCCTGATTTACAATTTTTCCACCACTGGTATAAGTCCCTATCTTGCTGACTGTGTTATAATCTAAAATATTAGTGGTTAAAACTGAGGTAGGATCTGTCATTCGAACATTTCCGGTTAAATGGGCCTGCTTTTTATTTCCATCATATTCCAGTTGATCAGAATAAATATCGGTGGTAAGCTGGTTGATGTGCACATTTCTATAGGCCTCAAAATAATTCCGCTTATTGTAGAAAACAGCGCTATCACATGTCAGCGTGGCGTTATCTTGTTGGAAAACCGGATTTCTTAAATAAGTAACACTGTTTTTCATATCTCCGCTAATTTTGGAGTACGAAACTATTTTAATCTGCTTTTGGCCGAATAGAAAAAAAGGACTTATTAGAAGAAATAGAAAAACAAATATTTTTTGCACCCTACAAAGTTAGTTTTTTGTTCCGAACGTTCGGAATACCAGTTAAAATTAAATATTTTTGGTGGATGTTACCCTTATCTCAATTTCAGGATTTTATTAAGAAAAACGAGTTGTTTACCAGTGGTAACAAGATTCTTTTAGCCGTTAGCGGAGGAAAAGATTCGGTATTAATGATGCATCTTTTTAAGGCATTAGGCGTTAATATTGGTGTAGCGCATTGTAATTTTGGTTTACGGTTAGATGAGGCACAGCGTGACGAAAATTTTGTCAGGCTACTGGCTGATGCTCACGATCTTCCATTTTATGTAACGCATTTCGAAACGAAAAAATATGCTGCTGAAAATAAAATTTCTACTCAAATGGTAGCGCGGATTTTGCGTTATGCCTGGTTTGAGGAGATTCGGCTGGCAAATGGTTACGATTACATTGCGCTGGCACAACATCAGAACGATGCCATCGAAACGGTATTGATTAACCTTATCCGGGGTACCGGAATTAGTGGTTTGCATGGCATTTTGCCAAAGAGAGATCGGCTCATCAGGCCGCTGCTGTTCTTAAACCGTGAGCAGATTAACGATATTATTGAAGAGGATAACATTGCGTTTGTGGAAGACAGTTCGAACCTAAGTACGAATTACACCCGAAATAAATTAAGGTTACAGGTGATTCCGCATCTGCAGGAAATCAACCCAAACCTCGAAAAAACTTTTGCAGAAAACATTGCCCGTTTTACTGCACTCGAAAACTTTTTGGATTTACAGGTAGTCCAGCTTCGTACAGAAATTCTAATCCGAAAATCTGATGGATGGTATTTATCATTAACAGAGATCGTAAAGCTAAATCCTCAAAAGTTTCTGTTGTATGAGTTGCTTAAGCCATTTCATTTTACAGCGCCTGTTGTTGAGGAGATTTTGAATAGTTTAGGCGCTGTAAGTGGCACGCATTTTTTTAGTTTAAGCCATCAGGCGATAATTAATAGAACCGACCTGGTGATTGTAGAAAAGAATGCCAGTATGCTGCTTAACCAGTTTATTCATCCTTCAGCAGCCAAAACTAATTTCGGCGATTATACCATTTCGCTACGCTATTCTACAGAAATAAAGTTTGAAATTGATGCCGCAAAAGCCTTTGTGAGTGCTGATAAACTGATCTTTCCATTGGTGTTGCGGAAATGGCAAAACGGAGATAAATTTATTCCGCTGGGCATGCGCTTTCCCAAAAAGGTGAGCGATTTTTTTATTGATGAAAAAGTTCCACTTCATTTAAAGCATAATACACCGATCCTGGTAAACGGAAACGGTGAGATTATTTGGATTGCTGGCATGCGACAGGATAATCGATATAAATTATCTACTGCAACAAAAAAAGTTGCTATATTCGAACTCGAAAATAACTAAGTGGAAAGCAAATACGCCTATATCGAAAAACAATACATTGGCCGGGATTATGTTCGCATTTTCATCAGATTAATTATGGCTGCGTTCTGTTTTGCAGCTTACGTTTACGAGCGCGATCGCGACAATACTCAGGATCTTTTTTTAGTAGTTGGTTTTGGAATCATTGGCGTTTCTATGCTGCTACTTTTCCTCATTCAATACAAAATTGTGGTAGACAATGGCAGTATGATATTGGATGGTTTATGGACTACCAAACGGGTAAAAATCGATTTGAACAGCATTGTAGATGTGCGGAAAGCTACTTATAGTCGTTATTTCTTTAATAATCCGGTATACAATCTTCACACAAAAGGCACCATTCGTTTTTATTCTTCAGGTAAAGACGCCGTAGTATTAACAGATCGGGATGGTCTGGAATATTTTATCGGCACTCAAAGGCCAAATGAGCTTTTTCTGGTGATTAAAGAAGAGATGCGGAATCTTAAATAATTCTCAATAAAAAATCTCAATTTTATTCATCAATTCTTGCTATTCTATACAGATATAAATTTTATCTTCACAGTGTGACAAAAAATCATGTATAAAAATATATTGCTGTGTATAATTTTATAGGAATAAGTGTTAGATTTGTTTTACACATACTCAAATGAAAACATATCTTAAAATTACAAGCTTCTTATTTGTAAGCCTATCATTTTTCTCTTGTGAGAAAAATATAACTGAAACTACTATAAAAGAAAAGTATACCCAGTATTTCAACGCCAATATTGCAGGTCAATCTTTAAATATCAAAGGATCAATAGATGAAAACAGAGACATTTTTAGCGGAAGCTGGACTGGCGTTGGAAACAGCGATGGCACACAAAAAGACATGTATAGGGTAAAGGTAACTGTTCCTAGAACATTTTTGAACACAACGCTTGATGCTAAATTATCCTTTCAGGTTTATGACATCAAACCAGGAATATATTTGCTTTCGGATGCCAAAGCATATCAAAAGGATTTTGCGAATCATATGTATTTAGCTACCAATGTTGGTTTAGAAAATTCGAATTTTTATACCACTAATGAGCAGAAAAATCCTTTCAAAATAGAAATAACAAAATATGAAAAACCGAAAGACAGTAGCGTTCCCATCGTTGGCGGTAAAATCAATGGTACTTTGTATAATATTAAAAACCTCAGGGATTCTATTGTAATTAAGGATGGGGTATTTGAAGTAAGATTTTAACTTCATAAGCGATAAAAACCTTGCTTTTTTGAAGAGTGTTCAGTTCATTTTTTATTGCAATATTCCGACATGCATTATACATTCAAATGGGCTACATTTGCATAACAACAACGCATTTATAAATGAAGATAGGAATTGTTTGCTACCCAACCTTTGGGGGTAGTGGAGTAGTTGCAACGGAGCTTGGAAAAGCACTCGCAAATGAAGGACACCAGGTTCATTTTATCACATACAGCCAGCCAGCCAGACTGGATTTTTTCTCCGCAAATTTATTTTATCACGAAGTTTCGGTAAGAGATTACCCGCTTTTTGATTACGCACCATATGAATCAGCTTTAGCCAGTAAACTGGTTGATGTAGTTCGTTTTGAGCAGTTAGATGTTCTTCACGTACACTATGCTATTCCACATGCTTCAGCAGCTTTTATGGCAAAGCAGATTTTAGCCAGTTACGGCATTCATATTCCCGTGGTAACCACTTTACACGGCACAGATATTACCCTAGTTGGTAAAGATCCAACCTATAAACCGGTAGTAACCTTTTCCATTAATCAAAGTGATGGTGTAACAACTGTTTCTGATGATTTAAGAGAAGATACTTACAACCATTTTGAGATTACGAAGGATATTAAAGTAATCCCGAATTTTATCGATTTCAGCCGATTCAGTTTGCAGGCTAAAGATCACTTCAAAAAAGCGATTGCACCAAATAACGAACGGATCTTAATTCATACCTCTAATTTCAGAAAAGTAAAACGGACTTCAGATGTGATCAAGATTTTCGAAAAAGTACAGGCTGTAATTCCTTCTAAATTATTAATGGTGGGTGACGGACCAGAACGTGCATACGATGAGCAGCTTTGTCGCAGTTTAAACATCGGAGAAAATGTTCGTTTCCTTGGAAAACAAGACGCGGTAGAAGAAATTCTATCGGTTTCTGATCTGTTTTTAATGCCTTCAGAGTCTGAAAGTTTTGGTTTAGCTGCTTTAGAGGCCATGGCTTGTAAAGTGCCGGCAATTACCACAAACGCCGGCGGCTTGCCTGAGTTAAATATAGATGGTTTCTGTGGTTATATGAGTAATGTGGGCGATGTAGAGGCAATGGCGGCAAATGCCATTTCCATTTTAAAAGATGATGAAACTTTAAAACAGTTTAAGGAGAATGCATTTACAAGAGCTCAGGATTTCGATCTGAAAAAAATCTTACCATCTTATGTAAATTTTTATAAAGAAGTAATAGAAAACTCCTTACAGGTGAAATACTAAAGACCGTTATAACAAAATATTAGAAGTCGTTTGGTTTACCAGACGGCTTTTTTTATGGAAGCGTGATTTGTAAACCTTGTTTTTAGTGGTTTTGCTTTATATCTATTCAATACAGGAATAAAATTATTTAGGAGTTAACATTTATGATGTAAGATTCTTATAAAGAAATCATTATGAAATTAAACTTTCTCTAAATCAAATCATTATAAATCGTACCTTTGCGCCAAATGAAAAAGATAGTAGATTACAGAAAGCTTTTGAACGTAGATAAAACGGCCGAGCTTGCAGCGCTTAAGTCGGTTTACCGCACGATGATGAAAGAGTTCCACCCTGATAAATTCCAGGTTGAAGAGGAGAAATTAGCGGCAGAGGCAAGAAGTAAAGAAATTATAGAAGCTTACCATTTCCTGGTTAGTATTGCGCCAGAAACACGTGAGCAAAACATCGAGACTTACACACAAACGATTACAAATTCTAATATTTTAGATTTTGAATACAAACAATCTGTTTTAAACATCCAGTTTTTTGATGGAAGCGCTTATGAGTACTTTGACGTACCAAGAGCCATTTACATTAAATTAGTGAATGCAGATTCACCGGGTCGTTTTGCCCGTCGTCATATCTGTAATTCTTTCCCATACCGTAACGTAGTTAAAGTTGCAGAACCTGCATAGTTTAACATTAAAATAGAATGAAAGACTCGCAGAAAAGCGGGTCTTTTTTGTGTAGTAAGCTTTGTTCGTAAGGTCCTGAAATAAATTCAGGATGAACTGTGTTTAAATCCAAATAATAATTAAAATTTTTCCAAATAATATTTTGTTTTAGGAAGGTTGTAAC
>NZ_WKKH01000021.1 GCF_009674725.1 Pedobacter petrophilus | reverse complement strand
GACTGCCATGAAATGGATGGTGGCTATAGCGCTGGTTTTATAGCGATTTCTGGGTTCATCGTCATTGGTTTCAACCAATGGCATATCTGGTTTAATTCTATAGCAGTGAGCTGAAGCGGACTGCCATGAAATGGATGATGGCAACAGCGTTGGTTTTATAGCGAATGTCTAGTTTCATCGCTATTGGTTTCAACCAATGGCATATATGGTTAAATGGTATATTATTTCAAAGCAGTGAGTTGAAGCGGACTGCCAAGAAATGGATGGTGGCTATAGCGCTGGTTTTATAGCGATTTGTCTAGTTTATCGCCATTGGTTTCAACCAATGGCTTTAATAAATAGATGATGCAAATGGCATTCATTTCCTCTTATTTTCCGAATAGTGTTTTATAAATCGAATATTTATAATTATCCTCTACGGCGCTAGCAACAAAGTATGGCGATTCGAACAATTCTGTCAGTTTTTTTCTTAATTCAGCTAAAAATTCCGGTTTAATCTCTTCCAAAAATTCTCCGGAGAGTGTTTGCCTTCCAGATTTGAACCAGATTCCATCCACAGCCATTGTTTTCACTACATATAGGTTTGGTTCTACACAGGTCTTGCCTGAGAATTGTTCATATGCATAAGTATAAAGTAAGGTTTGAACCAGCGCTTTATTGATATGTTTTCCGTCAGAATTAAACAATTCGGCTACATCTTTGAAAGTTAGTTTATCACTTCCGGTTTTATAATCAATAATTTTAGTTACGCCATCTTTAACGTCGACCCGATCAATGTAACCGAAAATTTTCACACTTGCATCTTTGCCATTTAATGGAAAGCTAATTTCAGCTTCAACCTTTTGCTCCAGACTGATAATATGAAAAGGTGTCTGCGATTCATCCTGATTTACAATGATATTTACATAAGCATCTACAATCGATAAAATTACCTTCTGCATGCCTTTATATTCCATCACCTTATCTGGGTGGTTAAACATTACGGCGTTAAATGCTTTTTGGATCAGCGCGGGCACCTGCTTTCTTTTCTCTTTTATCACATCAGAGGTAATTTCTGCCTTCCTTAAATCCTGATAAAAGTATTCCATCACTTTGTGCAAAATAGAACCAATTTCATTTGCCTCAACAACGGCGCTTACCTCTTTGGGCTCTTTGATCCCGGCAATATAATTGAAGAAAAAATCTATCGGGTTGGAAATGTATTGTGTTAATGCCGATGGCGAAAGTACTTTCTTTTTGTCGAGGTATTTTTGTAATGTTTCCTGAATGAAAAAATTATTCTTCTTTTCAATGCGAACTTCTTTGAAGGGTTCCGTTTTTACATCAAGGTTAAGCTCGTTATAATTGAAATTAA
Organism: Pedobacter petrophilus; assembly: GCF_009674725.1. Lineage (GTDB taxonomy): Bacteria > Bacteroidota > Bacteroidia > Sphingobacteriales > Sphingobacteriaceae > Pedobacter > Pedobacter petrophilus. The sequence continues at coordinate 78,888 of NZ_WKKH01000021.1, read as the reverse complement.
ATCCACTTTCATATTCCAGCTGTTTAAGAATTCTACTGGCTTCACCGGTTGTCGTTTCATCTGTTAAGCTGTTGTAAACGAAATTGATTTCTTTTGCCCGTTGCATCAGTCGGTAAACCATGTAAGATGAAATGGCATCCAGATTTTCTAAAACCGGCAGCCCGTAAACGCGGCGAATAGAATCAGGAATAAAACTGTTGCCAATGGAAGATTTTGGAATAATGCCCTCATTGAAGCCCAGAATCACTACTTTATCGAAATTCAGATTTCTAGTTTCCAGTAATCCCATTAACTGAATGCCATTAAGCGGATCGCCGGATAGTGGTACGGCAATAGCTTGCAGAGATTTCTGAACCAGGTAAATCACAAACTGAATTTCTTCGTTGCCAATATGTTTGCCGAATGTATCGTGCAAACGATTTAACTCCTGGATAGTTTTAACAAACAGTTCAGCATCAATTTTTTTGAGCGTTTTAGCATTGGATAAACGCGTCAAAATAAAATCTAAAACATCAAGCAGGTAGGGCACAACCTGTTGTGGACTATCAATTTTTTTGTAGAAAACCTCAAATAATCCGCTTTGCCTAATTAGCCTATCCTGTGCAATTTCAACCTCGTTTTCTTTCAAAAGAGCCGTCAAAATTTTATCACGCATTTTCTGACTCAAGCCCGTTAGCGGATGAGTTAGAAATGCTTCAACATGTTTGTAAGAAATTTTTCCGGTATGAATAATTTCCAGTTGAGATGAAAACCATAAATCGGCCAGGCCAAAGATGCTCGATGTAGAAAGGGCAAAGCCCATGGTTACATTCAAATCAATTTCTTTGCCATGATACGCGGTGGGGATGGTTTGCAAGGCAGGCAGTAATAAACTTTCATCAGCCAAAACCACAACGGTAGAACCAATTTCGCTGCTTGCAGAATAATCATCTTCCAGAATGTTATTCAAAATCTTCGCCTGTGCAGATTGCCCCTGAACCTTAAAAACGTTTACCTGATGTTCAGCTGTTTTCATCAGACCTGGCTTATTTTCAAAAACGTTTTTCAAGCCAAGCTGATTCAGGTTTTTTCTTAAAAATAACCCAGCTTCCTGCAAAGGGTCATCTACATAATATTCATCAGCGTCGAAATAAAATAAGGCTTGATCAGCTTCCTGCAGTTGTGTAAAAATTTTTGCTTCGGCACTGGTCAGTGCATTAAAACCGACAAGAATAATCTTTCCTTTTTCAAAGTTAACCGGCAAGTCTTTCTGAGTATCAGCACCTTCAGCCAAATGGCGATAAACATATCCGTTTGTAAGGTATCCCTGCGCTTTAAGCGATGCATGAAATAGGTGGTAAAGCTTAGGCATGCGGCGCCACATTTTGATAAATAGTTCCTGCTGTTTTTTATGTTTCCCTTCCGAATAAGAAGTCCAGAATTGTGATAAGAACTGGTATTGCTCCGGACTCAAATAATCAAAATCTTTATTGATAACGGAAATATCTTCTAAATCGCGATATAACTTCCCTGCATCAACCAGATCGTTATCAATTTGAGTAAAATCGCTCAAAATAATCTTCGCCAGCGGAAAAAACTTATGACTTGAAATTGGTTCTAACTGCTCTTCGGCCAGTAATTGATTGTATATTTTATGAAGCGTAAAAAATTGAAGGTAAAAATCGGCAATCTTAAATTGCGTTGAAGTGGCAAAAAACTCCTGGATTGTATAAAACGACGGACTAAAAAAAGGTTTTTTAATAATATTTGCCAGGTATTTCTGCATATAGGCAGAAGGACGTTTGTTATTGAAAACAATAGCACAGTGTTGGAGATTGGCTCCAAACTTTTCAATTAAATCTTCGGCAACTTCTTGTAGAAAGGGTTTCATATTTAAACTAGCTTTAATTTACCACTAACAGCGTAAAACAAATAGCTTTTAACATTGCTATGTCCCATATCTAAAAGCAGATTTTTATAACTTTCTACCTGTTCAATGTGCTTATCGTTTTCCGTAAGTGTAAATTTATAATCGATGATGATTACTTCATCAGCATTAAATAAAATACGATCCGGGCGATGAAGTTTACCTTTTGCGTCAATAATGTTTTTCTCGGTGATACTGCCTGTTGCTTTACTCAATACCGCCTTTAAATCCGAATTATCCAAAACTTCCATCGCTTTTAGTTTCAAATTTTCTTGCTCATCTTCCTGCACAATTCCATCTAAAACCAATGTGGTGATATACTTATCAACTTCTTTTTCGGTACTGGCGTTAGCTAAAATATCGTGTAATAAAGAACCCTTCCTGCCCGATTTTTCAATGTTCACCAAATGCCTTAAGTGCTTTTCTTCTGAAGCAATATACAGCTCCGATAATCGTGTGGTGGTGGGGTAGTGTTTTAAATCAATAAAACTGGTTTCCTCATTTTTAGCCTCAATAGAAATATAATCTACAATTTCATACACCCCATTTTCATCAAAATCGTTATCGAATGTTAAATTGATTACATCACCCATATTGGAAAGTTTTAATTCCTTTTTAGCCATGGTGGCGATGTATAAGTAATCTTTCGAACGCGTTGTCGCCACGTAAAGCATGTTCAAAGCGTCCATATTATTATAAAGAAGTTCTTCATAATAAGCTTTTGCTATGGCCGAATCTGCGAGTGCTTCATTATATTTTAACGGGATGCCTTTAAGTTCTTTGTATACCGTTTCTTCTGATGATACCCAAAAAGTTCCGTTTGCTTTTCCTTTTATTTCCCAGTTGCAAAATGGAACAAAAACCGCCCTAAAGGCTAATCCTTTAGATTTATGAATAGTGATGATTTGAATGGCATCGGCACCTTCCGGAGATGGCAAAGACTTTTTGATTCCATCTTCTTCCCACCAGGTTAAAAAAGCAATAATCCCTTTTTCGCCGGTTTTTCCAGCTGTTGCGGTTAAATCTCTGAATGCTAATAAATATGGTAAGTGGGCCGTTAATGTTTTTAACCCATAACTCTCTATCAAGATTTCCACCAGTTCTGGTAATGGCAATTGCAACCAGCTTTGCCAGTTTTCGCAGAGGGATGGCGGCAATACTTCCGAAAGTTGGCTCAGTGGTTTGCTGGTCAGGTTGATATAGTGATTGGCATCGGGTGCTTTTTCTTGCAAAGAATGATACAGTGCGATACAATTTGCCTTGTAAAGTGCACTTTGCGCTTCTAAACCAATAAGTACTTTTAAGGTGTTGATGATTAATTGTATCGCCGAATTATTCGATATTAATAAAGCATCGCCAGATAATACAGGCAGATGATGCTCCATTAACTTGCGAACCGTAAGTAAAGCCTCACTGTTCGATCGCACTAAAATGGCGATGTCTTTTAAAGCATAATTTTGTTTGTCTTTAAGTATTTTTATCTCTTCAATAATATCATTTAAAGCGACATCTCTAAAAACAGTTTCGGTAAAACGGGCCTCATCTGGCGCATGTTCCTTGCCAAATTTTTTAATTTTTATGGTTCCGCCTTTTAACGTATTTGCCGCAAAATTTTGTGTTGATGCGCCATAAATGTCAGTAATAATGCTGGTATAATTTTCATTAGCCCACCAGGTTGAAATCGTTTCTGGTTTAGTGGCTAAATTGCTATTAAGTTCATTTTGTAAAGTGAGCGGGATGGCGCGATAAAGGAAATTATTAAACGTGATGATGTTTTCCGTGCTGCGGTAATTTTCTGCCAGACTGTCCTCTAAAACATTATCAATTCCCACTTCCCGCTTAGCATGTTTATGCAAAATGTTCCAGTCGCCATTTCGCCAGCGATAAATCGATTGTTTGGTATCGCCAACAATTAAATGATCAGTTAAATTTTCACTTGGCGTAGCCATTGCGTTAGTAAGCAGGGATTTAAAACTTCCCCACTGACTGGTTGAAGTATCCTGAAATTCATCAAAAAGAAAATTGCGGTACCTGTTGCCCACTTTTTCCCAAATGAATGATGGGTTATCGCCAGCGTCTTCTGTAATTCCAGAAATTAATTTTTGCGCATCACTGATTAAAAGGTTATCGTTTTCTGCACGGTATTCTTTTAAAAGGAGGGCAATTTCCTGCATCAGCCTTAAATAATACAGGTTTTTGTTGAAGGCAATCGCCAGGCTATAGTTTGGTAAATGAGTGAGGTAATGGTTTTTTAACTGTTGAAGAATTGGGTTCACCACTTCGAAAGCTTCGGGGAAACTGGCGTTCTTTTGAAACCATTCTTCAGGCTCATCAATGTAATTGAAGAGTGGTTCTACCTTTGAAAAATCGCCCCGGGCTACCAGGATAATTTTGGCTAAGGCACTTCTTGATTTGCCCTTGAGGTGGTCATTTTCAACTCCGATAACGTTGAGTGCTTCGTTGGCTTCTGTTGCTAGGCGGATAATTTCTTCTTCAAAATTTTTAATTTCAGCTTTAGTTACACTGATGTATTTTTTAAAAAGCTCATCAATGTTTTCTAACCCTAAAGCTGATACTGCATCTTCAAAAACCTGGAAGCGCTCGGAGAAAATTTCACCAATCAGGTTATAGAGTTCAAATTTGTAGTTCCAGCTTTTATTGTCGCTGATGCGTTCTATGGCCAGATCTATAATCCATTGCAATAATTGTTTATTGGTATCTAATGCTTCATCGAGTTTATTTACCAGATCATCTTTTACCTTATCATAATTCATTTCTAAATTATAATCGGCATTCAGGCCCAGTTCGAAAGCAAAACCACGAATTACTTTTTGCACGAAGCCATCAATGGTACTTACGGAAAAGCGACTATAATCGTGAAGGATTTTCCGGTAAATTTTATCTGCTTTGAATTGAAGTTCCTCTGGACTTAACTGCGGATAGGCAACCAGCACCAATTTCCGGTAATCATCAATTTTCTTTGATGGATTGCCTTTTGCCAGGCCAAGCAAAACCTCCAAAATTCTGGTTTTCATTTCCTCTGTAGCCTTATTAGTGAAGGTTACGGCTAAAATTTCGCGGTATTTATTATCGCCCGAGAAAAGCAGCGTAAGGTAATGCGCCGTTAAACTGAACGTTTTACCAGAACCTGCAGAGGCTTGAAGAATTTTAAGTGGTTTAGGCATGTTTTTGAAGTATTGAGTTTCGATAATTAACCACAGATGTACAGGATAAACACAGATAAAAAATAGATAAATCCATAGATGGTATATTCAATTTAGTTTAATAGCTATATTCTGTTAATGAAACCACGGATATAGAATTGATAGATAGTGCGCTATAATCGGTATTCCTCTGTGCATATTTGTGGTTAAGCTTAGCTCTTCTTAATCTTTTTCTTTGCTAGTGTTTTATGGCTAATTCTTACAGGCCTTTCGGCCATTTCTATTTTTAAACCGAGCAAATCGCGGATCACAACCGATGCGCAAGCGCCTCCAAAGGCTGCGGGCAGATAAGAAACAGTGCCGTAAGCCGAGCGTTTGAAATTACTTCCATCTGTCATAATCATCGAGTTTTTGTCCATTTCTTCAGTAGAGAAGACCGCTTTTATTTTATTGGCATTAACCAACTTATTTAATCGTTTCCGAACATAACTGGCGAAAACACATTGGTAAGTATCTGGCAACATTGCAATTCTTAATCGGGTAGGGTCCATCTTGCCGCCGGCACCCATAGAACTTACAATTGGAATGTTCTTTTCTAAAGCTGTAGACAGCAAAGTGATTTTTGGCATCACACTATCAATGCAGTCCATAATATAGTCGAATTTCGATTCTAATATTTCACGGCATTTCTCTGGCGTAAGAAAAGTATTTACTACATGAAGTTTTAATTCCGGATTGATAGACAACAAACGTTCTTGCATAATTTCAGCTTTGCTAACCCCATGATTCGTGGCCAAAGCCGGCAATTGTCTGTTCCGGTTGGTCGGATCTACCACGTCGCCATCTACAATAGTCATTTCGCCAATACCAGAGCGACAAATAAATTCAGCGGCAAAAGAACCCACACCACCTAAACCGATTACCAAAACATGTTTCGACTGCAGTTTTTCTATTCCATCATTTCCAACAAGTAAGGCCGAGCGCGAAAGCCAAGAAACATCTGACATATTGTTTTATTTTAATTCCGATATCGCAATTGGCACAGATGGTTTTCAATCTTTGCTCAGTTAAGAAATCCGGGTGAGTTTATATTAAATCTAATTTTTTCCAGTCTGCAAAAATACGCGATTTGAGTTCATCAACATTACGGTTTTTTAAATTTGCAGCGCCAAGATAAATTTTATCAACCGGCGTTTCCGAATCATCAGTTTCTAAAAAGAAATTATCCATTTGTTGAAGAAGCTTCGCCGAACCAGAATTTTCTTTCAAAATTGCCGCACCGAAAGAAATTAAAAAACCTTTGTCTAAAAGCTGACGGCCTAATTCTTCATTTTTGTTAAATCCATGAATGATCATGGGAACCGTTACCTTCAGCCTGTCTTTTACCTCAATCAGTTCTGAAAAAGCTTTAACACAGTGTAATATCAAAGGTTTTTTTAATTTTTCTGCCAGCTTAATCTGCGCTTCCAAAATGATGATCTGGTTCTCTATTTGCTCTCCTTTCAGTTTATCCAAACCACATTCGCCAATTAGCTTAACATTAGGTTGATTAGCCACAACATTTAAGTATTTCATTTGCAGTTCCAGTTGATCAAGTGTAGCATACCATGGATGAAGACCCACAGCAATAGGTTTGGTTTTTGGCATAGCCAGAAAGATATCGCTGGTAAGCGATAAACTTTGGATGCTACGAATGCCATTCTGCTGTGTAGCCTTGTGTGTATGCAGGTCTAAAAAATCCATTAACAGTCAAAGATAGGCTTTGTAAAAAGTATTTCTACTGTAAAGAAATTGTGATTAATCTATTAAAATAGTCGGCTTTAGTACTTTGCATTACTATTTAAAGAAATATGAAAAGATTATTCATTTTAATAGCTGTTGGGTTAATGTCTACAGCGGCGTTTAGCCAGACCAAAACAGATGGTGTACATATTTATAATCCTGAAGCAAATGCAATGGCCGATTTAAAAGCTGCTACGGAAAAGGCGGCAAAGGCGAACAAACATGTGTTGGTTCAGGTGGGCGGAAATTGGTGTACCTGGTGTATAGCTTTCCACCAATTAGTAGATACCACTGTGGTGTTGAAGCAAGCCATAAATGAAAATTATGAATACGTTCTGGTAAATTGGGATAAAGATCATCATAACGATGAAGCAATGAAATATTTAGGTTTTCCAAACCGGTTTGGTTATCCTGTTTTTGTGGTATTGGATGGAAAAGGGAAAGTGCTTCATATTGAAAACTCTTCTTACCTGGAAACAGATGAACCGGGCGCAAACGGTAAAAAGAAAGTTGGCCACGACGTAAAAAAGATTAGCTCATTTTTAAAAGGCTGGACAGTCGCCGCCGTTAATCCCGAAACCTATAAAAGCAAATAATAATTCGCTAAGAATAAGAGAGCCGCAATTCATTTTAATGACTGCGGCTCTCTTGTTTAGTCTTGTGAGTCTTCGTCTTTCAGATCATCTACATTCAATTCGTAAGATGGTCTTGATGCTTCATCAGCTTGTTCTAATTTGTCTTTATCATATTCGATACTGGTATCATCACCAGCAATCTCATTGATGTTATCTACATCATCTTCTCTGCGTAATGCGTCGTTCGGATCTTCCGAGTAATTATCATTTGGGTCTATCATAGTCTTAATGTTTTATAATTAGATAATGACTTTTAGGAAGAAATTGTTTTGGGAAAAGGGAAATAGCGGGATAGGAAATGGGGAATAGACAAGAGGGAAAAGGAGAATAGGGGAATAGACAAATGGAAAATAGAGACAGATAGAAAATCCATTGCGAAGCCTCGTACGCTAAACAATTAACGGTAAACGAAATACGATCGACGACTAACAACCTAAAGCGATCGACAATCAACGAAAAACGACACACGGGAAACGGAAAAACAAAACCCCTACAATCCGTCCCCGAATTTATAATTAGGCAATATGCTTACCGGTAATTTTCCAGTAGGAACTAAACGGTTATTAATCACTGCTGCGGCAGAAATTTGCATGTAATCTTCTTTTTGATAAGCAACTACCAGGCCTTTGCATTTTTCTAAACCTGGTAAACCAGCAAGGTTATATGGATTGGCAAATAATGCAAACACCGCGTTTTTGCCAGATAGTTCTTTAATAAAGTTTTTTACACCGGCATTTAGTGGAATGTTATTTCCTGGTCTGGCACGAGCATCATGAATACCTACAATTACCTGATCAAAAGCGCCAATTTCGCGGGCAACGTTAGAAATTTGTGTTGCACTGGCATCTTTATCCAAAACATAATAAACAGAATTGTAAAATCCTTTAGATACCTCTTTTTGGAATTTCGTAACAGATGGAACGCCGATACTAATAATGGCAGTTCTTCTGATTGGAATCATATTTTTAATATAATCCTTGCCTTTAATCAACGTAACAGATGCATTGGCAAGTTCTTGTACCAAGGCATTACTTGCATTGCGGTTTACACCGGCAATAAGGCCCTTAGTTACCACGGTATCCCGTTTGGCTAAGCCTGCCCAATACTTTGCTATTAATATCTTCCGTACGCTTTCGTTGATGGTTTTGATGTCAATTCTACCCTGACGAACCGCCTTACGAACCAGTTTAATTGCCCGGTCGCTATTTTCAGAAAGTTCAAGGATATCGTTTCCGGCAATGATGCCCAGTAAATCGGCTTCGCCATTTTTAAAGTATTTTACTACCCCTTTCATATCCATCGCGTCAGAAATAATAAGACCTTTAAAACCCAGCTTTTGCTTCAAAATGCCAGTTACTATTGGCCTTGATAATGTAGATGGTAGGTTTTTCGTCGTATCTAATGATGGAATATTCATGTGCGCAATCATAATTCCTGATGCGCCTTGTTTAATTAGCTCTTTAAAAGGATACATTTCCAGTGTATCTAAACGGGTGGGTCCGAAGGTAAGCTGAGGAAGATCGTAATGCGAATCTACATCGGTATCTCCATGCCCGGGAAAATGTTTAAGCGTGGTGAGCAAACCGGCATCTTGCATGCCTTTCATATAAGCACCGGTTTTAGTAGCTACATTATATTTATTCTCGCCGAAAGACCGATAATTTATTACCGGGTTTTTAGGGTTATTGTTAATGTCAGCATCTGGAGCAAGGTTCATTTGCATACCCATACGCTTAAAATCTTTCGCAACTTCCTGGCCCATTCTATAAATCAGATCTTTATTTTGGATAGCACCTAATGTCATCTGGTATGGGAAAGAGATGGTGCTGTCTAGCCGCATTCCCAAGCCCCATTCACCATCGTTCGCTATAATTAACGGTACATGACTTACCTTTTGGTAGGCATTGGTTGCAAGTGCCTGCCTCACCGGGCCACCCTGAAAAAATATAACGCCTCCTAATTGTTCCCTTTTAATTACCTGGCCAACAGAATCGGTATATTTTTGTCCCAGATTAGTATGGGCGCGTACGAAAAACATTTGTGCAATGCGCTCCCGACGATTTAATTTGTTAAAAACAGAATCTACCCACTTAGGTTGATTGGCTAACATTTCTAAATAGGATTGTTTTTGTGCAATTGCAGAAAAGTTGATTGCACACAGAATAGCAAAGGAAAATAAGATTTTTTTCACGGATGTGTTTTGTTGAACTGCTAAATTAATAATCAAAAGCCGAATTAAACAAAAACCAATCCAAGTAATCGATTTAATACAAAAAAACGTTTTTTTGCTTCAATGTAAGATCTCCGTCTTACTAAACCAGATACAGCACCGTATCTTACGAATAGGCCTTGAACTAAATTCAGGGTGACGGCTTGTGATAAAAGGAAAAAAATGTGGGGCTCATCATCAATCGAAAAAAATAAAAACCTATTGATTGATTATCGGTTTATATAATAGCGCTCAGCTAATTATTATTTCACTAAATATTAATATTATGAAAAATACGGGCACACCAAAAAACAACCCTACTGTTCAGGGAAGTTCAATTGCAGACAGGGCAAATCACGACATTAAAACAGATAAGAAAATTCAAGGGATCACCAATGGTGGTGGCCAGCGTTCTGATCAAACATCGAACAAAGATAATCAGCGTAAAGTAGACAATAAAAAGTAAGACTTGTCGCAATTTAGTTAATAAAAGGATGATGGCCCTATTGGCGCCATCATCCTTTTATTTGTTTAAGATGGTTCTTTAGCCAGCTTAATAATATCACTTCCTTCCAATATTCTTTTCTCATTATTGTGGCTGAGTGCATTGATCATGGCATCGCCAAGTTCCTGCATGGTGCAAAACCCATTTTTAGAAATTGCTCTTCCGAGGGGGAATAACCAATTAATAAATTGATAAAACTTATGTGCATATTTCTGCTCTTTAATGGGCTTAATAAAACCCGGGCGGAGATTAAAAACCTGCTCAAATGGAAGTTGCATCAATTCATTTTCAGTGTTGCCTTTAACTTTTTGCCAGCTTAATTTGCCGTTTCGGTTGGTGCCACTCCCAGAAACATAACAGAAAGTCATGCCTTTATTTAACCTGCTCAAGGTTTCGGCAACATGCATCGTTAAGGTATAAGTCATCTTAAAATAGGTATCTTTATCTATGCCCACAGATGAAATTCCTAAACAGAAGAAACAAGCATTATAACCGGAAAGCTGGTCTTTGATAGGTGAGAAGTTGAAAAAATCCTGATGAATAATTTCCTTTAACTTTGAATGTACATAACCACAAGGTTTGCGGTTGATCACTAAAACACCATCAATTTCAGGGCTGTTTAAACAACGAATTAAAACGCCTTCGCCCACCATTCCGGTTGTACCTGTAATGATTACATGATTTGCACTTCTTGTTTTTCCCATATTAATTAGCTTTGATCTTTATCAAATAAACTCATAAGCCTGCAATTGGTTTCAGGTTACTACAATAAAGGCCCCGATTGTATCGAAGCCTTTATTACTACTACCTCATTTCGGTGCCTTGCATTTTATAATCTTTTGGTGGTTCTGCGCCTAAAAGATGCTGAACAAAATAATCCCAGCGGCGCCTCATCATATATGGCGAATATGGACCATAACCATGTGCACTGTTGGGGAAAATTACCAAATCAAATGATTTATTTGCTTTTTCCAAAGCCTCTGCCACCAATAGCGTATTGTAAGGCGGCACGTTATCATCCATCATTCCATGAACGAGCATTAACTTTCCTTTTAAATTTTTAGCATAGTTCTGATTGGCCTGTGCTTCATAATCAACATTTTCTGCTAAACCATTATAACGTTCGCCCCAATCATCCTCATAGTTTCTATTATCATGGTTACCAGATTCGGAAATTCCTACTTTAAAGAAATCCGGATAACGGAACATGGCCGTTGCCGTAGCAAAACCACCACCAGAATGGCCCCAAATACCAACTTTTGCAGTATCAATCGGATATTTTGCAGCCAGTTGTTTAATGGCTGCAATTTGATCTTCGAGGGTATTGGTAGACATGTTGCCATAACTCATATCATGAAAACTCTTTGAACGTTCCGGGTTGCTCGTTCCTTCAATCAACACCACTATAAAACCTAATTCGGCCAGTGCCTGATGATCTCCGCGGGATGCGGCAAATGACCAGCTACCCACACTTCCGCCTTGCGGACCTGGATAAATATAATCGATTACAGGATATTTTTTGCCAGCATCCATTTTAGCCGGCGTGAAAACTAATCCATAAATATCAGTTTTATTGTCGCCAGCTTTAACTGATACAGGTGTTGGTGCTTTCCAGCCGGTTGCGGTTAATCTGGATACATCGGTTTTTTCGAGTTCTGTGATCAGGTTACCATTAAAATCTTTTAGCGCAGTAGCCGTTGGTACATCCGGTTGAGAATTATTATCAATAAAATACTTCTCCGATGGAGAAAAAGCTACGGCATGGTTGCCCGGTTCTGGTGTTAAATCGATTAAGTTTTTACCATCAAAACCAATTTTGTAGCAATGGCTGAAATAAGGATTTATTTTATCGCTGCCATTAGCGATGAAATAAATAGTGCGGCTTTTCTCCTCTACCTTAAGCACACGGGTAACTACCCAATCTCCTTTGGTAATCTGATTTTTTACTTTACCGGTTGTGGCATCATATAAATAAAGGTGTCCCCAGTTATCACGTTCAGAGTACCAGATAATTTCTTTTGATGCTGGTAAATAACTCCAGTTGATATTACCCTGTCCGGATTCGTATTGTGTTTTAACAGTTTCTTCAAATACTTCTCTAACTGCTCCGGTTGTTGCATTAGCAATGCGGAATTTTTCGTTTTTATGATCGCGTGATGTGGAAACGAAAGCCAGTTCGGTACCATCTGCTTTCCAGTCTATATCATCAAATGTTCCGCTGCTGGAAATGTCATCACTTAAGGTTGCACGGTGTGGATCTGCCGGAATGTTTAAAGAAATAATCTTTGGGTTTTCAACATCAATGATCACCCTTCTAATGGTTGCAATTTGCTTATCACCGGGTAAAGGATATTTCCATGCTTTTAATTTTGGGGCGCCAACATTGGTGGTTACCAGATACATGTCTTTAGAATTTCGCTGATCTTGTTGAAAGGTGGCAATTTTTTTCGAATCCGGCGACCAGCGTAAAATTGGTCCGTCACTATGTTTCCAGCCAGCATTATCGGTGGCATAACCATAATCTTTAATGCCATCTGTGGTAAGCTGAGTAAGTTTTCCGCTGGCTACATCTTTAACATAAAGGTTATAATCTTTTATTAAAATTGCTTTTTTGCCATCGGGCGATGATACTTCATTCCCACCACCTCGTCTTCTTCCAAATGTGGGAAGGTTTGCGTTGTTATATGCTGTTGTTAAGGTTTTAGTTTTTTTAACTGGATCTACCAGATAGGTTTCAGTTCCTTTTTCCGTTTTCTTAGTATACCAAAACTGATCATTCTCCAGCCAGTTTGGCGGAGAAATGACATTATCGATAAATTTTGCAGTGTTATAGCCCATAAAACTTTCCGCTCGCTGATAGTCTTGAGTGGTAAGTTTTTTTTGCTGAGCGTTGGATGCAACTGCTATGGCACAAGCGGTTACGGTAAGCCAATATTTGTTCATCATCTTAGTTAGTCTCTGATGATAAAATTAGCACTGTTTTGTTAATTGCTGAGTATTAATGCTGATACAAAATTTCACTAAAAAACAAAAGTCCTGAGGCTAATTCAAGGCTTTTTCAGCAATCTGTAAATTTACATTGCGGTATAACCTCCATCGGCAATTATGGAACTTCCAGTGGTAAAGGATGATTTATCTGAACTTAAAAAGGCCACTAAATCTGCTACTTCCTGCGGTGTGCCGAGCCTGTTGATCGGGCTTTTTGCTGCGATGGCATCTATAGATTGCTGATCCGGGTTTTCTTGGCCTTTATTTTAGGGGATACTTAGAAAGTTTTATAGTACTGTCGTCAAAACCTGCGAAATTCTTCAGCCAGGCTTTTGAAATTTCGTAAGTTGATAAATCATAATTTTAGACAGTTTCTTAGAGATTTCTCTCTCTATATTCTTTTCCGTTAAGTGGATTGACATAAAAGTAATCCCATTTCTCGCCATTAAAAGTACCTACCTTAGCATTTGCGTTTAAACTATTGTATTGCGGCTCAACGGTAATCTTACTGCTGATGATATTGATTAATCCATATTTTTTCTTTTTAAAATCGGTTTCGCTTCCAAGTTCAAAACGCCACAAGTTGGGGTAGGAGTTGAGTGTTTCGAGGCTGGTGTATTCCATGGGTAAAACCCACTTCCGAGTGGTAATATCAAAAATACCTGATAGGGAAGTGGAATCAGTTTTATGAGTTGCAGTGATCTTAAACCATGACTTATTTATCTGGGTTTGTTCAATCCATTTTACATTGCAGTTTTTGGGTAGCGCATCCTCAATTCCCATTCCATTTGCATCGGGATACAATACCCTGCCACTGTTAGACAGGATCACAAAATCTTTCGTTTTCCTTCTGTCACTTTCCCATGTACCATTTTGGTTGAGGATATAAAATCTCATTTCATTATTGATGAAACTTCTGACAATAAAATAAGCTGTGTTAGGTACTGAATAAATTATTTGTGCATGGCTGAGGATGCTTTCTGCTTCAGTTTCCTGATTAAAGTATTTGTCAATTTTTTTTGGAAAGATCTTGCTTAGATCAGGATACGCAAAAATATGCTGCTGCTGATCTTCCATGAAATTGAGTGTTACTTTGGTGCCTGCGTTTATGGTTTCTGTTTTCAATTTCTTTTTCTTTCCATTGACTTCGACGATAATTTGAGCAGGTACTTTAAAACTGGTATTGTCAATTGGTTTAAGATTTTTATTCAAAATTTGATAATCATCAACTTTTCTTCGCAACAAGGTACTGTCAGTCAGAATAGCGGTTATTCCTGAGTTGATTTGCTTTATTTGCCCATTATTGTTGCTATACAACTGATTATTAATAAGTATTTTATCCTGAAACCTGTGAATGTCAGAAGCTTGAAAAGGATATTCATTCAGTTTGTGGTCTGAATCGATTATAGTTTGGTTGGTATTTAGGAGAATGACCTTCCAGTTCATTTTAAGCACTTTAGTGTCAACTATCCTTTTGTCATTTGTACCGCCCATCACTGAAAACCCAGGAAAAAAGTTCCATTTATTAAATTTCCACCACGCATTAAAACTTTTACAGGTGATGGCAATGGTTTCATTCCCCCAGGCTACAAGGTCTAATTTATCGTATTCGAAGTCTAATTTTATTGCTCCGGTATGGTCTATTACGCCTTTTTTATTCTTTTTCTCTACAATAGCAAATTGGTTAGTAAAAAAGTTGGCATCTTCAAATTGCGGATCGATTTTTAGTTTGCCATTCGGGTTGCTATAGCCAAAGAGGCCCGATTTGCTTTTCCATGGATAATAGGTTTCTTGGGGCAGGTCCTGTCCTGCTGCTGTTGATATATTGATCATTAAAAATAGGAATAGGCTAATTATCAAACGATGGATGTGCATGTAAAAAAATGTTAATGAAGATTGGGATCACAACTAATATGCCATGATTAATTAATAACGAGTAACAAGGGTTACGATTTTTTAGGCGAGTAAGCAAATATTGATTAACCAGCTAACAGCTCATATCAGCTCACCAACCGAAAAATTAATATCTATAAATTCAATTGTATTAATATATTGAAGAGATCAAACTTTTATAAGTATGCACATTGCAAATTAAGCAATTGAAAAACAAAAAATCCTCAACTTTTTCAAGTTAAGGATTTAGTTGCGGAATGGACGGGACTCGAACCCGCGACCTCCTGCGTGACAGGCAGGCATTCTAACCAGCTGAACTACCACTCCGTGTGTGCTGTTAATTTAGAATTTATTCTCTTTCGAGGATGCAAACATAGAAACTAAATCTCGTTTATTTGCATAACAAATCATTTTTTTAACGATATTTTCATAACTCCCTGATAGCTATTGCAAATATTTTATTAAGAATAAATTGTCAACTAAAAAACCGGCTGTTCAATGCGGAGAGGGCGGGATTCGAACCCGCGGTACCTTGCAGTACACACGCTTTCCAAGCGTGCTCGATCGACCACTCTGACACCTCTCCGTTTAGTGGAGTGCAAAAATATAGTTTTTATTGAGATTTACATTAATATTTAAAGAATCAAAATCACTTTATTTCAGCCTGATTAAAACACATGTGCTCAAAACTACATTGTGTATTGTATTCTCTAATTATAATAAGCTTGAAAAATGAAAGCCAAAAAAAACGCCCTGCAAAAGCAAGGCGTTTAATAGGAGTGTTGTTGTGATTACTCAACTACAGTAATTTTCAACATATTGGTTTTACCCTTAGCTTCCATCGGGATGGCCGCTGTGTTAATCAGGATATCACCTTGTTTAACTAATTTTTTGCTTTTTAAGATATCATTAACTTCAATGATGGTATTGTCAGTACTTTCCCAGTTATCATAGTAGAAACCTCTAACACCCCAAAGTAAGCTAACCGCGTTTAATAAAGCCCTGTTGCTGGTGAAAATGAATGTTAGGGCTTCTGGCCTGTGGCTTGAAATTTCAAAAGCAGTATAGCCGCTTAAAGTCATGGAAACAATACCAACAGCATTTGTTTGTTTAGCTAAGAAACAAGCAGAATCGCAAATCGCATCACTTAAGAAAGACGGAGATTTTGGTTTTAAAAACTTATCCGGATTGAAAGGGTAATTGTTTTGTTCGATGTTTTGGATAATTTTCTGCATCGTTTCGATTACGATTAAAGGAAATTCTCCAACTGAAGTTTCACCACTTAACATTACCGCATCAGCACCATCCAAAACTGAGTTAGCCACATCATTTACTTCCGCACGGGTAGGGCGGGGAGTAGTAATCATGCTTTCTAACATCTGGGTAGCCACAATTACAGGTTTCGAAGCTGCTCTACATTTAGCAACGATCATTTTCTGTAACAATGGAACTTCTTCCATAGGACACTCAACACCCAAATCGCCACGGGCAACCATAATACCATCAGATACTGCAATAATCTCATCGATATTTGCAATCGCTTCTGGTTTCTCTATTTTAGCAATTACACGGGCTGTTTTACCACGCTCGGCAATGATTTTTTTAAGCTCAATAATATCTTCAGCCTTCCGAACGAAAGATAAACCAATCCATTCTACGTCATTTTCAAGAACAAATTCTAAGTTCTCTCTGTCTTCCGGAGTTAAAGATGGAATGGAAACTTTAGTGTTTGGAAGATTGACACCTTTTCTGGAAGTTAAGATACCACCGTGAACAATTTCGCAAACCACTTCATCTTTCAGGTTGGTAGAAATAACTTTCATTTGAAGCTTTCCATCATCCAAAAGGATAATCTCTCCGGCCTGAACATCCTGAGGGAAACTTTGGTAAGTGATATAAATTCTTTCTTCGTTACCGATACACTCGTTGGTTGTAATAACGGTTGTTTTACCGTTAATCAGGTTAATACCACCTTCTTTAACTAAACCAATACGAATTTTCGGGCCTTGTAAATCGGCAAGGATACCAACATTATAGTCGTATTTTTTGTTTAGATCTTTAATAGTATTTAAAACCGCCTGATGATCTGCTTGCGATCCGTGTGAGAAGTTTAGACGGCAAACATCTAAACCAGCGTTAAACATACTATATAATACATCTGGTTTTGCTGATGCAGGCCCAAGCGTGGCAACAATTTTAGTTCTCGAATGAAAAGGTTTCATTTAATTAATTGATTTTAACAATGCAGTTAATTGTAGCGCTAATTATTATTAAAAATAATTAAACTGCATTAAGTTTTATATATTTTGTTCTTTGTTTCGTCGTTTATAACCATCAAATATAGTGTATTTAATACACCAAGTATATAATTTTTATATTACCAAATTCTCCTTGCTCTTAAGTTTGGTTGGGTCTATCTTTGCAGCTACCTGAATATCAGGCAGTTTATTCAGTCCGTTTATTAAATAATTCAAATCTTCCTGATCAATAAATTCTTTTATAATGATAAAAAAATCGACATTTCCCATCTCCGGAACGAGCAGTCCGTCGCTGCTTCTATTGCTAATTAAATAGTATTCTATCTCGCCTTGTTCAACAAAAAAGTAATATTTAGAGAAAGACCAGGCTGGTTCATCAATGTTGAAAAATATTTCATGGTCCTCAATTTTTTCAAACTGAGTATTCAAACGCGTATTAATTTTGTGGCATAGTACATAGTCTTTGAGGGGTGCTGTAATCGCAATGAGTATAAAATCAAGGTCTAACGTTAATTTCAGGTAAGTTCTGTTCAAATCGAAATAAATTATTTACAGAACGAAATTAAAAAACTAATTCTATATTCGCTTGTTATTTCAGAGCCAAATTATGGTAGTGAAATAAAAACATTTGAAAATTGTAAGAATTTATTTTTCTTTGCACAGAATTATTTAACCATTAAATTATAAAATTATGTCTGATATTGCTTCAAGAGTTAAGGCTATTATCGTAGAAAAACTAGGTGTTGACGAAAGCGAAGTTACGCCAGAGGCTTCATTCACCAACGATTTGGGTGCAGATTCTTTAGATACCGTAGAATTGATTATGGAATTTGAAAAAGAATTTAATGTAGCTATTCCTGATGATCAGGCTGAAACCATCGGTACAGTGGGTCAAGCAATCGCTTATTTGGAAAAAAACGTTAAATAGAATTACGCTTTTTCAGTATAAATGGAATTAAAAAGAGTAGTAGTAACAGGGTTGGGTGCGCTCACTCCTATAGGCAATAATGTTCCCGAGTTTTGGGAAGGATTGACTAACGGGGTGAGTGGCGCTGCTCCTATTAAAGGTTTTGATACTGAAAAGTTTAAGACTAAATTCGCATGTGAGGTAAAAAACTTTAATCCGGAAGATTTTCTGGAGAAAAAGGAAGCCCGCAAGCTTGATCCGTTTGTACAATATGCTTTAGTAGCTACAGATGAGGCAGTGAAGGATGGTGGTTTTGATTTCGAAAAATTAGATACCAACCGAATCGGCGTAATCTGGGGTGCTGGCATAGGTGGATTGAAAACCTTCCTTGATGAAATTTCAAATTTTGCCAAGGGAGATGGTACGCCAAGATACAATCCATTTTTTATCCCTAAAATGATTATTGATATTGCTCCAGGGCATATCTCAATCAAGTATGGCTTACGTGGGCCAAATTTTGCAACTGTTTCTGCATGTGCTTCTTCCACAAACGCTATGATTGATGCATTTAACTATATCCGTTTGGGTATGGCTGATGTGATTATTAGTGGTGGTTCTGAGGCCATTATCAACGAAGCAGGAATGGGTGGCTTTAATGCCATGCATGCATTATCTACACGTAATGATGATCCGGCAACGGCTTCCCGTCCGTTCGATAAAGACCGTGATGGCTTTGTAGCAGGGGAAGGTGCAGGTACCATTATTCTGGAAGAACTTGAACATGCCAAAGCAAGAGGCGCAAAAATTTATGCTGAACTTGTAGGTGGTGGAATGAGTGCAGATGCTAATCACATCACTGCGCCACATCCTGAAGGTTTAGGTGCCAGAATGGTTATGACCAATGCACTTAAAGATGCAGGCATGACTACTGCTGATATAGATTACATCAATGTTCATGGTACTTCTACACCACTTGGTGATATTAGTGAAACTAAAGCCATTGGTGCATTATTTGGTGATGATGCTTATCGGTTAAACATTAGTTCTACCAAATCAATGACAGGCCACCTTTTAGGTGCTGCCGGTGCTGTAGAAGCGATTGCTGCAATTCTTGCTGTAAAGAATGACATTGTTCCTCCTACAATTAATCACTTTACAGATGATCCTGCTTTTGATCCGAAATTAAATTTTACTTTTAATAAAGCGCAAAAACGTGAAGTTAGAGCGGCTTTAAGTAATACTTTTGGATTCGGTGGCCACAATGCTTCCTTAATTTTCAAAAAATACGAAGATTAATTAAACAGCGTCGCTATATAATTTTGTATGCTAGTTAAAAATAGATAACTTAGTTCAATATGCTCATTTGCCGTTAATTGTGTTATTTGTTTAATGCCGATATTTAAATTATATAAACTTTATCTTTCGCCTGAAAAGGAGTTTGTTAAAAAGCTGAGAAATATTTTAGGCTTTGTGCCAGGCAATGTAACGCTTTATAAAATGGCGTTCAGGCATCGTTCTGTCGCAAAAGTTTTAAAAAACGGAAGCAGAAGCAGCAATGAACGTTTGGAATTTCTTGGTGACGCAGTTTTAGGTTCAGTAATTGCAGAATTACTTTTTAAGCACTATCCTTACAAAGAAGAAGGTTTTCTAACCGAAATGCGTTCCAAAATTGTAAACCGTGCCAATTTGAACCAGCTTGCTAAAAAGATTGGATTTGATAAGCTTATTCAATTTGATCAAAGATCTGTAAGCATTCAAACCAAACACAACTCCATGTTGGGCGATGCTTTCGAAGCTATTATTGGTGCTATTTACATGGATAAGGGCTACAACTTTACAAAGGAGTTTTTGCTACGTAGAATTGTTAAACCCCACATTGATATCCATACGCTAGAACTTACTGAAACTAATTTCAAAAGTAAATTAATTGAGTGGTGCCAGCGCCATGGTAAAGACGTTATGTTCGAACTCGTTCAGAATGGCGAAGGCGAAAGTGCGAAACTTTTTACCATCAGCGCTTTGGTCGAAGGAGAAAAATTTGGTACCGGTAGAGATTACAATAAGAAAAACGCTGAGAAGTTGGCTGCCGAGAAGGCCTGCGAAGCGTTATCTATTTAATGGGATTTAAATCATTCGCTTTTACGGGCGTTTCTTCAAATTTCTTTGCAGATTCTTTAATGTATTTGATGTAATCATAAACATTCCAGTGTTGCGCCTTTTCATAATCCGGACGGTAGTTTAGCATAAAAGTTTCCAGATCTTTTCCCCTTAAATCAGTATTGTTCTGGATAATAGTTCCATTAAAGTATTGATCAATTTGTGTTTGCTTCAATTCATTATCCGCATAACGGTTAAATCTGCGGGCATTCTTTGGATCTTTACCAATCAGGTTATAAAGTCCATTTAACGGGTGAAAAACAGAAGATAAAACTGAAGATTTACCACCATTGTAAACCCCTTTATTTCCAAATTCTCGTTTAAGGTCTTCTAAATCCTGCTTTTTGGTACTACCTACAATAGTGACTTCCTCAAGCATTGTGCTGTTTCTAACCAAATAAATTAAAATATCCTGAGGTCCTTTCACTACAACCTGCTGATCGTTCAGGTTTCTTTTGGTAATTAAGAGCGTGTCGCCTACACTAGCTCTTATTTGAAAAAAGCCCAGATCATTGCTGCCAACACCAAGTTGTGTACGCTGGTTAGTAATTTCAGCAAGTGCCACCCGTAAATTAGTTCCTTTTTCAAAAACTACTCCCTTTATAATTAGCTCTTGCCCTTTCACCATATTGCTGGCAAACAGGAATAACAGGAGCGATAATATTAATTTCAGTGGTCTTATTGTGTTTATATTATTCACGTTTTAAGGTATCGAGGTAAAAATTAGCTGATCTTTTTATATAGCCAGCTGCATCGTAGGTATTCCAGTTTTTTATTTGTTCATGTTTAGGCCTGAAGTCTAGCATAAATTTCTCTAACGTTTTTCCGGTTAGGTTGGTATGTGCTTTAACCAGACTTAAATTAAAGTATCTGTCTACTTCTAGTTCTTTTTCTTCTTTATCCAGGTGCCGGTCAAACCGCTTTGCATTTTTTCTATCAGATCCAAAAAGCTCCAATATCGCAGCAATCGGAGAACGGAGATAATAAAGTGGATTTCTCTTCTTGCCGTAAAAGTAAGTTTTCTTACGGTGTTCTTGTCTAACAGCAAATAAGTTTTCTTGTTTGTTTTCAGCTTTAATTGTTACTTCTTCTAAAATCATGTCAGCTCTGATCAGGTTGATCAACAGATCTTTTTCACTGGAAACGACAGCAAACTGATCTTGAAAATGGCGTTTAAAGAACCATAACGTATCGCCAATTTTAGCCTTTATCTGGAAAAAACCCATATCATTGCTGCCAACTGAAACGTGGTTATTCGTATCTGTTATTAAGGCTAATGCGATGCGGGTAGCTGTTCCTTTTTCCAAAATAACACCTTTAGCGGCAATTTGCTGTGCATTGCTTTTCTCTGGCATAAACACAAAATATAAGATAAATAAGGGCGTTAATAGTGCTTTCATCTCGGTAAGCCGTTTTGCGTAAAAATAACGATTGTTCATGGCTCTGGTTGTTAAATAACGTTAAGGTGAATATTGCGCGTTTTTATATGGTTGATATTTTTATTTTATCAGCGCTAAACCTAAAAGGCCATCTGCAAACTCTAAACTAATTTTTCTATCTTTGCGCATGATAAAATCCATGACAGGATACGGCTTAGCAACAGCCGATTATGCAAATGCAAAGTATAGTGTCGAAATCAAATCGCTCAACAGCAAATTCCTTGAGCTAAACTTAAAATATCCAAAAGCTTTTTCTGACAAAGAATTGATTTTGCGCAATGTATGCAGCAAAGACATTGAACGCGGAAAGGTAAGTTTAAGCATTAATGTAGAACGTGCTGGTGGCGAAGTTACCGGTGCAACTATTAATACCGCTTTGCTTAGCCATTATTATAACCAACTCATTGCAGTTAATGATCAGCTCAATGCCGGAAGCAGCAACTTACTGCAAACCGCTTTAACTTTCCCTGATGTAATTAGTTATAAAGAAGAAAGTGTAAGTGAGGATGAATGGAATAATTTATATCAACTATTCACTTCGGCTTTAACCAATTTCAATAAATTCAGAGCTGATGAAGGTGCTGTTTTGAAAGCAGATCTTGAACTCAGAATTACCAATATTTTAGGTTATTTTAAATCAGTTGAAGAATTAGAACCTAGAAGGATTACCGCTATCAGAGATAAATTCTCGCAGTTTTTAGATGATGCTGTAGGTAAGGTAAACATCGATCAAAACCGGTTTGAACAGGAACTGATTTATTATATCGATAAAATCGACATCACAGAGGAAAAAACCAGATTGAAAAGTCACTGTGATTATTTCCTTCAAACCCTGGCCAGCAAAGAAGCTAATGGTAAAAAATTAGGTTTTATTTCTCAGGAAATTGGTAGGGAGATTAATACCATGGGTGCTAAGGCAAACGATGCGCAAATGCAGCAGTTTGTAGTGGGCATGAAAGAAGAATTAGAAAAAATTAAAGAACAATTACTTAACGTATTATAGAAAGCTTAAAGCTTAAAGCTCAAAGACTAAAGCTTTGAGCTTTCTGTTTTGGTCTTTAGTCTTAAAAAAATGAAACAAGGTAAATTAATCATATTTTCAGCACCATCCGGAGCAGGTAAAACAACAATTGTACATCATCTGTTGAAGAAATTTCCGCAATTGAGTTTTTCAATTTCGGCTACAACAAGGGAATCAAGGGGTGATGAAGTTCATGAAAATGATTATTATTTCATTACCAAAGAAGAATTCTTACATAAAGTTGCGCATCAGGAATTCGTAGAATTTGAAGAGGTTTATAACGGTACCTTCTACGGAACCCTACGCTCGGAAATAGAAAGAATCTGGGAAAACGATCAACATGTAATCTTTGATATTGATGTAGAGGGTGGGATTCGCCTGAAAAGAAAATATGAAGAAGACGCCTTGGCTATTTTCGTTCAGCCACCATCTTTAGAAGTGCTAAAAGAACGTTTAAGCGGTAGAGGAACAGATAGCCTGGAGAAACTTCAGGAACGTTTTATTAAAGCGGAGAAAGAGTTGCTTTATGCTGATAAATTTGATGTTATCTTGAAAAACTTTGATTTGGAAACTGCCTGTGCCGAAGCGGAAAGACTCGTTGAAGAGTTTTTAAATAGTTAGCAATTTACAGTTTGGGAAATATTAAACCATAAGCTAGTCAGTTTTCAGTTCTGGGTTTATAAGGAGGAATCTAAATATCAGTATCATTAATGGGCGATTTTTCTGATTTATTGGTTTACAAAAAGTCATTTGAATTGGCGATGGAAATATTTGTAATAAGCAAGTCCTTTCCAAAAGAAGAAATGTATTCGCTTACTGATCAGATTAGACGATCTTCAAGATCAACAAATATTTGTTTGGTTGAAGCTTATAGAAAGCGGAGATATAAAGCCCATTTCATAAGTAAACTTACTGATAGTGATATGGAAAATAGCGAAACGAAAGGCTGGCTAAATTTTGCATTAGCTTGTGAATATATAACCCAAGAACGTCATGCTAGGCTGGTTGAACAAAGTGAGGAAGTTGGAAAACTATTGAATCACATGATGCATAATCCTGAAAAATACGGATCTGTCTAGCTTTTTGCACCATAACCATCAACTGAAAAATGTTAACTGAAAACCGCAAACTGAAAACAGGTCTTTTCTTCGGTTCATATAACCCAATTCATACCGGACATCTGGTTATTGCTAACTATATGGCTAATCATACTGAACTTGATGAGGTATGGCTGGTGGTTTCCCCCCATAATCCCTTAAAAGAAAAAAGCGGACTTGCCAACATGTATGATCGGCTGGAAATGGCTAATCTGGCTATAGAAAATTCAGAAAATATCCGTGTGAGTGATATTGAATTTAATCTGCCAAAACCATCCTATACGATTGATACTTTGACTTATCTTCACGAAAGATTCCCTTCAAAAGAATTTGTATTGATAATGGGAGCAGATAATCTGGTATCTTTCAAAAAGTGGAAGAATTATGAAATCCTGTTGAAAAACTATCAGATTTTTGTGTACCCCCGGCCCGGTGCCGAGGTAAGTGAGTGGGTAGATCATCCTTCCATTATCTTTACAGATACACCACTGATGGAGATTTCCTCAACCTTTATTCGTAAGTCTCTAAAAGAACACAAAAGCGTACAGTTTTTCCTTCCGGATAAGGTGATCAGTTTTATTGATAGCAAAGGAATGTACCAGTAAAAAGAATTACATTAAATGCAAAAAGCATCCCGGATATTAGGGATGCTTTTTGCATTTAGGAGATTAAAAGGAGTTATTTCCATCCTCCACCTAAAGCGCGATATAAATTAACAACCGACTGGAGTTTTTGAAGTTTATCATTAATTCCATTCAGCTGAGCCGTTAACAAACTTTGTTCTGAGGTTAAAACGTCAGTATAGTTTGTTGCTGAGCTGTAGCGTAATAATTCTTTGGTAAAATCTACGGCCTTAGTTAAAGATGCAATCTGCTTTGCTCTGGTTGCTTCTTTTTCTTCTGCTGTTTGATAAGCATATAAAGCGTTCGATACTTCTTGCCCGCCAGTTAAAAGTGCTTGTTGAAAGGCGTAAAAAGCAATTTGCTGATTTGCCTGTGCAGTAGTTAAACGTGCTTTATTGGCACCTTTGGCAAATATGGGCTGTGTTAGTCCGCCAACAATGTTATAGAAAATCGAGTTATCAAAAAAGTTATTCAACTGTAAGCTTGTTAAACCACCGGCAGCTGTTAAAGTTAAAGCAGGGTAGAAGTAGGTTTTAGCCACGTTAGTGTTTTCAAAAGCTGCTCTAAACCCAAATTCGGCAGCAATTACATCCGGACGGTTTTGCAATAATTGTGCAGAAACGCCTGTTTGCAAATTTGAAAAGGCAACTTGCTGATCTAAAGATGTGCGGTTAACTGTTCCCGGAGCTTGTGCCAACGCAATGTTTAATGCATTTTCTGCTTCTTTAATACTTCTTTTTAAGTCTGGGAGTGTTACTTCCGCCGCATATAAATTCGCTTCACTTTGAACCACAGCAGCACCGTTTACCACGGCACCTTCTTTTAAAGCTTTCATGGTTTCAACATCTTGCGTTCTAATTTTGATGGTCTGTTCAGTAATGGCTAATTGTTTATCTAAAGCCAATAAGGTATAGTAGCTATTGGCTATGGTGGCAATTAACTGGGTTTGAACGGCACGTTTAGCCGCATCACTTTGCAATAAGGTGGCAAATGCTGAGCGCTTTGCACTGCTTAACTTACCCCAGATATCTGCTTCCCAGGCGGTGCTTAATTGTGCCCTGTACGTTTGCGTTTCTAAATTAATATTAATTCCTGCCGGAAAGTTTAATGCGGCGGCTGCTTGTTTGGCATCTGTAACTGATACATCAGCTTGTAAGCTTGGTAAAAATGCTGCACGACTTTGCCTCAAAGTAGCTTCAGAAATTCTGATCCGTTCGATGGCTTGTTTCAAATCCAGGTTCTCGTTTATCCCACGTTGAATCAGGGATTGAAGAGTGGTATCTGAGAATAAAGTTTTCCATGGCAAATCTGCAATGGTAGTGGTATCTGTTGTATTTTGATCCCGGTATAATCCTTCACTTTTAACTTGCGGGCGCTCGTATTTTTTAGTCACACAAGCGCTTAAGGTTAAGATGGTGAAGCCGATTAAAATGGAATACTTATATCTGAGTTTCATATATTCTTAAAAATTAATGTTTGTTATGACTGGTTGCCAATTCATATTCTTCAGGTGTTTGTTCCTTTTCTATGCCTTCTTCAAAAGGAGATTTATCGCTCATGCGTTCCTGTAAACTTTGGAAAATAATAAATAAGGCAGGGATTACAAACACACCGAATAGGGTTCCGATAAGCATCCCGCCCACAGCACCTGTACCAATGGATTTATTACCCGCTGCACCTACACCAGAAGAAAGCATCAATGGTAATAATCCTAAGATAAATGCAAAAGAGGTCATTAAAATCGGACGTAAACGCGCTGTTGCTCCATCAATGGCTGCGTTGACAATACTCATTCCTTTTCTTCGCCTGTCTACAGCATATTCCACAATCAGAATGGCATTCTTGGCCAATAAACCAACGAGCATGATGAGTGTAATCTGCGTATAGATATTATTATCAATCCCGAATATCTTATCGAATACAAATACACCCGCTAAACCAACAGGTAAAGAAATCAATACCGCTAAAGGCAAAATATAACTTTCGTATTGTGCGGCCAGTAAGAAGTAAACGAAGATGATACAAAGTAAGAAGATAAATATGGTTTGGCTTCCACCGCTTATTTCCTCACGGGATAAACCAGAGAATTCGTAGCCATATCCTGCAGGTAATGTTTGTGCGGCTACTTCTTGTACAGCTTTCAAAGCATCACCAGAACTAAAGCCGGCATTTGGGTTACCTGTTATGGCAATTGAAGTAAACAAATTGAAACGTGAAATGGCTTGTGGTCCATACACTTTTTCTAAATTAATAAATTCAGAAATTGGTGCCATTGTTCCGCTCGCATTGCGCACATAAATACTGGTTAAGCTCGACTGGTTAGCACGATATTTATTATCGGCCTGGTAAATTACCCTAAATTGTTTTCCAAACTTGTTAAAGTTTGAAGCGTAAACGCCACCGTAATATCCTTGAAGAGTAGCTAAAACATCACTAACCGTTAAACCTGCTTGCTTTACCTTTGCCACATTTACATCAATTTGATATTGAGGGAAGTTTGGGTTAAATGAAGTGGAGGCATATTGAATTTCTGGTCGTTTACTCAGTGCGGCTAAGAATGTATTACCTACTTCGTTGAATTTTTTGATATCACCACCGGTCTTATCTTGTAACTGAAACTCAAAGCCACCACTGGTACCAAAACCCTGAATGGTTGGCGGCGCGAAGAAAATAATCTTAGCGCCTTTTACGCCTGCTGATTTAGCGAAAAGCTCTCCAATAATTGCTTTTACATCTCTGCCACGTTCATCCCAGGGAGATAATCTACCGATAACCATCCCGTAAGAGCTTCCCGAACCACTTATTAAGCTTCGGCCAACAACCCTTAATGAGTTTTTAATTTCTGGAACTGTATGTGCAATACTGTCAATTTTTGAGATTATAATATCCGTTTCCTCGAGCGATGTTCCTGCTGGTAACGAAATATCAGAAAAAATTGTTCCTAAATCCTCATTCGGTACAAACCCTTTTGGCGTGGTATTCATTGTCCAAACCAATAAACCTGTAAAAAACAAAATACCTGCGCCAACTATCCATTTTTTATGTGATAAGAAGCCAATGGATTTTTTGTATTTACCAGTTACGGCATCAAATGAAGTATTAAAGGCAGCATAAAAACGTTCCAGGAAATTTTTCTTTTTGCCATGATCATCTTTATGTGGTTTTAAAAATATGGCGCATAAAGCAGGGCTTAAAGTTAATGCGTTAATTGCGGATAAGATAATTGCAATTGCAAGCGTTAAACCAAACTGTTTATAAAATACACCTGATGAACCCTGAATAAAACTTACTGGAATAAATACTGCGGCCATTACCAGTGTAATCGAAATAATTGCACCACTAATTTCATCCATGGCATCAATTGTTGCTTTTTTTGCATCCGTATAGCCTTCATCTAATTTCGCATGAACAGCCTCCACTACTACAATCGCATCATCCACCACAATACCAATAGCGAGTACAAGAGCAAATAAGGTTAATAAATTGATCGTAAACCCAAATAAACTCAGGAAAAAGAAAGTTCCAATAATAGCAACAGGAACACTTATTGCTGGAATTAATGTTGAGCGAAAATCTTGCAGGAAAATAAATACAACCAGAAATACCAGAATAAATGCTTCAATTAAGGTGTGTATTACTTTTTCGATTGAGGCATCCAAAAAGTCATTTACATTTACAAGTGTAGTATAATGAACACCTTTAGGAAAAGATTTCTGAGCCTCATCTAAAGTTTTTAAGGAGTTTTCAATAACTTCCTGTGCATTTGAGCCGGCAGTTTGGTTAATAGCAATACCTAAAGCTTGTTTACCATTAAATTTAACCGTACTGGCATAACTTTGTGCGCCTAATTCTATTCTTGCTACATCTTTTAATCGAAGAATCTGACCATTTGCATCAGCCTTGATGATGATATTGCTAAATGCTGCTTCATCTTTTAAACGGCCTGTATATTTTAGGGTGTATTGAAATGCCTGATCGCCCTGCTCTCCAAACTGACCCGGAGCGGCCTCTACGTTTTGTTCTGCCAATGCAGCATTTACATCGCTCGGAATCAAACCATAAACAGCCATTACATCCGGCTTAAGCCAAATACGCATGGTATAATCCATTTGTCCGAAAGCACTTGCATCACCTACACCATTAATTCGTTTAATCTGTGGAATGATGTTGATGTTGGCGTAATTTTGTAAAAACTTTTGGTCGTAAGATGGGTCATCGCTATATATACCGAAAATCAATACGTTACTGGCCTGTCTTTTTGAGGTAATTACACCAGATTTTGTAACCTCTGCGGGTAATAAGCTAGTTGCTCTGGAAACCCTGTTTTGAACATTTACAGCAGCCAGATCTGGATTGGTACCCAATTTAAAGTTTACGGTAATAGTAGCAGTACCATCATTACTCGCCGTAGAAGTCATATAAGTCATATCTTCTACACCGTTTATTTGTTCTTCTAGTGGAACAATTACACTACTCAATACCACATCTGCATTAGCACCCTGGTATGATGTTGAAACCTGCACCGTTGGTGGTGCAATTTCAGGATATTGTGAAACCGGCAGCGTGGCTAAACCTAAAACACCGAGAATAACGATGATAATGGATATTACCGTTGATAAAACCGGTCTTTCTATGAATTTTTTAAACATAATTAATATTGATTACACTGATAATGAGTGTGATTGCACTGATTACATTATTATTTGATCTCCGCGTAAACTGAATCGGCACTTGTTTCTTCAGGTTTAATTTTAACACCGTCTTTTAAAGATTGGAAACCTTCCAAAACGATTTTATCACCTGCCTTTAATCCTTTAGTTACCACAAAAAATTTATCTTTTGCTAAATCCATTACCTGAATTTCAGTACTTACAATCTTCGCTGAATCGCCTAAAACATAAACAAATTTCTTGCCCTGTAAATCGATTGTAGATTTTTGAGGAACTAAAATGGCATTTTCAACTTTTTGTGGAATTCTCACCGATGCACTTCCGCCAGATTTTAATAAAGAAATAGGGTTGGGGAAAGTTGCTCTTAGGCTTGCAGACCCTGTGGTGGTGTTGATCTGGCTGTTAATGGATTCGATTTTTCCGTTTTGTGCGTATACTGTTCCGTCTGCCAATACCAAACTTACAGCAGGAATGTTTTTCATTTGTTTTGCTAAAGTATTGCCATTATAAGTTTTAGAAAAATCTAAAAGTTGCTTCTCATTTAAAGAGAAGTAAGCATAAACCTTTGAAGTATTTGCAATGGTAGTTAATGGCTCGGTGCTGGAGCTGCTTACCAAACTTCCATTTCTGAAAGGAATGCTCCCCACTACGCCATTTACCGGACTTGTGATTGAAGTATAGCCTAAGTTAACCTTCGCGTTTGCTAATGTTGCCCTTGCCTGTGCTAAAGCGGCTTTTCTACTTTGCAAAGTAAGTTGGGCGGCATCTAAATCGTATTTACTAATGATATCTTTTTCTACTAGTGGTTTCGTTTTATTTACCTGAAGTTGAGCCGCATTAACATCAGCCTCTGCACTGCTTATGGCTGCGCGGGCCGTTCTTACTTCCTGCTCATATTGAGGTGCCATAATGGTGAAAAGCAGTTGACCTTTCTTAACAACGGCACCTTCATCAACCAGAATCTTATCAATAAATCCATCAACCTTTGGGCGGATATCAATGTTTTGAATTCCTTCCATTGTGGCCGGATAGTCTGAGTTTAATTCTGTAGTTTGTGCTTTAACGGTAAAAACCGGGTAGGGCTGAGGACCGGCTGCTGCAGCTGCAGCAGCTTTTTTAGCATCGTCGTTATTTCCGCAGGACGCTAAAAGCATTCCAATGCTCATGCTAATAAAGAGAGTTGTTACTTTTCTCATGGAGTATTCTTGTGTGTGTTAAAATTATTTTCCGGATTGAAGGCGTTATCAAATCTGGATTTTGAGTTCGCAATCTTTGCCCAAAAATAGCGCCTAAAAAAAAATAAATCTGTCCAAATTCTGTCATTTAATCAATCGATTGATTTATTTTCAGTCTAAAAGCGGGTTGTAAAAGTGTTAACGGCTTATTTATGAGTGTTTTGAAATCTTTAAAAGCTTTTATTTAATGTGTAATTATCTTGAGACAGAGTGTTAACTTGTGTTAAAACATAACAAATATTAGAATTTTGACCTGGAAAATGTAGGTCAAAATGGTCGCTAAAATCTATTCATAGTGTATAATTTACACACTTGATGTTTGCATACTTAAAGTAGCTTCGAATTAACAGTACCTTAATAAAGGTTTTTGGATGCACTTAAAAAATAATGGAATGTCAACCGTCAGGCAGCACCTGATCTGTTACATTTTATAGTGATGGCAATCTGAAAATTATTCGCATCAATAATTGAACAAATTTCGATCAGTTTACTTCGCCTTCAAAAACCAATTTAGCAGGGCCACACAAAAATACGTTCGTAAAATTTGCCCCATCATAATCAAATTCGATTTTAATATCGCCACCCAAAACTTTAATATCTGTTTTAATGTGCCCGGTTTGGTTTTTATGTTTGGCTATTGCCATTGCTACAGCAGTTACACCAGTGCCACAGGCATAAGTTTCATCTTCAACACCGCGTTCATAAGTGCGTACAAAAAGATGATCACCCTGGTCTTCTACAAAGTTTACATTAATACCCTTCTCGCTATAAATTTGATTGTAGCGAATCTTCTTACCTTCACTAAATACATCAAAATCTTTCAGGTTATTCTGTATAGTTACATAATGCGGAGAACCAGTGTTTAAAACATATGCTTCTCCATCTTTGGTAATGGTATTTACATCAATCATTTGAAGATCAACCCACTCGCCATTTTCTGAAATTCTGGCATAATGCGGGCCATCAACTGCCAAAAAGTTCGTCTCTCTTTCTATAATACCGAGTTGTTTAGCAAATGCAACAATACATCGGCCTCCGTTACCACACATACTACCCAATTTACCGTCTGCATTAAAATAGTACATTTCAAAATCGTAGTTTTCATGTTTAGTTACAAACATTAATCCATCGGCACCAATGCCAAATCTTCTATGGCATAAATCTTCAATAAACTGGTTGTCAGTATGTTCTAAGGTGGAGTGGGTGTGGTCTATTAAGATGAAGTCGTTTCCTGCGCCCTGGTA
Organism: Pedobacter petrophilus; assembly: GCF_009674725.1. Classification (GTDB taxonomy): domain Bacteria; phylum Bacteroidota; class Bacteroidia; order Sphingobacteriales; family Sphingobacteriaceae; genus Pedobacter; species Pedobacter petrophilus. Next base: position 47,155 of record NZ_WKKH01000021.1, on the reverse strand, counting down.
TTTATAGAATTTAGTTTTCATTGAATCTTCATTTTTTTATGCAATCTTTAATTCGCATTAGATATTAAGCACTTAGGCAATTATGCATTTAACATTTTTTAACACGGATGTAGATGCTTTAGTTATGCAAATATCGTTGATATGGTATTAAATTTGAATAAACTTACGAAAGAAAATTTAGGCAGATCAGAAACTGCTGGAGCATTCTGCTTAAACAAAGTAAATAAATGCTCTTGCCAATTTAACTATTAAAATCATGAAGCGTTATAAGTGAATCAAACAATTTGCCGGCAAAAGAACTTATAATTAATTGTGGGGATTAAAAACAATATCAAACACATGAAAAAAATACTAGGAATTACGGTGTTAGCTGCTTTTATAGGTGGGGCAGCAGCAATTGGAGGTTATAAACTCTTTGAGCGCAATCAAACCGGAAATACAATTTCTGAAAAACAGAATTTATATTTCGCAAATAACCCACTTAAAGTAACATCGGCAGGTGCAACAGATTTTACGCAGGCAGCTGCGGCAGTTGCGCCGGGAGTGGTACACATTAAAACAACTTATGCAGCATCAGGCGGTAGCCAGGGCAGTTCTTCCCCTTTTGATATGATGGAAGATTTCTTTGGTGGAGGTGGTCGTCAGATGCAACGCCAGCCAAGAGCGGCATCAGGTTCGGGTGTTATCATTAGTCAGGATGGTTACATTGTAACCAACAACCACGTAGTGGAAAATGCAGAAAAAGTTGAAGTGGTATTAACCGACCGTCGTAAAGTTGAAGCCAAAGTTATTGGCCGTGACCCGAATACAGATTTGGCATTGATTAAAGTAAATGCTACTGATTTGCCCGTGGTTAAAATGGGTAACTCAGATAATGTACAGGTTGGAGAATGGGTATTGGCAGTTGGTTTCCCGCTTGATTTGCAAACTACTGTCACAGCCGGAATTGTAAGTGCGAAAAATCGCAGCATCGGCATTATTGGTCGCGAGCAGCAAGGAAATGAGATTACCGAAGAAGAATATAGAGAATACCAACGTACCGGTAAAAGACCAGAGCGCCCGGCAAACACCAGTATCGAATCTTTTATTCAAACAGATGCGGCAATTAATCCTGGTAACAGCGGTGGTGCATTGGTAAATGCAAATGGAGAATTGGTTGGAATTAACTCGGCAATTGCTTCACAAAGTGGCTACAACCAAGGTTATGGTTTTGCAATCCCGGTTAACCTAGCCCGTAAAATTGTAGACGATTTTATGAAATACGGTTCTGTTAAACGTGGTTATATTGGTGTAAACTTTATTCCGCTCAGCGCTGATGAGAAACCTAAAGGCGTAAATACTGCTGAAGTAAGCGGTTTATACGTAAACGACGTAGTTGCTGGTGGCGGAGCTGCTGCTGCTGGAATTAAATCAGGCGATATTATTAAGAAAGTTGATGGTTTGGTGATTAACGATTCTCCTGATTTACAAGAAAGGATTGGCCGGTTAAACCCGGGTGATAAAGTTAAACTTGGTGTTTTAAGAGACGGATCTTTGAAAGATATTACGGTAACATTAAAAGGTGAAGCGAGCGTAGGCTTAACAGCGAACAATGCTGCTTCGAAAACTGCGGAAGTTTCAAAACTAGGTGCAACATTTACGCCGGCAACACCAGCTCAGAAATCTAAACTTGGAATTAACAGCGGCGTTGTAGTAACATCTGTTACTACCGGAAAAGCTTTTGATAATATTGGAGTAGAAAAAGGTTTGATCATAACTAAGGTAAATGGTCAGCCCGTAAATAGTGTAGCTGATGTTCAAAAAGCATTACCTCAAACCAGAAATGGCATGGTTTACATGTCAGGTGTGACAGGACAAGGTGCGTTCAACTTTAGTTTCCCGGCACAATAATTAAAATTAATTGATATAAAAAAGATCCTGACACGCGTCAGGATCTTTTTTTTTGCCTTTTAGTCTTGTTAGAGCGCTCTTAGTTTCCATGAACAGCATGTGCACATTCCTCAACGGTCATTGAACCCTGTATGCAAAGCTCTTCATCGTGTTGGCCACAATCAGCTACGCAAAACCTGCAAATTTCTTTTGTTATCGAATTAGCTGTTCATAATGTCTTCAATTTCAGCTGCCTCCAACGGGATATCTGCCATTAAATCGATATTTCCATTAGCAGTGATCAGGATATTGTTCTCCAGGCGAATGCCTAAGCCTTCTTCGGGGATATAGATGCCAGGTTCTACTGTTAAAATATTACCATCAGCAAAAGGTGTGTATCTACCCGCAAAATCATGTACATCTATCCCTAAATGGTGAGAGGTGCCGTGCATAAAATATTTTTTATACGCCGGATAAGCCACATTCTGGTTTTTTACATCGGTAGTGGAGATTAATTTGAGGTTAATCAGTTGTTCGGTCATGATCTCGCCAACGGCTTCATGGTAGGTGTTCCATACCGTACCGTCCACTAATAATTTTGTGGCTTCCTTCATTACATGTAATACAGCATTATAAACTTCCTTTTGTCTGGATGTGAAGCGTCCGCTAACCGGAATAGACCGACTCATGTCTGCATTATAATTGGCGTACTCTGCTCCAAAATCAAAAAGGATTACATCGCCTGCATTACAAATTTGATTGTTATCATTATAATGTAGAATGTTAGCGTTGTGGCCGGAAGCAATAATTGGTGTATAAGCATGACCAGTTCCTCCCTGTCTAATAAACTCATGGATAATCTCGGCCTCAATTTCATATTCTTTGATTCCGGGCTTGGTAAATTTCAATACCCTTATAAAAGCATCACGTGTAATTGCACATGCTTTTCTAGTCAGTGCAATTTCAACCTCAGATTTTATAGCCCTTAAGCCACGCATGATAGGCGCAGCACGTTTATATTGATGCAGTGGATATTTTGAGCGCATGTGGTCAATAAATCTTAAGTCGCGGTGAGGAACGGTGTGGGCATAACGGTCGTTCTCATTTGTATTTAAGTAAATATTGTCTGCATAATGAACAATGCTGTGCAGAATATTATCAAAATCTTCCAGCCAATATATACTGGAAATACCAGATGCGGATTTTGCCTGTTCTTTCGTATATTTATATCCTTCCCAAACCTTAATGTAGTCGTTTGTCTGTCTTAAAAACAGGACTTCTCTATGCAAAGGATTAGGACAATCGGGAAATAAGAGTAAAATAGTCTGTTCCTGATCGATTCCTGATAAATAAAATAAATCAGGATTTTGCTTAAAAGTGAAGTTCTGATCGCCACTTCTAGGGAATTCATCATTAGCATTAAATATAGCTAAAGATTTGTTTTCTAGCTGTTTGGAAGTTTTTTCTATTTAAAATGAAAAGTGATTGATCGATTTGAGGATATTTCATGATATATACATTAATAATTATAAAAGGATCAAATGTAATAAAATCCCTTTTTCGTGAGAAGTTTGGAACAGAGTTTGTATAAAAGTTTGAAAATTTAAAATTTTGTTTAATTTTGCGATTACAAAAAATTAATCAATTAAATTGTTTAACCCTTAAAAAAAGAAAAAGATTATGAATTATTCTACTTTAAAGAAAAGTGTTGCGCTTTCTTTAGTGGCATTAACAGGAGTTGCTTCTCTTGCTGTCGCTCAGGATGCTCCTGCAACTACTTCTTCTACCAAAGTATTTGGTGGAAGAGGACAGTACAGAACTTGGTCAATCGGTGTTAACGCAGGTGTATTAGCACCAGTTATTGCTATCGGTGGTACTAACGACTTTAACAAATGGGACGTTAATTTAGGTTACGGTTTAAATATCCGTAAACAATTAGGTCACTCTTTCGCATTAGAATTAGCTGGTGTACGTGGTAAAGTTTCTGGTTCAAATGATGCAACTTCAGGTCCTGTTACTTCAACTGCCCGTGATTTCGAAACTGAATTACAATATGCTGTAGATTTACGTGGTGTTGTTAACTTAGGTTCTATCGATTTCTTACGTCGTGAGAATTCAGTTAGTTTCTTCTTAACTGCTGGTGCTGGTTATTTAGCTTATGCTCCTAAAGTTACTCAGGCTAACGGAACTGTTATTGACTGGAAAGGTACTGCTATTGGTCCAGTTGGCGACAGACATGAAGCTAAAGATTATGTAAAAGGTTTCTACATTCCAGTAGGTGCTGGTGTTAAATTCAAAGTTTCTGAGCGTGTTAACTTTAACTTAGGTTACACAATGAACTTTGTTGACGCTGATAACTTTGATGGAGTTTATGCTAATGCAACTACCAAAGATAAATTCTCTTACGGTTATGCTGGTTTAGAATTCTCTTTAGGTTCATCTGCAAAACCAAGTTTAGAATGGTCTAACCCATTAGCTACTATGTACGATGAGTTAAAAGATCCTACTTTACGTCAAGAAGTTGAAGCTTTGAAAAACCGTGTATCTAACGTTGAAAAATCTGTTGAAGATTTGAAAAAAGATACTGATGGTGATGGTGTTGCTGATCAATTCGACAAATGCCCAGGAACTCCTGCAGGTACTGCCGTTGATGGATCAGGATGTCCACTTCCAAAATTCACAGCTGATTCAACTAACACTAACGTAACAGGTTTCGAAAAAATCTCTTTTGATTTCAACTCATCTGTATTAAAAACTGAATCTTATCCTACTTTAGATAAATTATCTTCAGTGTTACGTGAAAACGGTGGTAAAGTAACTGTAAACGGTTACGCTTCAAGCGAAGGTACTGCTGCATATAACATGAAATTATCTAAAGACAGAGCAAATTCTGTTAAAACTTACTTAGTAAACTCTGGCGTAACTGCTAGTCAAGTTGCTACTAAAGGTTTAGGTGAAGCTAATCCAATTGCTTCTAACGATACTGAAGAAGGTCGTATCCAAAACCGTCGTGTTGAAACTGCTAGAAACTAGTATTTCAATATTAAGTTTAAAAAAAAGTCCCGATGCAAATCGGGACTTTTTTTGTGCCTTTTAGTTTTTGTGTTATGCTTTTTTAGCTAAGTTTGTACCATGTACTTCTTCAGGAAAAAGGATCCAAATCGCCCAAATAATATCAATATAAAAATTATGCATTTCATTAATGCGTTGGCGATCATCATTTTTCTGGCCGGTATTATCTATAAGCTAATTCAATGGCTTGCTAAATAAATTTTAAAATCTTATGAAAGAAATTATTAATACAACGAATGCTCCTTCGCCAATCGGGCCATATAGTCAAGCTGTAAAAGCGGGTAACTTTTTATTCGTATCCGGCCAGGTGGCTATCAATCCTGAAAATGGTGAACTAAATATCAGCAACATAGAAGAAGAAACTCACCAGGTAATGCGAAATCTGAAAGCGGTGTTATTAGAAGCTGGCCTGACTTTCGATCACGTGGTGAAATCGACAATCTTTTTAAGTGATATGGGAACCTTTGCGCAGGTTAATGAAGTTTATGGCCAGTATTTTACGGCAGACTTTCCTGCCCGCGAAACCGTGCAGGTATCAGTATTGCCAAAAAATGTGAATGTAGAAATTTCTGTAATTGCCATTTTAGGATAATTGGCAGCCAGCAAAACTAAATATTTTCTCGCAGGCATTGTTCCCTATATCATCTGGGGAACAATGTCTATCCCCTTGCGTAACATTAAAGGCTATCTGCCGCAAGAAATCCTGTATTACAGAATATTTGTTTCCATAATTATGGTTTGGAGTGTCATTCTTCTTTTCAGGAGAACTGCACTTAAAAACGACCTAACTTTTTTGGCTTCGCTTCCCAGAAGTAAAAAACTGCAAATAGCACTTTTAACGATATTATCAGCACTTTTAATTACCGGTAACTGGTTTACCTACATTTACGCAGTAAATAGTGTTAGTTTAAAAGCAGCTGCTTTCGCTTACATGGTTTGCCCTTTGCTCACCGCAGTATGTGGTTTTGTCATCTTAAAAGAACAGTTAACCAAAACTAAAATAGTGGCATTATTAATTGCCTTTATCAGCATCTTGCTATTGGCCACCGGTTCACTACATGAGGTACTGTGGGCTATTCTGATTGCATCATTTTATGCACTCTACGTTATCGTGCTAAAGGTGATCAAGGGAATAGATAAGTTTAATTTTTTAGGTGTTCAGCTGATCCTTTCTGGATTAATGATTTTGCCGCTTTATTTTTCACACCCTAATATCCTTCCTGCAGATCCTTTCTTTTGGTCGCATATATTTCTTATTGCCATTGTCTTTACCATTGTGCCACTATTTTTAAATTCGTACGCGCTGCTGGGGATGCCATCTTCGGCACTTGGTATTCTGATTTATCTGAACCCTATTGTAGCTTTCACTGTAGCATTTTTCTATTTTAAAGAGAAAATTGATATCCATCAGCTGTTTGCTTATTTGCTTTTGCTCTTTTCTATCGTTATTTTTAACGCACAATTGCTAAAAAATCTAGTTTATAAAAAACAATAGTTGCCTTGTTCAATTCGATTTTAGATACACCTATAGAGTTTATTAAAGGCGTAGGACCTAGTCGTGCAGATGTTTTGAAGAAAGACTTAGGTCTATTCACCTTTCGAGACATGTTGGCGCATTATCCTTTTCGCTACATCGACCGTACAAAGTATTTTAAAATTAATGAGATTAATCCCGATTCGCAATACATTCAAATTATCGGCCGGGTGATCAGTAAAAAGGTAATTGGCGATAAAAGGGCAAAACGTATTGTTGCTGTTTTTAAAGATGAAACCGGGATCATGGAACTGGTTTGGTTTCAAAGTTTGAAGTGGGTTGATGAAAATATTACTGTAGGAACGGCTTATGTTGCATTTGGCAAGCCTGCGCTCTTTAATGGTACATTTAGTATTTCGCATCCAGAAATGGAATTGTATCAGAATAAGCCACAAGGCAGAGGCAATTTAACACTGCAACCCGTTTACAATTCTACAGAGAAGCTAAAGAAATTTACGTTGGATTCGAAAGGGATCCAAAGGCTGATAGCAGGACTACTGGATCAGATAATTCTGCAAGTGCCGGAAAGCTTACCGCAATACATCATTGATAAGTACCAGTTGCCAGATAAGAAAATGGCATTGCTTAACATTCATTTTCCAAAAAACCAGCAAGACTTAAACGCCGCAGAAAGGCGCTTAAAATTTGAAGAACTTTTTTTTATTCAGTTGCAACTCTTGCACAACAAGCAATTACGCCAGTTGAAATTTAAAGGTGCCCGATTTGAAAAAGTAGGGGAAAAGGTAAACCGGTTTTACAAAGAATTTCTTCCATTCGAACTCACCAATGCACAGAAACGGGTAGTTAAAGAAATCAGGATAGATACGCAGCGAGCGGTACAGATGAACCGGCTTGTTCAGGGCGATGTAGGAAGCGGGAAAACTGCTGTAGCCTTAATGAGTATGTTATTGGCAAATGATAACGGCTATCAGGCTTGTATGATGGCTCCAACGGAAATTTTAGCCAGGCAACATTACGCTTCGATCACAGAATTGGTAACAGACGACTTGGTTAAGGTAGCCATCCTCACCGGAAGCACTAAAAAGAAAGACAGAGCCGTTTTACATGAGCAATTGGAAAGCGGCAGGATTGATATTCTAATTGGAACGCATGCGCTGATAGAAGATAAGGTGCAGTTTAAAAATCTTGGTCTGGTCGTAATTGATGAGCAACATCGTTTTGGTGTAGAGCAACGTGCTAAACTCTGGCGTAAAAATATTATTCCTCCGCATATTTTAGTAATGACCGCTACGCCGATACCACGTACGCTAGCCATGACTTTATATGGTGATTTAGATGTTTCTGTAATTGATGAACTTCCTGTCGGAAGGAAACCAATTGAAACACGCCATTTGTTTGAAGGTCAGCGCCTGCGAATGTTTGGCTTTATGAAGCAGGAGATTGCGAAGGGCCGCCAGGTTTATATCGTTTATCCGTTAATTAAGGAAAGTGAGAAACTAGACCTGTTACATCTGGAAGCAGGTGTAGAACAGTTAAGTTATCAGTTTCCACGGCCTGATTATCAAATCAGTATTGTTCACGGACAAATGCCAAATGCAGATAAGCAATTCGAGATGCAGCAATTTATTGATGGCAAAAGCCAGATTATGGTTGCTACAACTGTAATTGAAGTGGGTGTGAATGTTCCAAATGCATCTGTAATGGTGATCGAAAATGCAGAACGCTTTGGGTTATCACAGTTACACCAGTTGCGCGGACGGGTTGGACGTGGTGCGGAGCAGTCTTTTTGCATTTTAATGAGTAGTCACAAACTGAGTAAAGAAGGGAAGGTTAGGCTGGAAACGATGGTGCGTACCAATAACGGATTCGAAATTTCGGAGATCGATTTGCAGCTCCGCGGGCCTGGTGATCTTACTGGTACCCAACAAAGTGGTGTGCTCGAATTAAAACTTGCTGATTTAGCAACCGATCAAATTATTCTGGCAGAAGCCAGAAATACGGTGATCGAACTTTTTGAAGACGATCCTCAATTATTAAAGCCAGAAAATGCTATGCTTAAGGCGCATCTCCAAAAGCTGGAGCGAGGGATTTCTTTCGATAAAATTTCCTGATACTGATCTCCCTACTGCATTCACGAAATTTAAGTCTCACTACAATCTTATTTTTCTAAACCTTGCAAGAATAATTTACTTCGTATTATTAGTTCTGCAACGTCAAATTTTTTTACGAATAAACCCCTTCAATTTATCATTTTGTCCCCCTTCTTTTCATTCCTAATATTCCTATATTGCGTTTAACCAAATGTAAAAGCTCAGTCATTAACCTGATTATGCGAACTATTTAAGCAATGAATTTTATCGGATAAAGTGTAAATTTTAGTGTTGACATCTATTGTACTGAGGAAGTATGATTTTTGCAAATCTCAAATTCGACGAATGATTTTAGAATGAAGACTTTTTGGATGGTTATTCAGGTGTTGCTTTTTGAAATGGCAACTGATTAAAACTTATGGATATTCATAAGTATTAAAGTGTATTACAATCAATTCTCTAACCAAATAAATTGTAAAACTATGAAAAAAAATCTGTTGAGGGATTTTGCCAGATCGAGCATTTTTTTTGCTTGTGGCAGTTGTCTCATTTTTTCTCCAGTTGGCAGTACCTCTGCTAAAGCACCATTAAATAAACATCTCTCTTTTGATCTTAGCAGCCGTCTTTTTGCCGACATCGTAGTGAAAGGTTCAGTTACTGATGCAAAAGGCCCGATTCCAGGCGTGAGCGTTAAGTTAAAAGGCGGAACTGCAGCTACTGTGACAGATGGTTCAGGAAAATTTAGCATCAAAGTGCCCGAAGATGCTACCTTAGTATTCAGCTTTGTCGGCTACACCGATCAGGAAGTGCAGGTGAAGAACCAAACCAACATTACCGTTCGTTTATTGGAGAACAATCAAAACTTATCTGAAGTGATTGTGGTTGGTTACGGAACACAAAAAAAAGCGGTTGTTTCTGGTGCTGTAGCTGCCGTAAAAGGCACAGAACTGGCAAAATCTTCTTCTGTAAACTTATCAAATTCGCTGGCGGGCCGTTTACCGGGGGTAACTGCATTACAGGGAAGCGGCGAACCAGGTTATGATGGATCAACAATCCGGATTCGTGGGATCAACTCACTGGGTAATAATAATGCCCTTATTGTAATTGATGGGATTCCTAACCGGGCTGGTGGGCTTGAAAGGATTAATCCCAACGATATTGAAAGCGTATCTGTTTTGAAAGATGCATCTGCAGCAATTTATGGTTCACAGGCAGCTAACGGCGTAATTCTCATCACAACGAGATTAGGGAAATCCGGAAAGCCACAGTTTTCATACGATTTCAGTTATGGTTTACAACAGCCAACGCGCATCCCAAAAATGGCGAATTCTACACAGTATGCCGAGATTCTTAATGAACTTAATATTTTTGGTTCCGATCTTAATCCTAACGAATGGTCGGCTGCCTGGAATAGTTTTAAATCTACCGGGACTTATCAATCAACCGCAGGAAAAACAATTAATGCTGCTTATAAGCCGGATGAGATTCGGAAATTAGGTGATGGATCTGATCCTTTACGTTACCCGAATACCGATTGGTTTGACACCGTTTTCCAAAAGTGGTCTCCACAGCAAAGACATAACGTACAAATTAACGGAGGTTCTGAAAATGTTAAATACCTGGTTTCACTGGGTTATCTGAATCAGGATGGTTACTATAAAAATTCTGCAACGGGTTATAAACAATACGATATGCGTTTCAACCTCGAAGCAAAATTGAGTAAGTACATTACAGCCACCCTGGGCGTAACTGCCCGAGAGGAAGACCGGAATTTTCCAACAGTAGTCGCTGGCGATATCTTTAGGTTTTTAATGCGTGGAAGGCCAACAGAAATAGCAAAATGGCCGAACGGATTGCCAGGCAGAGATATTGAATATGGTTACAATCCGGTTGTATCAACTACCGATATTACAGGATACAACAAAGACATCAGGGATTATTTTCAATCAACAGGTAAAATAGAAGTGAGAATTCCAGGCGTTGATGGATTAAAAGTTACCGGAACGGCTGCTATTGATAAGTATTCCGGCAGGCAGAAAAACTGGCAATTGCCCTGGACCCTCTACGATTGGGATAAAAAAACTTTTGAGGCTGATGGCGTAACCCCTGTTTTAACGGGTACAATTCGCTCACAATATACAGATCCAAGGCTTCGTGAAACTGCAGGTGGACAGCTGGCCACGAACCTAACCGGGATGATTAATTATGATAAGAAAATAGGGAATCATACTATTGGTTTAATGGCTGGCGTAACCAGAGAAGAAGTTGCAAATGATGGATTTACTGCATTTAGAAGGTATTTCCTGTCATCTGCAATAGAACAGTTACTGGCGGGAGATGAGCGGGAGCAAAGCCTTGGCAATAATCCAGGCGACCCTAATAATTTGTTTAATCGGGCGCGACTAAGTTATTTTGGCCGGGCTGGTTATAACTATAAAGAGAAATACCTGGCAGAGTTTCTTTGGCGGGTAGATGGCTCTTATATCTTCCCAACTAACAGGCGTTTCGGTTTCTTCCCTGGTGTATCTGTGGGTTGGCGGTTATCTGAAGAAGATTTCTTCAAAAACAATGTCAGTTTTATTAATAACTTAAAAATAAGGGCTTCATATGGTCAGATGGGTGCTGAAGCCTATTTTGGAGATGCTTTGCAAGAGTATCAATACCTAAGTCTAATGAACTTTGGTAGTTATATTTTTAATGATGTAATTACCAAATCCATTTATGAAGGTAAAGTGCCCAATCTGAATTTTGGATGGGAAGTCGCTAATAATATGAATATTGGTTTGGATGCCTCTTTTCTTAATAATAAACTCGCTTTGGAGTTTGATTATTTCTACAATAAAAGAACCAATATTTTAATTAGTCGTGGCAGTTCCGTTCCTGAAAGTTCTGGAATTACTGACCAATTACCGCCAGTTAACCTGGGCAAAGTAAACAATAAAGGGTTCGAATTTAAATTAAGCTACAATGATCAGGTAGGCGATTTAAATTTTGGGGTAAGTGTAAACGGTGGCTATGCTAAAAACAAGATCATCTTCTGGGATGAAACACCAGGTGCTCCTGAATGGCAGCGATCTACGGGCAAGGTAACTAACTCCTGGTTGGTTTACGATTATGATGGGGTGTTTAAAGATCAGGCAAGCATTAGCGCCAATACTTTAAATTATAGTGCCTTAACTAATAATCTTCGCCCTGGCGATATGAAGTTTAAAGACACCAATGGTGATGGCAAAATCAATGCAGATGATAAGATCCGTTTAGACCAGAACGGAACGCCAACATTTACAGGGGGTTTTAACTTAAATCTTCAATATAAAGGATTTGATTTGTCTATGTTAATTCAAGGCGCTACAGGCGGGATGCAGATTGTAGGTGTTACAGAATCCGGTGATATAGGGAACTTTTTAGACTGGTCTTACCAAAACCGGTGGAGTATTGATAATCCAAGTTCGGTAGATCCACGTTTATCTAACAGGGGAGCCACTTATTATACAGATAGCAATAATGCCCTGAATAATACCTATTGGTTGCGCAGCAATAATTACATCAGGCTTAAAAATGTAGAACTAGGTTATACACTACCAAACAAAGTAGTAGAAAAAGTCGGGCTAAATGCGGTTCGGATTTATGTGAACGGCCTCAATCTGGCTACACTGGATAAGGTAAAAGTTTGGGATCCTGAATCGACCAATTCCAGCGGACAATATTATCCTCAGGCAAGGGTAATTAATATGGGTATTAAAGCCTCATTTTAAATAGATGTACTGCTGTTTATCAATAATAATGAAAAATATGAAAGCAATAACTCAACATAGAACGCTATATATATTAGTTTTAATCACTCTTTTTGCAACAGCTTGTAAAAAGGAATTTATGGATGTAGCACCGCCAGATAAAATATCTGCGGATTTAGTCTGGACTGATCCGGCACTTGCGCAGGCTTTTGTAAATGATATTTACAACGGTTTAAGTAGCGGCGGTTTTTCTGAACAAATGTTAGCATCAGTTTCTGATGAAGCACTGTTTACGCACCCAACCCGAGGCATCGATTTAGTTAATAATGGGACAATAAACCCTTCTACACTTGGCTGGGTAGACGATACCTGGGGTTACAAGCAAATGTATAATAGAATAAGAGCATGCAACATCACTATCGAAAGAATTGGTGGAGGAAGCAATGGATTAAGCAGTCAGACGCTGAAAGATCAGTTATTAGGTGAGGCTTATTTTCTGCGTGCCTACTACTATCAGCAACTTTTACGTTTTTACGGTTCGGTGGCCATTATTACTAAAACCTACGCATTAAGTGATGATTATAATGTGAAGCGAAATACTTACGAAGAGTGTGTAAACTTCATTATTAAAGATTGTGATGAAGCTGCAAAATTGCTTGCCGGAAAAACCTTAGATAAAGGTCGTACCAATTCTTTGGCTGCGCTGGCACTAAAATCAAGGGTGCTAATTTATGCTGCCAGTGATCTTCACGACCGTACAAAACTTACAGCCAAAATCAGTGGAATTGCGGCCCAAAAATTAGACTTTCTCTCTTATGCCTCGGGGAATCAAACCGAACGCTACCGATTGGCACAGGCTGCGGCAAAAGCAGTTTTAGATGTCGGTACAGGTTATAAATTAACACTTTCGGCGCCAGCAACCGATGGGCGGTTAAACTTTAAAAGCATTGCCATGGGTGGTGGAAGTAAGGCCCCTGGCATTGATGCTACGGCTGCTGCCGAATTAATTTTCGCAAAGTATTTTATTACCCAGAGCAATAACAGGCATGGCCAGCAAAACGGTCCGAATGGTTACCACAACTGGGCAGGAAATACACCAATTGGTTTATTGGTTGATGATTTCGAAATGAATGATGGCAGTAAGTTTAGCTGGACTAACCCCCTGCAAAAAGCAAATCCTTATCAAAACCGGGATCCACGTTTTTATGCTACTATTTTATATGATGGAGCAACATGGAAACCTCGTGATAAAGCCTCAGGAAATGTAGATCCGGCCAATCAGATTCAAACGGGGGTTTATGATTTAGCCAGCAATGGAACGGTAACTGATTTTCGGGGTCTTGATACCCGGGCCAGCTCAATCGAAAACTGGAATGGAAGCTGGACAGGCTATTATTACCATAAATTCATAGATCCGGATCCGAACATCGTAGAAGCATCTGCACCTCAAACCATTCCATGGCCGTTCTTCAGGTATACTGAAGCTGTTTTTAATTATATTGAAGCAAGTATTGAACTGGGAGAGTTGGATAACGCCAAAACATGGTTAAACAGAATTCGTTTCAGGGCTGGGATGCCAGCGGTAACCGCAACAAGCCAGGCAGATTTAAGAACGGCTTACCGGCACGAACGCCGCATTGAAATGGCTTATGAAGAACAGCGTTATCACGATACCCGCAGGTGGTTGATTGCTGAAGAAACTTTAGGAAGAAAAGTAACCTATATCAAAGTAATGGGGAAATTTAAGCCAGGCAAAACAATGTCTGCGCCTTACCACTATGATGCTACTGTTTACGATTATACTTACAGTCCGGTGGTAGAAAATGCGCAGGAAAACCGCAGTTGGGATAATAAACTTTATTTCAGGCCATTTAGCCGCGATGAGGTAAATAAAAACAATCTGCTTGAACAAAATCCAGGTTACTAAAGCTTGGTAAATTTTTTATAAACCCGATGAATAGCCAACGGTTATTCATCGGGTTTTTCCATTTTCTGCTTTATTTAAACCAATGCCATTTTCGTGTCGGAAAGTAAAATAAAACGTTTTATTAATAATTATATATGATTCAAATCTTATTTTTGTAATCAAATTTTTTTCCGTGTCAGATTCAGATTCCCTATTAATTAAACCTGATCCATTCGCAGCCCTCAGATATAAAGAATTTCGTTCTTTTTTAGGAATGCGTTTCTTTTTTACACTTGCTTATCAGATGCAGGCTGTAGTGATTGGTTATCACATTTACGATTTAACGCATGATCCATTAAAGTTGGGCCTGGTAGGTTTATGCGAAGCAATTCCTGCCATTTGCATTGCTTTGTATGGCGGTTACATAGCCGATAAAAGTGAAAAGCGTGGTTTACTCCTTAAAATTTTTTCTGGCGTTTGGCTGGCATCCGTTTTAATGTTAATTGTTACCAGTAAATACCTCCACCTCAAACAAGATTTAATTGTACTCATTATGTATGGGCTGGTATTTTGTATCGGCCTGGCGAGAGGTTTTTTTGGTCCGGCAACATTTTCGCTCATGGCAGAGATTATTCCAAAGGAGTTATATCCAAACTCCAGCACATGGAGCAGCAGTAGCTGGCAATTGGCTACTATTATTGGTCCGCTAACAGGCGGTTTAGTCAACTGGCTTTGGGGAATTACAGCAGCTTATAGTGTAATTGTGGTGCTGGTTTCGATTTCGCTGATTTGCATATTCACCTTCAAGAAACACCCATCTAATTATATCCCTAAAGAAAATATCTTCCACAGTTTAAAGGAGGGAATTAATTTTGTTTTCAAAACAAAGATGATGGTTTGGGCGATGAGTCTCGATTTATTTTCCGTGTTTTTTGGTGGTGCAGTAGCTTTATTGCCCATTTTTGCAAAAGATGTTTTCAATTTAGGCTCTTTCGGTTTAGGCATGATGCGTGGTGCTGCAGCTTCTGGGGCGGTGATTACCATGCTGTTAATGACTCGCTTTTCGCCGATGGGAAAACCATGGCGAAACTTACTTATTGCCGTAACCGGTTTCGGATTGAGTATTATCTGTTACGGGTTATCTAAGAATTTTTACCTGACTTTATTTTTCTTATTCCTGGAAGGCTCTTTTGATAGTGTAAGCGTTATTATTCGCCAAACGATTATGCAATTGCTTACACCGGATACTATGCGTGGGCGCGTATCGGCAGTAAACAGCATGTTTATCGGATCATCGAACGAGATTGGTGAATTTGAATCTGGCTTATCTGCCAAGCTGTTAACACTGGTGCCAGCTGTAGTTTTTGGTGGCAGCATGACGGTAGGGATTGCCTTTGTAACCTGGTTAAAAACTAAATCGCTTACCAGGTTAAGTTTGCAGGATATCAATGAGCAGAGTGGTAACGCAGCTTAATACTAATTACGAAGAAAGATTAGGTTATCAGAACTTATTGATGTCATCTTAACGGATCACTAACTGGATATTACTGAATTTAATCAGAGGGAAACATTAAGGAATTAAGGTCATTAAGAATTATTGATATCGTCTTAATACCTTAACGGATCACTAACATGGATATTATTGAATTTAAATCACAGGGAAACATTAAGGAATTAAGGTCATCAAGAAACTTATTGATATCTTCTTAATGCCTTAACGGATCACTAACCTGGATATTACTGAATTTAAATCACAGGGAAAACTTAAGGAATTAAGGTCATTAAGAACTTATTGATATCTTCTTAATGCCTTAATGGTTAATAGCATGGATATTAATGAATTTAAATCACAGGGAAACATAAGGAATTAAGGTCATCAAGAAACTTATTGATATCGTCTTAATACCTTAATGGTTCAATAACCTGGACATTACTGAATTTAATCACAGGGAAACCTTGCGGAATAAAGGTAATTAAGATCTTATTCAATCGTTTTAATGCCTTAATGGTTAATAACATGGATATTATTGAATTTAAATCACAGGGAAACATTAAGGAATTAAGGTCATTAAGATCTTATTCAATCGTTTTAATGCCTTAACGGATCACTACCTGGATATTACTGAATTTAAATCACAAAGGAAAACTTAAGGAATTAAGGTCATTAGGATCTTATTCAATCGTCTTAATGCCTTAACGGATCACTAACCTGGATATTACTGAATTTAATCAGAGGGAAACATTAAGGAATTAAGGTCATTAAGAAACTTATTAATGTCGTCTTAATGCCTTAATGGTTCAATAAGAACTATATATTATCGTTTTAATAGCTCAATTGCAATATGCTTCTAATTGTCTGAATTTCATCAGTGGTACTAAAACCGCCTGTTCTTACCCCAAACCAAATAGGCAATTGATCCTATAAAAGGGGCGAACAGGATGATAATAAACCAAAGTACTTTAACAGGAAAAAGCATATTGCTATTTCTTGATAAATGATATAGGGTAACCAATATAAACGCCAGCCAGAGTATCGCGGCAATAATAATAATGATCGCAATCTGATTGCTTTCTACTTGTGCTAATAACATGTGATGAAGATTTATTAAGCTTCAACAATCCTTTCTCCAATTTGTTGGCGCCACATGGCCTGATATAAACCATTTTGTGCAATTAATGCTTCGTGTTTACCTTGCTCAATAATATGGCCTTTCTCCAAAACATAGATCACATCAGCATGTTTAATGGTTGATAAACGGTGCGCAATCAAAATCGTAATGTGATCTGTTAAGTTAGATACTGAACGGATGGTTTTGGTAATTTCTTCCTCCGTGATAGAATCTAATGATGATGTAGCTTCATCAAAAACCAGAATATCCGGTTGACGTAACAATGCCCTGGCAATTGATAAACGTTGTTTCTCGCCGCCAGAAACCTTCACGCCACCTTCTCCAATTAACGAATCTAAACCTTTGTCTGCTCTGGCTAAAAGTGTCTGACAAGCCGCCTGGTTCAGCACGTTAAAGCATTCTTCGTCAGTTGCTGTTGGGTTTACAAAAAGTAAGTTTTCCCTAATGGTGCCGGAGAACAGTTGAGTGTCTTGCGTTACAAAGCCAATTTTTTCCCTTAGCGCATCCAGATCAATATTGTTGCTTGGTGTGCCGTTGTATAAAATTTCACCATCTTTTGGTGGGTATAAGCCTACCAGAAGTTTAACCAGCGTGGTTTTTCCAGATCCGGAAGGCCCCACAAAAGCAATAGTTTGTCCGTTAAACGCTTTAAAGGAAATATTCTCAAGTGCATTTCTATTGGCCGTTTGGTGTTTGAAGCCAACATTGCTGAAAGTTAAGTCCTTAATTTTCTGAATTGCGATTGGGTTTTCAGGTTTTTTATCAATTGGGGTACTTAAAATCTTTTTAAAATTGCCTAAAGAAACCTCAGCCTCACGCCAGGCTAAAATTACATTTCCAAGTTCCTGCAAGGGGCCGAAAAGGAAGAAAGAATAGAATAAGAAAGTTAGGTATTGACCAGCGGTGATGGCATTATCAAAAATGAGCAATAGTAAAACCAGGATCATGGTGCTTCGTACCAGATTTACTGTGGTGCCTTGTACGAAGCTCATGCTACGCACATATTTTACCTTTTTAAGCTCAAGACCTAAAATTTTATAGGTTGTTTTATTTAGTCGTTCAATTTCCTGATCGGCCAGACCTAAACTCTTTACCAGTTCAATATTTCTTAACGATTCTGTTGTTGAACCCGCTAAAGCAGTTGTTTCGCCAACAATAGAATGTTGAATGGTTTTAATTTTGCGGCTTAAATACCAACTCACGAAACTAATAATCGGAATGGCTGTAAAGTAAACCAGTGTAACCTTATAACTGATGGAAACGGAATAAACAATAACGAAAATCATTCCGATCAGGCTTACAAATAAAATACTGATGAATGAGGTAATAAATTTTTCAGAGTCTAAACGAACTTTCTGTAAAATCCCCAATGTTTCGCCACTGCGCTGATCTTCAAAAACCTGGTAAGGTAATTTTAGTGAATGCTGTAAACCATCGGCATACATTTTTGCGCCCACTTTTTGTACAATAACGCTGGTAAAATAATCCTGAAAGTTTTTTGCAATTCGCGAAACCATAGCTGCACCAATGGCGAGGCCAATTAAACCCAGCGAACCCCAAAGGTATTGGCTATAGGTTAATTTATCTTTTTGATTGATGAAGCGATCTAGAATTCTCCCGGTGATATATGGATCTAAAAGCGAAAAACCAATATTGAAACCTGCAAGCAATAGCGCCAAAGCCACAATCCACTTGTGGTTTTTCAGGTAGTCTAATAATAATCCCATTAAAGTTTTGTTGTTTATGACACAAACATAAAAAAAGGGAACGGATAAAAATCCATTCCCCTTTTTTATGACTTTAAGCTAAGATACTTAGTTAAATTTCTATTTAAAATCCGTAACGTAAACCAATTTGTGCCTGCCAAGGATTACCCGATGGCGTTACAATTCCGGTGTTATTTACGCGGTATGAATATGCTTTTGAAGCATTGTCAAACCCAGTTACTGCATATAAAGCCTGAGAACCTAAAGTTTCGTTCACACCCCATTTCTTCTTTAATAAGTTACCAAAGTTGAAAATATCGCCAGAAATTTCAATGTTATGTGTTTTATATATTTTAAATTTCTTAGCTATACGTAAATCAACAATGCCGTAGAAACCATTCACACCACCATTACGCTCTGCTATTTGATCAGAATATTTGGTGATATAATCTTTTAAGCTTTGGCTTGCTAAAGGATTATCAAGTAGCGTTTGTAATCCAGTACGCACACTGGCAGGAACATTTGCATTATTTCTATCGAAAACAAAAGCTAAATCATTTGTAGCTACGAAATCGCCGTTGATATTTCCGCCAGATAATAAACTATAACGCGTACCTCCAATTCCTGAATAACGCACGCCAATAGTTACGCCGTAGAATGTTGGCAACGTTCCGTAAACAACTACTTTATTACGGAATTGACCATCTGAGTATGACATTTTACTTAAATCTCTCGGATCATCTTTTACCGGAAGAGAAAGTGTTGCAGTATTTGCCACATTACCGTTATATGAAGTATTATCTTTCGCATCGTTATAGGTGAAACTTGCAGAGATCTCTCCATCTCTAAAGTAGTTCCAGGTTGCATCTAAAACAACTGCAAATTGATTTACTTTACCTTGACTATTCATTTCTAATACACGGCCGAATTGATTAGTTAATCTTCCCAATTTCCAATCTGCAACGCCATTACTAGCATTTACTGTTGGTACAAAAACGCCACGATTGGCTTCATTAGCTAATGTAAAGAATGGTGTTGCTACCATATTCCTATCTACATACATATAGTTATTACGACCTAAAGTGGCATAACCTGTAATCCCTACCTTGAATTTATCTGTGATTAATTTACTGTATGATAAGTTGGCTTTATAAACTACCGGAACCTTTGCATCCTCTGCATAAGTGTTAATGGTAGGAACCTGTTGGGCAGTTACAGTTGGAGCTGCTACTGTGCCATTTCTATAACCGATGAAATCTGGCCTTGGAACTAACTCATTGAATACATCAACTGTTGCAAAGTGCTTACCATCAAAAGTTAGGTTGTTAATAGTCATGTAGTTATTGATATCTGATCCAAAGATACCAGCACCAAAACGTACGAAGTCAGTTCTGTTTTCATTGATATCCCAGTTAAACTGAATTCTTGGCTGAATTAAGAATTGTTTTAGTTCGTGATCGGTTCTTACACCAATAGCATCAAACAACTGTTGATTTAATGGCGATTTTGGATAAGAACTATAATCCATACGTAAACCTCCAACAAACTCTAATCCTTTTGCTAAATTGGTTTGCATCTGGCCATATAAAGCCGTGTTCCAAATTCCTGCTTTTACTGTCGGATCAGCAACCAAAGGCACTTCACGATAATATCTGTTTGGAATTAAATTGTTGAAATTTTGTAGAGAGCTAATAGTTGTTCCTGTATTACGGTATTCAAAACGACCATTTACTTCGCTGCCGTAAAGGGATTTCGCATGAGTATACATCACATCAACACCGAAAGTATATTTGATCTTATCTGTATTATAATAAAAATTATCTACCAATTGCAGTACATTGTTGGTAAAACCCTCCTGCCCGAAACGGTGTCCACCAATTTGAATATCAGTTCCAACAGATGTTCCATTAGATAACGTTGATGGAACGTTGAAAACCTGAGCTCTTGGAATAGCACCATTTAATTGGCTGTTTTGCGTACTCGCCTGGTAAGTATATAAATGTTGAACTTTTAACTCATTAGTTACTTTACTGTTGATAGTTGAACGCAAAGTTGCCAATAAACTATTGTCAACATTTTTATCTGTACCGTAACTTTCAAAGAAGGTAATAGCTGTATTGTCAGCTAATCCCAAAGGGTTTCTGTCATTAGTATAGTTATCACGAATGGTTAACAAATTTTTCTCATTGATTTGCCAATCTAAACGGGCAAATGCAGCGTCTGATCCACGTTTCTTATCGAATGAACCATATTGATCACTACTCGCTACGCCATATTTATCGCGGGCAATAGTAGCAAATTCTTGAAGTGTACTATTGGTAATTCTAAATCTAGCTTCATCTTCCGGACCATTAACATCTGCAATAATTAAGGGACGAGCATCTCTTTGATGATCCCAGCCCACAAAATAATGTAATTTATCTTTAATGATCGGGCCACCTAAAGTAAAACCATATTGGTAAGTAGAAAAATCGTTATCACGCCTTACTCCTCTGATATCGTAACGAGATGATAACCAGTCTGCTCTTCCATACATGAAAGCGCTACCACTTACAGTGTTTGTTCCCGATTTAGTTACTGCAGTTACCGTACCTCCACCTGCTCTGCCTAAAGTAACATCATATTGATTAGTTACTACTTTAAACTCACGAACAGCTTCGATTGAGATAGAGTATGGGGCACCACTACGGCTGGTTGTGGAGCCTGCTGAAGTTGGGTTTTTAGCGTTCATACCATCAATAGTGTAGTTGGTAGATGAACCTAACTGACCTGAGATATTTCCACCACGACTCAATGGAGATAAATCCATTAAGTTAGAGAAATTACGTCCATTAACTGGTAATTGATTCATTGTCTTGGCTGAAATTTCAGTTGAAGCACCAAAATTCTGAACTTTGTTCCTCAAACCTGAAGCGACAACCTGAACAGCTTCTAAATTTTGTGAAGCTTCCTGCATTGTGATGCTTACTTTAACCACATCTCCAAGATTCAGCATATAACCATTTCTGGCTTGTTCGCCAAAGCCAACATAAACCGCCTTAACAGTATAAGGGCCACCTAAAGGAAGTTCTTTAAAAGTATATTCTCCCTGTCCATTGGTCGATGTTCTGGTGGTAAAACCAGTAGAATTATTTTTAATTTGAATAGAAACGCCTGGAATGGGTTTCTTTTGATCATCCGTAACAATTCCGGATATGGACGCCTGAGTAGTTTGTGCTATTGCTGAATTAGTGGCATAGCATAAAAACAGCAACACTGCAATTAGTAAATTTTTAATCATGATCAGTTTTTGATTTGTTATCTGACCGCAAAGGTGTTATTGTTGTGTTAAGTTGCTTTCTATTTTATGTTATGAAATGGTTTAGAAATTGTTCGATTTCCGGGTTGATGTTAAGTTAAAAAACTTTTGATTGATTCATATTTCGGTGGGTGTATCACGAATGGGTAGTTAGATATTTCGGTTGATGGGCCAACAACCGGTAGGGGAAGCAACATAAGCTTTGCAGTTGGCAACATAAGGTTTGCAGTAAGCAACATAAGGTTTGCAGTAAGCAACATAAGGTTTGCAGTAGGCAACATAAGGTTTGCAGTAGGCAACATAAGGTTTGCAGTAGGCAACATAAGCTTTGCAGTAGGCAACATAAGGTTTGCAGTAGGCAACATAAGCTTCGCAGTAGGCAACACAAGCTTTGCAGTAAGCAATATAAGCTTTGCCGTAAGCCGTATCAGACAGGAGCAAAGTAGATTTTATCGGTTGGTGAGACACCAACCGATAGAAAAATGACTTAATATAATGCAAGGCTTTGTCCCGCAGATCAAAACAAATTTCGCAGATTTTGCTACTTGCTTCTGCGGAAATCTCCTGAATCTGCGGGATAAATATTTCAGCAATAGTTATTATCTTTTTAAAACACAAAGCAGCCAATAAACTAATATTGGCTGCTTTGTTAGCAATGTCGTCATGCTGAATTTATTTCAGCATCTTTTTGTTGCGACTTATATAAGATTTTTTTTAAAAAGGCCCTGAAATAAATTCAGGGTGACGATCGTTCATGACCAGTGTACAAAAAATTTTTCATGAATTAAATGCACATTACTTCTTCTCAGCAGTATAATTATCGTTAAACTTTCTTATTCCAGCTGCTTGTGCAAATTATCCAAATGAAAAGAGCTCTTTAGGAAACTATTTACCTTTCAAAATCTCAATCTTTTCACGTTCAATTGCTAGTAAGCGTTCGTATAATTCTATTATTTTTTCAACAGGGTTAAAGTTGTTCTGAATTGAACTATCGTGAAAATTATTGATATTATTGAAAATGGTTTCTTCAGTGAAATGTTTGATTCCTTCAGCTGTTACACCTAATACTTTCGCAACCTTTTCTAAAGTAGAGTCTTCTATCGTTTCGCTTTGTTCAAGTTTACTTACCGCTTGTTGGCTAATGCCAAGTTCTGTGGCGAGTGTGTCTTGTTTCATACCCCTTAGTTCGCGTATGCGGCTAATTTTTCTGCCTAAATGTACACGGTTGGTTTTTTCTGCGGTTTCCATATTCCAAATATATCTAAAATTTATGCAGGGTAAAAAACAATATTAAGGTGTTTTTAACAATCAAATTTTCATCTGGCTTATAAAACTTCTCTTTAAATTGAATAGATGCTTCTTGTAGATGATTTAAGATTAATATTTCAGTTGGTTAGACAACAAAATATAAGTAAATATTTACCTTATCATAATTTTTATATTACATATACTTAATATAAAAGCTGTCTTTTTAAAAAAAAAACAGCTATGAAAAAAATTAATACACTATTATTACTATTGGTAGTGATTATCTCTGCCTGCAAGAAAGATCAGAACGAAGTGAAAGAAACAGCACTTTTTTCGAGATCAAATTCAATGTTAAAGGGTTCAAGGCCGTTGCACGCTGGTGATCCTAATTTAGATGCATCCTGGGATTGGACCCAGCATAGTTGGACAGCATATTTCAACAATGCTGATGGTTCTGTTGGTAGTGTCACAACGTTAAATCCTTTTATCGACGGCGCTCAAAAAGTTTACGGTAATGTTGATGCCTCAAAAGCAGATATGTATCCTGCAAATGGTTGGATGTTAGTTTCAAGAGATTTTGGTACCTCGACTGAAGCCAATGCCTATCCATTTTTATTGCTTTATAACAAATATAGGGGTGTTTTGAGGGTTTGTGTATTGAGGACCTATGATGTTTTGTCGTCTTACCAACAAATCACACTTAGTTATGCTTCAAACGTGTCATATCCAGACTTGTTTAAATATAGTAGTACGAGATCACCCTACACGATTGAAAATGGATCATATATCAACGAAAATCCTCTTAGTGATAGTTTTAAACAAACTGCAATCACTTTTTCCGGTGTTCAGCAATGGATGATAGCCGATTTCGATGTTAGTGGCTATAGTTCCTCATTTGATCCAAATACCTCATTTAATATAAGTGTTTCTGAAATTGCGCAATCTGATGTTGTCCTGGAAGGAAATATACAATTAGATGGGACTGCTCAACCACAATCAGCAGGGGCAAGTGATTTAGGCTTAATAAAGAATGTGGCAAGCTTCTATACAAAGACCGTTGAAGGTGTTGCAACAGTTACAAAAATACCAAAAGATGATATAGTAGGTACATTCGTTGGTGGCCCTAATGTTTTTCTTAAAGGCTTATTGCAACTAGTCAATCTTACAGGTTTTTCAGGAGGAGGTACAAGTGTTCCATATAATATAAAGCTTAAAGGGTCGACAACTCAAACGGGCTCAATTAAATTAAATTCTCCTAAAGCATCATTTAGTGTATACTTAATACCTAATGTTAGTAGTAGTGCTTATAGAGCTGTACAAAATATACCATGGGGTATATTCCATCTCATAGGAACAAATGCGTATGTTGATGAATCATATGTGGAAGGATATGAGGGAAGTGAATATTATAAATATGTACAATTTCCTCCAAATTTTTTCAAAAATTCTCTAATTATTAATCCTGCAATAGCAAATGAAGTAGAAGATGTAGAGGTTTTGTACGGTTTACCAGGTGTAGGTATAAGGTTTTGGCCTATTGCAGAATTCGATCAAGATACAAGGTATATATATGGCGGTGCTAATGTAGCTGAATTATATTATGGCTTAAAGATTGCGTTCAAAAATGGTAATATTATTTTTAAACGCATTTATTATTAATCTAAGCAAATAATATTTACTGTTAATTAAAATATAGGGAATCTATTTTAATTGGATATCAAAAATATTATATTATCAAACGGCCAATATTGATTTATTGGCCGTTTCTGTTAAATGTCGTCATGCTGAATTTATTTCAGCATCTTTTTGTAGATCGTTCATATCCAATGTATAAAAAGTCTACATGAATTGAATGCATATTACTTCTTCTCAGCGGCGTACTTATCACTGAATTTTTTATCTAACTGTTTGTGCAAATTATCCAGGTTAATATCTCTGCCCTGAATAAAAGCCTGCTCCACTTTGTTTGTTCTCATGTCCAAAGCATCGCCGGCTGAAATAAAGAAAGTAGCATCTTTTCCTGTTTCAATGCTTCCGGTTGTTTTATCCACGCCCATTGCTTTTGCCGCGTTTAAGGTAATGGTAGATAAAGCTTTTTCCTTATCTAATCCCCAGGCCGTAACCGTGCCTGCCATGAAAGGTAAATTGCGTTGTTGCCAATAACCATCAATACTTAATACCACATTTAAACCCGCATTGGCTAAAATAGCAGCATTTTTATAAGGCATGTTTACATCATCATCATTGTTGTTTGGCAGGGCGTGCGGTTGTTTCACCACTAAACTAATGTTGTTTTCTTTTAGGAAATCGATCACCAGATAGGCCTCATCAGCGCCCGTAATCACAGGTGTAATACCGAATTTCTTTGCGAAGTTTACGGCTGCTACAATATCCTTTTGGCTTTCTGCAGCAATGAATAATTTCTCATCGCCAGAAAAGACCTTTTTCATCGCATCAAAGCGGGTGTTAATCACTTCTGGTTTGCCCATTTCAGAATAAGCTTTCGCTTCTGCAAAGAAAGAATTTAACTGACTAATCGAATTTGCTGTTCTTTCTGCCAAAGCCTCCGGCGACATTTGCGGTCTGCCGAAGCCACCAAAGCCACCTCTGAAACGTGGCGTAACCGGCCAGGTCATGTGCATGGCATCATCAGTTTTTAAGGCTGCATCTTCCCAGTTCCAGGCATCCAGTTGTACCACAGATGAGCTGCCGGAAACGGTTCCACCCTGTGGGGTTGGCTGTGCCATTAAAACGCCATTGCTACGCAATGTTGCAGGCACCTTAGAATCGGTATTGTAGGCTACAATAGAACGGATGTGCGAATTGTAATCGCCAATTTCCTCAAAATCTAAAGTAGCTTTCACGGCTTCTATTTCTGTTAAACCCAAATTAGTAGTGGCCGCAATAAAGCCAGGATAAACATGCTTACCAGTTGCTACAATTTTACTTACATCATCTTGTGGCACTTGCCCGTTGGCAGTAACGGAAATAATTTTTCCATTTCCGAAAAGAATCGTTCCGTTTTCGATTACTGTACCATTACCTACGTGCACAGTTGCGCCCGTAATGGCAATGGTTTTATATTGTTTTTTAGCTGGCGATATGTTTGCCTGGGCAAAACACATCAGGCTTGTTGCCGAAAAAGCCAGACTGAATAAATATGTTTTCATGTTAATGTGCATGTTCTTTGTCGGTTAATTCTGCTGAATAATTTTCTAAGGTTTCGCAATTGTAAAGGCGAGGGGCATCTCCCATAGGGCGTTGCATTTTTCCACCTTTGCTTTTACTTTCCAGCATTTTCTGGATCAAACGTGCTTTTTCAGTCTGTTGAGATTTTATAATCTGTGCATCTTTTTCAAGGTCCCAGTAAGCAATTCCATCAACAAATGTTTTCTCCGCCCTGGCATAAATAGAGAGTGGATTAGCTGTCCAGATCACTACATCGGCATCTTTACCTGCTTTTAAACTGCCTACTTTATCCTCAATGTGAAGCATTTTTGCCGGATTCAGCGTTACAAATTTCAGTGCATCTTCTTCCGGAACGTTACCATATAAAACTGATTTTCCAGCTTCCTGATTTAAGTGACGGGCCATCTCCGCATCATCCGAGTTGAAAGCAGTGGTTACGCCAACATTGTGCATAATTTTTCCGTTGTAAGGAATTGCCTCAGCCACTTCATTTTTATAAGCCCACCAATCTGAAAAGGTAGAACCTGCAATGCCATGTGCTTTCATTTTATCAGCCACTTTATAACCTTCTAAAATGTGGGTAAAGGTATTGATTTTGAAGCCTAAGCTATCTGCAACATGGATTAACATGTTGATTTCGCTTTGCACGTAAGAGTGACAGGTAATAAAACGTTTGTTATTTAAGATTTCTACAATTGCATCTAACTCCAGGTCTCTGCGAACATTGTTCCCTTTAACCCCTATTGCTTTTGCATATTCTTTAGCGCGGGTAAATTCATCCACAAAAGTTTGTTCCACACCCATCCGTGTTACCGGAAAACGGGCACCAGTACCAAAATTACTTTGCTTTACGTTTTCACCCAAAGCGAATTTAATGAAACCATCAGCGCCAATAAATTTCAATTCTTCGGGAGATTTTCCCCAGCGTAGTTTAATCAGTTGTGATTGGCCACCAACGGGATTCGCGGAACCGTGCAAAATGTGCGAAGTGGTCACGCCACCAGCCAGCTGGCGATAAATATTTACGTCTTCCGAGTTGATGATGTCAGCAATGCGAACTTCTGCCGAAACTGATTGCGCACCTTCGTTAATTCCGCCGCTGCCGGCAATGTGCGAATGCTCATCAATAATACCAGCGGTGATGTGTTTGCCTGTCGCATCAATTACTCTTGCGCCTCCGGCCGAAAGGTTTTTGCCTACCGCTTTAATTTTTCCATTTTCTAAAAGCACATCTGCATTTTGCAAAACGCCGTCTTTTTCATTTGTCCAAACGGTACCGTTTTTGATTAAAACAGTTTCTTGCTTTGGTAATTCCGTTGTGCCAAAAGCTGTAAATGGAAAAATTACCGGGCCAATTGCCAGGCTTGGTTTAGGCTCCTCTTTTTTAGGTGTCTCTTTACCAGCTTCCTTATAAGTCGCAGTAAACCTGCCTGTAGAGCCATCTGCCAACGCAGATTCGCCTTTAATCGTAATTGGATTTGCAGAAGTAATGTATCCGCTTAAACGAACATCGCCTTTCGGGTTTTTCTTTAGGTTAAAATTGATGCTTACCCAATCGCCATTTCTAGTGAAGGTTGCAGTGGTTTTAACGCTATCCACGCCTGTTCTTTCAATCGCAGCGGTAGAGCCGCCAGCAGTTCCGGTGATTTTTAGGGTTAAAGCACCTACACCATCAACGTTTAAATTATAAGTTCCGCGAACATCACTTACATCCATTTTATTTACAATGAAACGTTTTCCCTGAACCCAGTTTTCGAAAATGATATTTCCGTTTTTGAAGAGGTTATCTGATGAGATTAGAAAGTTAGCTACTTTGCCTTTATCAAGTGAGCCTACTTTATCACTGATGCCTAAAAGTTCAGCAGGAATGGTGGTTACTGATAGTAAAGCTTGTTTTTCTGTTAATCCATTTTCTATCGCAGTGCGGATATTAGCCCAAAAATCGCGGCTGTTTTCTAATCCAAAAGCGGTTAAGGCAAACTTAATACCTGCTTTTTCTAACACCGCCGGGTTAGTCGGGGCCAATTCCCAACCCTTCATTTGCGTAAGGGTTACGTTTCTTGCTTCCGCAGGATCTTCTACATCGTACGCCTTTGGGAACGCCAGAGGAATAATTAAACTTGCGCCCGTTGCTTTTACTTCATTAATGCGTTGATATTCATCACCACCAGATTTAATGATGAATTTTTTGCCAAATTCTTTCCCAATTTTATCGGCACGAAGAACGTTCGCCCAGCCGTCTACCTCAAATATTTGTGGCATGGTTTGTTGCTTTGCAAATTCTTCTAAAGAAATATTATACTCTTCTTTCTGTTTGCTATACCACTGCGAATCGAAATAAGTTTGGCGTAATAAGGCAATAGAACCCATTAAAGAGGTTGGATAATCATTAGAAGATGAACCTTTGTTGAATGAATAATTGGCTGCGGTCTGGTCTTTTAAAATTAAGCTGTTATCGGCATCCTCATTCAAGGTTACTGCCGCAGAAACGCCACGGGCAATTCCGTCACGATTGATCACGTTTACACTTCCAAAGCCAACTTTACGTAATTCATCTGCTTTTTTGCTATCTGCAGTGAAGATGTTTTTTACGTAAGTTTCTGGTCTGATGGATTCATTCCAGCCATAAGCGCCTTTTTTAGTAGAAACGAAGATAGATTGTCTTTGTCCGCCAAAGCCGCGGGCCTGAGCAGGCGCCTCTGTAATGCCATAATTCGAAAAGGCATCAATTAATGATGGATAGATGAATTTCCCTTTCAAATCTACCACAACATAGCCTTTGGGTACAGCTAAGCCAGCTCCAACGGCCAGAATCGTTTGGCCTTTTATTAAAAGTGTGGCATTTGTAAGGGTTTGGTTGGCATTTACTACAATTGTGGCATTGGTAAAAGCAAACATTCCGGGTCTCGTATCATAAGAACCATTAACCGGAAAGGTTGTTTGCTGTGCAAACATCAATGTAGTAGAAAATACCAGCCCAATGGCGAGTAAAATTTTCTTCATAATAAGTTTAGTTGGTTTATTTTGTTTAAAACTAATATAAATTAGCGTTGATAATCCTGAATATCCGATATTTTACAATTAATGTCTATTTTTGGAGGATAGAAATTAATATTATGAACGATATTTTAAAAAGTGCTCACTCAGGATGGCGCTACGTAGTTTTTCTGCTGCTGATTATAGCTGTTGTTAAAGCATTATCTGGCTGGTTTGGCAATAAAGCGTACACAGAAGGCGATAGAAAATTAAATGTTTTTGCATTAATTAGCGCACACATCCAATTGGTTATTGGTTTAGTGCTTTACTTTAGTGAAGGCTGGTATAAACTGAGCAGCGCAGGTGCACCTGATGTCCGGTATTTTAAAATGGAGCACATTGCCATGATGATTATCGCCATCATTTTAATTACAGTCGGAAATGCCAAATCAAAAAAAATGACTGAAGCCGTTGCAAAGCACCGTACCATTGCCATTTTCTTTGGCCTGGCTTTGATTATTATTATTGTTTCAATCTGGATGATGACCAGGTCAGTACCCGGAAGAACATTTTTTGGAGTTTCTTAAAAAGTAATACTTTATCAGGCACCGTAATGAGTATTTGGTAAATATTAATTCTTTAGAATAAAAATATAGCTAGTAAAACCAGTCCGAAAGGCTGGTTTTACTAGTTTAAAAACTTTAGTAATTCAGTGTTATTGCGGGAAATATTTTGATTATTCAAATTTATTTATATTTTTGCTGCTCATGATCAGCAATATACATACATGGCTTTGGCAAAGTAATTCGAAAACGGATTGCGCTGGCTGCGTATGAGAAAAATATAGTTTATCAACCTAAACCTTAAAAGAACCATTAAAGCCCGGCGTAGAACCACACGCCGGGCTTTTACTTTTTAAAAAAAAAATTACAAGAGGAGATTGCTTTGTTATACCTCCTCGCAATGACGATAGAAAATGTTTAAAATTAATACCACCTACAAAAAGATGCTTGCTGATACCACAACACCCGTGAGCATTTATTTGCGCTTACGCGATGTTTATCCGAATAGTATTTTGCTGGAGAGTTCAGATTACCATAGTCGCGAGAATTCGATGAGTTTTGTGTGCGCAGATCCGGTTGCCGGAATTATTTTGAAAGGTTCAAGGCTGGAGACTTATTTTCCTGACGGAACTGTAGAAATTAAAGAGAGTAAAAATTTAATTGATGAAATAGCAGATTTTAAGGATAAATTTAAAGAAACTGAATTTCCGGAAATCAAGTTTATTTCGAGTGGTTTATTCGGTTATTTTACCTGGAATGCCGTGCAGCATTTCGAGGATATTAAATTTGTTTCTGAAACCCCGGAGGGTGAAGAAATCCCTGAAATGCAATATCATTTGTATCGATATCTGATCGCAATTGATCATTTTAAGAACGAAATTACCCTCTTTAAAAATACTTTTGAAGGAGAAGAAGAAGGTGGATTAGAGAAAATGGAATACCTGATTCAGAATAAAAATTATCCTGAATATAAATTCCAGGTGAGGGGAGAGGAATCTTCTAACCTTACCGATCAGGGTTTTATTAGCCTGGTAGAGAAACTTCAAAAGCATATTTATCGCGGTGATGTATTTCAGATCGTTCCTTCAAGAGCGTTTAAACAGTCATTTTCCGGGGATGAGTTTAATGTTTACCGGTGTTTGCGTTCTATAAATCCCTCTCCTTATCTATTCTATTTCGATTATGGCGATTTCAAGCTTTTTGGTTCATCGCCAGAGGCACAAATCACTATTGAGAATAATTCGGCAAATATCTTTCCTATTGCAGGTACTTTTAAGCGAACAGGCAATGATATTGAAGATGCACTACAAGCCAAGAAGCTGGAGCAGGATCCTAAAGAAAGTGCAGAGCATGTAATGTTGGTAGATCTGGCCCGGAATGATTTAAGCAGACATTGCAACCGTGTAGAAGTAAAATCGTTTAAAGAAGTTCAATATTATTCGCACCTGATTCATCTGGTGAGTAAGGTAACTGGCCGCTTACAAGACGATGTAAGCGCATTTAAGGTGGTTGCAGATACTTATCCGGCAGGTACATTAAGTGGGGCGCCGAAGTATAAAGCCATGCAACTGATTGATGAAAATGAAAAGCTTGGTCGGAATTTTTATGCTGGTGCCATCGGTTTTATGGGCTTTAATGAAGATTTTAACCATGCCATTATGATCAGGACTTTCATGAGCAAAAACAATGAATTACATTACCGTGCCGGTGCCGGTATTGTGGCAGATTCTGTGCCCGAAATGGAAATGCAGGAAGTAAATAATAAAATTGCGGCCTTGCGTAAGGCAATTGCAATGGCAGAAGGAATATAGTCGGGCGTTAACAATTTTAGTTTAGAGTCACATCCGCTAGTAAGAAATACGATGGAAAATATAGAGAAGAAAACAGTTCTGGTAATCGATAATTACGATAGTTTTACCTATAATCTGGTGCATTTAATTAACGAGGTGGGTTACGAAGCTGTGGTTTGGAGAAATGATAAGTTCGACCTG
Organism: Pedobacter petrophilus; assembly: GCF_009674725.1. Lineage (GTDB taxonomy): Bacteria > Bacteroidota > Bacteroidia > Sphingobacteriales > Sphingobacteriaceae > Pedobacter > Pedobacter petrophilus. The sequence goes on along the minus strand of NZ_WKKH01000021.1, from coordinate 15,388 downwards.
GCTGATGTAGCACAATATGATAAAATCCTCCTTTCTCCTGGTCCAGGGATTCCGGAAGAGGCGGGGTTACTGCTTGATGTGATTAAAACTTATGCGCCAACGAAAAGTATTTTCGGCGTATGTTTAGGTCAGCAGGCGATAGCAGAGGCCTTCGGTGGTACACTGTTAAATCTGGGCCGGCCAATGCATGGCATTGCAACGCCTGTTACCGTAGTAGATGGCGATGAACCTTTATTTTGGGAATGTCCGCAAACGATAAATGTGGGTCGTTACCACAGTTGGGTAGTGAGTAAAGAAAATTTTCCATCGTGTCTGAAAATTACCGCACGCGATCATAAAAGTGAGATTATGGCGTTAAGGCATGAGACGCTGGATGTTCGTGGCGTACAGTTTCACCCGGAAAGTGTGTTGACTGAACATGGTAAGCAAATGATGGAGAATTGGTTGACAGCCACCTGAAGGGAATAGAAGAGGGGGAAAAGGAAATAGAGAATAGGGAATGGAGAATAGAAGGGATAGGAAAGAGAATAGCCCTTAAAAGATAACGTGACGAGATCGTTAATGCTTTAAAGAGCATAAAACTGAATGGAACAGGCAAGTTAAACTGTTCAAAAAAATGATAACTAGAATATAAAGAGATATGAACGATGGAAATTCAAAGTCCCCTTCAGGGGATTTAATGGTTGGATCTGTATTAGATAAAATAGTATTCCGTAAAAAACAAGAAATTGCTGATGCTAAAGCATTAATTTCTGCTCAGGATTTAGAGAAATCGGTTCATTTCAATAGAACGCCTTATTCTTTTAAGGAGTTTTTATTGGCTGAAGATCGTACCGGAATTATTGCAGAATTTAAACGACGCTCACCATCTAAAGGTTTAATTAACGGCATTGCCGATGTTGCTGAAGTTACGCAAGCCTATAATCAGGCAGGTGCATCTGCACTTTCAGTTTTAACTGACGTTGATTTTTTTGGTGGTAAAACTGATGATTTGCTGGCAGCAAGGGCCGCAAATGAGATTCCAGTTTTACGGAAGGATTTCATGATCGATGAGTATCAGATTCTGGAAGCAAAAGCCTGGGGTGCGGATATCATCTTATTGATTGCTGCGATTTTAACACCACAACAAATCAATGATTTTGGAAAATTCGCTCAGAATCTGGGTTTAAATGTACTGCTGGAAGTTCATAATCTGGAAGAATTAGAGCGGAGTATTTGTGCTAATATAGATGCCATTGGAATTAATAACAGAAACCTGGCAGATTTTACGGTTGATATTCAAACCTCGTTTGATTTAGTGAATAAAATTCCAAATGAATTTCTAAAAATCTCTGAAAGCGCCATTAGTGATCCCAAAATAATCAAAGAATTAAAACAAGCCGGCTTCGATGGCTTCCTGATCGGTGAAAATTTCATGAAAACCGAGAATCCAGGAGCTGCAATAAAAGATTTTGTGGCGCAGATTTAAAAATAGTCATCGGATGCATACTAGTACTTGCGCTATATTCATTCGATGACGATCACTGACTGATTCCCGCATCGGATGACGATGACTGATTCAAACAATCAATAAATTTTGTTGTTAGATAAAAGAGTAACCTCGAAAATTAACCAACAAATTTCTTATGCAGTATCTCGACCATTTTTTTGGTTATCCAATTCCGTTATTTCTAAAAAACATCATTATAGGTTGTATCGCCATTTTGTTGGGGATTATAATCAAGTTTATTTTAAGCAAAACCTTCATCTTATTTTCTCGCTGGTGGGATTCAATTTTGATCAAATCCACTATTAAACACCTTCGAACGCCCGTTGCAGTATTTATGCCATTGCTATTGCTCAACTTTTCGCTGGATTTAATGGCAATGCCGCTAAAAGTCAGGATCCCGATAGAAAAGGTGCTCGAAATTGCGCTGACTATCACATTTTCCCTCATCTTAATCCGGTTAATCAATGTGCTCGAAGATTTTTTCTTCCTCAAATATGACCTCAATAAAGAAAATAATTTAAAGGAAAGAAAGATTCGTACGCAGCTTCAGTTCGTTCGGAAATTTATCGTTTCCTTGATTATTCTGGTTACTGCGGCCATCATTTTATTAAGCTTTGAAAGCATGCGGAGAATTGGTGCCGGTTTATTAACCGGTGTCGGAATTGGCGGAATTATTATCGGTTTTGCTGCTCAAAAATCTTTAGGAAACTTATTGGCTGGCTTCCAGATTGCCTTTACTCAACCCATCAGAATTGATGATGTTTTAATTGTAGAAGGCGAGTGGGGCAGGGTGGAAGAGATTACTTTAACTTATGTAGTGGTGAGTATCTGGGATCAGCGAAGGCTTATTCTTCCGATAACTTATTTCATTGAAAAACCCTTTCAAAACTGGACACGTGTATCTGCAGATTTGCTCGGCACGGTTTTCCTTTATATGGATTATACCATTCCGATTGAACCTTTGCGGCAGGAGCTTACCCGCTTATTAACCAGCAATCCACTTTGGGATAAACGAGTAAATGTGGTGCAGGTGACCGATACCAATAAAGATGGCACTATAGAAATCAGGTTTTTAATGAGTGCTTCTAATTCTTCCAGGGCATTTGATTTACGTTGTGAGGTAAGAGAAGCGATGATTACTTTTATTCAAAATAATTACCCTGAAAGTTTGCCAAAAACAAGATTGGAGCATAAAGATAAGTTTGCTGGTTTGTAAATCTTAACACCTAATCGAACTTAGGTGGTGCATATTTTCCATCCGGTTGTGTTATACCATGCCTGCTATGTAGCTTTAAATCTGCTGAAAAGTCCAGTTAAAGATATGAAATTAAGAATAAGCAGCGTAAGATTGCTATTAGATAGGTAATTAAGTGATTAATAGAATGGATAAACAATTATTTATTTACCCATTCTTTTTTTAGTGCCGAATAAAGTATTAAATCGAGAAAGTCATTATTCATGATAGCTGCTTGTCTTAAAATCCCCTCTTTTACAAAATTTAGCTTTTCAGGTACCGCCTGACTTTTAAAATTTTGAGTGGCAACTTTAATTTCTATCCTATTTAAACCTAAAACATCAAAGCCGTAATTGATTAGTTTTTTACAAGAATTAATAATAATGCCTTTACCAATGGCTTCTTCTGTCAGCCAGTAACCAATAGCTGCGTTTTTGTCTAAATTATTAATGTGGTGCAAGCCAACTCTGCCAGCAATTTTGCCTGCATAAATAATTACAAAGCTAACTTCTTTTCCTTCGTTAAATAACTGGGTGCAAGTTTTGATATAATTTCGGGTATCTTCAACAGTTTTCATATGATCTACCCAAGATAAAAATTTGGATATGTGATCTCTGTTTTCATCTACAGACCTAAATAAACCTTCAGCATGGGTGTGATGAGTTAATTCTAGGTGGATGTTATGGTCAATCTGAAAGTTTAATTGTTCTTGCATGATTTACGCTAATAAAAGATAGGTGGTTTTTGTTATCTGGTTGGTGTTCACTAACAATTGCATAAGCCACCGACTATTTAAACATCCCTTTAAGTTTCGCTAATTTCTCCTGTAAATCGCCATCAGCATCTTTTTTCTCCTGCTTTGGTTTGAAAGTTGGTTTTGCTGTTTGGGGCTTAAGACCCTGTTTAGGCTTTTGTTCTTTGGGCTTCAGACTTCCGACTGAAGACTTCGGACTATTCTCCGTTTTCATCGATAAAGAAATTCTTTTGCGGGCGGCATCAACTTCCAGCACCGTAACTTCCACTTTTTGGTGAACCTTTACCACATCGTTTGCATTGGCTACAAAACGATTGGCCAACTGACTCGTGTGAACCAAACCATCCTGGTGAACGCCAATATCAACGAAAGCACCAAAATTGGTGATATTGGTTACAATACCAGGGAGTTTCATGCCGATTCTCAGATCTGAAATCTCATTTACGCCATCGGTAAAACTGAAAGCTTCAAACTGCTCACGCGGATCGCGACCCGGCTTAGCCAATTCTTTCAGGATATCATTTAAAGTAGGCAGACCGATTTCATTGGTAACGTATTGTTGCGGCTTAATCTGCTTTTGCAATTGCTGATCTTTCATCAAAGCTGAAACGGTTGTGCCTAAATCTTTAGCCATTTGATCTACAACAGCATAACGTTCAGGGTGTACGCCACTGGTATCTAAAACATTTTCTGCATTACGGATGCGTAAGAAACCTGCCGCCTGTTCATAAGCTTTATCCCCTAAACGCGGAACTTTTCTTAAGCTTGCACGGGTTTTAAAAGCACCATTTGCATTTCTATAATCAACAATGTTTTGCGCCAGTGTTGGGCCAAGGCCCGAAACGTAGGCTAAAATTTGTTTCGATGCGGTATTTAATTCAACCCCAACAGCGTTTACAGCACTCATTACGGTATCATCCAGACTCGCTTGTAATTTAGTCTGATCCACATCATGCTGATATTGTCCAACACCAATAGATTTTGGATCGATTTTTACCAGTTCTGCTAACGGGTCCATTAAGCGGCGGCCAATAGAAACTGCACCACGAACGGTAATATCCTGAGTGGGAAATTCATTTCTGGCTACTTCAGATGCGGAATAGATCGATGCACCACTTTCGTTCACCATTACAATGGTTGTGTTTGGTAGATTCAAACCACGAATAAATGATTCTGTTTCTCTTCCGGCCGTTCCGTTGCCAATGGCTATGGCTTCAATGTGATGTTTTTCACAAAGTTGTTTGATCGTTGCTTCGGCATTTTTTACATTTCCCTGCCCGGTGTGCGGGTAAATGGCTGTGTTTTCTAAAAGCTGACCTTGTTTATCCAAACAAACTACCTTGCAACCTGTACGGAAACCGGGATCAATGGCCAGGACATTTTTTTGTCCCATTGGTGCAGCTAATAATAATTGACGGGCATTTTCAGCAAAAACCTTAATGGCTTCTTCATCTGCTTTTTGTTTGGTCAGCACCCGAAGTTCAGTCTCCATTGCAGGTTCTAAGAGGCGTTTATAGCCATCTTCCAGGGCTTGCTGCACTTGTTTTGATGCCGCATGATTACCCGAAACGAATTGATTTTCGAGAATGGTTAACGCGTCTTCGGCAGGAGGCAAGGCATCTAACCTTAAAATAAGTTCTTTTTCGCCACGTCGCATGGCCAAAATCCGATGCGAAGCTGCTGTTTTAACCGGCTCATTCCATTCAAAATAATCCTTGTATTTTATACCTTCCTCTTCTTTTCCTTTAATTACTTCAGCTTTAAAAACGGCCTTTTCCTGAAAATATGTGCGCATTTTTGTTCTGGCCTCTACGTTTTCCGAAATCATTTCAGCCATAATATCTCTTGCTCCGGCCAACGCTTCTTCAAATGTATTTACCCCTTTTTCAGCATCAATAAATTTGTTAGCTTCAGCATGTAAGTCGAAATTTTTCTGATCAAAAATCTGCAAAGCCAATGGCTCCAAACCTTTTTCTTTTGCAACTGAAGCGCGTGTTTTGCGTTTCGGTTTATAAGGAAGGTAAATGTCTTCCAGCAGCGAAATGGTTTCAGCCTCGATGATTTTCTTCTCTAATTCAGGGGTTAATTTTCCAAGTTCCGTCATTGATTTTAAAATCGCTTCGCGGCGTTTATCTAAATCCCGTAATTGCAATACCCTATCGCGAATTGCTGCCACTTCAACCTCATCTAAGCTTCCGGTCATTTCTTTACGGTAGCGGGAAATGAAAGGTACTGTTGCACCTTCATCCAATAAGCTTACGGTTGCCGTAACTTGTTTTTCTGCGATTTTTAATTCTGCAGCAATTATTTTATGATGAGCTAACATATTCTTTTTTCAAATTTCAAGGGAGCAAAGCTAATCAGGATTTGCGGGATTCGAGGCTTTTTGAAATCAAGTTTTCCACTAAAAAATGTGAGTAATTTTTCTGAAAATAAGTTGTGTGGCTTTCAAGCCAGCTTTGACAGCTTTCTATCTAAAGCGCTATAAAAGTTGTCAGAGCTTTGAAATGGTGTTGGGCTTTTTTTGTAATCAGTTTTAACATGCGTCAGACCTTAAGGGGAATGGCAGCATATAAAAATGAACCTACCCTATTGTGCTTTGCTAGTGACCAGGCGCCATCGCAAATTTTCTTAAGCGCTATATTAAGTTGTCAAAGCTATAAAAGACAAAAAGCCCATGTTAAAAAACAAGGGCCTGAATATTATCATAACAGCTGCTATTAATACAACAAAAATATGGTTGGTTTTTTATGAAGATCGATTTCCTCTTTCCGCCAGTTGTAAACGCTTTGGGTTTTGATATACTCCCCTTCGCCGGTTAAATTGCTGGCCACACAAATCTGTGTATTAGGCTTACAGCTTTTCAATACCTCTTCAAAAAGTTGATTGTTTCTAAAAGGGGTTTCAATAAATATCTGGGTTTGTTTATAGCGGCTCGCCGATAAGTCTAAATCTTTAATGCGCTTGGTACGTTGTTCTTTGTCAATTGGTAAATAACCCCAGAAAGCAAAACTTTGGCCGTTAAAACCAGATGCCATTAAAGCCAATAAAATTGAACTTGGGCCAACCAACGGCACCACTTTAATCCCACGTTTGTGGGCTTCTGCAACAATATCTGCACCTGGATCTGCAATACCCGGGCAACCTGCTTCACTCATTAATCCCACATCTTTACCAGCAGTAAGCTCTTCAAAAAACTGTCCTAAATCTGTGCGGTTATGTTTTCCGTAATCGTGAACGATTAAATCTTTTTGGGCCGTTTTTAAGCCAGCTTCTTTTAAAAACCGACGGGCCGTTTTGCTGTTTTCTACTATATAAGTATCAATCTGGTTAATGGTATCAACCAGGTAGGGAGTATAGGTTTTATGTGCTGCCTCTTCTGCCAGAGGAACAGGAATAAGATATAAAGTGCCGTTTTGCATGATGCAAAAATACTTACAATAAATAGGATTTAAGTTTTAAAATTTAGTCTGCCTGCGGTATATTCTTCTTAATATGAAAAGGTGTAGCAAATTTTATTTTTAGATGACTGCTTTTCTGCACAATTGCAGACAGCTTAAATCGTTATATAAGAGTTAAATATGGCCTGGGAAGCGATATTTCAGGGAAAATCGAAAAACTATGCATGCATATTAAACCTTGTAAATTTTTGGTTCTCTAATTGATACACACAAATTAGGTTATTAAATAAACACACAAATGAAAACACTGAAAAAATCGGCGATTGTGCTGGGGCTTTTTGCGCTCCTCGCCGGAACCACAACCTTAGTCAGGGCACAAGACTATCAAAACGATTACCAGGATGATGGTTATAGCACTGGCAACTTTTCATTGCAAACATTTTATGATGAACTTACGCCTTACGGAACCTGGATTCAGGATCCGCAATATGGTTATGTTTGGCGTCCGGATGTAGATCAAAGTGATTTTCGCCCTTACTATACTAACGGACGTTGGGCCATGACGGAATATGGCAATACCTGGGTTTCCAATTATGACTGGGGCTGGGCACCTTTCCACTACGGCCGTTGGGTAATCAACAGCTACCGCCAATGGATCTGGATGCCGGATACTAACTGGGGGCCGGCGTGGGTAGACTGGAGAAGTGGCGATGGTTATTATGGCTGGGCACCAATGGCACCCAGTATTAACATTAATTTAAGCTTCGGTCGTCGTTATTCTGTACCAGAGTTTTGCTGGAACTTTATTCCACAACGTAACATCTACATTAACACTTTTCCAAGGTATGATTATGGTAGAAACAATGTTTATATCCGCAATACAACCATTATTAACAACACTTATGTTTATAACAGAAGAAGTTATTATGGTGGTCCGAGAATGGAAGATATCAGACGTGCAACCAACCGTAATGTAACTGTATATCGTTTTGATCAAAGCAGCAGACCAGGTGCAGGCAGGGTTGGCAGCAGAGAAGTATCAATTTACAGACCAAGACCAGAACGAAATGCAGTAAATAACCGAAGTGCGGCACCGAGAAAATTTGAACAGGGAAATGCAGGAATCAGCCGTGGCGGAAGAAACGATAACAATGTGAACCGTGATCAGCGCGGAAATAACAATGAGCAACGAGGCAATAACGATAATCGTTTTGGATCGAGAAATGACAACCGCAGTAGTCAATCAAACCGCGGCAATGATGCTGGTGCAGGCAGAGATAATAATCAGCCAAATAACAGGGGCGAGGCTTATGACAGAAATGCTAATGGTAGAATTAGTCGCGGAAGCACCAACGGCATTGAGCAAAGAAAGGCGCAGGAAAATGTAAACAGTGGTCAGGACCAGCAACGTTCAGAACAGGTCCGTCAGCAAAGGAGTCAGCAAGACCGGATGGGGCAGGATCAGCAACGTGCGCAGCGCGATGCACAACTGCAACAGCAAAGAGGACAGGCAGATCAACAACGCTCGCAACAAATGGATCAGCAAAGGGCACAGCGTAGTGAGCAAATGCAGCAACAACGCAACCAGCAGGTAGAACAGCAACGTTCTCAACAAATGGAACAGCAAAGGGCACAGCGTAGTGAGCAGATGCAGCAACAACGTTCGCAACAGGCGCAGGCTCAGCAACAAGAAAGAGTTCAGCGAGATGCACAGGCACAGCAGCAACGTGCTCAACAAATGGAACAACAAAGGTCGCAGCGTAATGAGCAAATGCAACAGCGACAAGAACAACGCAGAACAGAATCTGCACAGCCACAGCAAAGAGGAAGTAGTGAGCGAAGTGGCAGTGAAAGTGGCGGAAGGCCATCAAGAGGCGGAAGAGGATAAGCTAAAAAATCCCGGTGAAGACCGGGATTTTTTTATGCCCTTATTGTCCTGCTACCTGTTTAAGATCCCTCAAATCCAGCCCTTTAAAAGTGGTTTCGGCATTTGGATATCGGTTTTCAGGATCCAATAAAAAAGTGTCCAATCCCAGTTCAAGACCATATTTGATTTCAGATTCGGCATCATCACCGATAATCAAAATTTCTTCCTTATTTAACTGGTGTTGTTCAATCAGTTTCTGAAAGGCTTCCTTTTTATTGGAAACGGTAACATCAACTACACAAACTTCTTCGAAATCATCGGCAATGCCCAGCATTTTTACTTTAGAGGTTTGCTGTTTGTAAAAGCCTGCAGTTACGATGAATTTTCTTCCTTTTAATGTTTTTATTAAGTGATAATCATCTGAAGGTTTTAATGGTTTCATTACTTCTCTTGAACTTAAGTAGTCAATTATATTTTCCATGGCTTCCTTTCTGAAACCGTATTTTTCAGCAACTTTCTGGAACGGCGTGCGCAACATTTCGCTTTTCGCAGCCTGAAGGTGTTCTGTAGAAATGCCTAAGTCTTGCTCATCCAGGAATTGATACAGCCCACTCATCAGCTGTTGCTCGTTGGGTTTTGTAAAGTATATGGTATTATCTAAATCAATAAAAAATATTTGTTTCATTGTGGATTGGTTTTTGTAAGATAAAAAAAATAAAACACCTTATGGTGAAATATGTTTAACTAGATAAATAACTAAGACCATGAAAAAAGAAACAAAACTTATAGTAGGCGTATTAGCCGGAGCAGCATTAGGAGCAACCATCGCATTAGCGTTATCTTCAGATTCTTCTAACGATATTAAAGGTAAATTATCAGATTTCTTTGCAGATCTTTTAGATGCTTCAAAGGATAAATTTGCCGGATTAGCAGATAAAGCTTCTGGCGTAGCCGATAAGGTAAAAGATAAAATTTCAGAAGTGAAAGGTTAAGAGATTAAAAATGCCGGAAATATCCGGCATTTTCATTTCTTTGTATTTCCTAACCATATCTAAATGAAGATTGCTTTTCACGGTGCAGCCCGCACAGTTACAGGTAGCAAGCACCTGATTACTCTAAAGAATAATAATCAAATATTATTAGATTGTGGCCTTTTCCAGGGAATGGGACATGTTACTGGTCAATTAAACGACTACTTTGGTTTCGATGCCAAAAAAGTAACCTACCTCATTCTTTCTCACGCACATATTGATCATTGTGGCTTACTTCCAAAATTAGTTGCTGATGGCTTTGATGGAAAGATTTTCTGTACAGCTGCCACAATGGATTTGGGCCGGATTTTAATGATGGATTCTGCAAAAATTCAGATGCAGGATGCCGACTTCTCCAACCGCCATTTGCGCGAAGGTGAAGAAATGGAAGAAGCGCTTTATACGGATGAGGATGTGACGAAAACATTGAGTTTGATGAAGATCGTGGCCTATGAAGAGGATTTTAAAATTGATGAAAATATCCGCTTAAAATTTACTGATGCCGGCCATGTTTTAGGGAGTGCCGCAGTGCATTTAACGATTAACGAAGATGGAAAATCTACACGCATTACTTTCTCTGGTGATGTGGGCCGTTACGGCGATTTGCTGTTAAAAAGTCCTCAGCAGTTCGATCAGGCAGATTATATTTTGATGGAATCTACCTATGGTGATTCATTGCATAAAGATCTGGATCCGATTGAAGATATGCTTTTGGAGATTATTGAGAATACTTGCATCAATAAAAAAGGCAAGGTAATTATTCCCGCTTTTGCGGTCGGAAGAACACAGGAGTTACTTTACGCTTTAAATGATTTAGAATTAAAAGGTAAATTACCTGATGTTCCATATTATGTGGATAGTCCGCTCTCCTCTAAAGCGACCGAAATTTTAAAAAGCCATCCCGAAGTTTATAACAATGGTGTAAAAGAGATTTTAAAAGTAGATCACGATATTTTTGGGTTTAAAGGCCTGCGGTTTATCGAAAGCGTTGAAGAGTCTAAAGGATTAAATCAAGATCCTAGACCATGTGTAATCATTTCCGCATCAGGCATGGCCGATGCCGGTAGAGTAAAACACCATATCCGCAACAATATTGGCAATACCAAAAATACTATTTTAATGGTAGGTTATTGCGAACCCAATTCGCTCGGCGGACAATTAATTGCAGGTAAAAAAGTTGTTGAAATTTTCAGAGATAAACACGATGTAAAAGCAGAAATTCAGTCTATTAAATCGATGAGTGCTCATGGTGATTATGAAGATTTATTGGAATTTCTTTCTTGTCAGGATCCTGCTTTGGTGAAACAATTGTTTCTTGTTCATGGAGAATACGATGTTCAGCAAAACTTCGCCACGCGTTTAAAAGCTCATGGATTTAAGCATGTAGCTATACCAGAGTATCATCAGGAGTTTGAGATTTAGGTAGTTTTTTCGTCTTTCGTTGATCGTCTTTCGTTGATCGTTTTTGGCTTTCCGCTTTAGTCTTTCTGCTTTCCGCTTTCTTCCTATCTTTGTGTTATGGATGTTTTTGGCAAAGCCCTTACTGATATTTACAAAACCGGCGAAGCAGATATACTTTGGCTGCACAATTCTTATGGTGAACCGGAAGAAATGCCTTTAGAATTTTTTTTTCGGGATGATGAAGATATGCCGGTTTTAGAACTCCAGGCTTTGCACTTGTGCGAAGGGAAAGTTTTGGACATTGGCGCTGGTGTTGGGAGCCATGCCTTACTTTTGCAGGCATTCAACATTGATGTAACCGCTATTGATGTTTCGGAAGCTGCCATAGAGATCATGAAAGACCGGGGTGTAAAAAATGCATTGCTTCAGGATGTTTTTACTTATAAAGAGAAGTTTGATACCATTTTAATGTTAATGAATGGCATCGGTTTAACCGGAACACTGGCTGGGTTTAAAGCATTTTTAATCAAAATAAAAGACCTGCTCAACCCCGGCGGACAAGTGATTTTCGATTCTTCTGATATCGCCTACCTGTATGAGGATATGCCAAAGCCACAAAACCAGTATTATGGTGAAGTTTCTTATCAATATGAATATAAAGGTGAAAAGGGAAACTGGTTCAATTGGGTTTATGTAGATGAAGAAACCATTAAAACAATAGCTGCCGAAACCGGCTGGAATTGTGAAATGATTTTTGATGATGGTGAAGACCAGTATTTGGTGAAATTAACCCAAAGCCTGTAAAATGTCAGTTTATAGGCTTTGAGGGCCAGAATTGCTTATTTTTTTCGAACAGAACTTCTTTAATCAGGCGCTGAATCAAGTTCAGTATGACGCTACGTGGGTAATGAGCAAGCCAATTCTTAATTCATTTTAAAAATTAACTTATCCATACCCGTTTGTTGTGGTTTTCTCTATAAAATATCTTCACCCTGAATTTATTTAATAAGTTTACCTTTTTCTTTTAAAAATTAAACATCGTTTGTCTGCCACCAACTTTTTGCCCAAAGTTTTGAATATTATAGGTTAGTGTTACCATTCCATATCTTCCTAAGTTATTGCTTTGTGAATCTATTATACTGTTTCCGGTAATACTGATTTTTCTACGCACATTACTTTGCAAAATATCATTTACGGCAAATTTCAGCTGTGCCCTGTCGTTTTTCAAAAATAAATACGTCACTGCCGCATTCCATAGTTTAATATTGTTGTTGTAGCCTGCAATCTGCTGGCCATTTACCGTAAGGGCATAGGTGGTTTCGAAAACAACTTTTTTAGGGTATCTGATGATCAGTTCTGATGTACTGTTATGCGTATTATAGCTTAAGTTGGTGTAAAAGCTATCATCGTATCGACTGCGGTTTAAATTGACGGAATAGGTTTGATTGATTTCTAAAAAATCGTTAAAGTTAACCCTAAAATTGCCATTAGGACCGATATAGTATACATCAGCGTTGCTTCGGATCTCATTGATGATCACCGGAGAGTGGTCGAAATTTACCCATAAGCCAAGCCCTGCTTTTAATGTTGTTTTATTGATTTTGAAATCTTTAGATCCATTTGCTCCACCATAGAAATTGTAAATGCCGCTTGCATTAATGGGGGTAACTACTTGTACACCATTATTTATTGTTGTTGTGTTGATGATGCCGTTTTTCGTAAAGTTTCCATATCCGTACAGATTATAATTGATCAGACTTTTAGGATCATATTTATACATATTTAACCTCAGGCTTTGCGTTCTGGCTGGAATAAGGTTTGGATTTCCATTTCTGATGTACAACGCATTCGTGTTATCGGCTACTGGTTGCAGGTAATTTACGTTAGGTTCGGTAAATTGTGCAGAATAGTTTATGGTTAAAATTTTGTATTTAACCGTTAGCGTTGGCCATAAGAAATTGAAGCGCTGATTGATATCGCTTCCGGTGGTAAAGCGGTTATTTAAAGAAATATAATTTTGTACAAAGCCGGGTTGCACAGACAGGTCTTTACCTATTTTATAGCGAAAGCTAATATTTGCATTGGTTTTAAAGCCTGTTTGCTTAACGGTTTGAGTGAGATTGGGTACAATGATATCATACAATTGATTGGCTGGGTTTCTAAAAAAAGTACCAAGGGCATTTTCGTTATTGATGATGTTTCCGCTTAAATCAATTTTAAAGTTAAGATTCTTTGAAATTGGTTCAGTGAAATTACTATAAATGTAGGTGCGAAAATTTTCAATAGAATTATTTCGTAACTGATCTAAGTCTGTGCTTAACGGTGTTAAAAAGAATCTGCTATTGCTACGGTTATAGGTAAGAACAGGGTTTGGGTTGTAAGATGCATCAATTCCGAGATTAAGCGATCTGCCAGCTTTTATAAAGTCTTTACTGTAATCTGCTATAAGCTGGTACTTATTATTTGAAGCGTTTCGATCATTCAGGTTTTGCAAGGTATTGATCAGTTGTCCGTTTGCGTTACTGTTACTCGAATAAGTAGTACTTACTGCATTATTTGAACTTAGAATAACAACTGGTTCGATGGTTAACTGTGTTAAGGAATCAATTTGCCAGTCGATTTTACCGCGGATGTTATGCTTTAGTATTAAAGCACTGGTATTTTCGTTTGCATTCGTAATCAACCGGTCAGCGCCCAGGGTTTGGTTGGTGTTGGTTAATCTTTCCAGTAAATTATCAGATTTTCCAAAGAAATATTGAGTATTTATTTTAAGGCCTTTCTTAGTCATTGTGTTAAAATTGAAACCACCACCAGATGAGGTTTGTATGCCACTGGAGCTTCCTCCAAAACTGATTCCATTAAATTCAAAATATCCGCCAGAACTCATCATCATTGAGTTTACGCCACTTCGGTTAAAGCCACCAATCCGTTGTACATCATTAGGGTTAAAACCAGGTTGGTTAATGTTGTTTCCATAAGCCAGCATACTCACTTGCGTGGTATCACGAAAAAAGTTCATTAATCCGCCAGTTTGATAGAGGTTCTTGATTCCGGCTCCGGCGTATAATTTCCCAAAGGCACCTTTTTTAATCGCCCGTTTCAACTTCAGGTTGATGATTTGTGGAATATCAGCAGCTGCTAAATCTGGATCGCGTCTTTTCGCCTGTTTATCGTCAACCACCTGAACCTTATCTATAATGTTAGCAGGCAGGTTTTTAGTTGCAATTTGCTGATCTCCACCAAAAAATTCTTTTCCATCTACCAAGATCTTACTCACCGTTTTCCCGTTTACCTGGATGGAGCCATCTTCCGCAATTTGCACACCAGGCAACTTTTTTAGTAGATCTTCTACCACAGCAGATGGCAAAGTTTTAAAAGATTCGGCGTTAAATTCGATGGTGTCTTTCCGAACAATAACCGGCGGACGTTCTGCTGTAATTACTATTTCATTGAGATCATTAGATTTTGTAGATAGATAAAGCGTTCCCAGATCTATAGCTGGCTTTTGTATGGTTAGCGCTACATCTTTCCTAAACGTACCGTATTGCCAGGCCGTGATGATCAAACGGTATTTAACACCAATTGCGAGATTGTTAATTTTAAATGTGCCTTTATCATCAGAAAGTTTATACGTGCTGAGTACACTATCGCCCGCTTTATAAACTGAAACAGTGGCATAATTTAACGTGGTTTTATGGTTGGCACTATCTGCCAGAATACCTGTGATACTTCCATTTTTTTGGGCGAGAAGATTAAGAAATGCAAAGCAGAACGTAACCGAAAGTAGGAGTTTCTTCATATATGGACTAAATTATTTTTATCTGTTATTCGGTTTTTAAAAATGTGATGAATGCGGAATAATATGTGATGTATTGCCCATTTATGTCATCAATATACAGACGCATAACCCATAAAATGTTGCATTTACAAAAACAACTAAATTTTTAGTTAAGTTAGGATTGATTCCTCAAAATTGCAAGTCACATCGAAAATGATACAAATAAAAAATATTTGACCAAACCTTATTATGGTAATTGAAGGCGTGGAAGTGCATGGTCAATCGATTTTCAAATCGTTGTAATATGGAAAGGAGGTGCGTAAACAAAAAAAGAGGCTGTATCATAAACACTAAATGTCATCGTAAGTTTGTATAAATAGGTTTTGAGAATTGCTGACAGGATATAATTTTGTTCAGCATAAAAGATCCAGCA
>NZ_WKKH01000020.1 GCF_009674725.1 Pedobacter petrophilus | reverse complement strand
GACAAGCTCAATGTGACAATACGAATTTATTTTCTGGAACTAGATTCATATATAAAGATGCTGAATCAAGTTCAGCAGGACGATTGAAGGTTCGACAGGATGATCAGGGAATTCTGCTAAAAGATCATAAATTCAGCAGGACGGCCATAGTGCTAAAAAAGGGTCGTGGTTTGCACCACGACCCTGAAAATATAGAACTTAGAAAAACTATTTAAGCATAAGCAACAGCATCTTTAGATGCCAGTTTGGTCACTCCCATTAAGTATTCATCTACTTTACGGGCGGCTTCTCTGCCTTCAGAAATAGCCCACACCACAAGCGATTGTCCGCGGCGGGTATCGCCTGCGGCAAAAATCTTTCCAATATTTGTCTGGTAAGTGTGTTCAGAAGCCTTTACGTTTCCGCGGTTATCTAGCTCAACCCCTAATTTCTCTATTAATCCCTCTTTTTGCGGATGTAAGAAACCCATGGCCAGAAAAACCAGTTCACAAGGCAAATCTCTTTCCGTTCCGGCCACTTCTTTAAAAGACACTGGTCTGCCAACGGCATCAATTTCCCACTCTACATCCACTACTTTTAATGCTTTTAAATTACCGTCTTCATCAGCAATGAAGTTCTTGGTATTTACCGACCATGCACGTTGCGCACCCTCTTCATGTGAGGATGTATTTTTCAACAACATCGGATAATTTGGCCAGGGCATATTTTCGTTGCGCATTTGTGGTGGCATAGGCATGATTTCGAATTGGGTTACTGATTTAGCACCGTGACGGTTTGAAGTTCCGATACAATCAGAACCGGTATCACCACCACCAATTACAATTACATTTTTACCTGTTGCCAAGATATCTTCGTTACCGATTTCCCGGTTGGCTACACGTTTGTTTTGTTGCTTTAAGAAATCCATTGCAAAATGCACCCCTTTAGCCGAACGGCCATCAATCGGCAAATCTCGCGGAACAGTAGATCCACCTGCCAAAACGATCGCATTGTAATCCCTCAATAAAGTGCTGATTTCTACATTCTCACCAACGTTAGCATTACACCTGAAAATGATTCCTTCTTCCTTCATTAAATCAATGCGGCGATCAACCACATTTTTCTGTAGTTTGAAATCAGGAATCCCATATCTCAATAAACCACCAGGTGCGTCATCACGTTCAAAAACGGTAACTTCATGACCAACCTTATTCAATTGAGCAGCAGCGGCTAATCCTGCCGGACCTGAACCAATTACCGCAACTTTTTTACCAGTTCTGATTAATGGTGCTTTTGCCTTGATAAAACCTTTTTCAAAGGCAATTTCTATAATGTGTTTCTCAATTTCTTCGATAGAAACCGGTGGACGGTTAATTCCTAACACACAGGCAGATTCGCAAGGTGCCGGACAAATTCTCCCGGTAAACTCAGGGAAGTTATTGGTGCTTAATAAGATATTGGCAGCCAATTCCCATTTACCCTGATAAACGGCATCGTTAAATTCTGGAATCACATTACCCAATGGGCAACCTGACTGACAAAATGGAACGCCGCAATCCATACAACGGGCAGCCTGATTATTTAATTCTTGTGCAGGCAATTCATGTAAGAATTCCCCATAGTGCTTTACACGAGTTTTAGCCTCTTCTCTGGTGGGCGCAACTCTGTCGTATTCTTGAAATCCTGTTACTTTTCCCATGGCTTAGTGTGTTTTTACTTGTTGATTACGTTTTGCTAAAACCGCTTTGTATTCTTTAGGGAATACTTTTACGAAATGATTTGATTGTGTTTTCCAATCGCTTAAGATAAACTCAGCTACTTTACTGTCTGTTAAACGAATATGCGTTTTCAATAAAGCTAAAATCCGCTGTTCATCCTCTGCTTGTAAAGGATCAAGATCAACCATTTCTTTATTGCATTTACGCGCAAAAGTTCCGTTCGAATCGTAGATCCATGCTACACCACCGCTCATGCCTGCAGCGAAATTGCTTCCGGTATCACCAAGGATTAACACTTCACCACCTGTCATGTATTCACAACCATGATCGCCAACACCTTCTACCACTGCAGTGGCTCCGGAGTTACGAACGGCGAAACGTTCACCAGCTTTTCCACGGGCGAATAATTCACCAGAAGTTGCACCATAAAGCGCTACGTTACCAATAATGATATTTTGTTCAGGAACAAAGGTTGAGTTTGAGAATGGATAGATCGCTAAACGGGCTCCGGATAGACCTTTACCTACGTAATCATTTGCTTCACCCTCTAAAGATAAAGTGACTCCACGGGTGTTAAATGCACCAAAACTCTGACCAGCAGAACCTATAAACTTAAAGTTGATGGTATCTGGCGGCAAACCTGCTCCTAAATGCACCTTAGAAATTTCGTTAGATAACATGGTACCCAAAGAACGATCTGTATTTTTAACATTGAAGCTGGCAAAAACAGGTTCATTATTGGTAATGGCTGGTTGAGCAGCAGCAATTAACTGATGATCCAGTACATGTGCTATACCGTGATCCTGCTGTTCTGTGTTGAACAATGGCAAACCGTTATCCTCTGCCTTATAAAGTATGGCAGATAAATCCAGATGTTTTAATTTCCAATCTTCGGCAGGCAATTCGCGAACTTTTAAAATATCTGCCTGACCGATCATTTCGTGAATGGTTCTGAAACCAAGTTCAGCCATAATTTCGCGTAATTCTTCCGCCAGGAAATGGAACAAGTTTACAACATGAGCTGCATCTCCGCTAAACAATTTCCGCAATTCGGGATCTTGTGTGGCAACGCCTACCGGGCAGGTATTTAAGTGACACTTACGCATCATGATACATCCTGCAGTTACTAACGCTGCTGTTGCAACTCCCCACTCTTCTGCACCCAATAACGCAGCAATGGCAATATCTCTACCGGTTTTAAGCTGTCCGTCGGTTTGGAGAACGATCCGGTTCCGCAATCTGTTTTTTACCAAGGTTTGGTGAGCTTCCGCTAAACCAAGTTCCCAGGGTAGGCCAGCATGTTGAATAGAAGTTAATGGTGATGCACCGGTTCCTCCATCAAAACCTGAAACCAAAATAACATCCGCGTGTGCTTTTGCTACACCTGCTGCAATGGTACCAACCCCTGCTTTAGAAACCAATTTCACATTGATTCTTGCTGCACGGTTGGCATTTTTCAAATCGTAAATCAGCTGTGCTAAATCCTCGATAGAATAAATATCATGATGTGGTGGCGGCGAAATTAAACCCACTCCAGGTGTAGAGTGGCGCACTTTTGCAATCCAGTCATCCACCTTGTGGCCAGGTAATTGCCCCCCTTCGCCCGGTTTTGCTCCTTGCGCCATTTTAATCTGCAGTTCATCTGCATTGGTTAAATAATAACTGGTTACGCCGAAACGTGCAGAGGCAACTTGCTTGATGGCCGAACGCATGCTATCGCCATTTTCCATTTTAGTATAGCGCATTTCATCTTCACCACCCTCGCCGGTATTGCTTTTGCCGCCAATGCGGTTCATTGCAATTGCCAATGTAGAGTGTGCCTCGTGCGAAATGGACCCGAAAGACATTGCTCCCGTTGCAAATCGTTTTAAAAGGGCCTCCGTAGATTCAACTTCATTTAAGGGAACGGGCTGACGGCTATAATTAAAATCAAACAACCCGCGAATGGTATAAGCTTGTTGTGTTTGCTCATTTACCAGTTTAGAGTATTGCTTAAAAATACTGTAATCGTTTTTTCGGGTAGCATTTTGTAATAGGTGAATGGTTTGAGGGTTGAATAAATGCGCCTCACCTTTACGACGGAATTTATAAGTTCCACCTGCCGGCAATAAGTTTTCGGTTAGGGTAACCGGACCAAAACTACGGTGATGTTTAATCAACGTTTCTTTAGCGATTTCATCTAGTCCTAAACCACCTATCCTTGAAACTGCACCAGTGAAATAAGTGTTTACCACCTGTTTATTCAAACCTAAAATCTCGAAAATCTGTGCACCCTGGTAAGATTGCAAGGTGGAGATTCCCATTTTAGAGAAGATCTTCAACAAGCCGCTGTTTACAGCGTAAATATAATTTTTAGTGAGTTGTTCTGCTGATAAACCAGATTCAGCCTGGAAACCGTTGATGGTTTCTAAAGCCAGGTAAGGATTAATCGCCGTAACACCAAAGCCCAATAAGGTAGCAAAGTGATGTACTTCCCAGATGTCTCCTGCCTCAATTACAATTCCCACAGCACCACGGTAACCTTTGCGAATCAAGTGATGGTGAACCGCAGAAACTGCCAATAATGAAGGCATTGCCGCATGTTCAGAATCGATTGCCCTATCGGTTAATACAATTACCTGGAAACCATCTTCAACGGCATCAACTGCGTAACGGCATAAACGGTCTAAGGCCTTCGCCATTGCGCCTGGTTTGCCATTGGCCCTGAAATAAGTTTGTAAAGTCTTCGCCTGGAAAACGCCGGTATCAATACTTCTTAATTTTTCTAACTCCTGATTGGTTAAAATGGGATGTTTGATGGCTACGCAATGCGATTGTAAAGGATTTTCTTCTAATAAGTTACCATTACTTCCCATAAAACTCGCCAAGCTCATCACCACTTTCTCGCGAATGGGATCAATTGGCGGATTGGTTACCTGTGCAAATAACTGTTTAAAGTAGTTCGATAAGTGTTGCGGACGTTTCGATAAAATAGCAAGCGGTGTATCGGTACCCATCGAACCAATTGGCTCTTTGGCTTCAATTGCCATTGGCTTCAACAATAAATCTACATCTTCTCTGCTGTAACCAAAAACCTGCTGATATTTGAAAATAGATTCTTCAGAAAGGCCGGTAAACATTACACGCGGCTCCGGCAATTCTTCTAAACGGATTTGATACTGATTGATCCAGTCTGCATACGGACTCCCACCACAAACTTTTGTTTTTATTTCTTCATCACTAATAATTCTACCCTGCTCCATGTCTACCACGAACATTTTACCAGGTGTTAAACGACCTTTTTCGATAATCGTACTTTGATCAATTGCCAATGCACCGGCTTCTGAAGCCATAATTACACGGTCATCTGAAGTGATGGCATAACGAGACGGGCGTAAACCATTACGGTCCAAAGTAGCGCCAATCAGTTTACCATCCGTAAAGGCAATGGCTGCTGGCCCGTCCCAGGGCTCCATTAAAGTCGCATGGAATTCATAGAAGGCTTTTTTCAGCGGATCCATATCCTCATTCCCATCCCAGGCTTCTGGAACCAACATCATTAATACATGTGGTAACGTTCTTCCTGCGTGAAGTAATAGTTCGATGACGTTATCTAAACAGCCCGAATCAGAGTTGGTCTCATCGATTACCGGCAATAACATATCCAGCTCTTCTTTGGTGAAATAGGCCGAAGCAAAAGATTTTACGCCGGCTCTAAACCAGTTCAGGTTCCCCTGAAGGGTATTGATTTCGCCATTGTGGGCAATGAAACGGAAAGGTTGAGCTAACCTCCAGGAAGGAAAAGTATTGGTTGCAAAACGCGAGTGAACCAGACCTAAAGCAGAAACCACTCTTTTATCGCTCAGGTCGTTAAAATAAGTACGAACCTGTAAAGAAGTTAACTGACCTTTATAGATAATGGTTTGCGCAGATAGGGAAACGATATAAAAATCTTTGCCTCCGTTTACGGTATTGGCAATTAACTTAATCAGGTAGTTTTTAAAAATATAAAGTTTACGTTCGAAATCTGCACCCGGATTGACAGCATAAGGACGGGCAATAAAAACCTGCTCAATTTCCGGTTCTACAGAAAGTGCCATGTTGCCAATATCAGTTGTATCAACATCAACCTTTCTAAAGCCTAAAATTTCTAATCCTAATTTTTCTGCTGCGCGATAAATTAATTCCCGGCATTCTTCCCGCGAGCGAATATCTTTCGGCATAAAAAGCATACCTACACCATAGTTATTGGTTTCTGGTAAGCTGAAGCCAGCTTTTAAACATTCATCGTAAAAAAATTCGTGGGGAATCTGAATCATTATACCGGCACCATCGCCTGTATTTGGTTCTGCTCCACATGCCCCTCTATGATCTAGATTTTCTAAAATAGTAAGTGCATCGGAGATGATTTGATGCGATTTTCGCCCTTTCACATGTGCAACGAACCCAATACCGCAGGCATCGTGTTCAAATTGCGCGTCGTACAATCCACTGTTTGGTTCCATTCTTTGCTCGTTAGTTGTTAGTGTATAGGAAACACTAAGATACGAAAAACGAAGCTCAGATTACAGAGTTGCTACAATTTTTAGAATTATTTTAGTTTTTAAACAATTTTAATCCATTATATTGAAATATAGCTAAACATGAAGTGTTATAATTACGAATTTGATAATCGGGTATTTATACGATATGTGTGTAGTTTTTGCAGATTTTGACAGCCTAAAATTCAAAAATGCTGATAACGGATTTCAATATATCTTATCTACAAGACAAAATTCGCTATTTCTAGTCATAAATTAAGATAGATTTTAATCAATTGAATTTTATTTACGTATCAATCAGCAAGATAAGCAAAAGAGGTAAAAAATTCAAAAAATGCATTTTGCAAAACAACTTCTTTTTCTACCTTTGTGACGGGCAAGTCTTTTACGACCAGCTCCCTTTGAACTCCCCCAGGATGGGAACATAGCAAGGGTAGAAGGTTGTAGCGGTGCGATAGAAGTTGCTTGCCCATTTTTTTCTTTTCCCCAAATGCCTCCGGTTTAAAGCCGGAGTAGACTCTGAAGGGAATTAAATTCTTCAGGGTTCAATCATTGAAACTCAAATATTTAAGAATTTACAACCATGAAATTTTTTATCGACACAGCAAATCTTGATCAAATCAGAGAAGCTCATGATCTTGGCATTTTAGATGGCGTAACCACCAACCCTAGCTTAATGGCTAAAGAAGGTATTACCGGCCAGGAAAATGTAATCAACCACTATAAAGCAATTTGCGATATCGTTGAAGATAACGTAAGTGCAGAAGTTATCGCCACTACATTCGACGAGATTGTTAAAGAAGGCGAAGCGCTAGCTGCTTTAAACCCTAAAATCGTTGTTAAAGTTCCGATGATTAAAGATGGTGTTAAAGCCATTAAATATTTCTCATCAAAAGGAATTAAGACAAACTGTACTTTAATTTTCTCTGCCGGACAAGCCCTATTGGCTGCTAAAGCTGGAGCTACTTATGTTTCTCCATTCTTAGGTCGTTTAGATGATATTTCTAGCGATGGTTTGGCTTTAATTGAAGATATCAGAACTATTTTTGATAACTACGGTTACGAAACTCAGATTTTAGCTGCTTCTATCCGCGGTCCGTTACACATTGTAAACTGCGCAAAATTAGGTGCTGATGTAATCACTGCTCCTTTGGCTGCAATTGCAGGTTTATTAAAACACCCATTAACTGATTCTGGCTTAGCCACCTTCTTAGCAGACCACGCTAAGGCTGCAGGTAAATAAGTTTGGAGTTGAGAGTGCCTTTCCTGGAGTCGAAAGTCTTTAGTCTGGAGTCTTAAGTCCAGGGTTGTCGGGCAAGGAGCTTATAGCGAATAGCATATAAACAAAATCCTAAGTTTGGAGTAGAAAATCTACCTGAGACTTAGGATTTTTCATTTATGAAAAATTCAAGAAATAAGTTTTACTTAGTGAGTTTATCTACGGTTTGGTGTAAACTTTAGTCCCGTAAAATCAACTAAAAGGCTTGAACGTAGATAGCGAGAATCTGTATACATCCTGGACTCGTGAAATTCTGACTTTGGGTTAAAACCCAAATCTTTTAATCAACTGGCTGATGCTTTTAGTTCGGGTTATCCATTAACGGGATAGATGTAGGGGTTACCTAAACCATGTGCTGAAAACTCATAATTAAAGATTCATCACTTTGTGTTAAAACCCAAAGTGATGAATCTACTGGCTGATGCTTTTAGGTTAGATTACCAATTAACGGATAGATTTAGGGGTTGCCGAAACCATGTGCCGAAAACTCATAACTAAAGATTTATCACTTTGGGTTAAAACCCAAATCTCTTAATCAACTGGTTGACGCTTTTAGGTTGGATTACCCATTAACGGATAGATTTAGGGGTTGCCGAAACCATGTGCCGAAAACTCATAATTAAAGATTCATCACTTTGTGTTAAAACCCAAATCTTTTAATCAACTGGCTGATGCTTTTAGGGTGGATTACCCATTAACGGATAGATCTAGGGGTTGCCGAAACCATGTGCCGAAAACTCATAATTAAAGATTCATCACTTTGGGTTAAAACCCAAATCTCTAATAAACTGGTTGACGCTTTTAGGTTGGATTACCCATTAACGGATAGATTTAGGGGTTGCCGAAACCATATGTCGAAACTCATAATTAAAGATTTATCACTTTGGGTTAAAGCCCAAATCTCTAATAAACTGGCTGATGTTTTAGTTCGGGTTATCCAGTAACGGGATAGATTTAGGGGTTACCGAAACCATGTGCTGAAAACTCATAATTAAAGATTTATCACTTTGGGTTAAAGCCCAAATCTCTAATAAACTGGCTGATGTTTTAGTTCGGGTTATCCAGTAACGGGATAGATTTAGGGGTTACCGAAACCATGTGCTGAAAACTCATAATTAAAGAATCATCACTTTGGGTTAAAACCCAAATCTCTTAATCAACTGGGTGATGTTTTTAGGTTGGATTACCCATTAACGGATAGATTTAGGGGTTGCCGAAACCATGTGCCGAAAACTCATAATTAAAGATTTATCACTTTGGGTTAAAACCCAAATCTCTAATAAACTGGCTGATGTTTTAGTTCGGGTTATCCAGTAACGGGATAGATTTAGGGGTTACCGAAACCATGTGCTGAAAACTCATAATTAAAGAATCATCACTTTGGGTTAAAACCCAAATCTCTTAATCAACTGGGTGGTCCTTTTGGGTCGGTGACACATCAATGTGTAAATTAGGTCTGCCTAAACCATACGCCGAAAATTCATAATTAAAGATTCATCACTTTGGGTTAAAACCCAAATCTCTTAATCAACTGGCTGATGCTTTTAGTTCGGATTATCCAGTTAACGGAATAGATATAGGGGTTGCCGAAACTATGGGCCGAAAACTCATAATTAAAGAATCATCACTTTGGGTTAAAACCCAAATCTCTAATAAATTGGTTGGTCCTTTTGGATCGGTGACACATCAATGTGTAAATTTAGGTTTGCCTAAACCATGTGCTAAAAACTAATAATTAAAGATTCATCACTTTGGGTTAAAACCTAAATCTCTTAATCAACTGGCTGATGCTTTTAGGTTAAAAAATAAACCTTTATCTAACTGGGCTGGTGCTATATGCGGATGACACATCAACGGAATAGGCTTGGATTGTATCTACCTTCGTATCCAAGACTTTTAGCTGCAAAGTTCCAGGATAGCAAAATCCATCATCGCCCAAGACTCCCGACTAAAGACTTAGAACTCACGACTAAAAACGGATAGCAAGAATCACCTCCGCCCAAGACTCCCGACTAAAGACTCAGAACTCACGACTAAAAACGGATAGTAAGAATCTACCTCCGCTCAAGACTCCCGACTAAAGACTCAGAACTCCCGACTAAAAGCCGATAGCAAAAACCACCTCCGCCAAGACTCCAAACTAAAGACTCCCAACGCTAAACTCCGAACCCAAAACTTCCTTCACTTTCTCGTAAACGATCTGTTCATCAGGTGCGATCAGGATTCCCTTCACTCCTGCCCCATTGGCAGCTTCGACATCGCGGGGTTTATCGCCGATCATTACAGATTGAGCCGGATCAATGTCATACATATCAATGGCGTCGAGAATCATACCTGAAGCTGGCTTGCGACATTTACACTCACCTCCAACGGTCGGGTGATGCGGACAATAATAAAAACCGGCAATATCGGCACCTTTGGCTACGAAAGCATTTCTCAACATCTGATGCATAATGGCTAACTCTTGTTCAGTGTATCTTTTCAAGGCGATGCCACCCTGGTTGGTAATCACGATTAAGAGATAACCTTCATCAAAGAACTTCTTCAATACAGGAATTTGATAGTCGAGAATTTTGAAATCTTCCACGCGGCAGATGTAATCATATATTTCGTGATTAAGCACGCCATCGCGATCGAGAAAAATAGCTTTATTCATTTGGGAATTTAATATTTGAAACTTAAACTTTACGGATTAAGTTTTACGTAAATGAAACTTCAAAATAAGTCAAAATTAATGGCATAAAAAAAATTAAACTGATCTTTCAGGGTCAACGTTGCCCCTTAGTCTATATTTAATCAGATTTTCTGAACAGAAGTTTACTTCTTACCTAAACGGTAGCCACTCACAGCGAAGTAAAGGATAAACAAATAAGCAGGAATCATCATCAGATATGCTGTTTGTCCGTTGCCTATGGTTTCAGATATGTAGCCGTAAACCGGCGGAAGAATTGCGCCGCCAACGATGGCCATTATCAGCAATGCCGACCCCATTTTAGTGAATTTACCGAGACCATCTATTGCCATTGGGAAGATAGCAGGCCACATTACGGAGTTTGAAAAACCCAAAAGTGCAAAAATCCAAACTGCCGGATGTGTAGGCAAACTAAAATCACTGCCGAATAAGTGAAGTGTAGTAAGACCCGGATTCGCCTTAATCAATACGACTAAAATTACCAAAGCGATGCTGAGCAAACAGGAAACAATTAAGGCATTTCTTTGTGAAATAAACCTGGGAATAGAAATGATGCCAATGGTATAGCCGAGCAATAAGCCGTAACCGGTGTAGGTGGCAAAACTTTTCGAAATATCCAGTTTATAACCCAGATGAGTTCCGAGACCGGCAAAAGTATCGTAACTGATTACTTCCATCCCTACGTAGAAAAACAAAGCAAAAACGCCGACGATTAAATGAGGAAAATTGAATACGTTTTTATTAGCAGCTGCTACCTGTGCGTTTTGAGGCAGAGCATCAAGATCTAAAATATCCTGCTCTTCCTCCACTTCAGGAAGTTGCACAAAAAATAACAGGATTCCTACAATCGCGAATGACGCAGCGATAAAAACATAAGGCAATACCACTTTTTGCGCAAGAGCATCCAAAGCAGTGTTTTTAGCCACTTCATCCATCGTTTTCAAACTGGCTTCAAAAGCATCGCTGTCTTTCAAAATAATGCTCCCCAATACGTAAACTGCCAGGATACCGGCAATTTTATTGCAGATTCCTAAAATACTTATGCGTTTTGCGGCACTTTCTTTCGGACCTATTGCCGCAGCATAAGGGTTGGATGCCGTTTGAAGTAGCGCCAAACCACTGCCAATAACAAACAAGCCGATTAAGAATGTGGGAAAACTTCTGGCGTAGGCCGCAGGAATAAATATTGCAGCACCAATAGCCATGGTAAACAAACCTACCGACATTCCCTTCTTAAATCCCGTGAACTTTAGTACAAAGGAAGAGGGAATCGACATTACAAAATAAGCAGCAAAAAATGCAGAGGCTACATAATAAGATTCGGTGCTGGAAAGTTGACAAGCTATTTTTAAATAAGGAATAAGTTGACTATTTGCCCAGGTAATAAAACCGAAAATAAAAAAGAGAACACCGATAACGAACAATGCAAAAGTATAATTCTGCGATTTTTGAGAATCTGACATGAGTTTGGTTTGTGAATTTGAATGGTTTGGCCAAAATAACCAATTATTTTTCTGATTTAGAAATGAAATCGATACATAATGTTATCGAGATACAGATTTAAACTCACATTTAATTCAAATTAACTTCAATTATCAGCTACACAACGAAAACCAGTATGTTCTAAGCCAGTATCAATCGATGTTTTCATCCGTGACGTAACTCGATACCCTTTACAATAAGAAGCATTACACATAAACGACCCACCTCGAACCACTTTTTTTGGAATAGTAGGCTCCATGGGATCATAACTATCTCCAGGCCCCTTAGGATTTGAGGTTATCCCTTTTAGTGTTTTGTAATAATCAGGGCGATACCAGTCGCTACACCATTCCCAAACATTGCCCGCCATATCATATAAACCATAGGCATTCGGCTTGAAACTTTTTACTCTGGCAAGCCCGGAAAACTTATCCCAAACTGTATTGGTTACCGGAAAACTCCCCTGCCAGGTATTTGCTTTCGGACTGGCCGTTTCTATGTCCTCATTTCCCCACGGATATTTTCCATTTTTTAGCCCTCCCCTCGCTGCATATTCCCATTCTGCTTCTGTTGGCAAACGCTTCCCTACCCATTTGCAATAAGCCATGGCATCATCCCATGATACCTGAACCACCGGTTCACGGTCTTTTCCATTGATGTTACTGTTTAATCCCTTTGGATGTTTCCAACTTGCGCCCTTCACCCAACGCCACCATTGCGAGGCATCGTTTAAGCCATAGATTGTTTTGGGTTGATAAAAAACCAGCGATGCGGCTACTAGTATACTATCGGGCGGTTTGGGCGTTCCCGGCGGGAGCTGCTTTGCCATCTCTTCCCAATTCGGCTTTCGCTCGGCAGTAGTGACATAGCCTGTGGCCGCAACAAATTTCGCGAAACTTGCATTGGTTACTTCTGTTGCGTCCATCCAGAAGGCATTTAATCTCACCTGATGTTTTGGGTATTCGTCTTCTCGCCCTTCCTGATCTGATGCACCCATTTCAAATGTTCCTGCCGGAATCAACACCATTCCATCACGGGTGGCTTGATTCACCGCAAAATTAGCCGTATCTCTTATTGTACCGAAACGACTAGGCAGATTTTTCTCACAAGAGGCCAATGAATCTTGTTTTCTTTTACTGGCCTCCTGTTCTTTTGGTTCCTTACAACACGTAATTAATGCAATGACGGGTAGACAGAAAAAGATTTTTAGTTTATTCATATGTCAAGATTAGCGACTAAAATTATCAAATATCTTTAAAAAAATGGTTACCAATAATTAATCCCCTTATAAATCAATACAGTAGCACTTTTCCAGATTTTTTATTTGCATCAGATGGAACTGAACCCTATATTTGCATCACTTTAAAGGAAACGAAGACGTTTTAAGCAAAGTAGATTCCGTAGCTCAGCTGGTAGAGCATTACACTTTTAATGTAGTGGTCCTGGGTTCGAATCCCAGCGGGATCACACCAAAGACTATCAAAACGTATAAAACCCTGCAATCGCAGGATTAGCAGGGTTTTTGCTTTTAGCGAATTGCCAAAAATCGCATGAATTCACAAAACTTTGGTGAGTAAACATCTATTATTTCGTTAATTAAACCGGTATTTCAGTTCCCACCATCCATTACATCTCCCCTGCCTGGGCAAGGGAGATGACTATTCATTAAAACAAGCCGCTTAGGTCAAATCATTAATATCGCTATAAAATAAAACAATGTTCTTCAAATCGATCAATGGCAGTTTAACTTCAGTTAAGGAAGAGAAAACAGACATGTCCAATTGCAGCCAGGCATTAGCTGTAGTAGGATTATTCTGCTTATACCAGGTCTTGATTGCGGCAGATAACTTACATACAAAGGAGTCTGTTGGACTTACCGTAGCCGAACAACCTCCTGCCGGAATCATAAAATCTACTGGGATAGCAAAATTAAACGGCGGTGCCAGCAATATTGGCAATTGAATCGCTGCCGGTAATACCAATGGGTTTGTCTGGATCGACTCGCTCTGCAATATCGGATAGTTCCAGGTTGCACTCATTTTAATCAGCTGCTGATCCAGTTCGTCTTTGGCAAAAAACACCGCAAAGAAATTAGCCAGCAACTCCCCAAGCGAGTGTTGTACCGTTGGTACGGACATCAGCCGGGCAATGTTAAAGATATAATCATTGTTCAGGATCGGCACCAGCTTATTGGAGAACTTCACCAATGGACTACGGTATATAAATTGAGGATTTGTAGGGTTGTAAGGGATCAGATCTTCATTTCTAATGATCGACAATCCAGCCCAGGCATACTGGAACTCTAAAATATTCAGCTCATTTACATTCACTTTTCTTGAAGCGATCGACAAGGAATCTATCCAGGACAGATAAACCGGGTTTTCACCTATAGTTTGATACCAATACGCATTAGGAATCACCTTACCATCATCATTAGTTGCCGGAATAGTTGTATAGTCAGGGATACTGACCACAGGCATATTTGGAAGGGTCACTGCGATATCCTGATTATTTCCGGTGTAGTTCAATATATCCTGCTCAGATATCTCATCCGGAGGTACAACAGTTACCAGTAAGCGGTTATCATTGTCCTTATCATCCGTTTGAACGATCATGAAATCAAAGGCACGTTTCGTATCGGTATCGCTACCGGAGGTTAAAATTAGACTTGTATAATCATTCCAGGCAATTGCCAGATTATTGGTTAATATCACTAAGGCCTGCAATGCGTAATAAGCATTTTTCAAATTAGGATCTGACGAAGTAGAAGCAGCGGTAATTGCAGTAAGATATTGGTTAAAGTCATCTAATATCTGCGGCCAAACCGTCACCAGTTGTGCCATGTCGTTAAACAGGTCACGCGAAGCACCGGCCATCATTCTTGACTGAGGCAAAGGTACCATGTTGAACTCAATCTCAGAGAATAGCCGATCTTGTGCAGCCTGATCCTCGGTATAAGAATAGGTATAATCCCATTGCGAAGCCTTCTCTAACTTCATGTTTTCCGTATCTCCCGAAACATCAACCGGAGTCCCGGTTTGGGTGGTCAGTGTTGGTGGTGTTGGATAATTACGCAGCACGATAGGAATATCCACCAGACCCAGGTTTTGTTGTAATACCTGGAGATCTGATCCCGGACTTACCGGAGTGTTCAGGTCGGCTGGAATAATAAAGGTCAGCCAGTTAGAACCTTTGTACCCTTCAATTCCTGGAACATCACTGATTTGAAACTCTATATGCGTCACTACATAAGAAAGATTAAGTTCTACACTGCTGTATTCTTTCGCATTCTTTGTAGAGAAGCTAAACGTTAAATAAGAATCTTCAGAACTTGCATCTTTAGCATTCAGCTGCACTTTAGCCGTAGAGATGCTGTACATGCTTTTCAGGTTATCATCCAAGGTAACCCTATCCTGATTCAGCGATGACACCCCCTGGAATGCCGGATTGTCTACCATAGGGACACCATACAACCTTGGAGGAGTGGTATTATTAGTAAAGCCTACGAAATCAGAGCTTGCCACCACTTTAGTCTGTACCAAAGCACTCACATTATAAGCATTTCCCAGCTGATTCAGCAATTGCTGTTTAAACTGTTCTTTCGCATTAGCCAGGCTCTCCGGATCATCACTGATCACCGGCGCGGTTAAAATAGATTCAATTTCATTGGAAATCGTATCTGCAAGGCTCTTCTTCGCACTGGTAATGGCTTCTACAAACGTATCGGCAGCAATCTGCTGTTCTCCCAACCAGATCTTTTCATCATCTGCTTTCAACTGGTCTACCAGGAATCCTGGCACTGAGAAATCAGAAGTCAGGAATACATCAATGACATTGAGTGATTGCGCCGCCCAGTTGTCCATGTCAATCCCTGCGAAATTATTCAATTCTACAGAGCTGTCTACCAGCCCCTGACCGGTTACATATTTCTGAATCGGAACCCCGTTTTTAGAAACCAGACTGGTGTTTAATGGTTTAGGTGCATAAAATACCGGAAGCAAACTATACACATAAATGGTGTACTGATACCGCTTAAATTCAGCCTCTGTAAGTAACGTTTTCAGCTGTACATCAAAATCTGTCCGGCTGTTATAAACCACATTCAGTAAAGGTGTTAATTTATCCGTCACTGCGGCTGGCACATTCCCTTTGGTATCCAGGTTGTCAATAGATTGCGGTGTCAACTGGTAGAAACAGGCTTCTGAAGCCGACCAATAGATCCCCTGTCCTTCCTGTTGGCCCATTCTTACCACATACACCGCCTGATTGCTGCTGCTGCTTCCTGCCTGCTCCGGATTTGTACCAATCGCAATTTTCAATTGATAAACCCCCGGATTGCTGAAAGCCAGCTCAAATTTCGCTGCAAATTCATTCAGGCCATTCGGACTCGTTTTCGCATCCTGGGTACCTGATGGTATGGTTGGATCAGATTCTTGTGGAATAATAATCGTTTGAGGTTTCACAGAAGTAACTGAATTGGTTACCAGGTCGCTATCCTTAAAGTCATTGTTTACAAAGTCCAAATCCCTGGCAAATTCCACATCCACTGTTAATAGTAAAATAGATGCCGTATCAATATCAGCCGCATTGATTGGATTCACAATCGGATTCATTACCGGAGGAGTTGCATCCTGCTCATTTGATCTGGCCAGTAAATAAGTATAAGTATCTTTTACAAACTGAAGCAACTGGTTAAACTGCGTTCCAGCAATCGCATAATCTTTATTCGGAGTCAGCGAAGTGCTCAGGTTGACGCTGAGCGTATTGTGCCCATCCTTAGGGCTCAACTGCGTAATCTGGTAATAAATATTCGTGTAAATGATCAGGTCGTTCCTGGCATTGGCTTTCCAGTCTTGCTGCTGATCAGCAGGCACATCCAGCGGCACATACCTTTGGGAATTAAAGTTAAAGTTTAAAGCCAACTCAGCGCCGGTATTCTTATCATTCTCAAATAAATAACTCAGCTCCAGACTCGGCCATTTACCCAATCCTTTTAACTCATCTGTATAAGCAATCTGGACTGGTGGATTGTTCAATGGCGTTTGTGCATCCAGACTTGGGTCACTAAATGGCGTAATCGTGTTGTTGCCATAGTAATCTACCCAATCAAAATGCACCTGTGCCTGTCCGCCAATACCCAGATAAGGGTTGTCGTCTTTCTGAGGATAACCTGCCGGATAACCCACTGGATTTTCCTCAGGAAGCTCCATATAAGGGTTTGGTTTGGCAAATTGCGCCAATGGAATCACCGGGTTATACACCCATAATTCTTCTTCTATCGGAGCCGCATCTGCTTTTCCTAACAGCTGATCCTGACTCTGGGAAGTCCCCGGACCAGCTGGTAATCCGATTTCACCAGGTTCAAAATCAGCGTTCTCAATCACGTTGTAGCTGAGCAGATTGTACAAATTGTCCAGGTATATTTTCGCGTAATCCGGATCGGTCACTTTATAATTCTCTGGTAACACCGGATTTGTACGGTTAAGCTCAAATGCAGCCGCTCCTTGTGGCACATTCGATACCTTGTGTAAAATCTGGTCATTGATGGTCAACGGGGTACTTGTACCAAAGAAATTATTCACATTACGTACCGCCCATCCCAATACCGACATGTCTATAAAGTAATAAGCAGCAATGCTTCCAAAAGTATTTCCCGGGGCTCCGGAAGCAGTGCTAACCGTGTATTTAAGCTCAGGAATGCTAACCAATTGCCACAATAGTAAATTGTTCCAATCTGTGATCTGCGGATTTAAAGCCTGAAGATCTGTAGCACTTACACTGTAATAAGCCGAAATCTTTGTCAGATTGTTAACCGTACTGATCCGACCTACCTCATATACCAAACCACTAAACGTAATCACTGGTACCGGTGCTAAAGTGGTGTTTAAAACCACATTGGCATTGGTCGCCGCAAACTCACTGAGCAGGATGTTATACCTCGAACTGATGATCAATGGGGTATCCAGTGCATTTTGCACATAAACTGTCAGCCCGGTTTGCTTCGCACTTTCTGCATAAACCACGCAAGAAGAAACATCAATTTTATCTCCCGTCACCGCACAGTTCATGTAATTGCCTGGCTTATTGGCGAATACATCGCTATAAGTCACCATCAGGCGGATGGTAGCAGTATCCCCTTTACCAAATATGCTGTCAGGGAAACCTTTATTGCTTTCAATCTCGTTATATAGTAAGTAATAACCTCCTGAACGGGTAATGCTGCATTCCCATAACAAGCGGATAAAATCATAGGTGCTGTTCAGGATTCCGGTATCTAAAGTAGTTTCTTCAACCGCCATCAGGGCCATTTTCATTGCCTGATTGGAAGGATTTGTTTCCGTAGAAAGGTTGGCCTGCACAATAAATGACTTCATGCTGTCCATTCCTACCGACATCAAGCCGCCATCCGCTTCATACAACCACTGAATATCGGTGACCATACCTTTGTTGTTGTTGCCGGAATTCGGATCCAGCGCCTGCAGCAATCTTTGTAAGATCGTTGCACCGGCCTCATCGGCACCCATCAACTCGTAAGTATAGGCATTCACCACAGCGGTGGATTCCCCTGTCAGCCTTTTCAGGTCGATCTCTACGATGGTATTCCAGCCGTAGTAAGAAGAAGAACGGTAATTCATCATACCTTTTGCAGCATCATACTGTCCAATCTGAACGCCAAACATCGATCCCGCCAATTTCGGCAAAGCCAGTTGCGCAAGCATTCCTGAAGGAAACATCCAGATCAATGGAGAAATATCATTCTGGCTGCCTATGCTACCATAAGGCAGGATTACTTTTCCGGACGACTGCCATTTGGTAACGGTCTGGAAGGTATATTGTAATGGCAACAGGTCATAAGGCTTCATTGGCGTCAATGAAAGCACCTCCGGTTTGATCCCCGTCTGCTGTGCATAATTCAGCAAAGTATTGATTTGTTCAATATCCGGATCATCCAATGTTACGGAAAGCATATTTCCTCCCGGTTCATTCATAGTTTTTCCATCAATCTGCAACCAGCTCAGCGAAGAATTGATCAGCTGGATTTCAAAACCTTTGGCCACATCTGCTGGCAATACAAACTCCTGACCGGTTAAAGCGAATAGTGCACAATCGCTGTCTGTTGGACATGGGGATCCTGCTGACAAGGTCAGTCCCGGTAAATTAGTAGGCAAACGCATGCCATGCAGCTGATACCTGGATGCCATACCAGACAATTGTCCGTAGCAGCCATTTTCTGTGAAATAAGCCAGAATGCTGCTCACATCCAGAATCTCTAATCCCGGAATATTGGCGCTACTGTAACCTTCTCCATTGTAAAACAGGTCAGTGATGTTCTGATTTGAATAATTAGAAGCCATCAATGCCACAGTAGTGCTGTAAGTCACAGAAAGGC
Source organism: Pedobacter petrophilus (assembly GCF_009674725.1). Classification (GTDB taxonomy): domain Bacteria; phylum Bacteroidota; class Bacteroidia; order Sphingobacteriales; family Sphingobacteriaceae; genus Pedobacter; species Pedobacter petrophilus. The sequence continues at coordinate 63,168 of NZ_WKKH01000020.1, read as the reverse complement.
TAAGCAAAGTATCCGCCTGGGCCGGATCATCAAAAGTAACAGCGCTGTAAAGGAAAGGTGGAATTAACAGTTGTCCGAGCGGCTGGATATTCAGCGCCTGTACAACAGGATCTGCAGCCAGATTTTCCGGAGTAACCGTAGTTTTAGTGGCCACGGTAAGATTTTCTGCCATACTGGTCAGCGTATCTCCCGGCACAATGGTATACAGTTTCGAATCATAAACAAATGTATTTCCGCTGATGAACAAGCCTGGTGTGACCTGGTTTTGCATCAATAGTCCTGCAACATCCACATTTTTGTAGATGTTAGTCACGACTGAAGTAAAGGTATCCTCGTTTTTAGCCGTGTAAACTGCTGCTCCAATGATTAACCATCCTCCAGGCTGCGTTACCGCCGTTTTCTGGAATACCAGATCCCCTGAAAGTAAGGCCAGTGTGGTGTTTAACCCGGCTGCCACTGCTTTCAGCGTATCTCCTGCATTTACGGTATAAGAATTACCATTGTATTTGACTGCCTGTCCCGGCGCAAGCAAACTTGGCACCGTACCATTTTGAACGATCAGCATCGCTGGGGTAATTGCATACAGCATCGCCACCGAACTAAAGGTATCAGCGCTTGCAATCAGGCGCATATGACCCGTGATCTGAAGTGATACACCAGCAGTAAGCGGATGATTTTGGTTGGCAACAGCAATGTCCTGCAAAATGACATGATTGGAATAACCATTTGCGGTAAGGCCATTTGCCCATGAAGTCATGACCTGCAAACTACGGTCCACAGCCACTTTATCATCTGTGTTGTTAATTTTGTAAGTGAAATTGTTCATCGCATCAGATCCATATCCGGCGAGTTGTTTTCCGATCAGCACAAAGTAATCTTCAAAAACAAAGGTCGACATGCTATAGCTTGGTTCTGCCGCGTCCGCTATTTTCGCTTGTGGCGCCGAATTACTTTCTTCCGAAACGCTCACTTCCAGTTCGGCAAACCATTTCTTCACCTCTTCCAAATACTCGGCAGTCGCCATATTGTATTGGCTGAAATCAATGTGCAAAGGAATACCTGGTACGTTTAAACTCAAGTCATAGAACATCGGGAAAATTGCCGCAGAAGGAAGGTCTTCTCCTAAATTCTGAATGTTGACCGCCGCAAATGAACTTTGCAGGAAGGTCAGCAAATCAGCTGTAGGAATCGGAAAAGGATTATCCTCGTTAGACAGCAATGCGATTAAGTTGTCCAGATCAAGTTTTGATATCCCCTGTGCATCAATTTCAGAACGGGTAGTCAGTCCTGCATTTGGATCTATATAATTGGCAACCAACCAGCGGAAGAAATCACTGCTCATGCGTTCAAATGAGGTGGTACCATCACCCTGACCATTTGGATCTGGTGCATCAATGAACAATGTAGCTACGTATTGTGCTTGTTGACTATTCAGATGATCGCTTCCTTTAGGTGCAGAAACCGTTAGATGCGGTACAAAGTATAAATTAAGTACTGGCAATGCTTCTTCAGACCCCGTGGCCAGTATGGTATTAAACTGAAGCCTTGGCCTGGCAGTCTTACCGGACATCATCCTATACTGTGGCATCTCCAGTGCTGAGGCTGCTGATGCTACAGTCAGGTCTTTGTTCCATGGCGCTGCAGCGCGATTATCCGTTCCGATGGTCAGGTCTTGTCTGATCGTTGCGGTAAAGCTGAAATGAATGGTGATTTTGAATAAACCAAGGTTCAGACGTGCAGAAACCCTGACGTCAACAGCCGCCACGATGGCCAGCGGTATTTTGTTATAGGCTTCAAAGACTGCCTGTACATAGATCGTGATGGTAATATTTACACTGGCAGATATGATTCCGAAATCGATAGAGCCGTACAATTTACCAATGATCCCCACTGTACCTTTCAGGTAATAGTAGTAAGAAGTTTCGACCGTCTGCAGGTTTTTCTCCTGACCTTCCAGTGAACCCTGATATGGATGGTAACTTGCAATTACCCCCTCAATGATCCCGAATAAGGTGAGGCTAAAACCTGCACTCATGATTCCGTAATCGACACTGTAGCCAACGCCAACCTGTAGCCCTATTCCAAATACGAGTACCGGATTAAAGTTACCATAGCTGGTTGCCGGCACCAAAGTGGTGGTTGCACTGCTTAGCTTGCCAAAATACAATCCGCCTGAACCCATTGCCGGAATTCCCGGCGGCACAATGGCCTGAAGGGTAAAGGACCGTGAAAAATCCATGTTGTGCGGAAACCCGATATCGACTTTAAAGTCGCCATTGGTATAGATTTCCAGACTGATGCATGGCAAAGTAATATTAACCGCCCCAAATTGCAGGTTGCGCAATTTATCCGGCAGCGTCAGGTCCATCTGGTAGACCCCGATAGAATCTGAGATCTTTTTATACATGATCTCAAATACGAGTCCTTTCAGCACTTTCGCTTTATCGCCACTTAAGGCAATGCGGAGCCCATAAAGATTCGGGTCGTTGAACACAATCTGCGCATCAACTGTCCAGACCGGCTTATCCTTGGTGCCTACATTTAACACCCCGAAACTGGTGGCAATCAGCCAATTGCTGTCTTCATTAAAACTAAGCAGCGTATTACCTGGCCCTATCGGAATAGTGCCCGGTTCCGGTTCCGTAAATGCCTTTTGCATGGCATCGGTCACCTCTTTAATGGATTGATAAGATGCACTGTTGGCCAGCTCCACATGTTGTCCCATGGCCAGCAGGTAGAGTCCGAAATATTCTGAACCTTGTCCGGGTACTTCAGGCATTTTGTTAATGTCCTGTCCGCCTTTCTCTGGTTTAAACAAATTACTGTCGTTCACACCAGGAACCGGTGATGATCCATCAAATGCGATGAATACCCCTGTTGAATTTTTGGTCAGGCTGATGCCATTGATGGTAATAAATATCAGGTTGAGGCTCTTTCCGAATTTGTAGTTTACCTTGATGTCTTTTGTATCCAGATCATAGGTCACAGAGAAGCCGTCCAGGCTCAGGTCGTTCAGTAAATCCCATGGCGAATCCAGTTCAAAAGTAGGATCCCCCATCATTTTCATAAAGGAAGTAATCAGGCTACCTACAGACCACTTTTCAATGCGGAAAGTGATGGTTTTTGATGCCTCGGTAACGTTATATTCGGTGATGAATCCCTCCCACTGGATCGAGAGCAATTGATTATTTTTTGAAAAGTCGTAGCCAATATTCACCTCTGCATTGAAATACTCCAATGTTACGGTTCCGGCAATGGCGCCCTCATAACTCGTTACCGCAGGACCGTTTGCGGATGGTGTACTTTCATATTTCAACCTTAAATTAGCCAGGATATTGATCGGCTGGTCGATGATCGGGAAGGTGAATTTCCAGACAATTGCTGTTTTCACTTCATAGGTACTGGTTCCTGTGGCCGCATTTGGCACGTATGAAACCAATGAGAACTGGGTAATTTTAAGGTAGCTTGGCAGGAAGCTATCCGGCAAATCAATGGCATTAAACAACTGTTTGATCAGCGCGCCGAGATCCAGGTTTTTCCCTGCAGGCATAGCAATGCTCAGATTCCATCCACCAGCAGCTGCAGAGCTGTAGTTCACATCCACATTGAGCTGCAAGCCTCCTATCGCAAACAAACCATTAACCGCTGCGGTAAACACACTTTTACCTTCTCCGCTGGTTGGCGTAGAAGAAGTGATTTTCAGGCTGCCATTGGTAACGGAAATATTGGTAATAAAATTAAGGTTGATATTGGTATTGGCATAGAACTCATAATACTTATTGTTGATGTCCATCGCTATTCCAAAGCTGGTAAACTCTACCAGCAGCAGGCTTGGAGGGATATCTATGGCTCCATTGGTAATCGCCTTCATTAAATCATTAAAGGTAACAGAACCTTCGAATGAAGCGGATAAAGTGAGATCTGAGGTGATTTCCACGTCAAATCCACCCTTGAATATGGTTGGAAAGAAATCAACACTGGCATTCAGGTGGATCAGTTGCGAATTGATTTTACCTGGTCCGATGATCAGCCAGGTCACATCAAATTCATTGATGATGAAATTTTCAAACAAAACCCATTGTTGCGTAGAACCTACTGTTGCCGAAGCGCTTTCAATAGTAAAACCATTGTTGAAGCTTACCGTAGTTGCAAAACCTTTAAAGGCAATCGCATTTAAATACTGTTGAAGTGCAGGCGGCAAAATGGTAAACCAGTTATTGCCTGCCATTAAAGAAAACAGGTTCAGCGGTGTCAGGGGTGTTGAGGGATCAGGCGTTACACCAAGGAAATAAGTGTTCTGATCAGGCGTAACGCTGGTACTGAAATCCATCTGGATGGTTGTTCCCAATAAAAGCTGTAATTCAAAATAAAGACTGGAGAGCTGTACGATATCACCATCTTCGTCTTCATCTTCTTCCAATACAAGCATGGATTCAGTTCCATCCATCGCAATCATCCTGGCTTCAGTTTCCGCATCGTCTACCGTTTCAATTTTAAAGCCTATCGCCGGACTTTTTACTATAAGAAAGCTAAATGGAATCACCTGCACATCCAACATCACTTTTAAATCCATCTCCGGATAAAGAATGGTATCATTATTTACCTGTGATGGATCAAGCTTACCTGATAAGGCGATTTGCTTACCATTAACCCAGCCAATCAGGAAATTTACAATAGGCGCAAGTATTCCGGTGAGCTGGATCAGACCGGCAAAATTTTGACCGGCCACTAAGCTGATCTCGTTTTGCTGCCATAGATATTGGCTTTGAGAGGCTGATGAAAAAATAAGGGTCGGATGGGTATAAGGTAAATCGCTATAAATACCGCCTACCATAAATGGCCAGCTTGTGGCAAAAGTCCAGTTGCTTAAGGTGATGACAATTACAAATTGTACATTGCCCAGGCCATCATCAGTAACGACAAAGGAAACTGCCGTATTAGAAGCCTCCACCTGGAGTACACTTGCCGCCCCTGTAATGGTCAGGGTGTTCCCTACCGGATCATTTATCGTGGTACCGCTGGTGTCAATTAGCAGACTGCTATCTGCAGCAAGCTGATAGCCGGCAGTCAGCATAAGGTCTAAATCTGCAGGGACACTAAGTCCTGCTTTGGTAAATGAAGCTGCATTCACCGTGATATTACCGTTATTCTGGCTGGCTTGTTGCTTAAATTCGTCGGCAAGTGGTTGTAAACTCATAATAATATCTCTTAAAAGAACTAAAAGTCAATAATTAGACCCATGTGGTCGCTGGTGCTTCTTACTACACCGTAGTTGGCCCACTCCCGGAATTTTATTCCGACACCTTTTTTCTTTGGCGCATATCCGCCGTTTCCATTGGGTGTTGGATTTGGGGGTAACAGCAAGGCAACTGGTGCTAAAGGATCTGTAGCTCTGCTATCCTTTGCCATTGCAGTAGTATAAATCAATGTTCCCTTTGCACCGGCATAAGCGGGTGTAGTCGCTTTAGTATAAGGAGCACCTGCAACCAGGTTCACGATCGTGATCTTGCTTGAAACCGGTACCCTGGTTATATTCCCATAACGGGTCAGCATATTGTCGTAACTGTTTGGCGTCATATATCCATATGCGGGATAGCCCCTGGTATTGGTAGGTTCTGCTTTATTCTTTCCTGAAGTACCATACATAGTGGTACAGATATACCCTACATCAGGAAAATCGGAATCTGTAGTCGGGTTAATCTGCCTGGTATAACTATCCGCAATAAGGCTATCATAAGCCTCATCCGCCGAATCTTCGTCTGATAGATCGACATTAAAATCGCCCATGATGATCACATCATCCTGCGCCTGGAGCAGCGTGGTGATTTCTCTGATCTGGCTTAAGGAATCGACCCCTGCAGCGGAAATTTTCGTATCTGGCGGAGGGGCATGATAAGCCACTAATTTTATATTTCTGTTGCTGCCGGCATCCCAGAATGTGGTGAGGTAAGGTGGGCGTTCACCAACGCTCGGAAATTCCAGTTTTATCGGCGGAGTAGCCCCATCATCGTATAACCATTGTCCGGCAAGTTGATTTTGTGCCAAACCACCGTTAATAATCCCGGCAGTGGTTGGCGTATTTGTAGCCGGTAATGCTGTATCCCATGGATTGGCATAGGCTACTGTCACGCCAGCTACAGGATTTGCAGGGTTCACTCCGCCCTGCCAGCCAAAAGGACCTGTAAAAAACAGCTTGCTGTTACTGTTGAAAAATACGCAAACCCCTTCCATTAAAGTACCTTGACCAACAATTAAAGGAGGAACCAACATCCAGGTTACTCCAAATTTGCTTCGTATTTTTTGCAACAAATCCAATGCTGCCTGACTGCCTCCTGCGTTGATTAAAGTACCCTCTGCACCCGCACCGGTTGTAGTCTCAACGATCACAAAAATATCCGGTGTATTTGCCTTCATCGCGTTTAAAATCAAATCACTACGGTTCCCTGAGGCAACCACACCAGTGGGTGCTTTACTTTTTCTTTTTCTTTTCGCATTAGGATCGTTGATCTTATTTATCGAAAAATTTTCTATGTTCCAATACAGTATTTTTGTCATAAAGTATTTCTTTTGGCTACATTCTGATTGATTAAGGCGTTTTATTGTAGGCGGCATACCATCCCAGACTGCTGGAGGTAGCGCCCTTATTGGGGTTCCCAAAAAGCAGGAAATTTGTGCTTCCACCTGGTGGAAGCTTCAATATGCCCAGGAATTTCAAGGCGATGTTCGATAAAGTAAGCAGGTAAGAACCCTGGGTCTCTTCAGTCGTAGATGGGATGTATTGCAGGCGCAGCTTGTCGATGGTTAATTTTAACAGGCCCTGAATACTGAGCAATTTCGCATTGCTGGAAGTGCCCGGTAATTTTATGCCGATGAGGATATTGTATTTGTTCGAGTCATTTTGTTCCCCGGGGCTCCAGGCCAGTAAAAGACTGGCATTGAATCCCAGGTTGCCTGCCAGTTCCCCCGGACTCCCCAGGTTCAGGTTCATCTGCAAGCCAAACCAATCGCCGGAAAGTCCATTCGCATTTACCCGGGGAAGTCCAAGTGTAAGAAAACCCTGACTGGAAGGTGCAGACTCATCGTTACCGCTCATAAGTTTCGCTATCGACAAAGCGAAATTTGGATATAAACTACTGTTACGGGTAGTACTTTGAGAAGAGTTAAAAGAGATCTGACCCGCATCAAAAGCATAACTCACTACCGACGGATTGTCCAGATTAAAGCCCATTTCAATATACAGATCCGAATAACTCAGGCCTTTTTGATAAATAGGCTTCTGGTTCTCATCTTCTCCGGTTTCTATTCCGAAAGACCAGGCATCGAAAATATATGGCGTTAAAGTACCCGGATCCACTTCCGGTGGTGGCGGTGGTTGTGGTGGCACACAGCTGATGACCTCAAAATTCAAAAATCCCCACATCAGGAAGCGTGTTTCAATATCAACCGCTAAAGAATCAGTGGTCAGGGTATTGAATTGTATTTTGGTAATCTCTACATTTTGCAGTAAGTTACTGTCAAAGTAGAACAGGTTATCGTCTTTATTGTCAAATACATATACAGCAGTACCATTATGATCCTGATAAGTACCATTCAGCACCACCGTATTGAGTTTTGCTGCACCGTATTTATTATTGGTATGGGATACGTGATCTGAAAACAGGTTGTTCATCGTGAGCTGGATCTTGCTGGAGAAGCTTTTAATGGCCGTATTCTCGAATAATACCTGTAAGGAAAGTACTTTAAAATCATAGGTGGCATTCGCCAAAGGCGGGATCGGCTTGTCTGCACTTAATCCCTGTGCCACCTGTACGCCATAAGCCGGATCGACGTAATTGATCAACCCGAAAATAGAGCTGACTGGTCCCATGGTAATTATACCGGTTGCATCTACCCGGTTTACTTCTATGCCCACATGGTGTGCATTGAAATTTTTAAGATTGATCCCGCTGATCAGTCCTTTTAACTGCTGTGGGAATTCCTGTAAATTGATGTCCGCTTTAAGGGCAAGGATACCATTCCAGTTAGGATCGTTAATGATCCGGTGAAATTTTTCATAATAATTTACCTCATCAGCGCTTTGTGCTGCATTTGCAGCATTATAGTAAGCGGTTTCGGCAGACTGCAGGTAACTTTGCAGCCAGGAAGAAATGGCGACCAGCTGAGTATAGGAGCCATCTAAAGCATCCGGAGCAATATTGAAAGCATCTGCCTGCGTCCAGTCTTTCGGGTTCTTCACCCTATCCAAAACCGTCCCCTGACAAAATTTAAAAATCAGTACGTTATTGTAATCTGCGTAAGTATTGTTGGTCCCTACATTGAAATCGAATGGCCAGTCTTCAATCGACATTTTGTTATTGAAGATCGCTTCAGCGCTTGTGCCTCCCGCCTGATCCTGTATCGTAGAAAACAAAGTACCCATGTATTGATTATTCGTCATCACCACAAATTGCTGATTGGTGAGAAAGGCCGACTGCAGTTCCGAACTCAGGTTGATAAAACTCAGCTGATATTCCGGAGCAGGATCAGGTACCTGATCAACAGGACTCACATACCAGTGTGCGTTTGAGTCTTCGTTTACAGTATTCTGGGCAAGGTTGAGCAAGCTCCAGCTCCCTGTATCCATTACATTAGCCACGAGACCCTGAGGGGTGGTTGATGGTGTATAACCTGAACCATTTGCCCTTGCGGAAAGCATCGCTCTTTTAGCCCTGCTTTTACTGGCATTAGGCGTTGAAAAGCTGTTTGTAATTTTAGCTTTCCTTTCGGCACTCAGCACTTTCGATTCAAAAGACTTAATATCGCCTGTTCCAGGCGGTAAATTTGCCGGAATCCCGAGATAAGGAACCATAGGCACATAAAAACCATCCGTTTGAGGCATTTCCACTGAAGGCTCAAAGAAACCAAGGAAGCTTGAATTGCTGTTTTCTGAAGCAATCCCATGCCCTTTTGCATATAAAGAGGCGCCTTGCGGCTGACAGGCATATTGGACATTTGCAGCGCTGGAAGAAACAATATTGGCCCAGGACGTCAGGTATTCTGAAGTCAGCACAGGGTTGTCTGTACCAGGCTGTGCCAGGGAAACCGGCTCACTGGGAAAATTGGGTGCATATGCGGGCTGGCGACTAATAAACCGCATCCTATCTCCAACGGGGCTTTCTCCGCTATTATTATAAGGAGTAAAAGTGATCACTTCCGTACCTGATAGCCCTGGCAGAAAATCAAACTGTCCGTTCTCATCGGGAATAGCAGTTGGACTGGCGCTCATATTGAGGTAGAAATCCCCTTCAGGAACCATGTAATACACGAGATTCGTTGCATTACGAGGCGATGGAGAAATGACAAACCTGGCCGTGTAGGTGGTCGGATATATATTATTGATCAGTTCAGTTGTAGTTTCTAAATCTATAAAAGGCACCAATCCAATGGGATATCCGGTGTTGATTGCATGGTAACTTAGGAAATTCGCATCCCTGTTATTGCCTGAATTGGTGTTGTATATTTTACCGGTAAGGGCAAAATAAGTGTTGAGTTGAGCAACATTGCCGATGTCCAGCAAATCTATCTGCGTCTGTGTCATGGCATATTCGCTCACATTCACCCCTTGCTGAAGTATTGGATACGTAAAAACGTTCAATACGCTGCTGCTGAGGTAGTAATAATTATTTTGAAGTCCATATCCCTGAAAATCCATCTTCAGATTCAATCCATGAGAAAACCTGAAACTTCCTGTCCCAACCATACCAAATGGGATGGTTATATTGCTATTGAAAAGCGATTGTGTACCAATGGTCTTATTCGCAAAACTTAAGTTCGGATACCTGCTGTTGTAGGAGAATTCTATGTTTGTTGGTGCATCCAGCGGAGTGTAGGCCACCACCGTGTTATTATCAATGTTTAGGGTAGCGAAGTTATTTCCAATATCAAGATTGGTGGTTTTGGCCACCACAAAATTGCCTCCTGAGTTGTATTGAACCAGGTTGATGACCGTGGTATTGCTGGTAGAAAGTGGTAAAGCAATATCCAGAATCCAGGCTAGGCCGAGAAAACCTGCAATGCCCGTCCCCGTTCTAAACGACGATAGATACTTCTGATAGTCGTCGGTGACGGTATTCGACAGTTCAACTCTGCTAAAAAGAAAATAAACCTGCTGCTGAAAAGCAGTGGGTAAATCAATGAGCGTTTCTGTATATGCTGAGCCAGCAGGTAATAATACTGCGGCAAATTCGCTGCCTTGCGCTTCAGCAACATATAAACTTCCGCCTCCGAATTTTGCATTACTAAAAGTAACGCCACTGGTGATCTGGCTCAAAATAGGTTGATTTAATAGGTATAATAAAAATCAATGACCAGGACAAAAGAGCATCGTGGTAATTGCTACATTTTGCACAGACAGGTTAATGGTAGAAAGCTGCTCCCCTTTAAAGTCCCCAACTACAATAATTTGTTGCCCCGGTGCTAAAGTATGGATACCGTTAAAAAGTGACCCATTATCGTATTTAATGGAATCTGGTGCTCCGGTATTCACGGCGACTGCAATATTGGAAAGGCTTGCATTTCGCATATAATACACACAAAATGTACCATTATTAGTCTTCAGTTGGGTGTATTCAAAGGGCAATAGTGTAATTGTTTTCTGATGTTGTTTTGCTGGACTCTGACTTAATACCAGGGTCCAACTCAACATCATCAGAAAGAAAACAAGGATACATACTCCTCCTTTTACTGTCTTTCTTAAAATTTTCAACTGCTAAAGTTTAAAACTTAAGCCGTTACACAAGTAATTAAAGCGCTGGCAGGCACGGCTGAACTGGTGTTGTTCTGGATGGTGATAACAGCCCCCATCAGGGTTCCGTATACCACAATAGCGAATGAAGGTGAATTCGCAGGTACCGTAAATAGGCCATTTAAATAAGTAGAGGGTTGACCATTCACAAATACAGATGCGCCGGTTGGCACACCGGAAATAACCACCATCAGGTTATTTGAAGTGGAAGTGTTCACCGTGTTAATGGTACTTGCAACGCCACTTGAAGTGGTGATGGTACAATTCTGTGAAGGTGTAATGGTTGCAGTACCATTCTGGTTGATTGTTGGATTTGCCATGATTTTTTGTTTTAAATTAAAATTTTATAATTGGTTTTATTTGAATAGGCACATTCGGCTGCATTAAAAAGCCACTAAAAACAAATGAAAAATAAAAACCCGACAGACTATTGCGAATTGAAAAGACGTGTAACAATCTGGAAAAAACCAGATCACCTGCTTTAATTGCTGCCTGAGAAAAAGAGAAAATAGAATCAGCAGATTAATGATTGAGAGAGGCGTTTTCATTTTTTTAAAATTTATACGTTAATACCTCCTAATGAAGTGATTAAGCCCATTAGGATGATTGATATCTATGATAAAGTTATGGCAATAAAAAAGAACTTTTAGGGTAAAAACACCCTTTTCTAACAGGTGTTTTTACCCATATCTGCGTATGATTAAGAATTAGCTCAGTATTCAGTAGCTGATGCCTATCCTTATAATAAGTTATTATCTGATGATCTAATTAATTACCTACCATATCAAATTATTGTTACTTGAATAAGGTATTGCCAATCAAATAGATGGTGAACCTTATTTCAATGGCACATTATTCCCCCTGGTGTCAGGTCTAAAGCATGTTAGGTGCTCGAGGCATCTTATAAAAAGAACTGTCAACTCGACGGTGTTCATTAACGAACCATAATACACAAGCGGAATTCCTGTTAAATTCTTAATGGTAGTACAACTTGTTCGGAACAGTCAAAAGCAATCCGCTGACTCCATTTTTAAGATTTCCCTCAGTACAGCAATCAAAACATTTTGTTCGCGGATTGCCTTTCCCTACTCATCATAACAAATTAAGCGAAAAGCTGTACAGCTTTCCTTCACTGTATTTCCCTGGTTTCGATATTAGGTGAATATGATACCATTTAAAACTGAATCATACATCAGGCGATGGGAGTTAACCTTTCCCCTTTCTTCTACAATCTCAAAACAACCGGCTGATGGGCTATGTTTAGATAGCAGGCACTCTGATAACCTGCATGGAGCAGAAATCATGTGAACCAATTTCATTTTCCAGGTGATGCCTATCGATTGATTATTTATGAAACTTAACCTTAAAAAAACAAGTTACGGCATTGCAGCCCTGATCTTACTCTTCGGCAGATACCCTGTTTCCTGGCTGTTATCCAGCCGGAACCGAAATAAACCGGTGCCAGAAGAAGAAAACAACACTCAGGGGCAATACATCAAAAGTTCTACAGGTAATGTGCTTTTCGTAAAAAGTACTGGTCGGCGTGAAGCGCAGCCACTGGTATTTATCCACGGCATAAATGCCAATAAGCAGCAATGGCAATACCTGGAGCAAAATTTCAGTAACGACTACTGGCTGATCAGCATTGATTTGCCGGGACATGGATCATCACCAGATGGCCGTGATTTCTCCATCAAGGCACTGGCATTAGACCTGAACCATATCCTGACTCAATTGAACATCCAACAGCCGGTATTACATGGCCACAGCCTCGGTGGAATGATTTGCCAGGAATATTGCAAACAAAACTACCTGCCTGCGCCAAAAGCCATCATCCTGCAGCATTGCGGTTATACCAACCCGTTAGAAACAATGCCGTTTGGTCCTATCCCTTCCCTGATCCAGTGGCGGCTGATTGACCCAACGCTAAGTTATATTGCCCGGCACAATAAATTCTTTACCGCAATGGGTTACCTGGCATACAGTTCTGGTTTGAGTTGCCTGTTTTACCGCCTGCTGTTATTTAAAGGAAACCAAAGCAGCGCTACGCTCCGGCAGATGGCCAGATCAGCAGCGAACACCACTGCACAAACCGCTGCCAGGAGTTTAATGGCAACCTTCCGGTTCGACATGAGCAAAGACCTTGATAAAATAGACATGCCCTGCCTGGTGATAGCGGCTACTGAAGACCGCCTGATTGCTCCCGCCGCTGGTTTGTACCTCCATCAACACCTCAACCGCAGCGAACTCGCAATGGTTAAGGGCGGGCACCAAAGCCTGATCGAATACCCCGAGACCACCATTAAGGCCGTGCAAAATTTCATGATCAAATACGGTATTGCGTAGCAACGCGTTATCACATCCCCCGGAGTAATCAGGTTTCCCTTAAGGTAAGGGGGATTGAATACCGGGTAGCAGTACAGGCATGGTACTGTGCTCCCATTCTTCCCGGGCAACGCCGCTCAACAGGTAGAGCGACCGGGTGGATTTCCTCCCCTGTTTGGCCCTGGCGTACGGACGTAAGCGGAATACAAAATCTGCTGACAGGGAAATTCCTGCAATCATTTCAAAAGGTGCATCCCGGCGCCGGTTAATTACAGCGCCGGGCGGATAAGCCGTAACCAGCAACTCCTGAAAGTCTTCCAGCTTGCAGGAAAGGAAATCAGCTACCAATTCGATCAGGAAAGAAAACGCAGCTGGAATGGGTTTGCCTGCACTAATCTTGCGGCTATCGAAATGGTAATCGTAGCCGAAATTTTCTACCAATCTTTTGGTTTCAAATCCCTGGAAAATCATCGTATGAAGCGGAAGTGCTTTAACTGCCGCCAGCAATTGCTGCTCTTGCGCTAAAGAAATAAAATCTTCAAGGTATAAAAATCCATCTGGTAAAATGGGCGCCAGGGGGAAAAGTGTCTGCATTGTGGTGCCATAGTTAAAAAATCAGGTTAGTTAACCTTACGGAGGCAATATGCGATACACGCAAAGTGCTCCGGCCGTTTTCCGGTTTGAAAACCCACTAAACTGCTATCCTTATTAACCATTCCTTTACGGGAAGGCTTACAGGATTACACCCATAACCACCAATACTAATTTCTCCCGGTAACTTCCTTTCGGTGCTGGATTCCCCAATCGGTTAAATTGTTAATAATGGTTTTTAAGGTTTTGCCATGTTCGGTTAATTCGTACTGAATCGTTACCGGATGCGTATTTAACACTGTCCTTGCAACCAGCTTATTCACTTCCAGCTCCTTTAATTCTTTACTCAGCATCTTGTTTGAGATCCCGGTTACATCATTCAGGATATCAGAAAACCTTCTTTTGTTGTAATAGCAAATAGAGGAAATGATGTTAATCTTCCATTTTCCGTTCAGCACATCCATGGCATCATGAACGGCCATCATTTCTTTTTTTCTATCCTGCTGAGATTGTGGTATGCACTCCATATGTTACTTTGTTCCCTCTAGGTTACTGTTACTTTTAGATACAAAGTTACTAAATTATATAAATACCATTTAGCTTTGCTGCATAATTAAAATAAAAAGAATCATGAATAAATTAGAAAACAAAGTAGCCGTAGTAACCGGCGCATCTAAAGGTATAGGTGCTGCTATCGCTAAATATTATGCAGCAGCTGGCGCAAAAGTGGTGGTGAATTATGCTTCCAGCAAAGCAGATGCAGATCAGGTAGTGAACGAGATCACTAATAAGGGTGGCATTGCCATTGCTGTACAGGCAGATGTATCTCAAGAGGCAGATATCAACAGGTTATTCGAAGAAACACAACAGGCCTTTGGTACGCTGGATATCCTGGTAAATAACGCCGGGGTTTATTTATACGAATCAATCGAAACAGTATCTCCTTCTACATTCCATCAACATTTCAACATCAATGTGCTGGGGTCTATACTAGCCATACAGGCGGCAATTAAGTTATTCGGAGATAAAGGCGGCAATATCATAAACATCAGTTCTGGTGCCAGCAATACGCCGCTGCCAACGGGCTCCGTGTATTCTGCAACCAAAGCAGCCTTAGATGCCATCACCATTGCCCTGTCTAAAGAATTCGGCGGAAGAAACATCCGCATCAACTCTATTTTACCCGGCGTAGTTGAAACAGAAGGTTCCCATAGCGCAGGTTTTATAGGCAGTGATTTTGAAGCCAAATTAGTAGCCAATACCCCACTTGGGCGAACCGGACAACCTGATGATATTGCAAAAGTTGCCGTATTCCTGGCCAGTGAGGATGCCGCGTGGATTACCGGAGAAAAAATAGTCGTTTCTGGCGGTATCTACGGAATTTAAAGATCAAATAAATAGCAAAAACAAAATGACAAAATTAAAAAACAAGGTAGCCGTAATTACAGGCGGCAACAGTGGTATTGGATGGGGTATTGCAGACGCATTTAAAAATGCAGGCGCCGTTGGTA
This sequence comes from Pedobacter petrophilus, assembly GCF_009674725.1. Lineage (GTDB taxonomy): Bacteria > Bacteroidota > Bacteroidia > Sphingobacteriales > Sphingobacteriaceae > Pedobacter > Pedobacter petrophilus. The sequence continues at coordinate 47,958 of NZ_WKKH01000020.1, read as the reverse complement.
CCATTACCGGAAGAAATGAAGCTACATTAAACCAGTCCGTGACTGAACTGGGTGCAGGGTTTATGGCCGTAAAAGGCGATGTAACCAACAGTAGCGACCTGGAAAATATATTTAAAACAACTGCCGGAAAATTTGGGAAGATTGATGTACTGGTGGTGAACGCCGGTGGCATTGTAGATGGTATGCCTATGGCTTCTGTTGAGGATATAACCGAAGAAAACTATGACCGCTACATGGACCTGAATTTGAAAAGCGCCTACTTTACCGTGCAAAAATCACTTCCTTTTTTAAATGATGGCGCTTCCATCATCCTCATCGGCTCCAGCGCCGCCCACCGTGCCGCACCCGGAATGACGATCTATGCCGCAGCAAAGGCCGCAATCATCTCTTTGGCAAAAGGCCTGTCTTTAGATCTTCTTGCCAGAAAAATAAGGGTGAATACCCTCTCGCCTGGCTCTATCGATACGCCTGTTTTTGGCAAGCTGGTACCACAGGAAATGCTGGAACAGGTTAAACAAAGTTGGGTAGACATTACACCTGTGGGCAGACAAGGGCTTCCGGCCGATATCGGACACGCTGCTGTTTTTTTAGCTTCGGATGATTCTGCTTTTATAGTGGGCACCGAAATCCTTTCAGATGGCGGGCTGACCAATATCAGTCTGATGAAATAAAAAAAAACAGCTCATTAATCAACAGTGCTTTATAGTTTCCATTCGTACCTCAATCTGTCCGGGCAAAACAGAACTAACCTTATTTAGGCTTATCATGCTACAATATTTTGCCTGAAGCCCTTATACCCGGTAAATGATCCGTTTTGCACGTATCGATTACAGAAAGCCTTGCAGTAATGCAGGGTTTTTCTGTAATTTATGAAACGAAAGCAACCCGTTATCAAGGATTTACCTCAAGTACCTAATAATTATTTTTCTAGTTTAGATTTGATAAAATCCGCATCCCTACTGTTTTGAGCCAAGATGTACATTATTTTGATGTATTTTTCCATAATCCAATCGCTTATTTCCAATGCACTAAATCATAAGGATAATATTGTTGATTTTTTAGAGCGGCGTCTTCTAATTTCAGAATTTTAGCTAACGCACCAGCCTCCCAGCACCAATAGCCAGTATGGATATTCCACTTACTATTGTGGGTTTTGATTTCAATTGACCTATACCATTCATTTAAATATTTTTTTAAATGTGCCATTGCCTTTTCTTTATCTTCAGCAGCACACGAAACAATTTCAGAAATTCCTTTATAGGGCTTCTTCCATATGAAGCCTTCTGTTTGTGGCCAAGAAGAATTTCTTGATCTTATTAAGAAATCTATAAGGTAATCTTTTACATTTTCCTTTTCTACCAGAGCAACCAGTTTATTGAATTCTTCGTCTTCTATATCCAATATTATTCCCAGAGAAAGCATATCTATCATTTGTACGTAACCACTTTCAGGTATCCAGGATTTCAATATGTATTGGCTAGTTTTTTTATAAAAATCTAATAAGTTGCCAACATCACTGCCTAAAGAATATTCAGCTTTTAAAACATCTAAAGTATAATTAAGTAGATTCCAATACGTTTCTTTAATTTTATCATTATCATCTGACACTACGTATGAATTTAAATCTTCAAATTCCAGTTTTATGTATTCATTATTTTTACAGATAATTTCTTTATATCCTTCTTCTGTATTTAGTATGTCTCTCATATTAATTGTTAACACAACCATTGTATAAGTCATTCATAATAAGTGGGTATTTGTTTCCCCAATTGTTATTTTCTAACTTAATATATATCGTAGAAAAAAAACTATTTAAGAAACTACCAGATCCAATTTTATAAAATACCGGATCTATAAATAAACCAACTGCCATAATGTATAATTTTGAATTATTGCTAATGCTGCTCTTTAACTAATCTTCAGAATCATCTAATAAATTCCATCTGTTTTTGTTTTCTTTAGGTTCTTCTTCAGTTGGAAATTCATCTAAATTAATAGGTTCATCATTAATATGGCTTCTTATTACGGATAAGAAAAAATCTTTAGCAGGTCGAAGTATATAAATCATTACTGAGTCAAATGGTGATAACATTAAATCATCTGGCGTTGTATGACCAACAATTACTGGCTTTCCGTAGTATAAGTCGGATTCATCTTCTAGATCACAATCCCATCTTCCACCAATATTTTTTCTTACCACTTCCCCAAAATAGGCAGCAGCATCATTAACATCATCACTATCCTTATCAACTTTATTTTGAGTTAAGTAGTTTTCTAAATCAGTTAGACTCTTGATTGAATAATCTAGATTGTAACCTTGTTTTTCAACTTTATCTATAAAACTTTCTAAATAATCATCCATGTTAAAAATAAACATTTCAAATTTTTCTTCTAATTCGACTTTTGTAAAATCTTCTAAACTCATAATGATATAATAAAGATGTTTTTGAGCCTATGTAATAATTTTTACCTGTTTTATTTAAAATTTTTGAGATGGTTATGAGACCCTTTTTCTAAAGGATATATGACTTAAATTTAACCATCACGATTAGTTTGATAAATTAGAAAACCTTTTTTTATAAGTATTGCGCTACCTGTTGCCGCATGAATTGTGGCATTCTCTGCTCCATAAAAACATCAATAATTATCATCGGGAAAAGTTCCGAATTATAGGGATCAAAATCGGTAATCATCGGCAAACAGTTGTGGCTTTCCTTATAATATTCTTCATCATCAGCGATGCTCCACTTGCCATTCAGGATTCTTCGATAAGTTTCGCCCAGGTAAATCCAGCTGTCTTCATAGAGTCCGCTGTGTTCCGGATCATTAAAATCAGGGTTGATCTTCACCAAAATTAGCTCCAGGTAATCCAGGCTATCGAGACTAAAATCGAATTGAACACTCAAAGTTTCTGCCATTTCCATTAAAGGAGATAGGGTTGCGTTGAGATTATTTATCCTTTCCTTTAAATAAGCTAATCGCTTTACTTGATCAAAATCTGCCATTTCAAATATTGTTTATTTTGCCTCGCATAATCAACTATGTCCTTTGGGTAAAAAGGCATGTCTCGATAGCTGCTATCATCTATATCACATAGTATGGTAACCATGGCAGACTCCCAGCACCAATAGCCATTAAAATTACTTTTGCCTTGACTAGTGTGAATATCGTGCCAACCGCATTTACGCATACTCTTATACCAACCTTTTAAAAAATTCTGCATCAGCTTGGGCTGTTCTTTTTTTGCGGCATTAATAGCATCAAAAAGTGACTGGTAGGCTTTTGGATGTTGTAGTTTGTTATCTTGTGGCCTATCTGGTTCTATAAAAATTACTATTTTATCTAATAACGCATCTCCATCTTTCTTATCATCGGCTTCAAAAAGATTTAACAGGTTTTTTAATACTGTTTTATTAATGTTAAACAAAAACCCCAATGATAATAGTTGTAAAAGATTTAAATAATCTTCCAAATTATCTAAATAGAATTTATCATGTTCCGGGTGTTCTATATTTTTGATTAACCAATTTATAGCTTGTGCTACATTGTCTTTTAATTCTTGTATATTATAGCCTGCCGAATATTTCGAAGTTAGAAGTTTTAAATTATCCATATATAAAGTATAATATGGCCGACTTAAATCATCAAAATCTTTGAGTTCAGCTTCATATTCTTTAATATGATTTGTTCGACTTGAAATTCTGTTTTCAAAATGTACTGTAGTCATTAATGGCTCACGCTTTTGCATCTTATTTTTTTGTTATTATTTCTGTGATAACTTTACCCTTATCATCTACTCTTAATAATTGCTTTTCTAATGTACCTTTATCTAATGCTTTTTGGATCGCATCTAAATGTTTTTCATCACTGATTGCTGAGTCTAGATTTTTATTTATCCAATCTCCCGTCAGCTGTTCTTTACCCAATTTACTAGAGCCATACTTGGTTTCGCTAATAATATACTTTGGTGGTGGCCCGGGATCATGCCAAATGCCATCAATTCCCTTACCTTTTGCTTTGGTGAGTGGATCTATCAGTTCGCCATTATGATTTAATTTCGTATACCCTTTGCTGGCCATAAACTGATCAGCCTGGTATTCACCCATTTGGCCTTTTAATACACTCTCATAGCTACCCTTACCGTTATTACCCCTGAACCATTCTTCTTTGCTCCGGGCATCTATACCTCTTCTTTTACGATAGGCTTTGTAGGCTTTATCACTTTTATAAAATAAGATAAATGAAAAAAGCAGCTGGCGCTGCTTTTGATTAATCTTCAGAATCGTCTAATAAATTCCATCTGTTTTTATTTTCTTTGGGTTTATCTTGCGTGAGGAATCCATCTGGATTTAATAAAGGCTCATCAGTATCTTTAAACAGGGTTTTATTTTCTATTTGTACTTGTAACTGACTTACAGTAGTATCATCGAAAAGTGTATTAATTATTTTGATACATTTATCATAAGATCCATATAGTTGAAAGGCTTTTCCTGTAGTTTCAAATGAATCGGATGGTATATCAATTAACCATTCGTCTTGAGCATTCCAAGCAAATTGAACGAACCGATTATTATGATCAAATATTCCAAAGAATGCTCCTTCTACATCCGGCAAATCATAAAAAGCTTCTATTGCTTCTTCCAAATTGGCCTCGTAATCTTCCAATTCATAATCGTACTCTGGATCAAATAAAAATATTTTCATTTAAGCTAAATAATTTGTCAACGCTTTTTTAAATTTTGGTTCTGCTAAATTTAAGTCACCAGTTATTTCACCTGTTTGTAACTCCCTTAATCCAAACTTCACTTTAATCAAATCTTGAAAACAGACAATGATTGTTTTTCGGACTATTTCGTCAGCTTCACTTTGATATGCCCGAGAATAGGCACCTGCTATTTTCTTATTTAGCCTGGAATTACTGAAAGCGATCTGCCTTAGTGCTGTTGCAGCATAAGCCCTTAATTCCAAATTTTTGTTATTAGTTAATTCATTTTCAAGTATAACAATGTCTTCGCTCTTACCAAGCCATCCAATCACGATTATGCCATAGTATTGTTCTTTATAATTTTTACTTTGTAAGAAACTAATGGCAATGGGCTTCACCTCTACACAATCCATTGTGCCCAATATAAAAAGAGCTTCTGCTTTTAGATCTGGGTCTGTTTCAATGTTTATCTTATCTAATAGAAATGTTTTGCCCTCTTCGCCATGTTTTTCAAAACCCGCTCGTATTCTATGAAATAAATATATATTTTCACTATTCTTTAATATTTTATAATGAAAATCAATTGACTCATAATCGTTTAATTGACTGAGATCTCGAACAAATTCTATTGCGACTACACCGTCATATTCTTCGAGTAGTTTATAATATATTTGTTTTAAATTACTTAATTCCATACTTATCTGTAATTTTCAGGTGGATATTTGTGAAATTTAACTTTATTGCAACGTGTATGTAATTTTTTATGTTCACTTTTTCTCATAGTCTTCATGTTATATTCCTTGTCCAATGCTTGCTTTTCGGCTATACTTCTTCCTGTATAAAGAGGCTCAGTATGATCTACTTCATGACCTTTCGGGACATTATCTCCTTTTGATTGCAGTATTTCCTTCCTTGCCTTATCTGATAGCCCACTATTAGGATCTTTCGCATCCCTTATTAATGCTTTTTTTCTTTCAGAAATACTTCGCTTAAATGCTACAGTTTTTGGGTCTTTTGCAAACTGTCCATTTTTTTTTCTTAAAACTCCATTTTTATCTCGAAAGGTAGTTTCTGCCAAATCATCAGCACCTTCAGATACCACCTCCCCAAGCGTCCTCGCCTTTTTAGCCTTCTCAGCCGCTTCGGCAACCTCTAAAGCTTTTGCCGTGGCATTTGCTTCTTTTGCTATTTTTGCAACCCTTGCCGCTTCGCTTGTTTTCGCCAGTACATTTGCACCTTCTGCGGTTTTCGCAAGTACGTTAGCTCCTTCCGCACCACTAACTACAGCTTTGGCTTCGCCAACGCCTGTAAACATTAAACCCACTTCAAACCCGGTACGCCCTGTATACCTGCCCCAATCGCGTGGGCTTTGCTTTGACGCCCAATCTTTGGCTTGTTTCAGCCCTTCACCTGTTTTATTTAAAGCAGCCTTACCTGCACTTTCCAGGTTACCGGGCGTGGTTGCCCAATTATAAGCATTTACATGCGCCTGCCGAACATCACTGACTACTTTTTTTACATTTCCGGGTGTGCTTACCCAATTTGCAGCACCACTTACAGCATTTTTGGTCGCTACAGCAGCATCTTTTACCTTGCCCGCAGTTTCCGTTGGGTGGGTTACCGCATGTAAAGCGGCTCCCGTGGCCTTATCGCCCATCTCTTTTAAAAACACCAGCCCTTCGCCAATCCCTTTTACGCCGCCATAGATCCCTTCATTTACACCCAGTTTAAAGTTGGCGTATTTACCGTAAAGGCCACCTATTTTGTTATTGGCTTTTTCCTGTTCGTCAAATCCCTTCTGAAACCAGTCATCAACTTTTGCGCCAAGGCTTTTCATTTCACGCTGCCTCATCGCCGTAACATTAGCCTCAATAGTTGCCAGGGCAGCTGGCATACTAAAATGGATACCAATTTTACCGCCCAGGCTGCAGGGCAGTTTCGAATCTTCAAGCAGTTTGCGGTAAGGGCCAATGGTTATGCCCTGTTGTACGCCTTGCCATAACAAAGGAATGGGCTGGCACTTGGTTTTGGTGATGGAACAGATCCCCAGGCAGGGGATGTTTACCATGGGCACTTTATCGCCCTCGGTAGCCATTTGTTTGCCATACAGGCGAACATTTTTATGGTTGGTTACTTTGAGTTTTCCATAGCCAAGCCCTTTATCGCAAACCAGGTAGGCACCATTTGGAACATATTTCTTGGCCATGGCTAATGGGTTAAAAGTGTTAGGATACAACTATTGCGGTACATCAACACACCTTCAATGGCATATTGCGTTAATTGCGAAGACTGCAACGGCATGCCATCGCTGCCGTATTCATGGCTTTCTAAATGAAAACCATCTACATGGGCATTGAGGTTATACTCATCCAGCAACTCGCTGAACATTTCGGTTACGCTATCCTGATCAAAATTATCCCGGTCTATCTCCCCATCTATTTTGATCAAACAGCTATTTTGTACTTCATCATAATCCGCCAACGAAACCTTTATTTTAAAGGGTAATGCGGTTTGACCAAGGGCATTAGGTATTTCGCGGTGGCTGTTAAAAGTATAACCACCCTCTTTGCTGAAATTTTGTTCCAGTAGTCCGGGCAATATGGCGTGGTACAGATAGGATGATTGTATAGCACTGTTTAATCCGCCATCGGTATAAAGCAGCACTATCGCATCATTAATCAGTTCTTTAGCCGACTCATCACCTGCATATTTTTTGGCAATTGCGGGTCTGATTTCAAGCCAATGGTCTTTAATTTCGGGCAGGTTAGTTACCTGTTTAATCTTGCCCTGCAAATCTGTTTCAATCAGGAGTTTCTTCCGCAACTCGGCCATGCTCAGATCTACAGCATCAGCCCCATCATTTTTGAGTTGCCACTGCTTTAACAACTGGATGGAAAACACATCGTTTAAGGCTGTTTTCTGCTCTACTTTAATCCTTACTTCTGTTTTAATCTCATTATGGTATTGGTAACCTTCAACCGTATAGCTGATCTGCTGTTCAATCTGATAAAGCCGGGATGCACCTTCTGTTAATCCAAAATTGATCGGATAGTTATCTTTGTATAACATAACTTAGCTTTTGTTAATTTCTACCTTGCCACCACTTAAAGAAGCTGTTGCGGTAACCCCTATGGTTAAGTTCTTTTGCCCGTCTATGATAAAATCATTTTCGGTAGCAGCAAGATTCATGGCCTTGGCTTTGGCATCTACCAGGTCTTTCCCTTCCACCGTAATCGCTTCGCCTTTAATATCTAAAGTTTTGGTAGCAGCTGCTGTTTGCTCTGGTGTAGCACCTTCCGCAGGAGCCAAATTACCCATGGTAATCTTGGGCGATTGGATATCGATGCTTTCTGTTCCGTTGATACTGATGTTTTTCCCTGTTACAGCAATATTCCCCTCCTTATCCATGGTAAACGTACTTAAACCGGTATGGATCACAATTTTATTTCCCGCCTGCGCGGTAAGCAAAGCCTGCCCGTTTTTAATATTGATAAAGTTAGCCGCACTGGTACCCATATTCAGGGCGTGGTTTAGGTCATCAAAAGTTAAGGCACTGCCTTTTCTGGAAGTCAGACCCTTCGTATTACTGTTCTTAAAGCCAGAACTGTCGCCACTCTTACCATGGTACACACTGCCCATCACCACGGGGCGGGCTACGTTTCCTTCTTCAAAGGCAATCACCACCTGGTCGCCCTTTTCAGGGATCACATGGAAGCCACGGTTTTTACCGGTATCACCGCTTCCCGCATTCGGGCTTACCACCCGCAGCCATTCGGTTACATCATTGGTGTGGCATTCCCATTTAAATTTCACTTTAATCCGGCCCTGGCCTTGAGGGTCATCATTGTCGATCACATCAGCCAACTGCATATCCGGATTAGGTTTATCATAATTCGTTACCAGTAACCGTTCGGTATTGGCTACTACCCCTTCGAAAGTGTTGTAGTATTTCCGCGTTCCATCCAGGTTATGGGTGATGCTGGTAATTAAAAACCGACCCAGGCTTTCTGTCACAAAGGCGATTTCCTGCCGGATGCTCATCGTAATTTCGGCAATCGTGCCAATGCCTAACCCGGCATGATCTCCGCTGGCATTCACCTTTAGCAACTCGCTGATGTGGGCTTTTTCTTCATTATCTACATGGCTTTTAATGTCGCCGCTATTATCTACCCTAATCATGGAGGGCTGATTAAATGTTTTGCTGTACATTAAGTTTGATGCTTTGATCGCATGCGCCAGATCAGGGTTTCCATCTGCCTTGCCGCTACTTTCGCTTTGCAGCATTTCATCCTGTTTGGGGTTATAGGCAAAACGTTTGTTTTTTAATGGAGTCAATTCCATGGCATATTGCAGGTTATGCACATCCCTGCCATAAAATAAGGCAATGTCCTTTTGGGTATCGGGCTTACCAAAATTTAGCTGCTTACCATCATAGTACAGCCATTCGTGGTATTCGCCAGAAAGTCGGTTTAAAAATTCCCAATCGCTTTCCTTGTACTGGATCAGGTAATCTATGTTGGCCTGACGGCTGGCATTCGCTACAATTTTTAAATCGTTGGCAGGGGTATCAATGGTGGCCAGTTTGGCAATTTCATTTAAATCTTTATCCAGATAAGAACCCAGGTCTTCGCCACGATCTATTAAAATCGTCGGACTATAGCCGCTCACTATTAATACGCCATGATAGCCATGGCTTTGTGCCAGTTCCACTCTGGTTACCAAACCCATAAAATTTTGAAGCTGCTCCTGAGAATAGCCAAAAGATGCGGTTAAGGTTTTTCCTACAAAATCACGACTTTCATCCAGGTTAATTAAGCCCGGCGCACCCATCTGGTCGTGGTTAAACCGCAATTCGAAATAATGATGGCTGTTAAAAGCCTGTTGCAGGCTGAAGCTGGCGAAGTGAAGGATTGCCTTATCTTCTATGTTGATTTCGGTGATGAGTTTGTTTTCCATATTAGGTATTCTTATTCATAAATTAACTGCTAACTAGTTTGTAAGCTTATAGGCAATTTCAATCCAATAAAATGCATCCGATTAAGTATGGTAGCTTACCTAAAGTATATTATTGTGCGTAAAGGCCGAACCAATTAGAGGTATATTGATTTGAGAGCTAATGGCTTAACGGATATTTTAATTTAAAGTTAAAATGAGTTATCGTAGCTCCGCTACGGGAAGCGTACATCAAATATTAAGCCATTTGCACGCTATGTTACTGATAAATATCGGGTTATAGGTGGCAGGTTTTTAAAAAAAATGTTTTACGTGTAGTTGAACGCAGATTTTAAGCACAAAAAACTTGTAATTTTTTTAAAATAATTTTCGTATTACTTATACTATCCGGTTATTCGGAAAATAAAGTAAGAATTATAGACCACTATGTTACTCTTTTCTAAATTCTTAGCTTCAGCTTAATGAAGCCAGACAGGCGGCTCAGAATGGTCTTCGAAAACTGGATGGATACCAGAGCTTTAAAGTACATGCGGTGAATAACGCTATTAATCAGGAGCGAAAAACTGCACTACCAACTGCAAACCTTCAACTGCAAACTGCAAATCCTCAACTGCCAACTGCAAACCCTCAACTGCAAACTGCAAACCCTCAACTGCAAACTGCAAACACTGTAACCTCGTGCTCAAGCAATAATAAACTTTAACCTTTCGATGGTACTTTCATTGATTTGCAAACAAGTTTCGGGGCTTTGCATACAACCGAAGCCTTCATCTTCCGCACCTTTGATTCATAAATTAAACACCATGGAAATCAAAAAAATAAATTTAGGAAACCAGGGACTCATAGTTCCGGCAATGGGATTAGGCTGTATGGGGATGACGGGCTTTGAAGATGCCCACATGTATGGAGAAGCAGATGAGAAAGAAGCCATCGCCACCATTCACCGGTCGCGGGAACTGGGTGTAAACCTACTGGATACAGCCGATTTATACGGACCGCTGAAAAACGAACAGCTAATTGCCAAAGCCATTGCGGGCAATAGAAATGATTACATCATTGCCACCAAATTCGGTTGGGAGATTGATGACAATAATAAGGTAACCTGGGCAATAAACGGGCAGAAAAAGTATGTAAAGAAAGCGCTGGAGCGATCACTTCAAAATTTAAAAACCGATTATATCGATTTATATTATTTGCATCGCCTGGATAAAAACACGCCTATCGAAGAAACTGCTGAAGCCATGAGCGACCTGGTAAAGGAAGGGAAAATCGGCTATATTGGTCTATCTGAAGTATCTTCAGAAACAATTAAAAGAGCACATGCCATCCACCCGGTTACTGCCGTACAAAGCGAATACTCGTTATTTGAGCGCACAGTAGAAGAAAGAGGAATTTTAGACACCCTTGCCGCACTGGAGATTAGTTTCGTTGCTTATTCTCCGCTTGGAAGAGGTTTTTTAACAGGCCAGATTCGTACCATCGATGATTTACCAGCCAACGATTTCCGCCGTTCAATCCCCCGCTTCCAGGAAGCGCATTTTCATAAAAATATAGAACTGGTTGAAGCTATAGAAGCGATGGCAGCCGAGAAAAACATCACCGCTTCGCAACTTGGTTTAGTCTGGATGATGAACAAAGGGATTGTTCCCATCCCTGGCACCAAACGCAGAAAATACCTGGAGCAAAACATCGCTGCTCTAAGTATTGCCTTAACCGAGGCTGATGTACAGAAACTAGAAAGCATTATCCCATTGGGAACAGATACCGGCAGTGCCTACGATGAATTTAGTATGGGCCTTATTGATTAATTAACCGGCACAACTGCATCATATAAATGCAGTTGTGCCCTATATTTATTCTTTATCTTTAAATTGCACCATGAACACCATTCCTTCTATTTCCACTTTTCACCGCTTACTATCTCTTCCCGAGCCGCGCCACCCATTGGTGAGTATAATCAATCTGGCCGAAAGTATCTTTATTGAAGATGAGGTGTGGAAAGGATTCATCAACCAGTTTTATTGCATAGCCTTAAAACGCGAAGCCACAGGCAAAATTAAGTACGGCCAACAACATTACGATTATGATACAGGCGTGCTGAGCTTTACCGCACCCAATCAGGTTCAGCGTCTGGATATCCAAAACATGGAGTGTGGTTCTGGCGAACTGCTCATCTTCCATCCGGACTTCCTGCTTAAACATTCACTGGCAAACACCATTAATCAATATGGATTTTTCTCTTACGCAGTTAATGAAGCTTTGCACCTTTCTGCAGAAGAGGAAGAAAATTTAATTACCATCCTCCATAAAATCCATAAAGAATGTTTGCATATCGACAGGCATACACAAGAAATCATTTTAGCGCAGATAGAATTGCTGCTTAATTACTCCAACCGTTTTTACGAGCGGCAGTTTATTACCCGGAAAAACAACAATAACCAGTTGCTGGTAAAATTTGAACAGGTAATTGATGATTATTTTAATGGAAACCATACTGCCGACCTCGGTTTACTTACCGTGCAATACCTGGCCAATAAGTTAAATATCTCCCCCAATTACCTGAGCGATTTACTCAGAATTCATACCGGACAGAATACGCAGCAACACATTCATGAAAGGTTAATAGAGAAGGCGAAAGAAAAACTCTCTACTACTACGCTATCCATAAATGAGATTGCCTATGCCCTGGGTTTCGAACATGCACAATCTTTCAGCACGTTATTTAAAAAGAAAACAAATTTGGCGCCAGGCGCTTTTAGAAACGCTTTAAACTAAAAAAACAGATCTTCATCATCTGGTTCAAACAAAAAACACCATTTCCGGCTTTTATCTTAAATCGCTATACTTAACTTAACAGCGAAATAAAGAATGCTTATGAGTGAAATTAAATGGGGAATAATTGGCTGTGGTGATGTAACTGAAGTAAAAAGCGGACCCGCTTTTAATAAGGCACCAAATTCATCACTGGTTGCCGTAATGCGGAGAAATGCCGCAAAGGCGGAAGATTATGCAAAGCGACATCAGGTTCCGAGATGGTATAGTGATGCCGATCAATTAATTAACGATCCGGAAGTGAATGCCATTTATATTGCAACACCCCCCCTACAGCATGAAGAATTTACAATTAAAGCATTGGCTGCCGGCAAGCCGGTTTATGTAGAAAAACCAATGGCTTTAAATAGTGAAGCCGCAAAAAGAATGGTTGCGGCCGCTCATCAATACGGCGTTAAACTATCTGTAGCGCATTACAGAAGAGAACAACCGCTTTTTCTGAAAATAAAAACACTGCTCGAAGAAAAGGCAATCGGTGATATTCGTTTTGTAAACTTACAAATGTTGCAGCCTCAGCAAAGCGACCTTATTGCCAGGTCAGAAGAAAACTGGAGAACCAATCCGGAGATTGCCGGCGGAGGCCTTTTCCATGATCTGGCACCACACCAGCTCGATTTAATGGGCTATTATTTTGGTGAAATTGAAAAGTTTGATGGTATGGCATTGAACCAAACCGGGCAAAACCAGGTAGATGATTTAGTAACCGGACACATTTTATTTAAAAACGGAGTGGTATTTAACGGTACCTGGTGTTTCACCGTAGCAGAAGAAGACCAGATAGATCATTGCGAAATCTACGGCAGTAAAGGCAAGATCAGTTTCCCTATGTTTGGCCACCAAATTAAAGTGTTTGTAGATGGAACGGAAGAAAGGTTAGACTTTCTTCCACTTATGCATGTAGAACAACCGATGATAGAAAAAGTAGTGGCGTATTTTTTAAATGAAGGTAAAAACCCCTGCAGTGGTGAAGAAGCAGTGAAAACCATGGAATTGCTGGATGGATTTACCCGTTAGCTAAATCTTTTTAAAAGATTATCATTTTTTTTCAAAAACATTAAAACAATTCAACTTTTAATTTGTCTATTATTTAGTTTGTTTGGTTTATGCTTTAAACGATGGATGTCTTTAAAGCTAAAATAATTCAGCCTCATAGAAATATGGGGCTTTCTCATTTTATAAGCTTTTGTTACTTAATATTTAAATAGTTAGTCACAAACCAAAACATGTCATATTACGTTCATACCTTTACCTGCCAACAAACTGGCAGCTACATAGCTTGATGAACTCGGAGTATCGCCCCTGTACATAGGGTGGATAGAGAAAGAGATATGAAAGTTAAGACCAAGTTCCCGGCGCCGACAGGTGTCCATTTTTATGCAGAAGTAAGGCAACGGGTAAATGCCGATTTTGATTCCCGAAATTTAAGTGTTCATGCAAACGGCCTGATGTGGTTTAAAACCTTTATTTTCTTAAGCCTCTTTGCAACCCTTTATCTCACCATCATTCTTTCTGGTTTCAACGGAATTACACTGACAATCCTCACCCTGATGCTTGGCGTAGTTTGCGCTTTTATTGGTTTCAATATCTGTCATGATGCCATTCATGGTTCATTTTCTGCTAATAAACAGACCAATAAAGCCTTAAGCCTGTTGTTTCACCTGGTTGGCGCGAGCCCTTATGTTTGGAATATTACCCATAATATTGTGCACCATACCTATACCAATATTCCGGGGCATGATGAAGACATCGAAATTGCGCCGGGATTAATCCGCATTTGTCCGGAAGATAAGCTGGAATCCCATCAGCGTTTTCAGCATTGGTATGCTTTTCCTTTGTATGGCCTGGCCTCTTTATCATGGGTATTGCGAAAAGATTTTAAAAAATTCTTTCAGCAAAATATTGGTTCGAGAGCAAATATTCATCCTAAAATTGAATATTTTAACCTGTTCTTTTATAAATTTTTATATTATGGCCTGTTCATCGCTTTGCCAATGGTGGTGATGGATCTACAATGGTGGCAGGTATTAATTGGTTTTGTTTTGTTGCACTTAGCGCAGGGCGTAACGATGGGTTTGGTTTTTCAGCTGGCGCACGTGGTAGAAGGAACAACTTTTCCAAGCCCGAATGCAAGTGGAAATATGGAAGAAGCATGGGCAGAACACCAAATGCGGACCACAGCTAATTTCGCTACGCAAAGTCCGATGGCTGCTTTTTTCCTGGGCGGTTTAAACAGACAGATTGAACATCATCTGTTCCCAAAAATCTGCCATGTTCATTATGGAAGAATTGCCGTAATTGTGAAACAGACGGCGTTAGAATATGGGATTCCTTATCATGAAAATACTACTTTCACTTCTGCACTGGTATCTCATTACCGCATGTTAAAGAAATTAGGACGACCAGCAGTTGTTTAATACTTGATTGATCAATTATAACTTGTCATCCTAAGCCTATTATATCCATGTGTCATCCTGAGCCCGTCGAAGGACATTACCAGTATTTCGACAGGCCCAAATCAATTTAAACCGCAGCGTCAATTGCTTCGCATAGTGCTTTTGCAGCAGCTGCAGGATCTTCTGCACCATAAATAGCTGCACCAGCCACTACCACTTCCACGCCTGATTTTACTACAGCAGCTACGTTATCAATATTTACACCACCGGCAATAGATACGGGTACGCCAACTCTTGCAGCTTCATCAATTAACACCTGGATCGAATATCCATCTGTCCACTGCTCATCCAACCCTGCATGTAATTCTACGAATTTAACACCCAGTTCAGTAACTTCCTGTGCCCTCTTAACACGATCAGGATAACCAATCGTATCTACCACAATACCTTTACCATGTGCTTTTGCTGCTTTAACCGCACCAATGATTGTGGCATTCCCTGCAGCACCCATTACCGTTACTAAATCTGCACCTGCTTTGAAGGCGATATCTGCTTCCAGTTCACCGGCATCAGCAGTTTTCAAATCTGCGAAAACCAGTTTATCAGGGTGAGCATTTTTCATCGCAGTGATTACCGACGAACCTACATTTTTAATTAATGGTGTTCCTAACTCAATGATATCTACATATGGAGCCACTTTTGCGGCCAATGCTAATGCCTCTTCTGTGGTTAATAAATCTATTGCTACTTGTAATTTTGCCATGATTGTATTTATTTATATTTAATTGTTAAATGTGATTATTCCAGGTTTGCGTGTCGTTTATATAATTCATCGGCAGGTGTACCATCAAGCTTCCAAAGCGATTGAAAAACGGCATCCATCAAAAGCAATAGAAACTGCTCAAATAAACTCCCGGCATATTGTGCTGATTTTCCACTTCCATGCTCTTCTTTTCCCGCAGCCGGAATATAAACCACATGATCTGCCAGTTTTGCCAGCGCAGAATCTGCATCAGCCGTTAAAGCAACCAGCTTCGCCCCTACGGCACTTGCCTTTTCTGCCGCTCTTACAATGCCGCTGGTGGTTCCTGATCCGGAAGCTGCAATTAATAAATCATCTTTACCAATAGCTGGCGTAGTCGTATCGCCTACTACATATACCTGCAAGCCTAAATGCATAAATCGCATAGCTGCAGAACGCATTGCGAAGCCAGATCTGCCTGCCGAAATCATGAAAATGCGCTTTGATTGCTGAATGTGACTGATCAATGGAATCAGGTTTTCCATATCCATTTTCTTGGCCAGCTTTACATTTTCATTTAATACCAGCTCCAAATTCAGCTGTAAACCCCAAACCAATTGTTGATTATCTAATGATTCTTCTATTGTATCCTGCATTTTCATATCCTTGTATCCGAATGCGTCAAAGGTAGCCGGGCGGCATTGCTAAGCGGTTATACAATCGGCACATAATATGGGACAATCAGCTAAAACCGTCTCGATAAAGTCATACTTCTGACATTAAAATCAATGCATTTCCGAATAGTCCACCAAAATGCGACGATTATCCTAAGCATTAAAATCAAGGAGACTATCTTTGTATCACATGAATGCAGCAACATCAACCAATCTCGAACAATCCCTTCTTTATATCCGGAATCTTAACAATTGTCCGCCGAGTTACCTGAACGATCCGGGGCGGAAAGATTTCTTTGAAGTGGTGTGGTTAAAGAACGAAGATCCGCTGCATAACATTTCCGATCCGACTTTCAATATTAAAGGCGACTGGATTTACCTGATTCCGCCTTACCGGGTACATCAGTTAAATAAAGCAGGGAAAAATGGTGAATTAATTTCATTTAAAAGATCCATGCTGGAAGAAGAAGACAAAGACTTTTTGCTCGATCTGTTTAGGATTTTCAATGTGCAGGGCGAATTTTCATGCCTGAGACTGGATGAGGCATCGTCAAAAGAACTGGGTGCCATTTATCAGATCATGGAGAATGAATATCACCGGGAAGGCAACCACTTTATTATGCTCAAAGCTTTACTGAAAGTGTTTTTATTAAAGCTGATCAGTGTGAAGGAACATGAGTTTACCAGCCATGATGTTCATCAGAAACGGGTATATGAGTTTTTAATGCTTCTGGAAAGCAACTTCTTAACGGTAACCAATATCGATTTTTATGCCGGAAAGTTAGGCATCAGCTCTAAACGACTAAATCAAATTTTAAAGGAAAAGCTGGATAAAACAGGTACGCAAATTATCCACGACAGGATCATTCTGGAAGCCAAAAGAAGGATGATTCATAGTGATGTAACCATTAAAGAAATTGCTTACGATTTAGGCTTCTCTGACCGGCCTTACTTTAGCCGCTTCTTTAAAAAGCAAACCGGAGAAACGCCGGATGAATTTCAGAAGAAAGCAAAGGCACACATTGAATCTAAATTCAATACCTTAATATAAGTGATCTAAAATCTGAGTGCATAAAAAAGCTGATTATGGTTATAATCAGCTTTTTTATCTTTTTAGAATCGCCTGTCGGTTTTTTTTGCTCTAAAAATCTGAATAAATACGCCCAATGAGCTGAGTATTAAAAATACTCCCATGATTAAATTGATTCTGTCATCCATAGGTTCATATAGTTTAGTAAATCCAAGCTAAAGCTTTTGGATGACATTTCAAAGACATAAACAGAAAAGGAGTATTTATTTTCTTTTCGCTTATTTTAAAATTTCACTTAAAAACAATAAAGTATGCTTCCAGGCCCTCTTCGCCATTACTTCATTATAATCGGCAGATTTAGGATCGGTGAAGGTATGTTTACTGTTTGCATAGGTAATAATTTGCCAATCTGCTTTTCCTTCATTCATCTCCTTAATTAAATTGCCCATGTCTTCTGGGGTTACGCTTTGATCATCGGCCGGATTTTCAATCAGCATCTTTGTACCAAGCACAACATTTGGTCTGTCTGTGGCCTTACCTAAACTCCCGTGAATAGATACTACCCCTAAGACAGGGAAACCGGCCCGGGCAGTTTCCAGGGCACCTGCCCCACCGAAGCAGTAACCCATAACGGCCAATTTATCTGCCGATGCACCTGCTTTCTTCAATTCTGCTAAAGCCAGTGAAATTCTTTTCTGGTAAGCCTGATAATCTTTCTTATACTTTCCGGCAATTTGGGCCGCTGCCGCATTATCTTTAGGGATATTTCCTTCTCCATAAATATCGGCTACAAAAGCAATATATCCTTGCTTCTGAAGTTCGAGTGCAGCCATTTTCGCTTCCTCATCTATGCCTTTCCATGCGGGAAGAATTAATACTCCCGGTAATTTTTTCCCGGCGTTTGAAGTAACTAATCCATTTAGTTTCTGGGAACCATCGGCATAGCTAACTGGCTTTAATTGTGCATTTGCAACGGTTGCTGAAAATAAGAAAATGCCTAAAAATAATTTGTTCATTTGGTTCTTGGTTATGAGGTGATCAATAGCGTTTTATAACATACAATTGAAGGCACGAATTGTTTAGCCGGACCAGTTACCCTGGTGGCAGCTAAACAAATTTCAGAGGAAAGGAAATCCATCTGCGTAGTTACGAAAAATAATGTTGATTTATATTTAGCTGATTGATATCTTTGCTGGTACTAAAACGATAAATCATCCTTATTCGTTTAATTGACAACATCCAATATGAAAAAATACGCACTCTTAGCTGCCATGATCTTTTCTTTCTACTTTGCAAAAAGCCAGACGCTGGTTTTAGCCAAAGATGCAGGACAATATGTAGGCAAAACGGTTACCATTTGCGATTCGGTTTTCTCTGCAAAATCGTTAGATAAACTAACCTTAATCAACCTTGGCGGCGCTTATCCCAAAGAGTTAATCACCATTGTAATCAATAAAGCGGATGAAGCCAAATTTCCATCTAATCCTGAAAGCATGTTTCTAGGTAACAATATCTGTGTAACCGGAATTGTAACAGATTTTAAAGGCAAAAAACAAATTGTGGTTACTGAACCTAAACAAATTGTTGTAAAATAGTTTACCCCTGCTTCTTAACCTAGTCGTCACCCTGAATTTAGTTCAGGGTCTTTAACAACAGATGCTGAATCAGGTTCATTGGATGATTAATCACAGCTAAATAGATTACTAAGCATAGAAATTTAAACAAAGATTACAGACCTATCTGATAATTTAATAGTTTTGAAGAATTCAATAGTATACCCAAATGAGGTTAAAGCCTAATATTCTTCTATCTATACTTGTTCTTCTGATCCTCGCTTTTACCACTTTAAGCGTGTTTATCGCAAAACATCCAATCTTACCCTTTGATGTTAAAGTCTCTTTAGCCGTTCAGAAATATCAAACAGAATGGTTGGATAAATTGATGCTGGCCGTGAGCTTCTTTGGCGAACTCCCTTTTTCCCTGCTTTCCGTTTTATTGGTTGCAGGTATATTTTACTGGCAAAAGTTTAAAAGAGAAGCCCTTTTTATCTCTTTAATCGTTTTTTCAGGCTTAATTATATTAGGCATAAAAAACGTTATCGATAGGCCCAGACCAACGGCATTTTATGTGCGATTGGTCCAAGTGAACAGGTTTCAAAGTTATCCGAGCGGCCATGTGCTTTCTTATGTTTTATTCTTTGGCTTCCTGATTATTTTGATGCGCACATTAAAACACATTCCAAATACCGCCAGAAACCTCATCACTGCTTTCTCTGCTTTTTTAGTGGTGATGATTGCACCTTCCAGAATCTACCTGGGTGCCCATTGGTTTACCGATACGGTAGGCGGCTTGCTCCTGGGCCTCATTTGTTTATTCCCTTTATGCTATTTCTATTTTCGGAATAAACCGGCAGGAGAAAATTAATAGTTTGCTATTTCTTATTGTTACCAGGCTTCATCAGGGAATTAAAGTATGAGAAGAAACTGACCTATTGCTCAAAAAAATCTGATATTTTTGCGACCATGATGGACAAAAAACCGAAAGCATTTCTCTTTGATCTAAATGGCACCATGATCAATGATATGGAATTTCACAATCACGCATGGCATGATATTTTAACAAAAGATTTGGGTGCAAACATTAGCTTCGAAGGTGTAAAAAAAGAAATGTACGGCAAAAACCAAGACCTTTTAGAACGTGTTTTTGGCGTTGGCCATTTTTCTCAGGAAAAAATAGACCAAATTTCAATAGAAAAGGAACACCGTTACCAGGCCGCCTATAAAGCTCATTTAACCCTGATTCACGGATTAGATAAGTTTTTGGATAAAGCAAAAAACGCAAATATCTTAATGGCAATTGGCTCTGCAGCCATTCCTTTTAATATCAATTTCGTGTTGGATAACTTAGCTATACGTTCTTATTTTGAAACGGTTGTAAGCGCCGAGGATGTAGAAAAGAGCAAACCTGATCCAGAAACTTTTACGAAAGGCGCAAGCATTCTGGGCATTTCTCCTGAAGATTGCATCGTATTTGAAGACGCACCAAAAGGTGTGGAAGCAGCACAACATGCAGGAATGAGGTGCGTGGCTTTAACAACCATGCATACCGCTGATGAGTTTTCTGCCTATAATAACATCATTGCATTCATTGAGGATTATAACGATCCGGCTTTAGATCAGTTATTTTAAGTGCTAAGCGTTTTGAATCGCTAATATTTCGTTTTGAATTAAATTCAAAGCGAAATATGCCAAAATCTCCCTAATTTGCAGATCAAACCTAACCAAAATGAACAATAATATTTCCGCTGATCGATATCAAAAAATGAAGTATAACCGCTGTGGCAACAGTGGCTTAAAATTACCAGCAATTTCACTTGGCCTCTGGCATAATTTCGGCCATGTGAATGACTATGAAAACAGTAAGGAACTCATCCATACGGCTTTTAATAACGGCATTACCCATTTCGATTTAGCCAACAATTATGGTCCGCCTCCGGGATCTGCAGAAGAGGTTTTCGGAAGAATACTGAGAGAAGACTTTCAGGGTTACCGCGATGAAATGATTATTTCCAGCAAAGCCGGATATACGATGTGGGATGGACCATACGGCGACTGGGGATCAAAAAAATACCTGGTTTCCAGCCTCGATCAAAGCTTAAAACGGATGAAACTGGATTACGTTGATATCTTTTATCACCACCGTCCGGATCCGGAAACGCCGCTTAAAGAGACTATGGATACCTTGAGTTTGATGGTACAGCAAGGCAAAGCATTATATGTTGGCATTTCCAACTATAAAGCCGAGGAAGCCGAAAAAGCAATTCAAATTTTAAAGGAAAACGGTACGCCTTGTTTAATCCATCAACCTAA
This sequence comes from Pedobacter petrophilus, assembly GCF_009674725.1. Classification (GTDB taxonomy): domain Bacteria; phylum Bacteroidota; class Bacteroidia; order Sphingobacteriales; family Sphingobacteriaceae; genus Pedobacter; species Pedobacter petrophilus. The sequence continues at coordinate 26,760 of NZ_WKKH01000020.1, read as the reverse complement.
ATACTCTATGTTTGAGCGTTGGGTAGAAGGTGGCTTGCTTGATGTATTGGAAACCAATGGTGTGGGTTGCATCCCCTTCTCCCCCCTTGCACAAGGTTTGTTAACCGATAAATACTTGCATGGGATTCCGGCAGATTCACGCATAGCAACCAGTGGCGTCTTTTTAAAAGAAAGCAGCATCACCCCGGAAAAAATTGAAGTGATTACCAGGCTGAATGAATTAGCAAAATCACGCCGACAAAAGTTATCCCACATGGCGCTTTCCTGGATTTTAAAAGATCATCGCATTACTACCGTGCTGATCGGTGCCAGTAAACCAGCACAAATTACAGATGCTTTACTGGCTTTAGACAATACCATTTTCAGCGAAGAGGAGATTAAAAATATCGACCAGATCCTGGCTTAAATAATCACTTATATCATACCAGTAGCAAGCACTTTGTTTTCTACTGGTATGCATTTTTTTGAAATCGGTAAGATCAGGCAAACTAAAAATGCGGTAATTGGTTTAAGGTATATTAATACGAAATTCCCTATGGCTAAAGCCAACAAATCCATTTATAGTGCACTCGCAGCCAATCTGCTTATTGCGGTTACCAAATTTATAGCCGGAGCATTTACCAATAGTTCCTCCATGATTGCCGAAGGAATACACTCTACGGTGGATACCAGCAACCAATTATTGCTCCTTTATGGCTTAAAACGAAGTGCCAAACCAGCTGATCAATACCGCCCGTTTGGTTACGGGAAAGAACTCTACTTCTGGTCGTTCATTGTTTCCATCATGATTTTTGGACTTGGCGGTGTATTATCCGTTTCACAAGGCATCACGCATATTCGCCATCCGGAAGAACTGGTAGATCCGGGCTGGAACTATGCCGTTCTAGCCTTATCATTTGTATTTGAAGGCGCATCGCTGATGGTTGCCATTAAAGAGTTTAACAAAACCAGAAACGGACTAACGTGGTGGAAAGCGATCATTAAGAGTAAGGATCCGTCCGGGTTTCTGGTGCTTTTTGAAGATGGGGCAGCTGTAATGGGCTTGCTCATCGTATTTGTACTAATGGTATTAAGTCACAGTTTAAAGATGCCTTTTCTGGACGGTTTAGCCTCTGTTTTAGTAGGGGTTCTGCTTATTCTTGTTTCCTTTATTTTAGCCAGGGAAAGCAGAAGTTTGTTAATGGGTGAAGGATTAAGCCCTGAAACGCAACAGAAGCTTAAGGTTTTAGTCGAAAGTGATAACGATGTAATTGAAGTAAAAAGCATCCTTTCTACGTATCAATCTCCAAAAGAAGTGCTGCTGGTTTTAATTTTAACCTTCCAGCCAGAGTTGGATACCGAAGATTTAACGACGGCAATAGACCGGTTGAGAGATAAGATTAAGGCTGAATATTCGATCATCCGGTTCGTGATCATTCAGCCTCAATCGGTGACGCTAAAAAGCGATGATTTCGCCAGTTAGCCTAAAAAATTACTGAACTTCATTCAACAAATGCTTCAAAAGGTTCAGGGTGAAGAAAACTAAATTACCTGAAGTACAATTTTTCCCCTGGTATGTCCTTCCTCATTGGTTATGTGGGCTTTCCTTGCATCGGTAAATGGCAATACCTGATCAATAATCGGTTTAACTTTTCCTGAATCGATCAGCTGTGCAATTTCATCCAGCTGATCAGGAACCGATTGCACCATGTAGTTAATCAACACCACACCTTTTTCTTTCGCTTCTTTCACATAATCTGCTGCCAGGGTACTGATCAGCCTCCCGCCGGTTTTTAATACCTCAATAGATTTTAACTGGGTATCTCCGCCGATGGTGTCGAGAACCAAATCGACATCACTGACTACGGTTTCAAAATTTTCCATGTTATAATCGATCACTTCATCAGCACCTAAACGTTTGAGAAAATCTATATTCTGATCGGAAGCCGTTCCAATAACATACGCGCCTTTGCTTTTTGCAAATTGTACAGCATAAGTGCCAACACCACCCGCAGCCGCATGAATTAAAACTTTTTGTCCTTCTTTTAACAAGCCTTTATCAAAAAGCCCTTGCCATGCTGTTAGGCCTGCAAGCGGAACAGCAGCTGCCTCGGTATGGCCAATGCTGATTGGTTTAATTGCCAATAAATTAGCTTTTACCACTATATATTCTGCATAGGCACCATTTTTTGTAGGATCCGGACGTCCGTAAACTTCATCTCCTTTTCTGAAATTGCCTGCCTTTTCGCCAAGTTCCTCAATTACACCAGAAACATCCCAACCTAAAGTTAAAGGTAATTTTGACGGAAACTTTTCTTTACGCAATCCTGCTCTTATTTTCCAGTCAACAGGGTTTACACTCGTAGCATGCACTCTGATTAACACTTCATCTTTCCCTGGCTGTGGAACAGGAATTTCATCAATTGATAATACGTCTGGCCCACCAAATTCGTGGATTCTTATCGCTTTCATAGGCAATGATTATTTGATATAAACTGTTTTAATATTTACAAATTCATGGATTCCGAACATGCCCAGTTCACGGCCATATCCAGATTGATTGATGCCGCCAAATGGTAATGCAGGGTCTGATTTAACCCCTTCATTAACAAAGCAAGATCCGGCCTGCAATTTGTTTCTGGCAATATCTTCAGCCAAAATGAGGTCTTGCGTGAAAACAGCTGCGCCTAAACCAAATGGCGTATCATTAGCAATGTTGATCGCATCATCAGCATCTTTAGCCGAGATCACTGCCGCTACCGGACCAAATATCTCTTCATCATAAGCCAGCATTCCTTTTTTAACATTGGTTAGAATTGTGGGCTGATAAAAGGCATGATGGCCACCAAATGCCGGGATTTTACCACCAAGAATACAGGTTGCGCCTTGAGCAATGGTTTTCAAAACCTGCTCATGCAATTCATCCCGAAGTTCTACCCGGGCCATAGGACCAAGTTCGGTGTCGTTATCCAGTGGATTACCGGTTTTCTTTGCTGCCATTGCCGCCTTAAAATAACGGGTAAATTCTTCTTCAACTTCTTTAACAACGATAAAACGTTTGGCAGCAATGCAGCTTTGACCATTATTAATTAACCTTGCTTCAGCGCAAGTTTTAGCAGCTGCTGCCAGATCGGCATCGGCAAGAATAATATAAGGACCGCTGCCACCAAGTTCTAAAACCGTCTTTTTGATTAGGCGACCAGCCTGTTCTGCAACTTTTTTACCTGCTTCAGTACTGCCTGTAAGGGTAACTGCTTTTACAAACGGATGCGCTATTACCTCTGCAATCGCTTTGCTTCCGCTTACTAATGTCTTGAATACATTGGAATGAAAACCCGCATCTTCTACTATCTTTTCAATAGCAAGGGCGCAACCCATTACGCCAGAAGCGTGTTTCAACACCCCCACATTACCAGCCATGATTGCCGGCGCAAGAAACCGGAACACTTGCCAGAAAGGGAAATTCCATGGCATAATAGCAAGTACTACGCCAATTGGCTGAAAACTAATAAAGCTTTTACCAGCATCAGTTTCTACCTTTTGGTCGGCTAAAAAGGTTGCCCCATTTTTTGCATAATATTCGCAAACTGATGCACACTTTACCACTTCGGCTACTCCGGCTTTTAATGGTTTACCCATCTCCAGTGACATGAGTTTAGCCAGCTCGTTTTTGCGTTCGTTTAATAAATCAACTATTTTGAGAAGAAATTGCGCCCGGTATCCGAAATCGGTTTCCCGGTAAGATTGCCAGGCTTCATGTGCCTGATTAATTTTTTGATTTACGGTTTCAGGATGGTCTTCCTGATATTCTTTAATAATTTCCCCGTTAACAGGATTGATTGATGAGATACTCATAAATTAGGAACACTTAAGTTTAAAATTTTGTGTTCTTTATTTCGCAATCATGAATCTTAAATTACAAAATAGAATAGCCTAAACCTGCATTGCTTTCAGTTTTTGTTTTAAAACACCTGCCGCTTTGGTGTAGCCACCATCGGCTCCATCAACAAAATGAATGTGTTCATCTTCAAAATCGCGAACGTAACAAGACATCACGGATTCACCGCTCACATAAATTCCATAAGAAACTTCTCCGTTGGTTTCTAAGCGGTTAAGCGCCTCTTGCAGCGCCAGGCGTTGCTTTTCTGTTCCTGTAATTACTGTATTTATCCGGCCATCAATCACCAGTGTATCAGACATTTCAACCAATTGTTGTAAGTATTTTTTGCCGCTATCGGTTCTGAAATAAACAAAGGCATACATGTTTACAAACCAGTTTTTAATCAGTTCAAAGGTTTTTATCTTGCCTAAACGATGCCTCATCTCCTTGCCAAGGTTGTTAAAACTGGTTCGGAAGATTAATTTTGGAATTGAGATTGGCTTTCTGATTTCTGCCGCGCCGTAAATCTGATCAAGATGATGAATAATTTTGCTAAAAACTTCAGCCTGCTTTTGACTATCCTGTGCAATTGCGATGAGTGTAACCACTTCCTCACTATTTTCGGGTGGTTGAATTTTATCCCACCTACATTGCATTCCGGTTAAATCAATTTCATCTTCGGTACTGTCATGCCCGGAAAGCAGGTAATCGTCGCCTTTAATTATCTTTTCCGCATAGTCCAATCCATCGCCCAAAACAATTGGAATGGAAAAGGTTTCGCCACTGCTAAATCTGCTGATTTTAAGCGAACAGCCATGAGCATAAATTTCCTTAACCGATACAATGCCTGCACGTAAGTCCAGATTGAAATTTGCCAACGAATTGACCCGGTATTTTAATAATGCCTGCATGGTATTATCTACAATGCTTGACGGAACAATAAAGGTAGCGCCATCGCCACCGAAGAAAAACGGCACCAGAATACCCGCTTTGAATGCAATATTGAGCACAGTTACGATACTCCCTGTTGCGATAAGGTTTACATCTTCGTGCAAGCCGGCATCAACAGCACTTGTAGAGCTTTTAATATCGGTAATAATTACGAACCAGTCTTCCGGAACATCTGAAAAAAGATTTTTCTTAAGCAATAGCCTGCTTAAATTTAACTTACTAACGATCAGATTTGAATAAAAATGATCCTGACTTGAAGGCATAGGGAATAATTAATTCTGCTACAATATACACAATGACCAATGTGTAAGTAAATGAATTAAATTATTTCTCACAACCTAAGCCTTATTTAAATGACCCTTTTTAATAAGAATGGTTTGCCATTAGATGATAACAAGGATTGTTCCCGATTTACCGAGGTAGAAATAATAATGGAATTCTCTGCTGCAGCGGATTTTTTCGATGTCAGATACCCTCCCCGATTTTCCAAATTCATCCTCCACGAAATCGCCTACTTTTATTTTCTCTAAAAGAAGCCTGTTAGCCGATGACCTTTTAATTTGTGTAGTAGAATTTTCCACGATTGCGCTTTGGAAAAACATACGAAATGTAAAAGTATCTGGTTTTTAAGCAACAAAATATACCAATAAATGAGTACGTGAATCTGCTCAAAAATTAAAAATGGACCAGTTCATAAACCCGTTTCATATATAGTGCTTCATCGATCTTGACAAAAAACTCCTGCCATTCATCCCGCGTAAATACCAGGCTGATATCTGCAAATGGCGTAGATAAAATCACCACTTCTTCCCCATTTGGATGGCGTTCAACAAAATCCTCAAAATTCAATTTTTTAGTTGCCAGATGGAATGCATCAAACTGCTCAAAAGAGAAATTCATCAAAACACCGGCACGCCAGATGTTTAATACCTTACAGTTTTTACATTGCGAAATGGTGATGTTTTGATTTTGAGCAAGGATGCTGGTGTTACACATGGCTTATCTGATTTGATTTTTACAAAAGCAAATAGCATATTATTTAGAATAATTCCAAATAATATCTAAAAAACTTTATCTCGTTAGGGTGATTAAAGCCAGAGGTAAAAATTTAAGCAAAAAAAATGCCGGAGAAGATCCGGCATTTCAACTTTCTAATTCTATTTAGTTAGCATCATAGATGATTACTTTTTCGAAATAGATTTTAAAGTCATCTAAGAAGGCTTTGTGCAAAGGGTGAACCTGATATACATCATGAGCAGCCAGATCTTCAAAAAGTAAAAGCAAACTGAAGGTGTAAGTCACATCTACTACCGCGCGCTCAATTGGCGCAGGTATTCCCAGGTGAAAAGTTTTTACAACTTCAATTTGCTCAAGGGTTCCTAAACTTTTACGGAAAGCTGCTTTTTGCGCTTCAGTAGTATCGGCTTTAAGCCAAAATAAAACGTGGTGTGCTATCATTTATTTAATTTTTTTCAAATATAAGAAGCATAAGATCATTTCAGCCTATCCGAAAACAGTTTTCGCCTTATTCACTGCCTTCATCAGGTCTATGCCCTTGCCTAAAACGCCTTTGAATAAGTCGCCCTCTACCTTTAGGCGATCCATTGCATTAAAAATATTAAAATCTTTCATTTTCAATCCCTTCTTCACTTCATCCCAGTGTAAAGGCATAGAAACTGTGGCACCTATTTTCGGCCGGAGTGAATATGGACCTGCAATGGTTGCCCCGGGTCTGTTTTGTAAGAAATCTAAATACATTTTCCCTTTCCTGGCAGAAATCATCCGCTCCAGTGAAGTGTATTCAGGGATTTGATTATGCACCAGGTTTACCACCAGTTTGGCAAACATCTGGCTTTGTTCGTAGGTATACTTCGCGTTTAAGGGAATGTAAATGTGCATGCCTGTAGAGCCGGATGTTTTACAATAAGCGGGAACATCGATCGCATCCAGAATCTTTTTGGTTTCCAGGGCGGCCTCTATTACCTGATCGAAAGTATTTTTGTCGGGATCAAGATCGATCACACAATAATCAGGATGATCCGGACTTTGGATCCTGCTAAACCAGGGATTCATTTCAATACACCCCAGGCTTGCCATCCAAAGCAATGAAGCTTCATCTGTTCCAACTAAATATTCCTTTTTTTCACCATCTCCATTTTCATAGGGAAATGTTTTTGCCCACTCAGGCGCTTTACCCTTTACATCTTTCTGATAAAAACTTTTTCCGTGAATGCCTCCGGGGAAACGATTTAGAGACTGCGGCCGGTCTTTCAGGTAAGGTAAAATATAATCTGCTATCTGGTAATAGAAGTTGAACATCTCACGCTTGGTTACCTCATCCTCAGGCCAATAAATCTTACTCAGATTTGTAAACTTGAGCTCGTGCCCCTTGATTTTGCGTACCTGGGTTTGATCTTTCGGGTTAAGTAAAGTTTTGCGTTCACTGTGCTTTGGTGCTTTAATTGCCTCACTATGTTTCTCCGATTCTGCCTCCTGTTGAGGAACCACTTCTGCGGTTGCAATTTCTTCTTCGCGAATCACTTCTTTTGCTTTTTTATCTTCCCGCATACCCTGAAAAGACGGATGCCTGAACACACCATCTTCTGTAATTTCGGTAAATGCCACTTCACAAACCAGCTCTGGCTTTAACCAGGTGGCCTTCGCTTTTGGCGGGTTTGGCCGAAACCGCGAAGGTTTATTTACATCAGGAAGTTCTTCAAACGGACTTTCGCCAGTAATTAATGGTTCAAATTGCTTAATCATGGTTTTCTGTAACTTGTCTGAAAAGCCGGTTCCAACCTTCCCTACATACTGCAGTTTTCCTTTTTCGTAAACGCCGAGCAATAACGAACTAAAGGCTTTGGAGGTATCTTCATTTTTTGTAAAGCCTGCAATAACAACTTCCTGGCGTTTACTTACTTTGATTTTCAGCCAATCTTTTGATCTTCGGTCTGGTGTATAAGTGCTATTTATTTTTTTGGCGATAATGCCTTCCAGTCCCATTTTTTCTGCTGCCGCGAAGAAATCAATCCCGCTTGCCTTAAAAACTTTTCCCAGCCTAACCCGGTCATCGTCGCCTGGCAATATCTCGTTTAAAACAGCCTGGCGTTGATAGAGCGGTAAATCCATCAGGTTTTTTCCATCGTACCAGAGCAAATCAAACACATAAAAAACCAGTTCACCATCAGCCTCACTTCTCCAGTTTTGTAACGTACCAAACTGCGAAATGCCTTTATCATTTAATACCAGGATTTCACCATCGAGTACAGCATTGATTTTCCATTCTGACAGCAAATCATAAATCGGGTAGAATTTATCATTGAAGGATTTATTATTCCTGGATGATAATTCTACATTCCCTTTATTTACAAATGCCAATGCCCTATAGCCATCCCATTTAACCTCATATTGCCAGGCATCATCATCAAATGGCTCATCAACTAAAGTGGCCAGCATGGGTTTGATCGCCTCTGGAATTTCTGATTTTGGTGCTTTCTTCAAGATACTTTTCACGTCTACCTCTTCCTGTTCACCAATTATAGCTTCGTCGGGCCCTGGTTCTTTCGCATTCGTTTTCTTTGTGTTCGAAACTTTTTGCTCCTTTCCATCCTTCCATACCATTTCAGCGTTTTTTTCCATCGCACCAATGGTTTTACCAGAAAGCACAGATTTATCTTGCTTGGTAATATCTTTTGTAGAAGCGAAGTCGTCTTTGTGTTTGATTAGGAGCCAGCCATTCTCGCCCATGCCTTTTGTTTTTACCAAAGCGAACTCTCCTTTAAGTTTTTCGCCATTGAGTTTAATTTTTACCGATCCATCTGCAAGTTGTTTCAGCAGGTGTTTCTCTTGTGCTTTTTTCCCTTTAATTTCTTCAATGGGTTCGTAAGTTCCTTCATCCCAAACAATCACAGTACCTCCGCCATATTCACCCTTGGGAATGGTACCTTCAAAATCTTTATAGTCGAATGGATGATCTTCAACCATCATGGCGAGACGTTTATTTTGCGGATCGGTAGATGGACCTTTGGGTACGGCCCAACTCTTCAGCACACCATCCATTTCTAACCTGAAATCGTAATGTAAACGTGTGGCATCATGCTTCTGAATAACGAATTGTAATTTATTCTTATCCTTACTTTCTCCGGCTTTCGGCTCGGCAGTTTTGGAAAAATCCCGTTTCTCTTCGTATTTTTTCAGGCTCATGGTGATTTGCTTTTTAAGATTACTATTGTTGTAGCATAGATTCTAGCCATTTGGTTGTTGGCGCTTCCTCTGTGTATTGCCATAAAAACACCTCTGAAACGCAAAAGGTTTTATTGACCCGTCTTTGGGGTTTAGGGATGACGACGATATAGTTTTTTTTTGCGTTACAGCTTTAATGACCTTATATTTCTTAAATGGTAAAATCTACCTTATAAGGACTGTAAGAAAATATAAGCCGAAGCATATTATTTCACCTGGCTTGATAGGATTTAACCAGTTATTAATTTCCCTGGCGCGGGAGCTTCAATAATCTTATATTTCTTAGATGGTAAACGATTACCGCAGATTGTAACTATCAAATAAATACAATACAATCTACCATATAAGGACTGTAAGGGATATAAGCCGAAGCGTATTATTTCAACTGGCTTGATCGGATTAACCAGTTATTAATTCCCTGTCGCGGGAGCTTCATGACCTTATATTTCTTAGATGGTAAACGATTACCGCAAATTGTAACTCCCAAATAAATACAATACAATCTACCATATAAGGACTGTAAGGAAATATAAGTTATTTCACCTGGCTTGATAGGATTAACCAGTTATTAACTTCCCTGGCGTTGGAACTTCAATGATCTTATATTTCTTAGATGGTAAACGATTACCGCAGATTGTAACTACCAAATAAACACAATAGAATCTACCATATAAGAAATCTAAGAAGATCTAAGCCGAAGCGTATTATTTCACCTGGCTTGATAGGATTAACCATGTATTAACTTCTCCGGCGTTGCAGCTTAAATGGAATTATATTTCTTAGATGGTAACATTTCAAACCCCTTATTAATAGCCATCCCTTTTAAAGTATTCCATTTGTAAATTTTACATTACAAATATTTCAACCAGCACTTACCTAAATCATCACAAAATACTGATTTACAAAAATAATCAGCATTTAAACATCATTAAGAAGTAAATCCTAAGAATCAGAAAAAAACTCATTGTCGACTTAAAAACTAAATTTTTAAAAAATTAAAACAAAACCAAACAACCCTAAAACCAAAGGTGCTGATTTGGTGTTTCACAATTATCAATTAGCCAAATTATAGACCTATGGAAACTAAAAACATTTCGACCACAGCTCGCAAAGAGTTAATCGACATTTCTGATGAACAAGATCGCAATTACTGGGCAACACGCCTTGGTGTAAGTTGCGAAAAATTAAAATCGACTATAAAAGCCGTTCAAAGCATGGAATTTTCAAAATTGAAAGACTATCTGAGAATGGAAAAAATTAAGTCGGCAAGTACCTACCAGCGCTTTTTAAATGCCTAAAAATAAATCACAATCGTTGAAGAGAATAATATGAGCGGTGAAAACGAGACCATTAAAATTGCCAGTGATAACCAATTAATCGACTTACCTGTTCAGGGTACAGCTTTTAATAACAAAACTAAGGCCGATGCCATCACGCATCCAAAAGCTATGATTAGAATACTAACTTTTTCGTACCCAAAAAACGGATTAGCCAATTTGCTTTAATTGCTTTAAAAAAACAGGTTTTTGAAAACCTGTTTTTTTTTATTCCTCTGATTTCAGTACCAATATCGATCTTCCACCAACAATTAGCGTTTCTGCAGCTTCGTAAAGGGATAAATCATTTGCCGAGATCTCTCCACTGGCCGTATCCAATACCTTTCTCCATTTTTTCGCATAATCTTCTTTAGGCAATTTGTAATTCAAGCCCTCATAATGTGCGTTAAAAATAATGAAGAAGTGGTTATCCAGAATATCTTCACCCATTGGGCCTTTACTTTGTATTCCCTCACCATGGAAATAAATTCCGATAGAACGGGCAAAGTCGCTTTCCCAGTTATAACCTTTCATCGGGTTACCGTCAGGTGTAAACCAGGCAATATCTTTCACGCCGTCATCGCCAACTTCCTGTCCGTTAAACCATTTTCTTCTTCTTAAACTTGGGTGGTTTAAGCGAAGCTGAATCAACTGTTGTGTGAAATACAAAAGCGATTCATCCACCGCAGCCCAATCCAACCATGATAATTCATTATCCTGACAATAGGTATTGTTATTCCCTTTTTGCGTTTTACCCAATTCATCACCCGAAACCAGCATGGGAATACCTTGCGATAAAAACAGGGTGGCAAGAAAATTTCTTTTTTGTTGCTGGCGAAGACTCAGAATCTCTACCTCATCGGTTTCACCTTCTGCCCCACAATTCCAAGATCGGTTATGGTCTTCGCCATCCGTGTTATCGTCCAGATTAGCTTCATTGTGTTTTTCGTTATAAGAAACTAAATCCTGAAGGGAAAAGCCATCATGAGCAGTAATAAAATTTATACTGGCTGTTGGTCTGCGGTAATCGTCCTGATATAGATCTGGGCTTCCTAAAAAGCGTTGCGCAAATTCGCCCAGCATATTTGGGTTTCCACGCCAGTAATCGCGCATTACATCACGGTACATGCCGTTCCATTCGGCCCATCCCGCCGGAAATTTACCGACCTGATAACCACCATCACCAACATCCCATGGTTCTGCAATCAGTTTTACCTGAGAAATTACCGGATCCTGATGAATAATATCAAAAAACGCACTTAACCGATTCACCTCATGGAGCTCCCTGGCCAATGTAGAGGCGAGATCGAAACGAAATCCATCTACATGCATTTCTAAAATCCAATAGCGCAGGCTGTCCATCATAAAGCGAAGCACATTTGGAAGCATCGAATTTAAGGTATTTCCTGTGCCTGTATAATCTGTATAGTACCGTTTGTTTTCTTCTAAACGGTAATAAGAACTGTTATCAATTCCCTTGAAAGACAAGGTTGGACCAAACTCATTTCCCTCCCCGGTATGATTATAAACGACGTCTAAAATCACTTCAATACCTGATGCGTGCAGGGCTTTAACCATATCCTTGAACTCATTCACTTGTCCGCCACGCACATCAGAAGAAGCATAACGAGAATCTGGCGAGAAAAATCCAATGGTATTATAACCCCAATAATTGGTCAGTCCTTTTTCCTGCAAATGGTGATCGGAAATGAACTGATGTACGGGCATCAATTCTACTGCGGTTACTCCAAGTTTTTTGAGGTAATCTATGGCGGCCGGATGGGCAAGCCCTGCGTAAGTTCCACGTATGTTTTCCGGAATATCCGGATGGGTTTTAGTGAAACCCTTTACATGCATTTCATAAATTACGGTCTCGTGGTAATCAGTTTTTGGATGAACATCACCAGTCCAGTCGTATTCCGGATCAATCACTACCGATTTAGGGATAAATGCGGTGTTATCACTTTCGCTAAAACTCAAATCCATAAGCGGATCGCCAAGTTTATATCCAAAAAGGGAATCATCCCACCTGATATTGCCCGCAATTGCTTTTGCATAAGGATCAAGCAGCACTTTATTTGCATTAAACCTACAGCCATTTTCAGGTTCATAGGGTCCATGTACACGGTAACCATAAAGCTGCCCCGGTTTAAGATCCGGAATATAGGCGTGCCAGATTTCGTGAGATCTTTCTAAAATTGTTATTCTATGTGTTTCGTTATCTGCGTGTTCGCTATCGTAAAAGCAAAGTTCAACTGTTGTGGCATTTTCCGCAAAGATTGCAAAATTAACTCCTTTACCATCCCATGTGGCACCTAATGGATATGCTTCTCCTGGAAACTGTAAAAGTTCGGGCATTATATTTAATTAAGTTTGGTGTGTATAAAATAATGGTATCACTGATGTCAGAACTATTTAAAATTTTCAAATAATTTCCATCATCAACTTATTTAAAAGAGGAATGAGCGACTAAAAGTTTTAACAAAAATGAATTAGCAAACGAAAGGCGGAGTTTAAGTGGCCTGAATTAAACAGAAAATATGCGCTATAAGTACTGAAAAGGCCGTCTATTTCATGAAATGCTCATACAAAGTATTTATGGCTGCTCTGGTAAAATCGGGGAAATCGCCGGTATAAGTTGCATTAATCCCGTTGGTGATTATCACAAAACCAAACTTTTTTTTGGGGTTAAAAAACAGGGTACTGTATAATCCATAAGCTGATCCGGTATGGCCGACAAGCTTTACATCTGGAATTAAATTACTGGCTTGTCTAAGGGCTAAACCATATTCTTCTTCCTCAGTAATTTTGGTTTGCATTAGCTTAGCATGCTTTTTGGAAATGATTTTAACACCATTCCCGGCACCATAATTCATGTGCATGATCATGTATTTAGCCAGATCTGTTGCCGAAATCTTCATGCCGCCGGTTGGCGAAAAGATTGGCGTACTATAACCCATTACATAATTTTTTATTTCTTCGCGGCGTGGCGCATAGGCAGCTGGCGACGGGCTAAAATTTTTCGTATCTGCATGATATTCATATAGCTTCACAAACCGGGTGCTATCTAAAGAATCGACACAATAGCCGCCATACAGGTTAAGTGGTTTTAGGATATGATTTTCAACATATCGATCGAAACGTTCACCGGATTTTTTTTCAATAATTGTTCCGATGAGGTTGAAATTTAGGTTACAATACTGATATCCTTTTCCTGGCTCATAATCATTATAACACTTCGCATAATCAGGATTTTTATCTGGATTAATCAAATCCAGATTGAGGTAGCCCTGACTATCATTCAGGCTGGAAGTATGTGAAAGCGCCATTTTCAGTGTAATTTTCCGATCGGGAAACTTAGGATTTCTTATTCTGAATCCAACTAAATCTCCGAAATCATCTTCTAAAGATAACTTGCCAGATTCAACCAACTGCAAAATTGAGGTAGCGGAGAAAGATTTAGAAATGGATGCAATGCGAAAAATATCAGCATCTGTTAATGGCGTTTGATTTTCCAGGTCTTTCCATCCGAAAGAATGTGTGTAAACGATTTTCCCTTCCTTAACCACAGCAACTGAAGCACCAACAGCATTAAATTTCTCCATAACTTTTTTAAAGTCTGCTTCTGCTGCTTCATATTGCGCTTTTGCAACGCAAAACTGTAGAAGAAAAATAACAAGAATGGTGAACGTTTTTGAGAAGTTGGGATGAATCATATCGCGTATGTGAATATTGAAAAATCAAAAAATCTAAATTGAGCAAGCAACATAAGGGGTTATTTCATATCATTAGTTTCGAGCCAATGCCCATCTGGATCCTGGAAATAAATCTGTTTTACACCATCTACCCGTGTAGTAATCGCGCCGGCCTTGCCTGCCCAATCTTCAAATGGGATATTCTTGCTCGTCAGATTTTTAATGAAGGCTTCAATAGATGGAACGCTGAAACAAAGGTGTTCGTTCTTATCGAACTTTTGCGTACTTTTTGCTCCTTGAATCAGGTGTAATGCACCTGCATTGCCCAAAGAAAACCAGGTGTGTTTGCCATCTTTAAACGGTTCCGCAATCTCTTTAAAGCCAAAAACACCTCCATAAAATGCGGTTGATTTACCTAAATCGGTAACATAGACAGCAATGTGATTTAAAACTGCCGGGGTTTGCTGTGCCATAGATTTTTGAAAGCAAAGAATTGAAAACAGAAAAAGTGAGGTAATTATAATTTTTCTCATAACTAAAGATCAGATTTTAAAGATCAATTTTATCGAAAAGTTTTCGCTTTTTATTTACCTGACTTACAAAGTTACATTTGGTCTTTCCACTAAGTACAAACAGTTATCCATTTTCTAATTGTAGCAAAGCGTTTAATTTTGGTATTCTTCTAGACTGTAAACACACGAATAACCAAAAACTCAATCCATAAAAAAGCCCGAAAAATGATCATTTCTCAGGCTTTAGCTAATATGCTCAGCTATTATTTAGCTGGACGTTCTAAAAATCATTCCGGTTTTTCTATAACCAATTATTGTTGAGAAAGGGTTTCAAACTCTTTATCTGATAATTCAATTGTTGCTGCTTTCAGGTTTTCTTCCAGGTGAGCAACTGATTTCGTACCCGGGATCAGCAAAATATTTGGTGATCTTTTGAGCAACCAGGCTAAGGCAATTTGAGATGTAGTTGCTTCATGCGCTGCTGCGATCGATTTGATTTTCTCCTCCAGTTTAGCTGGTCCTGAAGCCAAAGGAAACCATGGAATAAATGCCAGACCTTGTTCTGCAGAATAATCAAGTACCTCTTCCCAGTTTCGATCTACCAGGTTATACATATTTTGTACCGAAGCAATTGGTAAAATGTTCTGCACTTTTTTAATTTGCTCTATGTTAACTTCCGATAAACCTACATGTTTAATCTTCCCAGATTTTACAGCTTCAATTATCGGCTCAAGCGTTTTCTCCACATCAACATTAGGATCAATTCTGTGCAACTGCCATAGATCGATCTGCTCTACTTTCAATCTTTCCAGGCTGCCTTCAATATCAGCACGTATTTTTTCCGGGCTCCCGTTAGGTACCCATTTATTTGGGCCAGTTCTGTCAAAGCCACCTTTGGTTGCAATCAATAAACCTGAACGATACGGATGTAAGGCTTCTGCAATTAGTGATTCATTAAACTTCGGACCATAAGCTTCTGCGGTATCGATAAAGTTGACACCGTTCTCCACTGCAGTTTGTAAAACTTTTTTGGCATTTTCCCGGTCTTCCACCTCGCCAAAAACACCATGCCCGGTTAATTGCATCGCACCATAGCCTAAACGGTTAATCTCGATATCGCCAATTTTGAATGTTAAATTTGTACTTGCCATTTCTATTTTTTTTATTTTAAAAGAAAAGATTCTATGGCTAATTAACGATGGCAATTCCTGATGGTTTGAGTTCGAAAAATTATGATAATCCGGCTACAAACAGAAACAATGTTCACGAAAGCTAAGAATTAGCATATTTTGCCAGGAACGACTTTTTAGAAACCATCTGCAAATAACTATAATTTTCAGAAACCTGATAACGCGTTCGCAGGCGATATAAGAAGTGCCCGCCAAAGTCAATAAAAACAGGACAGACGACATTAAGCCAGGCCTGATGTGGGTTTCGCCAGCTGAAAGCATAAAATTCTGAGGTAATTGGAATGGTTTTTAAATCCTGATGATAGAAGTTAAGCACTTCAGCATTTGCGTTTTGACGAAGTGCATCGATCTTCCGAATCATAGAAAGGTGTTCAGAATTGCGAAACTCATAGTTTTCTAAAGCCGGATGATTTGGATGTGGTAGTGCTTTTAAGACCTTAAAGCCTTTAAACTTTAAGCCATTAACAACCCAGATTAATTTAGGATAAAAGGCTTCACGTGCCTGGAGTTCGGGTAACGTAATTGGAGAATTTTGAAATTCAATGGTAATACCGGCAGTTGTATGAACGTCTGCACGGTGGTATTCCCGAAGGTGATCATCAAAAAAGTTCACTTCACGAAAATCAACTGGAAATTGCTCTTTCCACTCCCTGTGCCAAATGGTTTCATTTTCCCACCAGGAATCACATTTGGCAGCAATGCTATGCGCCCAATGATGGATTTTTACAGCACCGCATTTGGCAATTACTTTTTTTCCGCAACCGATGCAGATGCCATGAGCACCTTTCAATGCCGCTGTTTTATCCCCATTTAATAATGCATACTGCATTCGAAAGAATTACTATTCGTTTCCTTTAAAAATATTCATTACAGCGGTTTTCCATTGGATATAACCTAAATCTCCACACACGCGACCAACAAAATGTTCAATTTCTTCTGGCACATCATTTACAATGCGCCACCTGATTTTATATTTTGGGTTATAGCTAATGTAGACCACTAAATCATCATTACGTTGACCAACAGTTTCCAACGCCTGTAAATGAATATCGCGTAAATCGTCTGCAGCTATCCGAAGTCGCTCATTCATAATCTTACCCAGTGAAAGATCTGGTCGAAAATCTGTTTCTAATATCGCTAAAACCGTAACAGTCATATTATTCCCTATTCTTCGAAAGCAAAAATCTGCTTTCATCGCTAACTAATCAATATAATCTCCATGAGAGACAAACAAATTTATACTAAAATAATTAGCAAACAAAAATATTATCTGTTATTTTTTTTAGCTGAATGTCATTTTGAAAAATCATCCTGTAAGTCAATCAGATACAGGATGATTTTTTTAGGCAACAATTGATTTTTAAATCTGAAAGCTCCTTTTTAAATTGAAATCAGGAACCGATGAGGAAAAACACCCTGCCTGGACTAACAGGTCAGTACCATATTTTATTACCCGATGGGAACCGGCTGATAAATCTGCTAATCCAGAAATCATTCAACTCACCATTCCATCTGCACCCTAAAATCTTCCAATTGTGAATAACATCTCCGTTAAACAGCATCTGGATCAGCTCAATTCTATGCATCTTTGCAAAAGCTAAGCGAAGGCTTTTTTAAGGAGATCAGTAAGTAAAGATGCATACCAATAATCATTCAGAAAATTCGAATCAAGACCACCAGCTCATCCTCGATTTTATCAAATTTACCAATCAGCCCATTTTTCTAACGGGTAAGGCAGGTACGGGAAAAACAACGCTACTTCGTAAAATTAAAGAAACAACTGCCAAGAACTTCGCGGTAGTTGCACCTACTGCAGTAGCGGCCATAAATGCCGGCGGGGTAACCATTCATTCGTTTTTTCAAATGCCGTTCGGGCCGATTATTCCAGTGCAGCAGGCTGGCGAACCGGCAAAGGATTTAAAATATTCTGAGGATAAAATCAAATTACTGAAATGTCTGGAGCTGCTCATTATCGATGAAATTAGTATGGTAAGGGCAGATATGCTCGATTTTATTGATCAGACACTCAGAAACGTGAAAGCCTCAAACTTGCCCTTTGGTGGTGTACAGGTGTTGATGATCGGGGATCTTTACCAGCTCTCGCCAATTGCGCATGATGCCTGGCATATCCTTAAAGATTATTACCTCAGCCCTTATTTCTTTGATAGCTTAATTCTGAAAAAGATTTCGCTCGTAACCTTCGAACTCGAAAAGGTTTATCGCCAGTCTGATCCGTTATTTTTAGATATCTTAAACAGGATCAGGGAAAATACACTCACTCCTGCCCTTCTCGATCAGTTAAACGAACACTACGACCCTACACTTGCTGATGCCTGGAAAGAAGATTACATTACTTTAACTACGCATAATCATCTGGTTGGCCAGATCAATACCGAATGCCTGGAAAAACTGGCCGGAAAAACCCATGCTTTCCATGCAAAAATCACCGGCGATTTCCCTAAAGATGCTTATCCGGTTGACGATGTGCTCCACTTAAAAGTTGGTGCCCAGGTGATGTTTATCAAAAATGATTCATCAGGGAAAAAACTTTATTACAATGGAAAAGCTGCAAAAGTAGTGGGGATTGAAAATGATAGCGTTCGGGTGCAGTTTTTAGATGACAGTGAGGCTTTTGAGGTAGAACGGGAAGAGTGGCAAAACGTTAAATACGCGTTAGACCAGGAGGAGAATAAAATTAATGAAACCAATACCGGCACCTTCGCTCAATATCCTTTTAAACTTGCCTGGGCAATTACGATTCATAAAAGTCAGGGTTTAACTTTCGAAAAAGCGATTGTAGACATTAGTTCTTCTTTTACGCATGGCCAGGCTTACGTGGCGTTGAGCCGGTGTAAAAGTTTGGAGGGATTGCTTTTAAAATCTCCCGTTAAAATGGAAAACATTATGACGGATAAGCGGATTATTGCTTTTACGGCAGCAGCAGTAAGCAAAAAACCAGCTAATGATGATTTAGCATCTTTCCAAAAACAGTATGCGTGGAACCTCGCCGATGACTTATTTGATTTCAGTGCGATCGAAGCATATTGGAAAATTTTAAAGGTTTCGAAATTTAGGGCAAATGATGAAAACGCGGCCTTAAATAACTTGCAAACGGCTGTTACGGAACTTTTAGAAAAAGACATTATTCGGGTTGCCAAAAAGTTTAAAGACCAGGAACTTGCTAAAATAAATAAAAATACAAATCTGGATCATGATGAAATATTTTTAGAACGACTGGCCAAGGCTTCAAAATATTTTGTTCCAAAACTGGAGACGGTAATTAATGAGATTGGCAAATTTGCTGGACTGAATATTTATCTCGATGAACAATCTGAGAGGGTTTTGGCTACGCTGAGCAATTGTGCCAATGCATTAAATGTTAAATTTTCTCTTTTTAAATTTACGTGGAGTCCGTTTTCTCTTGAAGAATATACAAAGACTTACCTGGCCGCTACCAATCAGTTCGATCAGCGTCCTAAAAAAACAAGCATAGCGAAAGCGGTGCTTCCGAAGGAGATTATCAATCAAAAATTATATCAAAGTCTGGTGGCCTGGCGAAAGAAGGTAAGCGAAGATCGCAACGTTCCGGAGCACACCGTTTTATCAGATCTTGCACTGTTAAATGTTGCAGCCAAACCACCAAAATCTGCTGACCAACTGGCGGCAATAAAGGGTGTAGGGATAGGAAATGCTAAAGATTTAGGAAGAGAAATTTTAAGGATTGTTAATGATTTTCTGGGCGCAAGTACGCTTTTTTAAGCTGTACCAAACAATTTGAAGTAGGCGTAAGTCATTAAAATACCAGCAAAAAAGTACAATACTCTCATTAACCAGGTGTGTAAGATATTTTTGCCTTGCTGTGTAATGCTATCCTCTAAACTTTTAAGTAACTGATCCTGCTTTTGCGTTTTCTCCTTGAGGTCCAGATTTTCATTTTGCAGATCGAAAATACTTTTGCCGGTATCTTCTTCTAATTTCTTAAGTGCATACCGGCGTTTAAATCCTCCTTCGCTGATAAACATATCAACACCAGCTTGTTTTCCAACCATTGCAGGCAGGGCAATACCATCTACCTGACCAACCAGGATAACTAAATTCATCTGTACCAGAAAATCTAAGTAATCAGAAGCCAGGCTGCCATTACCCCTGAATATTTTTAGCACACGATCTGATTTGATGTAAACTTCCTCATCAAATTCGTTCAGGATATTATCCAAAAGCTCACATTTAGCTGGAGTTAAACTGATGGAGAGATTTTTCATTTACTGGAACGTTGGTAATATCTGGCAATAAAGCAAAAATATATCTAACAAGAAAGTTTTATCTGTAAAATAACAACGTAATATTGAACCAAATGGATTGATTTTAGTATAAAAAGATTTTCCAATGACTTTCATTTTTTTGAAAATTGAAAACTTATGCAAAGATCAGGATGTTCTTTAAATAAAAAAAAGTTATGATAGAGCAGGAAGAAACACCGAAAGACGATAAAAAAGCTGAAGATTCAGATCAGTTCCAAATGCACAGAGCAGGCGGTAACGCAGGCGAAGGCCATCTTCCTAAAGAAGAGCAGGATGATTCAGAATATACTGAAGAGGAAATTCCCTATGCTGATGGTGCGGGAACAAAACTGGATGACTGGATCGGGGATGAGGATGAAGAAACGGAAGATGAAGCATAAACAAAAAAGAGCGACCATTACGGTTCGCTCTTTTTTTTATCTGTTAAATCTTCGCGTAAAGGTTAATTTTTATAACTATAGCTATTAAATACCAACCCCATCAACCGATGGTTAAAGGCATTAAATAAGTGGCTATGATTTATTTGCTCAACGCCATCACATGTTTTAAATGGGCTTTTAATTTCGGCAGTTGTTTGGAGGCAAATTTTCTTGTTGCTGCGTCAGTAGATTTGGTACCTTCTTCGAACAAAGCAACTGCTTTTTGATGATCTGCGATCATGGTGCTCACATAAGACTGATCCAATGAAGCTCCTTTTAACTTTTTAAGCTCGTCAACCGACTTTAAAATATCAGCTTCTGTAAGCTCACCACTGGTTAATGGAGCATTTGTTTTCACATTTCCTGCTGCTTCTGGCTGATTGTCATTTCTGGTGGTATCTTTCATGTTCTCTGGCGCAGAATCTACCCGTCCGTCTGATCGAAGCGTGCCCACTTCCAGCTTACCCATTGGCAAACTTACGCCCTTTGCTTTCGCCAGAATTTTCAGCTCTTCATTTGCTTTAGAATGATCGGTAATCATCATCTTCGCATAAGCCTTGATCTTTGCATCTGTAGATTGTTCATTGGCTACACCGCTCAACTGTAATTCTTTCATCCCCATCAGGGTTGCCTGGCGAATAAAGACCTCCGGAGAAATCTCGGCCTTTATGTTGTATAAGTTAACCGGCAAACGATTGCTGGCCAATGCCACCTGATCGAAGCTTGAAATGGAAAGGAAAACGACAGCAGTTTTTGCTAAAGTAGAGATGATATTTTTCATAATTGCTTTCTTTAATCTTAAATGACAACCCTATTTAGGTGAAAAAAGTTTCAGCAATATTTATCAATCCATCCATGCGCACAGCGTTAATAAAACCTTAAACTGAAATAATTTCTCTTGGCACTACCGATATAAAGAGGAGCCGCAGAACTTGCAGAATAGTGCGTCGCTATCATGGCCTTCCCGGCTACAACTCGGACAAGATTCCGGCAATTCCTTTTTTTGCCTTGCTGCAAGCGCAATATCATGGGTAATAATCCCGGTAGGTACCGCAATAATGGCATAACCAATAAGCATTACTACCGAAGCTACAAATTTTCCCATTGGGGTAATTGGAGAAATATCGCCATAACCAACAGTGGTAATGGTTACAATGGCCCAATAAATACTCTCCGGAATGTTAGAGAAACCATTTTCTTTCTTTTCCACCAGGTACATAATCGAACCGAGAATGACTGTAATGGTAAGTACGGTAAGCAAGAAAATACTTATTTTCCGTAAACTGTTTTTAAGTGCATGGGTTAAAAAATTAATTTCGGTTAGGAATTGGCCGAGTTTAAATATCCTGAAAACCCGCAGCAATCTCAACGCCCTAAATACCAGTAATGATTGTGCACCAATAAAAAATATGCTCAGGTAAGATGGAAGCAGCGAAATCAGGTCGATAATTCCCAGCGGGCTCCATACAAACCGAAAAGGCTTTCTAATACTTACCAATCGCAAAATATATTCAACAGTAAACAGCGCGGTAAAAACCCATTCCAGTGTGCTGAACATTTGGCCATACTTTGCGTGGATACTCACCACGCTATCCAGCATTACTACGATAATACTGGTAAAGATGGCGATGAGCAAACCAATGTCAAAAGCCTTGCCTGCAGGTGTATTGGATTCGTAAATGATTCCGTGGAGTTTAAACTGCCAGTCGGTATTTGAATCTGACTTGATATCCTTGTCGCTCACTTATTGTTAAAAATTTATGTTTTTTAATAGGATTTAAAAAGGGGAATAACCTTGCAGATTTTCCCCTTAATTATAATATTACTTATTTTTTTTGGATAAACCTAACCGTTTACTACTTCGCCACCGTTAACGTGAATTACCTGGCCGGTAATGAATGAGGCATCCTGACAAGCTAGAAAAACATAGGCAGGTCCAATTTCTGAGGGCTGCCCTGCCCTTTCCATAGCGGTTTCCGAACCGAAAGATTTAATTTTTTCCTCATCAAAAGTGGAAACAATTAAAGGTGTCCAAACCGGGCCTGGTGCAACGGCATTAACGCGGATTCCAGTTTTGGCTAAGTTGGTGGCCAGTGAACGGGTGAATGAGGTGATTGCCCCTTTTGTTGAAGAATAATCAATCAAATTTGGCGAAGAACGGTATGCCGTAACCGAAGTGGTATTGATGATGCAATCTCCTGCTTTAAAATGTTCCAGCACTTCGTGTGCGAAATAGAAATAGCCAAAGATATTGGTTCTAAAGGTATCTTCAAGCTGTTGCTCATCTATGTTTTTAAGGTCTTTTTGCGGAACCTGCATCCCGGCATTGTTAACTAAAATATTGATCTTGCCAAACTCCTCAACAGTTTTTTGAACGGATTCTTTGCAAAACTCAGACTTTTTTACATCGCCCTTAATCAACAAACATTTACGTCCTTCCTGTTCAACCAGTTCTTTTGTTTTTTCAGCGTCGATATCCTCATCTAAATAAACAATGGCAATATCTGCACCTTCACGGGCAAAGTGTACCGCAACAGCACGGCCAATTCCACTATCACCACCGGTTACCAGCGCTACTTTATCCTGCAACTTTTCCGAACCTTTATAGCTATCTCTGATCACCTCCGGAGCCGGATTCATCTCTGCCTCTATTCCTGGCTGCCTATCTTGTTTTTCTGGTGTTTCCATATTGTCGTTTTTTTATTTTAATCCTGATGATTGAATAACAGAGAAACCTAAAGCATGGTTTTGGCTTTAATTATTCTGCTGGTTATGGGTAATCATTTTCAAAAAAGGCCAAACATCGCATGCGCAATGCTGTTACCCTTAAATGCGGCTAACTTTACTCCTGATCTTAGGTATGCTTTTCCACATCGAATTGAAAGCACAATACAGCGATTCTACACAATATCATATCGTACTTTCTTCTACCGGCTCCATTAACCGAACCAATGAAGACAAAGCATATTTGTTAAATAACGCTTTGAATTTAGGAATGAAAAAGAAAGCTTTCGTGCTAAATTCTTCTTCCAGCTGGCTTTATGGCAAACAAAACAACAGCCTGAGCAATAACGATTTTTCCAGCACCCTAAATTTTAACCTGTATAAAACGTTCCCTCATTTTTACTACTGGGGGTTATTAAATTACAATACGAGTTATTCATTAAAATTAAAGAACCAACTCCTTGCGGGCGGCGGTATTGCATATAGTATTCTGGATCGGCCGAATGCTTACGTGAATTTGAGTGATGGTGTTTTATTTGATCAAAGTAGCCTCATCGTTGGCGAAAGCTATAACACCTACCGCAATTCTTTACGGCTGCAGTACCATTTCCAGATTAAAGAAATCATCGTTATTGATGGCAGCCATTTTCTCCAAAATTCATTTGATAGAAAAGGTGATCACATCATCAGATCGACTACATCTGTTGGTTTAAAATTAAGAAAATGGATTAGCCTTACAACAGCTTTGAACTATAACCGGTTAAACATCACCGGGCGCGAGAATCTGAATCTGACTTATGGATTGAGCATCGATCAGTATTTTTAGTGAATTAATTATTCATTTCGAGGCTTTTCTTTGTTAATGGATATCGCGCCAGCAGGAAACCTTCCCTAGCGGTACAAAATGCCGGGTAGCAGGTGCTTTCGCTGAGGCTTTCTAACATATGGGCATGGCTAATTATGCCCATATTTTTGTTTTCGGAGATTAATTCCGCAATAAAAATTACGGCATCCCAAACCCCATCCATCAGGAAAAAATCAAACGCTTTTAAGATGGTGTTCCATTGGGTATGGAGCGGGCGGAGTAAAAAATACCTGGAAACCGGAAGTAAATGTTTACTAAAGCGTTCATAATCTTCGCCACAACCTTCTGTTACCATCATGGCGGCATCGGCCGGAAAGTTCGACTTTTCCATGCCGATAATTTCTTTCCCATGCTTGTAAATACTGGCAGCACAAACAGAAGAAATATCAATTAAAGCCAAATGATCATAGATTTTGGGCAGCATGGTCTTTTTGGCATCCCTATTAAATTTTAAACCCGCGATACCTTTTTTATCTTCAGCGTTAGGGTTAAGATCTATATATAAAAGATCAAACTCTTCCTGAAAATTCAGCGCCATAACATAATGCGCCGCTTCGGTTACCAAATAACGGAGATCGAGCGCAGGCGTGTGTTCCGCTTGCTGAAAAGATAAAATAGAAAGTTGCAAATTAAAGTAGTTCGGTTCCCTTTGATGCTGTTGATGTTTAATACCAAAAGCACAGCCCAAATTTAGCATTTTACAGCTATGCATTGAACATTTCAAAGTCGATTTTACCCTATAAAAGCGGTTATTAACTGTGTAACAGGGCATAAAGATACCCACACCTGTAAAATTTAAAATGTTGAAAATTCTTTACATTTCTAATCCGTTGATAATCAATAGCTAATCAGATTTATTTAAGCGCTGTTGATAAAAGCACTATTCATTTAATATTCAAATGATAATTTTGTGTTATGGCAAATTTAAACGTGAGAAAATCGATACAAACCAAGATAGAATCTTTAAGTAAAGAGATTGAAAATCTGCAGTCAGAATTAGTAAGATGGGAAAAAATTGCAGCTGAATACGAAGTTAATTCCGAAAGCATCGATTTAATCTTATCTATACAACAACCAGAAAAAGCCGAAGGCGGACGGGCAAAGAAAGTTAAGCAAGCTTAAATAACCGGAAAATTTAATCGTCTGGATGATTGGTTGCTGGATTACAGTTTGATCCATCCAGACGATTGAATAAAAATGATTAGCATAGCGGCTAATAGTAATCTGTTAATAATTTCAGGTAACCGAACAGCATATTACCTACTTTCGTGGTAATTTTATTGGCTAAAACTGCAGAGAGTTGTTCCATTTCTGATTGGTACATGGCTAATTTAGCTTCATTTCCGAGGATGATACTCGCTTCTACATTTGCAATTCTATCTGCCAGTTTCACAATTATTGCTTGCTGATTATGAATTAAACGGCTATACATAATGTTTTTTCTGGCTTTTCTATCCTCCCCTTCGCCATCAGTAACAGACCAAACAATATCGAAAATAGCTTCGCCAAAGTGGTTAATAAATTCATTTTTACTGATATCAGTATCTTCCAGAACATCATGTAACCAGGCGCCTGCTAAAATTTTATAGTGTTCTTCATTTGTAGGGAAAATATTAAATTTTAAGAGCGTACTCAATACACTCATTAAATGTACTTCATAAGGGAAAGCACCATATTTCTGACCGTCGTGTGCTTTTATGGCAAAAGATCTAACTTCCTTTAATTGTTCGTTATAATTCATTCTGATAATTTATTAATTATTTAACCGCTCTAAAGCAATTTACGCCTCATACCTGAAACGCGTAAAATGATTTTTTAGCTTTTTGTATCAATAGTATAAATTGTTTTTTTTCATTTTTATGCTTTAGCGAGCAGGTTTATGGTATAGCGGATAGGGATCGGTACCAATGGCCGCTCGGCAAAAGCAATTAAAGTTCCCGGGTGCTGCAGAACAACAATTAACTCTTTTCAGAGATTGAAAGATATGGGTCTAAGCCGCTCACCCGGAAATATTGTTAAAAATTATTTTATAATTTGATCTCTGATTTAGTGAAAAGATTTTATTAATTAATGTTCTGCAGCAAGGTGTCAACAATAATTTAAAACACAAAACAAACTGTGATTTAGGATATCAATCAGCGTCAGTTTACGGCTTAACCTACTTTTTGGTGTCTCACCAACCAGTCTAAATTTCAACACCTAATTTCTTAATATTGTTGAAATTTATACACATGCGTTTTCGGCTGGTGAGCACCAACAGATAGATAGAAGTTATAACTCTTTTCAGAGATTGAAAGATATGGGTCTAAGCCGCTCACCCGGAAATATTGTTAAAAGTTATTTATTATTTGATCTCTGATTTGGTGAAAAGATTTTATTAATTAATGTTCTGCAGCAAGGTGTCAACAATAATTTAAAACACAAAATAAATTGTGATTTAGGATATCAATCAGCGTCAGTTTACGGCTTAACCTACTTTTTGGTGTCTCACCAACCAGTCTAAATTTCAACACCTAATTTCTTAATATTGTTGAAATTTATACACATGCGTTTTCGGCTGGTGAGCACCAACAGATAGATAGAAGTTATAAAACAAACTGTGATTTAGAATATCAATCAGCGTCAGTTTACGGCTTAACCTACTTTTTGGTGTCTCACCAACCAGTCTAAATTTCAACACCTAATT
>NZ_WKKH01000019.1 GCF_009674725.1 Pedobacter petrophilus | reverse complement strand
TGCTGGATCTTTTATGCTGAACAAAATTATATCCTGTCAGCAATTCTCAAAACCTATTTATACAAACTTACGATGACGAAGTGGCAATAGCGATCGTTTATCGCAAAATGGCTAACATAGCTACTATGAACGGTCTACCTGCTGAACTTGTTTCAGCATCTTTTGTAAGTAGGTCGTGAAATAAATTCAGGATGATAATTCAAAGTGAAAACATCGCTTATTTATCAAAAATCAGGCAAACCGGTGCACCCACATCAATTCTTTTTCCGCTATCAGTTAATTTACCTGTTTTAACGTCTCTGTTAAAAATTACAACGTTATTGGTATACTGATGACCAACCAACAGAAATTTTCCACTCGGATCTATCGTAAAGTTTCTTGGCCCTTTACCTAAAGTACTTTGTGTTCCTATAAATTTTAGCTTACCCGTTGGAAGAATGGCAAAGGTAGAAATACTGTTTGCATCACCTCTGTTGGTTTCATACAAGAATTTACCATCTGCAGAAACGTGTATATCTGCTGCATCTACAGCGCCTTTAAAGTCTTTCAGTGTAGTGCTAATTTCCTGTAGCTTGGTGAGTTCGCCTTTTTTGTAACGGAAAGCAGTAATGCTACCGTTAAATTCGTGAACCAGGTAGGCAAATTTTCCATTAGGACTAAAAACAATATGCCGCGGACCGGTACCTGCGTTTGTTCTAATAACGGATTTTTCTGTTAGCGTTTTCTCTTTTCCTGCCAGATCATAGCTGTAGATATACGTTTGATCTTCTCCCAAATCATTAACAACCAAATATTTATGATCGGGTGTAAACTTCACCATGTGCACATGTGCACTATTTTGCCGGCCTTTTGGGTCGATACTTTTTCCGGTATGTTTGATCACCTGGATCGCTTCACTCAGAGATCCATCAGCACTGCGTGAAAATACTGCTAAACTGCCTCCGGAATAATTCGCTACCAATACATTTTTATCATCAACGGTAATAAAACAAGGGTCGGCACCATGACTCTCAACTTTGTTTAAAAATGTTAATGCCCCTGTTTTAGCCTCATATTTAAAAGCGGTAACTGTGCTTTTATCTCCCGTTTCATTTACAGCGTAAGCATGTTTTTTGTCGGGAGAAATGGCCAGATAACTTGGATTTGGAATGCCTTTAGCGATATTTTTTAAGCTGGTATTGCCGTTGGCAATATCAAAATCATAAGTGTAGATTCCTTCACTCTTGCCTGGAGCCGTGTAAGTGCCAACAATAAGGTTATATTTTTTTTGGGCAACTGCGACTGTGGATAATAGCGACATTAAGAATATTCCGATATATTTTTTCATATAATAATCTTCCTTTGGAACAAAGATGATAAAAATTTGTTGGGGCAATTGTTAAATAATTCTAAGATTAGCGTTTTGCTAAAAATTAAAAGATGGGTGAATACTGCTTCTCGCATCATTCTTTTATGATCTTAGGACAATAAAAAAGGCAACCTTTCGATTGCCTTTGTCATTATTTTATTAAGTGTTTAATCTGGATCAACTCATGATCTTCCAGATAACGCCATCTACCGCGGGGTAAATCTTTCTTCGTTAAATTGCCATAAACAACGCGGTCTAATTTCTCTACGCTGTAACCCAGGTGTTCGAAAATACGACGAACAATTCGGTTTTTACCACTGTGAATCTGAATACCGATTTCTTTTTTGGTTCCGCCAGACACATAAGAAATGTTATCTGGTTTAATCAATCCATCTTCTAACTCTAAACCAAAGGCAATTTTATTTAAATCACCTTGTGATAAAGACTTATCCAGTTCAATGTTATAAATTTTTGTAATTCCGTTTTTTGGGTGAGATAATTTATCTGCAAGTTCACCATCATTGGTCATTAACAATAACCCTGTTGTGTTACGGTCTAAACGGCCAACAGGATAAATCCGCTCACGACTGGCTTTATCAACCAATTGCATTACGGTACGGCGTTCTTGCGGGTCATCAGTTGTTGTGATGTAGTCTTTTGGTTTGTTTAACAAAACGTAAACCTTTTTCTCGCGTTTAAGCAACTCGCCATTGTAACGAACCAGATCTTTTGAAGGATCTACTTTATGTCCTAATTCGGTAACTGCTTCTCCATTTACGGAAACTACACCAGCAGCAATCAATTCATCGGCCTTACGGCGAGAGCAAATTCCTGCATTTGAAATATATCTGTTAAGGCGAATTAAGCCTTTATCTTCATTTGTTTTACGGGCAGGAGCAATTACGGTACGTTCCGGACGGTTAAATTCGGTGTCTCTCGGTTGCTGTGTCTCTTCGCGTTTTCTAAACGGACGAGAATCTCCTTCTCTGGGTTCTCTTGGTTTTACATCTCTTGAGCTTCCAGCACTTGGCTTGAAGTCGTCTGTTCTGCCGCCTCTTGATTTGTAATCTTTATATCCGCCTTCTCTCGGTTTAAAATCTCTCGAATCTCCATCCTTAGATTTGAAATCGCGTTCTCCTGTTCTTGGTTTATAATCTCTTGCTCCACCTTCTTTTGATTTAAAGTCCCTGTCGCCTGTTCTTGGTTTAAAGTCTCTTGATCCGCCGTCTTTTGATTTAAAATCACGATCTCCTGTTCTGGGTTTGTAATCTCTTGATCCACCATCTTTTGATTTGAAATCGCGGTCTCCGGTTCTGGGTTTGTAATCTCTGGATCCACCTTCTCTTGGCTTATAACTGCGTTCTTCTTTTGCGCCGGTATCTTTCGATTTAAACTCGCGATCGCCGAATTTGAAACTTTGTGGTTCAGCATCTTTCGATTTGAAGTCACGTCCGCCTGTTCTTGGTCTTGAATCTTTTCTGTCGCTGAATGATTTTGATTTAAAATCTTTACCCTCTGAACTTCTGGGTCTGAAGTTGTCTTTAGAATCGGATGATTTATTGAATTTGTTGTCTCTGTCGTCTGATCTTTTTCTGTCAGATCCGGCTGAACTACTTCTGTCATCAGTGTTCCGGCTACCCGGTTTGGACTTGTCATCCCGACTGTTCCTGTTGTTTTTATTTATCATGATACGCTTTTAACCGCATCCTGAAATGCGGGCTGCAAATTTATGAAAAATTGCTGAATATAACAATGTTGTAGTGCGGAAATTATATTAAAAAATTAGCCTCTAATATAGGAAAAATAGGTCGGTTTTGGAAATTTAAAATCCACGTTTTAAGTAGTTTAGAGGCTGTTTTTGATGTGTATTTACGTAACTATTTGATAATGTGCTTATTATTTTTTAGCTTTGCCGACGTTTTTATATAAGTTCACCAAAAAAAGGAGGAAGATGTTAAAGAAACACATCGTACCATTTGCGGTAGTGGCAACACTATTTATCATGGCTAAAGTGTTCGCTTACCAAATGCCCTTAGCACAAAAAAGTCTTTTAAAAGAAGGAAAATTACACACTACAACAATACCCACAACTGACAGCCTGAAAGTTGAAAAAGAGGAAAAGCCTCAATCTTTAATGGCCCAGTTAAATTTTGCTGATGAAACTTTGCCTTTGGGCGATAAAAAAGTAGAACGCAAAATGAAAAAAATCCTTGCCTCACACAGCTACGGCATTACGCAAACAAATCGTTTGCATAAAAAAGCGAAGGAATGGTTTCCCGTTATCGAACCGATTCTTGCTGCTTATGGAATTCCGAATGA
The DNA here is from genome assembly GCF_009674725.1 of Pedobacter petrophilus. GTDB lineage: Bacteria > Bacteroidota > Bacteroidia > Sphingobacteriales > Sphingobacteriaceae > Pedobacter > Pedobacter petrophilus. The sequence goes on along the minus strand of NZ_WKKH01000019.1, from coordinate 86,110 downwards.
TTTCAAGTATTTGGCTTTGGTTGAATCTGGAATGGCAGGCGGCGTTTCTCCAAAAGGCGCAGCCGGAATCTGGCAGTTCATGCCTGGTACCGCCCGCTCTTACGGTTTAAAGGTAAATGGAAGAGTAGATGAGCGCTATAGTTTGCGCAAATCTACCGTTGCGGCCTGCAAGTACATCAAAGAAATGTATAGAAGCTTAGATAGCTGGACATTGGTAGCTGCGGCATACAATGTTGGCGATGGCCGTTTACGCAGACAAATCACCAATCAGAATCAGGATAATTATTATAAAATGAAGCTGAACCAGGAAACCGGCCGCTACGTGTATAAAGTAATTTCTATGAAACAGATTGTAGAACATCCGAAACGCTACGGATACGAAAAGAAGCGTGTGTTATTGGCTTACAACGGCGAATAATATAGTTAAGATAAAGACAAGCATTTGGTAAGGCGTCCCGGGTAACCGGGACGTTTTTTTTTGAAGGTGATTTCACAGATTTTTTGATTTCACAGATCTTGATGGTGATATTGGATAAAATCATTAACCGCAGAATTGTTTTTTCTAAAAGCTAAAAGCTAAAAGCTAAAAGCTAAAAGCTAAAAGCATATACTAAGCTATTTTATATGGGTTAATTAGCCAATAAAGTTTTGCCACCAAAACACGGATTTCCACGGAATTGTTCTCCCTAAACCCTAAACCCTAAACCCTAAACCCTAAACCCTAAACCCTAAACCCTAAATTTCTAACCCAACTTCGTCTCCATCACGCTAACCAATGAACCAATGACGAATAAACCAATAAATAGCTCATAAGAATTGTTCTTTCTAACCGCTCACGCTTTCCCAATTAAATATTTTTCATCAGTCAAACACCACTTGGTTACCAGTTGTTTCTTCTAACGACTAACGACTAACGACTAACGACTAACGACTAACGACTAACGAATTTTCAACGCAAATCCTTTTCTTTGTAGTATGTTCAAACTTCGTATTAACAAGATTATTAGTCAGCCGGGAGATAACTTAACTTTTCAATTTGAAGAGATCGGGGAGAAATACCCGGATTATTTAGCTGGTCAGTTTGTGTCGTTAGTTTTTGAAGGAAAGAACAGGGAAGTGAGGAGGTCGTACTCTTTTAATAGCTCTCCTGATGTGGATGAGCCTTTGGCCATCACCGTGAAACGGGTAGAAAATGGGGAGATCTCGAGGTTTCTTCACCATAAAACAGCTACTGGCGATATATTATTTGCGCAGGAACCACAGGGATTGTTTAGTTATGTGGTGGCAGAAAATCTGGAAAGAGATCTTTTTCTTTTCGCAGCGGGTGTAGGGATTACGCCACTATTTTCCATTTTGAAAACAGCCTTGATTCGGGAACATAAATCGCTGATCACGCTTATTTATAGCAACCGATTGATGGAAGATGCTTTATTTTATGACGAATTATTAGATTGGCAACTGCGTTATCCTGAAAGGCTAAAAATTATCTGGATATTTAGTAACAGCAAAAACCTGATGACCGCCAGGCTGAATAAATTCTATATCGAGAAGTTGCTGAAGGAGAATTTAAATTTCAGACGTGAAAATGCACTGTTTTATACCTGCGGACCTATTGTTTATATGGATCTGTGTCGCATTACTTTATTGGGAATGGGATTTGACCTCAAACAAATTAAAAGGGAAACCTTTGTTTTGCCTGAGGATGAGGTAGATGAAGATGATAGTTCGGAGAAAGTGGTAGATAAGAGTACCTATTCAGTCATTTTAAATTTTAATGGTGAAATTTATAATCTGGCTGTGTCCTGGCCGAAAAGGATTTTAGATGTTGCGCTGGAAAATAAAATCAAATTACCGTATAGCTGTCGCGGAGGGGTATGCAGCACCTGTGTGGCCAATTGCACCAAAGGTACCGTAAGGATGGATTATAACGAAGTGCTTACAGATGATGAAATTGCAAGAGGCAGGGTTTTGGTATGTACCGGGCATCCAACGGAAAATGGAACGACGATTGAGTGGTAGATTTTATTTTTATGGTTGGCGTTATCACTAATTATGAAATGATCTGTTGGTGCGCTGACCACACTAATAAGAGGTAAAAAAGGCGAGGTTTAGTTGCGCTAAACATGCCTGGAAAAATATAAAAAAAATAGAATGCAGAGAAAATATACTATAAAGCTGTTTTACAATAAGTAAAATATACAATATATCATTCCTAAATTAAATGCTGAGTGACAAATTACAGCTCCCCAAATGGAACTTGATCGCTTTCTGAAGATAAAAAAGAGTATACTCACAAAGAACATGCTTAATACCCAAATAGAAGTAGGCTGCATAAGGAAACTCCATTTATTATTTATAAATACTAAACCAAAATGCGAAATATGTATCAATGCGAATGCGGAGCTATCAACTATTGATGCTTTTTTATTGCCCATTGATTTTGCAAAGCTAGAATGCACAATTCCTCTAAAAAATAATTCCTCGCCAATAGGGCTGAATGTCATTCCGGTTAAAGCCATTACAGTAAAAAGAATTGCTTTGTCATTCTCATTTATTGCACTTGGAATTTTATATGATTTTCCAATATAGGTGTACCAGTTTTCATAAGAACTTCCATAAAGAAACTGCCCGAGAAAATAAAGTAAAATACTGGCAAAAAGTCCTGTTATAAAAGCTATAACAAGCCAGGAATAGTTTTTAGTTTTGGTCATTCCTATTTTTATTCTGCCATATTTACTTAGGAATAAGATAGGTGCCATTGCAGAAATAATCATTATTAATCCGATGTAGCCATAATTTCCAGATGAATTGGCACTAAGAACCAGAAAGAATCTTGGTACACAAATTATTAAAATTAAAAACAATCCGAATTTCCAGTCAAAACTAAAAAGTCTATTCCAAAAAGGTCTTAATTCATTTTCCATATTTAAATATTTACAATCTAATATAGACCTTTAACCTACTTTTTCATCAACATCTCAAATCTATATTATAATCACAAAACCATCATCTCACAACCAACGTTTATATGGGCATGATGAAATCTTTTTTAGCTTTTGCCTTATCAGTTCTTAGTTTTCATCTTTTTGCGCAAGATTCGCTTTTTTCAAAACGAGAATTCGCCAATAAGGAATACATAAATCTCTACAAAGAAAATTCAGATTTCTCCTATACGGCGCCAGCAGGGGAGTTGGGTGCGCCATCAAAGTATGTCATCAACGGGCGTTTAACTACAACTTATATGTTATTGGGAAGTTATCAATCGCCTGTGGCATTTGCTATCATTCCAGATTTTACGGTTCGTGTTCGTAATGAAGCTTCAGCTGGTGTTCGTACGCCAAGTTACCGCCTTGGTTTTGCAGCCTATGCCCGTCTAAATACAGATCCCGATCATTATCAATATGGAGAGCTGGCATTTACGCATCATTCTAACGGACAAGATCAAAGCGCACTTAATCAGGATGGAACCGTAAATACCTTAACCGGGAATTTCAATGCCAATTATTTAACGGCTTCTTATCGTTTTGGTCACTTAACGCCAACCGCTTCTGATGAAAGTTATTATTCACTTAATCACCGACTGGGTTTGCAGTGGCATAAGTTCTTTAGGTATGAACCTGCTTTAGATTTAGGCTTTGGTTTCACGAGAATATTGTATAATTTCTCCTGGCGGAAATACGATCAGATTGAAAGAAATGCAAGAAATAAAGCGAAAGTTAAAACCGAGAAAGAAACCTGGCGTTTAAATACCGAAGTTTCTTATGCTGTGAATAAAATCCCGGCGAAGAATTTAGGAAACTTCCAGAAGCGGTTAAACGCTGAAATTAATTTTAATTATAGTTTTCCTTTTATGAATAATGTATTTCTTTTGGCAACTGTCGGCTATTATGGTGAAGATAATTACAACATTTATTTTCAGGATCACTATGGTTATTTCCGTTTCGGTTTTTCATCAGGTTTCCTTCGGAACAGAAGCAGGCATTATGACAATTAATCCTTAATACAGCTTTCATTGCGCTTTCTTTTTGATAAAATTTTTAGCATTTTTGCAGATTGAAATGCAGTCTTTTTAAAGGCCAAATTTCTTCCCAACTTTTCAATAAAATATGAGCAATAAATCTATCGACCTCGGCGAGCAAAAAGATGTAGAAGTATACGGTGCGAGGGTACATAATTTAAAAAATATTGATGTGAGTTTCCCCCGAAACCAACTGGTGGTGATTACTGGTTTAAGTGGTAGCGGGAAATCTTCATTGGCTTTCGATACCATTTATGCGGAGGGGCAGCGGCGCTACATGGAAACTTTTAGTGCTTACAGTCGCCAGTTTATGGGGGGCATGGAACGCCCGGATGTAGATAAGGTTTCTGGCTTGAGTCCGGTAATTGCCATTGAACAAAAAACAACCAGCAAAAATCCCCGCTCTACAGTAGGTACCATTACCGAAATTTACGATTTTATGCGCTTGCTTTATGCCCGTGTAGCTGATGCTTTTTCGTACAATACCGGAGAGAAAATGGAGCGGATGAGCGAAGATCAGATTCTGCAAAATATCTTCAACAAGTTTGATGGCATGGCAGTAAATATCCTGGCGCCTGTTGTTAAAGGAAGAAAAGGACATTACCGCGAGCTGTTTGAACAAATCCGGAAGCAAGGTTATGTAAAGGTTCGTGTGGATGGTGAGATTAAAGATATTACGGCCAAAATGCAGGTCGACCGCTATAAAATCCACGATATTGAAGTAGTCATCGATCGCCTGATTGTTGATGATAAGGATAGAAAGAGGCTTTTAGATTCTGTTCAAACTGCCATGAAAATGGGTAAGGGAGTAATCAAAATCAGTGATAAGGATAACCATGTTGCGCATTTCAGTAAGTTTTTAATGTGCCCAACTACGGGAATTTCTTATGATGAACCTCAGCCCAATAGCTTTTCATTTAATTCGCCTTATGGCGCCTGCGACCTTTGCGATGGTTTAGGTTATATTTTCGTTGTGGATAAGGAATCTGTTATTCCAAATCCTAAACTCAGTATTTTAAATGGTGGTTTGGCACCACTTGGAGAATACCGCGACATCTGGATGTTCCAGGTATTAAAATCGCTGGCGAAGAAATATGCTTTCTCGCTTTCTACACCAATAGAGAAATTGAGTGATGAGATAATCAATATTATTTTAAACGGCTCGCCTGATTTAATTAAGGTAGAGGTAGAATATAATAAGTGGAACGTTCAGAACTACAACATTACTTTTGATGGGATCATCAAGATGCTGGAAGAACAGAACGAAAAGCGAAGTGAATCTGCTAATGATGATATGGATGCTTTCCGTAAGCTAAAAACTTGTCCGGAATGCCATGGTGCCCGTTTGAAAAAAGAAAGTTTACACTTTAAAGTTGATGGAAAGAATATTTTTGAGCTTTCCTCGATGGACATCAATAACTTGTTTCAATGGTTTGAACATGTTGATGAACGTCTTTCAGATCGCCAGAACATTATTGCAAAAGAGATTTTAAAAGAAATTAAGGCAAGAATCGGGTTCTTAACTGATGTAGGTTTAACCTATTTAACTTTAGATAGAACAGCGCGAACGCTGTCTGGTGGTGAAGCACAAAGGATTCGTTTGGCTACACAAATTGGTTCTCAGCTGATGAATGTAATGTACATTCTGGATGAGCCAAGTATTGGTTTGCACCAACGCGATAATGAACGTTTAATTAATGCTTTGAAAAATCTGCGTGATTTAGGCAATACCGTTTTAGTGGTGGAGCACGATAAAGACATGATATTAGAAGCCGACTGGGTAATTGATGTTGGTCCCGGAGCAGGTATTCACGGTGGAACAGTGGTTGCAGAAGGAACTGCAGCGCAAATCTTAAAATCTAAAACCTTAACTGCCGCCTATTTAAACGGAGATAAAAAGATTGAAATACCAAAGGTACGGAGACCTGGAAACGGACATAAACTTTCGATCATCAAAGCCACCGGCCATAACCTAAAAGAGGTTTCTGTTGATTTTCCTCTGGGTAAATTTATTGCAGTTACCGGTGTTTCCGGATCAGGGAAGTCGAGTTTAATTACAGAGACTTTGTATCCAATCTTAAATCATCATTTCTTCAGGGCGAAAAAAACGCCGCTTCCATATGAGAAAATAAGTGGATTGAAGGAAATTGATAAGGTTATTGAAATTGATCAGGCGCCGATTGGAAGAACACCACGTTCTAATCCTTCAACCTATACCGGCGTTTTCTCAGACATCAGAAACCTTTTTGTACAGCTGCCCGAGGCGAAGATTCGAGGGTACAAACCAGGCCGTTTCTCATTTAATGTGAAAGGTGGCAGATGCGAGACTTGTCAGGGTGCGGGCCTGAAGGTAATTGAGATGAATTTCCTGCCAGATGTTCAGGTACCTTGCGAAGAGTGTGGCGGTAAAAGATATAATCGTGAAACTTTAGAGGTGCGTTTCCGCGGAAAATCAATCAGCGATGTATTGGACATGAGTATTGAAGATGCCTGCGTTTTCTTCGAAAATATTCCGATCATTTACCGGAAAATTAAAACACTGAAAGATGTTGGTTTAGGTTACATTACTTTAGGTCAGTCATCTGTTACTTTATCGGGTGGTGAGGCACAACGGGTAAAACTGGCTACTGAACTTTCTAAAAAAGATACCGGAAAAACCTTCTATATTTTAGATGAACCTACAACAGGTCTCCATTTCGAAGATATTAATGTGCTTTTAGGTGTATTACAAGAGTTAGTAGAAAAAGGAAACACGATTCTGGTAATTGAACACAATTTAGATGTGGTAAAAGTTGCCGATTGGGTAATTGATTTAGGAGAAGAGGGCGGGGCAGGCGGCGGAAGAATTCTCTTCGAGGGAACGCCAGAAGGTTTAATTCAAAATCCGATCAGCTTAACCGGTAAATTCTTAAAAAAGGAAATGGAATTCGACGGACATAAGTTCGAAACCGAGCCGGTAAAAATTAAGAAACCTAAAAAAAGCAAAATTTAAGCTTTGACAAATTGCTAAGGCATTAGAAATAAAGTTGTCAAAGCTAATCTTTTATTATGATGCCGGTTTTGACAAACAGTTAAGACGCTGGAAATAAAGTTGTCAAAACAGATTTAATACTCAATTGAAATACTTAAAAATGATTTTTACTGATACCCACACGCATTTATATTATGAGCAAGATGCTGAAAAGCAAGCCCAACTCGTTGAACGTTGTTTTGAAAATGACGTTACCCGTTTGTTTTTGCCTAATGTTGATGTAAAATCAATTGCGATGATTGATGATTTGGTGGAAAAATATCCGGAAAATTGTTTTGCAATGGCTGGTTTGCATCCTTGTGATGTAAAGGAGGATTATCTTGCCGTATTGGATGAAATCTATAACAGTATTTCTGGGAGAAAAATCTTTGCAATCGGAGAGATCGGGATTGATTTATATTGGGATAAAACCACTTTAGCATTTCAGCAAGATGCCTTCCGGAAGCAAATTGGCTGGGCAAAGGCACTTGGCTTACCGATAGTAATTCATTGTCGCGAGGCTTTCGACGAAGTGTTTGAGATATTAGAAAGTGAAAAGGATGAAAAGTTGCGTGGAATTTTCCACTGTTTTACCGGAAATGTTGCCCAGGCTAAACAGGCCATCGATCTTAATTTCTATTTAGGAATTGGCGGCGTGGTTACTTATAAGAAAGCAGGCCTGGATTTAGTGTTAAGTGAAATTCCTTTGCAAAATCTTGTTTTGGAAACGGATTCACCCTATCTGGCACCCGTACCCTTCCGTGGAAAACCAAATGAAAGCAGTTATTTAATTTATATTGCTCAAAAGTTATCAGATATCTATGGCGTTTCTGTGGAAGAGGTTGCAAACATTACGACAGAAAATTCTAAAAAGGTTTTTGGAATTTAATAGCCGTAGACTGTAGTCTACGGAAATAATAATAAAAAACAATAAACGTTTTTTTAACGTTTATTGTTAAATTGATAATAAAACGAAGGTAATACGCGGTTATATCTGATATTTATCATTTAATAGCCTAATAAAATGAAATTCTTTTAGTTTCTTTGCGAGGAGCAACCCAACCAACCAAATGACTAAAATTCTAATAATTTATACCGGTGGAACCATCGGTATGGTGAATGATCCTAGTAATGGAATGTTAATTCCTTTCGATTTCGAGCAGATTAAAGAAAATGTACCTGAATTAAGTCGGCTGGATTATCAATTGGATGTTCATTCCTTCAATCCCGTTTTAGATTCATCAAACATGGATCCGGAAATCTGGAAAACTTTAGCAGAGCTGATCTACAATCAATATGACCTTTATGATGGTTTTGTAATTCTTCATGGATCGGATACCATGGCATTTACCGCTTCGGCATTAAGCTTTATGCTCGAAAATCTGGGTAAAGCTGTCGTACTAACAGGTTCCCAGCTACCCATTGGCGAGATTAGAACTGACGCAAAGGAAAACCTGATTACTGCATTAGAAATAGCCGCGACCAAAGAAAATGGTAAATCTTTATTCCCCGAAGTGTGCATCTACTTTGATGCCCAATTGTTTAGAGGCAATCGTTCCATTAAATACAATAGCGAAAAATTTGAAGCTTTCCGCTCGCCAAACTATCCGGTGTTGGCAGAAGCTGGAGTTCACCTTCAATTTCACACCAATTACGTGCTAAAAGCGCCTCAGGGTAAATTGACTTTGCACACTAACTTCAATGCTAATATTGGTGTTTTAAAATTATATCCTGGCATTACCAGGCAAGCGGTTTCGGCCATTACCGATTCGAAAGTGGATGCCATTATTCTAGAAACCTTTGGTTCTGGAAACACCACCACCGCACAGTGGTTTTTAGATAGCCTCCGCCAGGCAATTTTAAGTGGCAAAATCATTATCGATATTTCTCAATGTAAAAAAGGCTCTGTTCATTTAGGCCGTTATGAAACCAGCCGTGAATTGCAAAAAATGGGCGTTTTAAGTGGTTACGACCTTACGTTCGAAGCTACAGTTACGAAGCTGATGTTTGTAATGGGCTTAGGATTGCCCGTAGAAGAAAGCCGTAAATTGATGGAAGAATCGCTTCGCGGAGAATTAACAAAAGATTAATTTAGTTTTTTGGACTAAGTAAACCTTGTAGGTTTTAATTTGATCTGCTATAAAGCAATTAAAGTAAAACTTCTGCAATTATGACTGTCATCATTTCGGTTATTGCTAATTAGCTTTATTTTTGTTGTAAACATATTCGTCATGCTGAATTATTATCTCAGTGTATAAGATCCTGAAATAATTCAGGTTGGCGAAATCGGAAAATCATGAAAATAGAACAAATATATACAGGTTGTTTAGCGGAAGCTGCTTATTACATAGAAAGTAACGGCGAGGCCGCCATTATAGATCCATTAAGAGAGGTTGCAACTTATTTAAAGAAAGCCGAAAAAGCCGGCGCAATCATTAAGTATATTTTTGAAACTCATTTCCATGCAGATTTCGTCTCCGGGCATGTAGATTTGGCAGAAAAATCTGGTGCTAAAATTATCTACGGGCCAACGGCTAAAACTGCATTCGAATCTCACATTGCATTAGATGGCGAACAGTTTAAAATAGGAGCACTTACCATCACAGCCATACATACTCCAGGCCATACGCTGGAATCTACTACGTATTTATTGACAGATGAAAATGGGAAGGACTATTGTATTTTTAGTGGGGATACCCTTTTTATAGGTGATGTTGGTCGGCCGGATTTGGCGCAAAAAGGTAATTTAACGATAGAAGATTTAGCAGGAATGCTTTACGATTCGTTAAATGAAAAAATCAAACCTTTGGCGGATGATGTAATAGTTTATCCGGCACATGGTGCAGGTTCTGCTTGTGGAAAAAGTATGAGCAAGGAAACCTTTGATTCTTTGGGCCATCAGAAGCAGGTTAATTATGCATTAAAAGCAGAAACTAAAGAACAGTTTATAAAGGAAGTTACGGATGGAATAATGCCTCCGCCACAATATTTTGCTAAAAATGCTGCGATAAATAAAGGTGGCGTAGAAAGTATTGATGAGGTTTACGAGAAAGGGTTAAATGCTTTAACGCCACAGGCTTTCGAAGATCTGGCTAACCAGACGGGCGCCATCATGCTTGATACCCGCGACCCACAAATTTTTGCTAAAGGCTTTATTCCCAATTCCATCAACATTGGTTTGAATGGACAGTTTGCTCCTTGGGTTGGGGCATTAATTACCGATCTTCAACAACCCATTCTACTCATAACAGATGAAGGTAAAGAAGAAGAAACCATTACCCGTTTAACCCGCGTGGGCTACGACAGCACTATTGGATATTTGGATGGCGGTTTAGAGCGGTGGACAGACGCAGCAAAGGAAATTGATACCATCGAATCTATATCTGCTGAAGCTTTTGAAGAAGCAGCCAATATAGGAGATGTAATTGCACTTGATGTGCGTAAGCCTGGTGAATATGAATCAGAACACCTTGATTTTACGTGGAGTCGCCCCCTTGATTTTATTAATGACTGGATGGGCGAAATTGATCCCAAAGCAACTTATTATGTTCATTGCGCCGGTGGCTACCGTTCGATGATTGCAGCTTCGATATTAAAATCACGAGGAGTGGAAAATGTAATCGACATTGCTGGTGGTTATGGTGCAATTAAAAACACAGGTTTGAAAAGAACCGATTTTGCCTGCCCAAGTAAGGCGATGAAAGTTTAATAAGGGGAATAGTAAAGGAAATAGAGAATAGAAGAAGTTAGCATCCTGCCAATTTTCAAATTCCTATTAATATATTTAAAAAGAAAAAATTGACAAATCCCGATCATTACGATATCATTATCATTGGCGCCGGGCCAATTGGTATGGCATGCGCAATAGAAGCGCAGGAGGCTGGTTTAAGTTATCTGATCATTGAGAAAGGAGCGTTGGTAAACAGTTTATTCAATTATCCTGTATTCATGACTTTCTTTTCTACTTCTCAGAAACTGGAAATTGGAGGTGCTCCTTTTGTCACAATTAATCCTAAGCCAAATCGCAATGAAGCTGTAGAATATTATCGCCGGGTGACGGAGAAGTTTGAATTGAAAATTAATTTGTTTGAAAGGGTAAATCAAATCCATAAAAATGATGGAGGGATATTTGAAGTTCAGACTGTTAAGGCAAATTACACGGCCAGTAATGTGATTGTGGCTACTGGTTTTTATGATGTTCCATTGCTGATGAATATTCCCGGCGAAGATTTGCCGAAAGTAACACACTATTACAAAGATCCTCACTTGTATGCTTTTCAGAATGTAGTGGTTGTGGGTGCAAACAATTCGGGGGTAGATGCTGCTTTAGAAACCTACCGTAAAGGAGCCAAGGTAACTATGGTTGTGCGCAGTGGCGAACTTGGTCCACATGTAAAATATTGGGTTCGTCCGGATATTCAAAACCGAATTAAAGAAGGAGAGATTACTGCTCTTTTCAATTCTGAACTGGTCGAAATTAGAGAAGGTGAAGTAGATATTCGAACGCCTGAGGGCATTAAAACCATTCCCAACGATTTTGTAATTGCCATGACGGGTTACCAACCTGATTTTTCTATGTTGAGGAAATTTGGAGTTGACTTACCAGAAAGCCTTTGTCCGGTTTACAACGAAGAAACAATGGAAACCAATATTAAAGGTTTGTATCTGGCTGGTGTTGTTTGTGGTGGGCTTGATACACATAAGCTTTTTATAGAAAACTCCAGGGTACATGCGGAGATGATTGTGAAAAATATTGTGGGACAAAAACAATAATCGGGCTTTATTTATTTTAAGAATTTACTCATTAAACATCTGTCCAATAAGATGTTAACTGGCCTTTGTGGAAGAATAGGTATTAACTTTTTCATTTAAAACATTTTCTACGAAACTGTTGATCGCAATTTCCACACTTGGCAGATCTTTCGAAGTTAAGTAAGAGCCCAGTACATGATTCCCGGCATTAGGAATGGCAACTTTTCGTTTCAAATCATTTGGTGTACCTAAATCATCAAACATTTTAAGCATGGCATCTACCCGCACAACGGGATCTTGCTCCAAATCATTTTTGTAATAATAGAGCAGTAAAACTGGCTGTTTAACTTTTTCGAAAACGGATTTACTCATGGTACTTTCCACGAATTCCTGCAATTCTACCAGAGATTCTATTCTGTAATTCGTGTACCAGTATTTTTTATATTCTGCTGTTCTGCCATCAACCTTTCTTTCGTCGCTACCCAAAACCCACCTGGCGATTTGCAAGCCCCAGGGATCGTTTAGCAACCAGGCATTTTTATCGTTAATGGCAACATTGGGCGACATCAGGATCAGGCTATTAATTTTTGGATAAACTGCAGCCAGTTTTAAGGCTGCGGTACTACCGGTAGAAGTACCAATTAGAATTACCTTTTTGCCTAATTTCTGACCAATAGCATACGCCTGTTTGCTGGTTTCCCAAAGCCTGTCGGCAGTAAAGTATTGCATTGGTGCTATGGTGTCAATCCCATGATCTGCCAAACGTGCGAGGTATAAATTGGCATTTAATGCTTTCGCCAGATTCAGGTGAACCGGATTTCCTTCCATTTTGGAGGCAGAGAAACCATGTAAATAAACGATTGCATATTCTGTTTGTTGACGGCTGGAATCTGCCCAGATAATTTCGGCTTCGTTTCCTGGCTTGATTTTATTGACTTTTTCCATTGTATTTACATAACCATCAAGATCCTGAATGTCAGGAACGGAAGCCGGCGATGTATCATACATTGGTTTTTTTGGCTTCGGACCAAGCAGATAGCCGGCGATTATAAATGCCGAAAAACCGATTAATACTTTATAGCGCTTTTTCATCGATCTAAATTATCGGTTTAAGCATAAACTTTTGAACGATTAAAGTAAACTTTTGAGAATTAATTTTCCAGTTGAGGGGAATTTATTTGCAGAAACTTTCCATTTAAACCTGATTGCGCCAAATAGCCCACAGCCTGAAGAATGAGGGCGAGGACTATAGGCAAAAGCAGGAGGGAAGTTATTGATAATTACTGCCGTTGCTTTCCAACCCATTATAATGCTTCATAATACATTACCTTTTTATGGGAAATTAGCTTAAGTTTGCAATCAAAATTTTTCGACTTAATGCCGGGAATCGAACAGATAAAAAAACCTATTGCAGCAGATATTAAAGCGTTTGAAAAAACGTTCAAGGAGTCTATGCATAGCGATGCGCCATTGCTGGATAGGATTACCCACTATATTGTAAAACAAAAAGGCAAACAAATGCGACCAATGTTCGTGTTTTTTGCTGCGAAGTTATGTGGCGGAATTACTGAATCTACCCATCGTGGGGCTGCTTTGGTTGAGTTATTACATACTGCAACGTTGGTGCATGATGATGTGGTGGATAATGCTTACGAACGCCGTGGCTTTTTCTCTATTAATGCGCTTTGGAAGAATAAGATTGCTGTACTGGTTGGCGATTTTTTGCTTGCAAAAGGATTGCTGCTTTCGGTAAACAATAATGAACATAGATTGTTGCAGATTGTATCTGAAGCTGTTAAGCAGATGAGCGAAGGCGAGTTGCTGCAAATTGAAAAAGTGCGCAGAATGGATATTTCAGAAGAACTTTATTTTGATGTGATCCGTCAGAAAACGGCTTCTTTAATTGCTTCTTGTTGTGCTGCGGGAGCGGCTTCTGCTGGCGCTGATGATGCAGTAATTGAAAAAATGCGCTTATTTGGCGAAAAAGTAGGGATCGCTTTTCAGATTAAGGATGATACTTTTGATTTTGGAACTGACGATGTGGGGAAGCCTTTGGGCATTGATATCAAGGAAAAGAAGGTAACACTTCCGCTGATTTATGCTTTAAATAGAGCCGAAAAAACAGAACGAAAACGAATCATCAACCTGGTAAAAAACCATCAGGATGATCCGGTAAAAATTCAACAAATTATAGATTTTGTAAATGGACACGAGGGTGTTTATTATGCAAACGAGAAAATGTTACAATACCAGAATGAGGCTTTTGATATTCTGAATCAGTTCGATGCAGGAGAAGCCAGAACAGGTTTGGAACAACTCGTACTTTATACTACCGAACGTAAAAAATAATGAGTAACGAGCTGCTTTTTAGTATTGGTTTTCTACTATTTATCGTCATCATTCTGGCTTTAGATCTGGGGCTTTTTAGTCGTAAGGAACATGTGGTAAGTTTGAAGCAAGCGGGAATCATGAGTGTGATCATGGTGGCTTTTGCGATAGGCTTTTATTTCGTTTTATTGACTGAAGGGCATCAGTTACACGGGATTACCGATTTTGCCCGTCTTCAGGAAATCGTTACGAAACACCAGCACCATATCAAGCTGATTCCAAATGACTTTGAAGCTAGTCTTGGTGTTTATAAAAAGAATTTAGGTTTAGAGTTTCTTACTGGATACGTAATTGAATATGCTTTATCTGTAGATAATATCTTCGTTATCGTATTGATTTTTTCTGCATTTGCAGTGGAAGAAAAATACTATCACCGAGTGCTTTTCTGGGGAATCTTGGGCGCGATCATTATGCGTTTCATCTTCATTTTTGTAGGTGCGGCGTTAATTACCAAATTTGCCTGGATTCTCTATATTTTCGGAGCCTTCCTCGTATTTACTGGTGTTAAGATGTTTTTCAGCAAAGAAGAAGATGAGAAAATTGATCCGGAAAATCACCCCGTAGTGAAATGGGCTTCCAAGATTTTTTCTATTCACCCAAGATATGAGGGAAAAAATTTCTTTGTTAAGATTGATCACAAAACACTTGTAACGCCACTTTTCTTGGTTTTACTTATTGTAGAATTTACAGATTTATTGTTTGCCGTAGATTCTATTCCCGCTATTTTCGCAGTTACAAAAGATCCATATATTGTGTTCTTCTCTAATATATTTGCCATTATGGGCTTGCGTTCAATGTTCTTTTTATTGGTGAATATTATCCATAAATTTCATTACTTAAAAACTGGCTTGGCCGTATTACTTGCTTTTATCGGAGTAAAAATGTTAGGTCATGTTTACCTGGAAAAGCTAGGTTTTACCACACAGCATTCGCTGATTATCATCGTGAGTATTCTCGTGATTAGCGTGGTAGCTTCACTTGTTTTTCCGAAGAAAACTGCTCATTAAAGTTCATTGCTAGATTTTGATTGCCGTCAGCTGAAGCAGACTGCCATGAAATGGATGATGCAAATAGCGATTGTTTATAACGATTGGTCTAGGTTCATCGCCATTGATTTCAACCAATGGCCTCAATTGTTAAATTGCTATAATTTTGGTTGCCGTCAGCTGAAGCAGACTGCCATGAAATGGATGATGCAAATAGCGATTGTTTATAACGATTGGTCTAGGTTCATCGCCATTGGTTTCTACCAACGGCCTCAATTGTTAAATTGCTATAATTTTGGTTGCCGTCAGCTGAAGCAGACTGCCATGAAATGGATGGTGCCTATAGCGATTGTTTATAACGATTGGTCTAGGTTCATCGCCATTGGTTTCAACCAACGGCTTATCTTTTAAATTTTATAGTTGTCGGTTGTCGTCAGCTGAAGCAGACTGCCATGAAATGGATGGTGCAAATAGCGATTGTTTATAACGATTGGTCTAGGTTCATCGCCATTGGTTTCAACCAATGGCCTCAATTGTTAAATTGCTATAATTTTGGTTGCCGTCAGCTGAAGCAGACTGCCATGAAATGGATGGTGCCTATAGCGATAGTTTTATAGATTGGTCTAGGTTCATCGCTATTGGTTTCAACCAATGGCCTCAATTGCCTGAATGAGCTTTTGCTTTCAGCAAGCAAAAGCAACTGCGATGAAATAGATAATGCCTATAGCGATAGTTTTAGAGCGATTTGTCTGGCAATCTTTTAATTTTAACCAATCAATTATTGAATCTACATTTGAATCAACGCAAAATCTACGTTACAGCACAAAAAACTGTCTGGTAAATTTGTAATTTCAGCGCACAAACTACTCTAAATGAAATATTTTTTTTTAGCAGCACTGATCTGCAGTGTTTTATTTACCAATGCTCAAGACCAATTCGGCGATGTTTTCAAAAAAATCAATAGCGATGTGCAGCAAAATTCTAAAGCATATCAAACACTAAAATACGAAACCGAAACTATTGGCCACCGATTAACAGGGTCGGAAAATGGTGCAAAGGCCGAACAATACGCCTATGATCTATTAAAATCTTACGGCTGCGAAGTTAAATTTCAACCGTTTGAAGTGGAAAGTTGGGCCAGAAAAACGATTCTGGTAGAAATAGGAGCAGATAAAAGTAATTTAGCAAAGATGAAAGCAGTGACATTGGCACATTCGCCAGTTAATGCTAAAATCACTGCGGAAATCGTAGATGCAGGTAACGGAATGGAAGCCGACTATCAAGTTGACCCAGCTAAATTTAAGGGTAAAATTGCGTTAATATATTTAGGAGTTTTGCCGGGTTCGCCTGCCGGAACAAAATCACTTCATCGCTCAGAGAAGACTGCAATTGCTACGAAATATGGCGCAACTGGAGTAATCATTATCAATACAGTTAAAAATAGCGTCTTATTAACGGGTACAGCATCTGTAACCGGGAAGCTAATTCCGATTCCGGCAGTATGTATTGGCTTGGAAGATGGAATGGCATTGAAGGAAAAAATTAAAAGCCAGCCACAAACGGCTCATATAGTCATGACAAATTTTTCAGGGTTAATTAAAGCCAGAAATGTAGTGGCTACATTTAGAGGAACGGAGATACCCAAAGATAAAATTGTAGTTGGCGGGCATTTGGATAGCTGGGATCTGGCAACTGGCGCGATTGATAATGGAATTGGCTCTTTTGCAATTATGGATATGGCCAGAACATTTAAAAAGCTAAACTTAAAGACAAAGCGTACGGTAGAATTCGTGCTGTTTATGGGTGAGGAGCAAGGTTTGTTAGGGTCTAGGGCCTATATTGATCAAGCGAAAAAAGACAAAAATCTTGATCAGGTGAAGTTCATGCTAAATTATGATATGACAAACGACCCAAAGGGATTCTCGACTTCCCGCGCGGAAATGAAAGCTTTGTTCACCTCTTGGGGAGCCGAAATTGTAAAGATTGATACCGGATTTAAAAATTTGTTTAATGCAGGCGCGGGTTTGCACAGCGATCATCAGCCATTTATGCTGGAAGGAATCCCAACCGGTGGTGGCTTTGGGGGTAAATTACCAAACAACTCCGGACCATTTTATCACTCAGACGGCGATTCTTTTCAATTAGTAGATGAGCAGGAATTGAAAAATACCGTTCGTTATAGCGCAATGCTTACCTATGCATTAGCTAACACGCCAAAAATCCCGGTCGGTGTTCAGAGCGAAGAAGAGTTGAAGACCTTCTTAGAATCTCAAAACTTGAAAGAGCCATTAACCATAGCTGGTGAGTGGCGATGGAAATAGCATTTCTGAAATTCTGTCAGCTTACTCTGGCTTTTGAAAATTAGTCAAATTAAAAGGCCGCCATGATATCGTGGCTTTTTTTTGCTATAAATCCCCAGGATTATTATAGTGTTTATCACTAGCGTCAGAGTAAATCTTTCGGTGTAAGATATTGTTATTGATAAGATTCTCTTTTTTTAATGAAGAAATAAGATATCGGCAAAGCAATAACATTACCCATATCATGTTATCATCAAGTGGCCCATTACAAGTTGTGCAAATGGTGTAGACGATTGAATAATAAGTTCCAGCTTTAATAATACTATTTTCAGTTAGTACATATCTCGTCAGCAGTACTTTCTTATTCCCACATAAGTATGAGGCCAGGATGTAGTATTGATTAACTAATAAATAACTCTCTTATAGAAGAAGTAAGGATCCCACTTTGCCATAGAAAAAATAAAATAGCTGTGCCTATCAGGATGTAGACAATACTTTCGAAATGTTTATAAAACAATGATTGCTTTGCAAACAAACTGCAGACTTTATAAGTCACCCAATGGATAACAGTAAAAATACGTTGCATGAAATAGGGAATATATATGTAAAAATAATAATTAAATTCTAATTTAGTTTTAATTATTTGATTTTTGGTTTCAGATAATAGGATAAATCAGGTTATCTTTTTTGATGGGAACAGCGTGAGATGATGAAACCCTTGTATTACTTTGCTGAACTATTTTACATTCAATAAACCAGCTTGCTCTTCTAATTATTTGGCTTTAACGAAGGGATGCCGTAACTTTGCATCACATTTAAAAACAAATAATTATGTCATCAGTAGAGACAACTTATATCCCTTACAAAGTTAAGGACATTTCACTGGCAGAATGGGGCCGTAAAGAAATCGAATTAGCCGAGGCAGAAATGCCAGGTTTGATGAGCTTACGCGAAGAATTCGGTCCATCACAACCGTTAGCAGGTGCTCGCATTGCTGGCTGTCTGCATATGACTATTCAAACGGCTGTTTTAATTGAAACATTAGTGGCCTTAGGTGCAGAAGTAACCTGGTCATCATGTAATATTTTTTCTACTCAAGATCATGCTGCTGCTGCAATTGCTGCTGCAGGTATTCAGGTTTACGCCTGGAAAGGTCTAAACGAAGAAGAATTCGATTGGTGTATTGAGCAAACTTTACACTTTGGTGCAGAGCAAAAACCATTAAACATGATTTTGGATGATGGTGGCGATTTAACCAATATGGTTTTTGATAAATATCCTGAATTAATTGCTGCAATTAAAGGTTTGTCGGAAGAAACTACTACCGGTGTTCACCGTTTATACGAAAGAATGAAAAACGGAACATTGCACTTACCGGCAATTAACGTTAACGATTCTGTAACTAAATCTAAATTCGATAACAAATACGGATGTCGCGAGTCATTAGTAGATGCAATTCGTCGTGCAACTGATGTAATGATGGCAGGTAAAGTGGCTGTTGTTTGTGGTTATGGCGATGTGGGTAAAGGTTCTGCAGAATCTTTAAGTTCACAAGGCGTACGTGTAATTGTAACAGAAATTGATCCAATCTGTGCGCTACAAGCTGCAATGGAAGGTTATGAAGTTAAAAAATTCGCGACAGCCGTTAAAGAAGCAGATATCATTGTAACCGCAACTGGTAACCGCGATATCGTTCGTGCTGAACATTTCTTAGCCATGAAAGATAAAGCGATCGTTTGTAATATCGGTCACTTCGATAACGAAATTGATGTTGCCTGGTTAAACGAAAAATATGGCTCAACTAAAGTCGAAATCAAACCACAGGTAGATAAATATACCATCGAAGGTAAAGATATCATCTTATTGGCTGAAGGTCGTTTAGTAAACTTAGGCTGTGCAACTGGTCACCCAAGTTTCGTAATGAGTAATTCATTCACCAACCAAACTTTAGCACAATTAGAACTTTGGACAAACACAGATAAATACGAAAACAAAGTTTACGTGTTACCTAAGTATTTAGATGAGAAAGTTGCGCGTTTACATTTGGCTAAAATCGGTGTAGAATTAGAGGTTTTAGATCAACAGCAGGCTGATTATATTGGTGTACCGGTAGAAGGTCCGTTCAAATCAGACGAATATCGTTACTAATAAGTCTTGGGTCCTTAGTTCGGAGTCAAGAGTCTATAATTTCAAAAGGGATGTGCATTTGCATATCCCTTTTTTGTTGTTGTCATTCTCAACCTATCGACTAACTTTTTTGGTACATAAGAAATTTGAGCTTCTATTTTTTAAACCCCTTGTTTTGTTAGATTTTTTTTGAAAACTTTAGTTTAGTAATTCTTCGGGAATTGTAGTCCTGCTTTTTGTTTAAAGCAGTGCTTAAACCTCGTAGGTTTTTAAAACCTACGAGGTTTGAATAAGAGGAGAACAAAAAAGCTTTCCATGCCAATCAGGTTTATTTTACAAATGCAATAATTCTTTTGCCTCAAAAACCGTTACATTTAAAAAAATAAATGCCATGAAAAATCTTGTTTTCTTATTTATGTTTTTGGCTTTCAGCTTTGCTGTACAAGCTCAAACCTCACCAAAGAAAGAATTGACTAATAAAATCATTACCAATCAGGTAGTGGATATTGCCTGTGGCGAATGCCAGTTTAAAATGAAAGGTAAAGATTGTGAACTTGCCGTTAAAATTGATGGCAAACCCTATTTCGTTGATGGCAAAAGTATTGATGATTTTGGTGATGCCCATGGCGAGCATGGTTTCTGCAATGCGGTAAGTAAAGCGAAAGTTTCTGGTAAAATAGTTAATAACAGGTTTCAGGCAACCGATATAAAGCTATTACCTAAATAAATAATAAACAATAGCATGCAATCCTATCGGATGTTTTGGTAAGATTTTCATTTAAAAATCTTTTTTCAGAAAAAATGAAAATGTTGTCACATTTCAGTTCTTCCTGCGTCTTATGATTGAAATTGAGCTGAGCGCTCCATCAAAAACAAACTAAAACCATCATTTCATCCATGAAAAACTATTTTATTATTCTACTATGCTTATTATCTACGAAAGTCTTCGCACAAAATGAAGTCGCTGTGATTGGCAAAGTTATCGACGATAAAACCAATACGCCATTAGCTTATGTTGGAATCATTTTAACCAGTAAAGCCGACTCCACCAAAAAAGATGGTGTGGTAACCAATAAAGAAGGTGAATTTTCATTCAGCAAGGTGCTTCCTGGAAATTATCTGATCAGGATATCTGCCATGGGTTATATCGCAGTTTCAAAGACCTTTAGTGTTAATGGTAAAGTGGTGGATTTAGGAACAATAAAATTGAAGGAAGATGCCATTGCCTTAAAGGATGTATCTGTAGCAGGGAAATACGCAACTGCCACTATAAAGAAAGATACCGTGGAGTTTAATGCTGATGCTTATAAAACTCAACCAAATGCAGCTGTGGAAGATCTATTGAAAAAATTGCCTGGCATAACCATTGATAAAGATGGGAGTATTTTGGTGCAAGGTCAAAAAGTAACCCGGCTCACGGTAGACGGGAAAGATTTTTTCGGTACTGATCCTAAAACAGCTACCAAAAATTTACCAGCTGATGTTATTGCAAAAGTACAGTTGATCGATAGTAAAACCCTTGAAGCAAAGGCTACCGGAATTGACGATGGCCAGCGGGAAAAGGTACTCAATCTAACCATTAAAGAAGATAAAAAGAATGGTTGGTTTGGGAATGCAAATTTATTTGGTGGTACAACCGGGCGGTATAATAGTTACCTAAGCGCAAATCACTTTACCAAAAAAATGCAATTTGCAATTTTAGGTATGAGCAATAATGTAAGCAACGCAAGTTTTCAATATGAAGATTTAAGCAGCTTTACCGGTGGCAATTTAGGTAATATCTTTGCCCCTCCAGGTGGTGGTGGCTTTTCAATCAATGTAAATAACGGGCGCACCACCATCGGTGGATCCGGGGTTTTTGATAATAGTGCGATGGGAGAGGTGACTACCCATAGCGGTGGATTGAATTTTAGTAACAGTTGGGGTGCAAAAGATAAACTGACGCTGAGCAGCAGTTATTTTACTTATTTCAGCAAAGGCCTGGGTACCCGGTTTTCAAATGTGCAGGATATTAATAATGATGATGTATTGAGGACGAATGAAGTTTCCAACCGCAATTCTGATAATCAGGCACATCGTTTTAATTTCAAGGTAGAATATCATCCGGATTCATTAACAGATCTCGCTTTTCGATCTAATGCGATTTTAAATTATACCACAAATATAAACAGCAGGGATTTTAATACCACCTTCGATCTTGCGGGTAAAGCAAATGATGGCAAACAGTTCCTCGATCAGCGAAATTCTACACCAGCCTTTTTTGGCGAGCTTTCAGCTACCCGCAGATTAAAAAAGGGTTCTGTTATTATCGGTCTAAACGGCAACCAAAATACCTTTAATTCCAACTGGCTAAATCAATCGATCATTAATAATTACCGTGCAGGTGGTATAGACATTACCGATCTAAATCAACAGGCAACACAAGAAAATACATCGAGAAGTACCGCTATTACCATCAATTATAACAGACCGATTATTGATAAAAAACTGAATAGTAATATCGCTTATATCCGCAATGATGGAAAAGTGAATGCCCAACAATCAACCTTAAGTTATAACCCGTTAAATAATACATATGATGCCGTTGTACCTGATCTAAGCAATTTACTGGAAAACAGAACGTGGACGCAAACCGCCAGGATAGGTTTGATCTACAACCGGACGCAATGGACCTACAATTTAGGTTTTGGCTTTCAAGAGACTGGATTAGATGCATCCGCTTATAATAGTTTTGGTGCCAATATCAATAATATTGAAAGGAAGTATTACAACATCCTGCCGAGGTTTAGTTTAAATTTTAGAAATTCTACTAATCAAACACTTCAGTTAAATTACAATGCCAACGTTAATTTGCCCTCGGTGAATGATCTTCAACCGGTTCAAAACAATACCAATCCATTGTATCGTCGTGAAGGAAATCCAGATCTGGAAGCCAGAAAAAGCCATCGCTTATCTGTAAACTTTAATACATTCAGTCCTGACAATAATAAATACTGGAATGGTTACTTCTTAATTAACTACAGTTTAGATGATGTAGGCAACAGCATTGTCTATAGAGACGGGGTTCAGTTTGTGCAACCGGTTAATGTAGATGGAAACTACTACATCAATACAGGTACAAATTTCGGTCAGCCTACAAAAATTAAAGGTTTAAGAACGGGATATGGGATCAATTTATTTGTATCACATGGTACATCGTTTATCAATAACGAGAAAAATGTTACTAACCGCTACAATTTCGGTCCCAACGCAAATATAAGTTATGATATAGATGATAAAATAAATGCCGGCATTTACATTGGCGTACAATATAGCAGGGTAAATAATTCACAGCCGGGCGCTATTGATAATAAGTATTTTAATTTCTCTAACAGCGCAAGCCTTAGCTATGAGTTTATCAAGAATACCCGTATAAGTGGTGAATTGCAGCATAATGGTACAGCTGGCAGGGCCGATGGATTCAATAATAATGTGTTTCTATTGAATGCCGGTTTTGAACAATACTTCATGAATAGAAGAATAACCCTGGCTTTAAAAGGATTTGATATTTTAAATCAAAATACGAATATAGATCGTACCATTAATGGGAGTAGGATAGAGGATATACGTTTTAATACCATCACCAGATATTTCTATCTATCGCTAAATTACAAGATCAGTAAAGCCGGAGCATCTAAAGAGAGAAGTAATCCGCGGAGTACAGTGAATTAATGGCATTGCAGAAACGTGAGTTTAGGTTGTTTTGATGAAGTTACTAACGCTTATAGGCATGATGCAAATGAGTGCTAGTAACTTGATCAACGGCAAAAGAAAAATGAACGACAAAATTACAACTCCCTAATCTTCACTGTAAACTAATAACTGCCAACTGAAAACTTTTTCCCCTAACCCCTTGATTCTTAAAAAGAATTGTTCTACTTTTGCAGTCCGTTTTATAGGCTATCTGCGAAGATGCCGGGGGAGCGGTAATTTTTTAATAAAAACATAAAAAAGCACAATGCCAACCATTCAACAATTAGTTAGAAAAGGTAGAGTAGCACTGGAGTTCAAGAGTAAGTCTCCAGCGTTGGACAGCTGTCCACAGCGAAGAGGTGTATGTACACGTGTGTACACCACTACCCCTAAAAAACCAAACTCAGCAATGCGTAAAGTAGCCCGTGTTCGTTTAACGAACGGTAAAGAGGTGAATGCATACATTCCTGGAGAAGGTCACAACTTACAGGAACACTCAATCGTATTGATCCGTGGTGGTCGTGTTAAAGATTTACCAGGTGTACGTTATCACATCATCCGTGGTGCATTAGATACATCAGGTGTTGCTGGTCGTAACCAACGTCGTTCAAAATATGGTACAAAACGCCCTAAACCAGGTCAAGTAGCTGCTGCGCCTGCAAAAGGAAAGAAAAAATAATCGGGAGGAAATAAGAAATGAGAAAGTCAAAACCAAAAAAGAGAATTATTCTTCCTGATCCAAAATTTAACGATGTTCAGGTAACTCGTTTTGTAAACAATATGATGTACGATGGAAAAAAATCTATCGCTTATGATATTTTTTACGATGCTGTTGAAATTGCTGAGAAAAAAGCAGGTGAAAACGGTTTAGAAATATTTAAACGTGCTTTAGTTAACATTATGCCAGCTGTAGAGGTTAAATCTCGCCGTGTTGGTGGTGCTAACTTCCAGGTTCCAACTGAGGTTAGACCAGAACGTAAAACAGCTCTGGGTATGAAATGGTTAATTTTATACGCTCGTCGTCGTGGTGAAAAAACCATGAAAGAGAAATTAGCTGGAGAAATCGTTGCTGCTGCTAAAGGTGAAGGCGCTGCCGTTAAGAAGAAAGAAGATACGCATAAAATGGCTGAAGCTAACAAAGCGTTCTCTCACTTCAGGTTCTAATAATAAAAATGTTTGAATGATTGAATTTTGAATGAATGAAGGTTTTTTTAACCATTCGCTCACTCTCTAATTCAATCATTCTCTAATTAAATACAATGGCAAGAGATTTAAAATTTACAAGAAATATTGGAATCGCGGCTCACATTGATGCAGGTAAAACTACAACAACAGAGCGTATTCTTTATTATGCTGGTGTAAGTCATAAAATTGGTGAAGTGCACGAAGGTGCTGCAACAATGGATTGGATGGCACAAGAGCAAGAGCGTGGTATTACCATTACCTCTGCTGCTACAACTGTTGATTGGAATTACAGAGGTCAAAAATATCATGTTAACGTTATTGATACACCAGGTCACGTGGATTTTACCGTTGAGGTAAACCGTTCGTTACGGGTGTTAGACGGATTGGTGTTTTTGTTTTCTGCTGTTGATGGTGTTGAGCCTCAATCAGAAACCAACTGGCGTTTAGCGAATAATTACAGTGTACCACGTATTGGTTTCGTTAACAAAATGGATCGTTCGGGTGCTGACTTTTTAAAAGTTGTTAAGCAGGTTAAAGATATGTTAGGTAGTAATGCAGTTCCATTGCAATTACCTATCGGTGCTGAAGACGGATTTAAAGGTGTGGTTGATTTAATTAACAACCGTGGTATTGTTTGGAATGAGCATGATAAAGGAATGACCTTTACTGAAGTGCCTATTCCTGAAGATATGATTGATGAAGTTGCAGAGTGGAGAGAGAAATTGTTAGAATCAGTTGCTGATTATGATGAGTCTTTAATGGAGAAATTCTTCGATGCACCTGATACCATTACAGAACGCGAAGTTTTAGATGCTTTACGTGCTGCGGTATTAGATGCTAAAATTGTACCTATGGTTTGTGGTTCATCTTTCAAAAACAAAGGTGTTCAAACCATGTTGGATTATGTGATGGAATTATTGCCTTCTCCTATGGATAGCGAAGGTGTTACTGGTACAAACCCTGATACTGGTGCGGAAGTTTTATTAAAACCAAGCATTAGTGAACCGTTTGCAGCTTTAGCATTTAAAATTGCAACCGATCCATTTGTAGGTCGTTTGTGTTTTATCCGTGTATACTCAGGTAACTTAGAAGCAGGTTCTTACGTATATAATTCACGTTCAGAAAGTAAAGAGCGTATTTCCCGCATCTTCCAAATGCACGCGAACAAGCAAAACCCGGTTCCGAATGTGGCTGCTGGTGATATTGCTGCAGTAGTTGGATTTAAAGATATCAAAACAGGAGATACACTTTGTGAAGAGAAAAATCCAATCGTTCTTGAATCAATGAACTTCCCTGAGCCCGTTATCGGTTTAGCTATTGAGCCTAAAACTCAGGCTGATGTTGATAAATTGGGTATTGGATTAGGTAAATTGGCTGAAGAAGATCCTACATTTAGAGTTCAGACTGATCAGGAAACTGGTCAAACTGTAATCTCTGGTATGGGTGAGCTTCACTTAGATATCTTGATTGATCGTTTAAAACGTGAATTTAAAGTAGAGGTTAACCAGGGTGCTCC
This sequence comes from Pedobacter petrophilus, assembly GCF_009674725.1. Taxonomy (GTDB): domain Bacteria; phylum Bacteroidota; class Bacteroidia; order Sphingobacteriales; family Sphingobacteriaceae; genus Pedobacter; species Pedobacter petrophilus. The sequence continues at coordinate 60,096 of NZ_WKKH01000019.1, read as the reverse complement.
ACAAGTAGCTTACAAAGAAGCTATTTTCGGTACAACAACTCATCGTGAAACATACAAGAAACAATCAGGTGGTCGTGGTAAATTTGCCGATATTTCGGTAGTTATCTCCCCAATTGATGCTGATTTTGAAAAAGGTGGTTTACAATTCGTAAACGAAATTACAGGTGGTTCAATTCCACGTGAATTTATTCCTTCAGTAGAAAAAGGTTTTGCTGCTTCTATGGCAAATGGTGTATTGGCAGGTTATCCACTTCCTGATATGAAAGTTCGTTTAACGGATGGTTCATTCCACGCAGTCGATTCAGATGCTTTATCATTTGAACTTGCAGCTAAAATGGCATATCGTGAAGCTTTACCGAAATGTAAGCCAACTTTGATGGAGCCAATCATGAAAATCGAAATCTTAACACCTGAAGAAAACATGGGTGATGTTATCGGTGATATGAACCGTCGTCGTGGCCAGTTATTAGGTATGGATACCCGTAACGGATCTCAGGTAATTAAAGCAACTGTGCCACTTTCTGAAATGTTCGGTTACGTAACTCAATTACGTACAATCACTTCAGGACGTGCAACTTCTACAATGGAATTTGACCATTATGAAGCTGCGCCTAAAAATGTACAGGATGAAGTAATTGCGAAGTCAAAAGGAAGAGTAAAATCTGAAGACTAGTTAGTATTAAGATAAAAGTATCAAGTATCAAGACCTGCATGGAATCTTGATACTCGATACTAAATACTTGTTACTGAAAAAGGATAAATCCGATTTCTGTTGTTAATAGCTCTAACAGGAAATCACAATTAAAAATAAGATGAGCCAAAGAATCAGAATTAAATTAAAATCTTACGATTACAACTTAGTAGATAAATCTGCTGAGAAAATCGTAAAAACTGTTAAACCTACGGGTGCAGTTGTAAGTGGACCAATTCCACTTCCTACAGAGAAAAAAATCTTTACTGTTTTACGTTCTCCACACGTTAACAAAAAAGCTAGAGAGCAGTTTCAGTTATGCGCTTACAAACGCTTATTGGATATCTACAGCTCTAACTCTAAAACAGTTGATGCTTTAATGAAACTTGAATTACCTAGCGGTGTTGAAGTAGAAATCAAAGTTTAATTGATTTAAAAGATTAAAGAAAAGTCGTGATGAAAATCACGACTTTTTTTATGTACTATCTTTTCAAACAAAAATGATCACTATCGGTTTAATAGGCATGAATAAGCCATTGGAAGAAGAAGAAGGTTTGCCGGTAAAAGGTCAGGATTTTGCAGATCCTAAAGATGAAATAGGTAAAAAGCCTTCATCACATGGTGAAGTTGCCAATCAAAAAGGCGGTGATTTTTCAGAATTAGAGGAAAGCAGAATGGAAAATCCTCCCGAACATAGAGAGGGAAATGGATCAGGTAAAAAGGATGTAGATAGCGATACGGGTTTAGATCAGCAAAAAGGAGTAAAGTAACTGATTAGTCTATTATTCCGTTTCTCACTACGAAATTAATCAAGGCTGCAGTGTTTTTTTTACCGGTTTTATCCAGGAGATTCTGCCGGTTTCCTTCAATTGTTCGCTTACTGGTATAAAGCTTTTCAGCAATTTCACTATTGGTATAACCTTCGGCAATCAAACTCAGGATTTCTATCTCTCTTTTTGATATTTGAATATCTGATTTCGAATTTGGCTGACCACCTGCCAACGTGCTGAAATGCCTTAATAAATTGATTCCAACTGCCGAACAAATATGTTTGTATCCGATATAGGTTTGTTCGATAGCAAATACTACCTCGGCAATGGTTACATTTTTTAGCAGGTAGCCATCAGCGCCAGCATCAAACAATCTGATCATATCATTTTTGCTATCAGTTGTCGTAAATACAAGGACTTTAATCTCCGGATAATTTAACTTAATCAGCGAAGTAAGTTCCAAACCATCCATCTTATTCATTTCAATATCTGTGATAACGATATCTGGCTTGATGCCATTTTGAAGTAAGCGAAGAACTTCAATTCCATTAGCTGCTTCGCCAATTACTTTAATATTAACCTCTCTTTCCAGACGGGAAATTATTCCATTTCTTACTGTTGCCTGTCCGTCAACGATTAAAATTTTAATTGGAATCTTCAAGTTTGTAGGATATTAGTCAATCTAGTTTAACCCAAATATCGAAATAATATCAAAGTGCAAAATATGTGTTTATACTTAAAATGTAGGTATTTGTACGCCTTTAAATCATTTTAGTAAATTTAATTTTGAATACAGGTTTCGTCGTTGTGAATAGTTAAGTGAGTCTTAACCAACCATGTGGCCATTTTAAATTTCAGGAATTTATTTCATATTTTACGATGTGGCAGTTAACAAAACTAAATTGTTATACTAACTATCATACAAAATTAAATGGCAAATTGATAAACATTCTATTAACAGTGGTGTTAACAATAAAGTAACTAAAATTTATATGATATGAACACTGATAATAAAGCACATGGAGCTCAGGGAGATCATCAGAATCAAACGCCTGATCAAAATATAGAGTGGGATAATGCTGATGCTACCTACGGCCATACAATCAGCGATTCACCATTTAAAAGAAAAAACGTTCCTGATGAAAATCATATTGCTAAAGTTAATGATGCTGAAGAGGATGTAAACAGCAACTTAACAAACACAAACCTAAGTGAAGGTGAAGATTTGGCCAATAGAAACAGCGATGAAGATAAAGGCCTTGGGGGTAACCCAGAAACATAGATGTTCTTAGGTAGGTTTTACAATCTGTAACAGTTGCGAATTTTAGGCATATCAAAAGTGATAACTTAACCGTAGAAATCAAATAGTCATCACAAACAATTATTGGCTTTTGTCAATACTTTGCTTCGTTTGTAACTTAGAAATAATTAATAAACGTGTAGCTTAATATAAGCCGGTAGTTTGTTCATAATCCATCTTAATATTTCGCTTTATCGTATTTACTTCTTTAACTATTTTTGGCGCCTTCTCCATAATGTCGTCAATAACAGATTTCCCGTCTGATAACCTTTTTTTTGTTAAATAGTGAAGTACAAAAACAGAAGCTGTACCCCAAAAAATATATTTCGATAGTCCCATAATTTAAATTTATATCCCTGTATTGAGCGCATCGTCTTCGTCTCGTTGTTTTATATTAGATTTATCCTGATCATCTTTGAAATCTTCAGATGAGCTACCTGTTCCGCTTGCTGCGCTTTCTATGGTATGCCGGGTGTCAGAGCTGTTATAGGTGTCGTCGCTTAGAGAGTCTTTGCCTTGAGTACCGGTATTGTCCAGTCCATCTTTTGCTTTGATATTACCTTCATTAAAGCCATTGGCATTTTCTTCAGCAATCGGAGCTCGGCCAAAAGCGGTAACTTCATTTCCGTCATTACCTTTTTCATATTCCTTTTGAACCTCAGATTTTTTTTCACTTTTCCCCTTACCAAAATAACCTTCAGTATGCTCATCTTTATTATAAACGCTCGTTTTCATAATTTTAGTTTTAAGAAAAACAGATTAGGCCGTAAATAGTTTCTATTGATTGATCTTTGAACTGCTCCTTCATAGCGTGTGTTAAAAACGTATGCATAAGTTCTGCCTTTTAACTTTTATAAGGGAAATTCCTTGATATTTTCCGCATCATGCGCTCAACCATATCATCGGTAGAACCCAAAATATTATCATCCATTGTTTTGAAAAAACGCCACAACAATTCTCCATCTGTACCATTATTAATGGTTAAGAACATGGTGCCTGTTCCGGATTTGCCGCCGAGGCCACCAAATAATACTGCAGATGCAATTGCACCAGCTTCAGTTTTTGTCTGTTCTGTTTCAAACTTCCCGCCAATTACAGCATCTACGCCTAAAATTTTAGCAAGCTCATCCTTGGTTGTTTCATCTAGCTTATCTAAAACGCCGGCTTTTTTTAACAAAATATTAGTTTTGTTTACATCTTGAAATGCAACGGTGTAATCATCACTTTTTCTTAACAGGAAAGTGTACATGCTGGCCTGTATCGATTTCGCCATTGACAATTCTTGTGCTTTGTTAGCATCTGCATTGAAGTTCTTAGGCTGTTTGCGATAGAAATTTTCACCTCAAAAGGCAAGATAGCAACCAGTTTTTGCAATTTAACGGCCTCTTTTAATTTAGGACTTTCAAAAATTTGCTTCGAGCCTTCGAATTGTGCCTGAACAGTTGACAATAGCGCAAACAACACCGTGAGGGTTAATAAGATTTTTTTCATTTTAATTTGTTTGATTTTGGAACGAATATAAATTTTTAACTGTAAATAGGTTATATAATTACAACGATTATTTTAAATAGGAGTTTTCTGCTTTTGTTTAACTTGCGCCAAATTTTAGAGATTACATTAAATGGAGTGGAAATATTTACTTTCGAATAAAAGATTTGGGCAGGAGAGTTGGACGGGTGATCGGGATAAGGCCCGGTCAGATTTTCAAAGGGATTATGATCGCTTAATATTTTCTTCTCCATTCAGGCGCTTGCAAAATAAAACGCAGGTGTTTCCCTTGCCAGGAAGCGTTTTTGTTCATAATCGGTTAACACATAGTTTAGAGGTGGCAAGTGTAGCCCGTTCAATGGCAAACATCTTTCTCAATAACCTCGAAGAACATCAGCCTTCATTAATTAAGGAAGTGCCTTTAATTAATGAAGTCGGAAATATTGTAGCGGCGGCGGCACTTGCTCACGATCTTGGCAACCCCGCATTCGGTCATTCAGGCGAAGCCGCAATATCGAGGTATTTTACTGACGGTGACGGTCGCGTTTATGAAAAGGAAATGAAAGCATCGCAGTGGCAAGATCTCACTAATTTTGAAGGGAATGCGAACGCCATTAGAATCCTTACACATCCGTTAAAGGGAAAGGGAAATGATGCTTATGCTTTAACTTATTCAACCTTAGCGTCCATTGCCAAGTACCCTTGCGCATCAATAGCCGGGAAACAAAAAAAACTTTTACATAGAAAGAAGTATGGTTTTTTCCAGTCGGAAGAAGAAACATTCAAAAAGATTGCAACTGAACTAAGGTTAACCCGAGAGGAAAACGAATACCTGATTTACAAAAGGCATCCGTTGGTTTATTTGGTTGAAGCAGCCGATGATATTTGTTATAGTATTATTGATTTGGAAGATGCACACCGTTTAAAAATTTTATCTTACGAAGAAGTAAAAAACTATTTATTGCCTTTCTCCAATTCTAACACAATAGAAGACAGGTTAAAAAATGATTACGAAGACGATGATGCAAAAATAGGTTTACTCAGGGCAAAGGCGATTAATACGCTTACTAATATTTGCGCTGGTATCTTTTTTGATCAGCAGGAAGCTTTGTTAAAAGGTGAATTGAATTATAGCCTTACCGACCTTTTGCCAGAGCCTTATTTAACCTCGTGGAAAGCAATAGAGACGGTATCCATAGAGCGAATCTATAACTTCTCATCAGTAATACAAAAAGAGGTTGCAGGCTATAAAATTATGGCTGGTTTACTGGAAGAATTTGTTCCAGCACTGATTAATAATAATACACACTATTATCAAAAACTGGTAAAGCTTATTCCAAAGCAATACCATACCGACTTAACCGATATTTACTCCCGTACACAAAGTGTTTTAGATTTTGTTTCGGGCATGACTGATTTGTATGCGGTTGATTTATATCGCAACATTAAAGGAATATCATTTCCATCAGAAACCTAAGGATTAATTTTATGAGATTTTTTATTTTTATAAGCGGTTTTTTACTGTTTTTTCATCTTGCCAATTCACAAACGCTTCAGGTAGCTGAATTGAAAAATGGCGATTTAATCTTTGTTGGTGCCGAAAAAGACAATCTTTCCGGTGCCATTAACCGGGTTACGCAAAAAAGGGATGCTATTGCTTTTGATCATATTGGGATTATCGAAAAGCAGCCAGACTCGACATTTGTTTTGCACGCATCCTCCAAAAAAGGTTCGGTAAAGGAAAGTATTCAGCAGTTTTATCAGACACAAAAAACGGCAGACAATAAAATAATGCTCTACCGCTTAAAAGACAGTTTTCAAAGTGCTATTCCAGCGGCTTTAGCATCGGCTAAGAGAATGCTTGGAAAGCCTTACAACTGGACCTATATTCTGAATGAGGATTCTTATTATTGTTCCGATTTTATTGAGCGGTCGTTTAGAAAAGATCACATTTTTGTATTGGAGCCCATGACTTTTATTAATCCAAAAACCGGAAAAACTGACGATTTTTGGATTAACTTTTACAAAAAACAGAACCTTGAAGTTCCGGAAGGTAAACTCGGTTGTAATCCGAATGGCTTAGCTGCCAGTAATAAGTTGATGTTATTAGGTAATTTTATCAATTAACGTTCAGCTAATTGATAAAACTGGATAAGCGGTTACCTGCCTCTTGCATCGTCCCATTTATTCCTTTCATCTTGCAATTCCCTGGCGAGCCTCATTTCCTTATCTTTTGCCTTCACCTTGTGTGTTTGAAATTCATCTGCAACTTCCTGGTAAAGTTGAGTCCGGTAAGCAGCTTCTTTACGGTATTTTCCAGACTGGAATATTACGATCGCCAAGCCAGCGCTTAAAAAGATAATAATTGCCCAAACAAGGGTATTGTATGTTCCTTTATTGAAAGAAATGCCCAGAAAACTGATTTCATTTACAGATGCGGTTGCATTTGCCAATGAACTTTCCTTACCAGTTACTTCACCTTTTAAACTGGCTATATTTTCACTTTGTGATTTAATTTCCTGTCTGGCTTCACCGAGTTGTTTCCGCTCTTTTCTCAAAGTATCGTTAACGCTTTTCCAAAATGACGCTAATTTGGATGGATTAATCAATTTTGCACCATATAAACTTTTAGATTTTTTCAACATAAAATTGTACTGGCCACTTAAAGAAGGGTCCGTATTTCTTGAAGTGTCTTGTTTAGTTTGCCCAAATGCAATGTTTACGAATAGCATAACCGCTAAAAACAATAGGGTTGGTTTAAGTTTCTGCATAGTTTAAATAATAGGTGTTAAAGTGTAAAACTACATTTTTATACAATTACAAGGCAATCTAATTTTACTTTTTGCCCTGTAGTTCTAACAAAATTGATTTTATCTGATTTATAAATTAACAATTTTATCTGGGTTTTATTATAAATTAATCGTGATAGATTACATTTGCTGCATGCAAATAGGAATTATCGGTTTAGGCGATATGGGTAAATTGTATGCCGTATCGTTTGCAGGTGCTGGTTATAGAGTATGTGGAGCAGATATGCCCTTGCGTTTTGCCGAATTAAAAAGTGAACTCGAACCAAAAGGTGTTGAAGTTTTATTAGACGGACATGAGGTAGCAAGAAAATCAGACTTTATCATTTATTGTGTAGAAGCAGAGAAAATAGATGAAGTGGTGGCAACCTTCGCCCGGTCGACAAAGTTCGGTGCAATCGTTTCCGGCCAAACCTCAGTTAAACACCCTGAAATTGCAGCATTCGAAAAACATTTACCAGCCGATACACAGATTGTAACCTGTCACTCTTTACATGGCCCGGCATTTAGTCCCGAAGGGCAAACGCTTGTAGTGGTTCGTCACCGTGCTACAGACGAAGTTTATGGGCAGGCACTGGAAATTTACAAGTCATTAAAATCGAACATCATTGAGATGGATGATTATCGTGAACACGATAGAATTGTTGCCGACACGCAGGCGGTAACCCATATGGGTTTTGAAAGTATGGGGTCTGCCTGGAAAAATGCAGGCTTTTTTCCATGGGATAATCCAGCTTATTCCGGAGGAATAGACAATGTCAAAATTTTAACTACACTGAGAATTTTTAGCTATAAATCTCACATTTATGCAGGCTTGGCCATTTTAAATCCTTATGCTCAAAAGCAGGTTAAATATTATGCGCAGGCAGAATCTGAGCTTTATAAATTAATGATTTGCGAAAATGAAACGGAATTCAGGGCGAAAATTTACGCAGCCAGAGATTTTGTGTTTCATGAAAGCCGTACCCTTTTACTTTTGGATGATAACATTATGAAAGAATTTAGTCTTTCTGATGCTAATCATAAACAAAAACCAAATTCTCATTTAAGTTTATTAAGCATGGTTTATGCCTGGTATAAAATGGGCGTAAACCCTTACGATAACCTGATCTGCCAAACGCCACCTTTTAAATTGAGGTTGGGCATTGCCGAATATCTTTTCAAGAATGAAGAAATGTTAGAGGAGTCGATTAATACTGCTTTATATGATAAATCTATTCGTGGAGATGATTTGGAATTTCACACGGCGGTGCATGAGTGGGCATCGATTATTGGCTATGGCGATTTAAAAGGTTACAAAGAACATTTCGAAGCGGCCAAATCATTCTTCGCCAACCGTTTAAATGATGGAAGAGATTTAAGTGCCGAAATGATTAAAAGGCTGGGCAAGTAATTATTCTATATGAAAACCATTTTGAATAAACCTGAACTGGTTTCGATGTTGCAGCAACAATTAAAAGATATCGAAATACTTTGTGGTGAATATGATCAGGGAAACGAAGCGGTTATTTCTTTAATTGCTGAAAGAATAATGGTGATTTTTCATAATACTGATCATTCGAAAGCATTGTTGGGACAACTTAAACTAAGCCACCTCGAAATGTATTGCAGTTCGGAAGTTTATAATCCTAAAAGTCTCACCAATTTTATCGGTTTATTAAAATTAATGCATAAGGTGGGGAAGGGTTGGGACTATACTGCCAAGTTAGATCGTTCTGTTTTAACAACGGTATCACAAGAAAACTGGTGGAACAATAAAAAGGTGATTATCGATTCGGATGGTATTGCTTTTGCAAGAGGCAAAATAATTAAATCGTTGGCCAATGCCGAGCCTTTGGTGTTAAATACATCAGGCTGGACGGTAAAAGATACTGAAGGCAATAAATCGACCATTAACCCAATCCCTGAAACGGTGAGACAAATTGCTTTTGAACTGTTGGAGAGTTTTGAGCATGTTGATTTGAATCAGGAAAGTAAATTGCATTATAAATTATAGAATGAGTGATTTTTGAATGAGAGAATAACCTTCGCCTATAGCATTCAGTCATTCAAAACTTAATCAATCAAATTCTATTTTATCCCCTTAACATATAGACTTTATTTTATTCCCTAAATCCTTCGTTTCCCCAAAACAAGTCACTTATATTTGCCCGCATGTCGGTATTGTTATTTACCATAATCGTTTTATTAGGCGCTTTTTTAGCTGGTTTATTAGGCTCGCTAACGGGTTTGGGTGGCGGTGTAATTATTATCCCATTGCTTACGCTAGCCCTCGGCGTAGACATTCATTATGCCATTGGCGCGTCTATTGTTTCGGTAATTGCCACCTCATCGGGCTCAGCGGCGGCTTATGTAAAAGAGGGAATCACCAATATTAGAATTGGGATGTTTCTCGAAATTGCAACAACTGTTGGTGCCATTAGTGGTGCCATTGTAGCTGTTTATCTTAATGCGAACTATATTGCTATTCTTTTTGGTTGCATCCTAATCTTTTCGGCCATCATGACTTTAAAGAAGAAGGTAGATCATAGCACATTAGATAATACCGATAAATGGGCAAAATTCTTTAAATTAAATGGATCTTATCCAGATAAAGGGGTAGATCATCAATATGCCGTTAAAAACATTCCGGGCGGTTTCTTAATGATGCTTTTCGCCGGCACACTTTCTGGTTTACTCGGCATTGGGAGCGGAGCATTAAAAGTAATCGCAATGGATAACATTATGCGTTTACCCTTTAAGGTATCAACTACAACCAGTAATTTTATGATGGGCGTTACGGCAGCAGCCAGTGCGGTGGTTTATTTACACCGCGGCCAGATCGACCCCGGGATTGCCATGCCGGTTTGCATAGGTGTTTTAACGGGTGCAACAGTTGGCTCTAAAGTTTTATTAAAGGCCAATACCGGTAAACTTAAAATTGTATTTGCTGTAGTGGTTGCTTTTTTAGCACTGCAAATGATCTATAAAGGAATAAGCGGATTATAATGAATACACTGGAAAAAGAAAAAATGAACGACAGAGATATTCAGGTGATTCTGGGTACGCTTTTGCGTGCAGGTGTAATCATTTCGATGAGTATTGTATTAATAGGTGGTACAATTTTTCTGATCCATAACAAAGGCGCTATTACCAACTATAAAGTTTTTAAACCTGAGTTAAGCAAGTTTTCTTCCATAATAGCCATATTTAAAGGGGTATCTACTTTTCAGGGCGATGCCATTGTGCAGTTTGGTATCCTGATGTTAATTTTTACGCCGATTGCACGCATTGTTTTCGCTATTTTTAGCTTTTTAATCGAGCGGGATTACCTATATGTACTTATTGGATTTATCATTTTAGCGATCATAACCATCAGTTTAAATGGTGGTTTGGCACATTAACATCTCTTTTTTAGTTAAATCCCATCATATCAGCAATTTATTTGAAAAAATAATTCGCTAACTATTTGAAAATTAATATTTCTTGCCTATCTTTGCCGTCCCTTTCGGGGGATGTACAACCACCTTGAACGAAGCCCTACTGCTTCGATGGGTGTTAAAATTAAAAGATAAAATGTCAGGAATTATTGGAAAAAAAGTAGGAATGACCAGTATCTTTGATGCCGAAGGAAGAAACATTCCTTGTACGGTAATCGAGGCTGGACCTTGTGTAGTTACACAGGTAAAAACCGAAGAAGTAGATGGTTATTCATCAATCCAGTTGGGTTACGATGAGAAAAAAGAGAAAAACACAACTCAACCATTGAAAGGCCATTTCGCGAAAGCAAACACAACTCCGAAACGCAAGCTGGTAGAATTTGATTCGTTTACAACTTCACTTAATTTAGGTGATGTAGTAACGGTTGATTCTTTCGCAGAAGGCGATTTTGTTGATGTTGTAGGTACCTCAAAAGGTAAAGGTTTTCAAGGTGTTGTAAAACGCCACGGATTTGCCGGTGTTGGTATGCAGACTCACGGTCAGCATAACCGTTTACGTGCCCCGGGATCATTGGGAGCATCGTCATTCCCTTCACGTGTATTCAAAGGAATGCGCATGGCTGGAAGAACAGGTGGAGACAGGGTAAAAGTTCAGAACTTACAGGTTTTGAAAGTTTATGCTGAGCAAAACTTATTAGTAGTTAGTGGTTCCATTCCAGGAGCTAAAGGTTCTTACGTAATCTTAGACAAGTAATCAGATGGAAGTTAAAGTATTAAACATTTCAGGTAAAGAAACAGGTGCCAAGGTGCAACTTCCTGAATCGGTATTTGGTATCGAGCCTAACGACCACGCGATTTATTTAGATGTAAAACAGTATTTGGCTAATCAGCGTCAGGGTACTCACAAATCTAAACAACGTAATGAGATTGCTGGTTCGACCCGTAAACTATACAAACAAAAAGGTACAGGTGGTGCACGTGCTGGTAGCATTAAATCTCCGTTATTTAACGGTGGTGGTCGTGTTTTCGGTCCTCAACCTCGTGACTATAGCTTTAAATTGAACAAGAAATTAAAATCATTGGCACGTAAATCTGCTTTAGCTTATAAAGCAAAAGATAACAACGTGGTAATTTTAGAAGATTTCAACTTCGATACAGCTAAAACTAAAAACTACACAAGTTTATTGGCTGCGTTAAACGTAGGTACTCAAAAAACTTTATTGGTTTTACCTGCACAAAATAATAATATCTATTTATCAAGCAGAAACGTTCAGAAAACAAAAGTAATCTCTGCAGCAGATTTAAATACCTATGATGTATTAAATGCTGGTGTGCTTGTGTTAACTGCTGATTCTGTAAAAACTTTGGAGGAGGCATTTGCCAAATAATATGGAAATTTTAAAAAAACCAATATTAACCGAAAAAGCTTCAGCTTTAACTGAGAAATCTAACCGTTTCACCTTTAGCGTTAACCACAAGGCTAACAAAATCCAGATTAAAGCAGCTATTGAAAAATTGTACGGTGTAACTATCGTTGCAGTTAACACAATGGTTGTTGATGGAAAAGCTAAATCACGTTACACTAAAGCAGGTTTTGTATCTGGCCGTAGCCCGAAATACAAAAAAGCAATCGTAACGTTGAAAGACGGCGAAACAATAGATTATTACGCAACCCTTTAATTTAATAATTCATTATAACTATGGGCTTAAGAAAATTTAAACCAGTTACTCCAGGTACCCGCTTCAGAGTTGGTGCTAGTTTTACGGAGATTACAGCAACCACGCCCGAAAAATCATTGGTTGTATCATCAAAAAAGTCTGGTGGACGTAACAACACAGGAAAGATGACTATGCGCTACATGGGTGGTGGTCATAAAAAATCATACCGTTTGATCGATTTCAAACGCGATAAATTTGATATTCCTGCAACAGTAGCTACTGTTGAATACGATCCAAACCGTACTGCCCGCATTGCATTATTACATTATGCAGATGGCGAGAAGCGTTATATCATTGCTCCTGAAGGATTGCAAGTTGGTTCGGTATTATTATCGGGCGAAACTGCAGCACCAGAAGTAGGTAACACTTTAAAATTATCGAACATTCCATTAGGTTCTATCATCCACAATGTGGAGATTCACCCTGGAAAAGGAGCACAATTGGCTCGTAGTGCAGGTGCTTACGCACAATTAGCTGCCCGCGATGGTAAATATGCTACTTTGAAAATGCCTTCAGGCGAAACCCGTTTAATCCTGACTACTTGTCTTGCTACTATCGGTGCGGTATCTAACTCAGATCACGCAAACGAAGTATTAGGTAAAGCAGGTCGTAAACGTTGGTTGGGCCGTCGTCCGAGAACTAGACCGGTAGCGATGAACCCTGTCGATCACCCAATGGGTGGTGGTGAAGGTAGATCATCAGGTGGTCACCCACGTTCAAGAAATGGCGTTTTAGCTAAAGGCTTTAAAACCAGAGAACTTAAAAAATATTCTAATCGTTACATCATAGAGAGAAGGAAGAAATAATGGCTCGTTCGATAAAAAAAGGACCGTATATTGACCATAACGTAGAGAAAAAAGTAAACTCTATGAATGATTCAGGCAAAAAGTCTGTAATCAAAACTTGGTCACGTAGATCAATGATCTCACCAGATTTCGTTAATCATACATTTGCAGTACACAACGGAAATAAATTTATTCCCGTGTATGTTACAGAAAACATGGTTGGTCACAAGTTGGGAGAATTTGCTCCAACCAGAACATTCAGAGGACACGCTGAAAAGAAAAAATAATTAGACAATGGAAGCAATAGCAAAATTAAACAATTGTCCAACCTCACCGCGTAAGATGCGTTTGGTTGTAGATCTTATCAGAGGTGAACGTGTAGAGAAAGCATTAAGCATTTTAAAGTTTACCAATAAAGAAGCAGCAATAAGAGTTGAGAAATTATTATTATCTGCGATCAAAAACTGGGAATCTAAAAATGAAGGTGCTCGTCCTGAAGAAAATCAACTTTTTGTTAAAACAATTATGGTTGATGGAGGCCGTCAGTTAAAACGCTTACGTCCAGCTCCTCAAGGCCGTGGATATAGAATTCGTAAACGTTCTAACCACGTAACGCTGATTGTAGATAGTAAAAATACAGAAACAACTCAAAACTAATTTTAGGAAATGGGACAAAAAGCAAATCCAATAGGTAACAGGTTAGGTATCATCAAAGGATGGGATTCTAACTGGTTCGGTGGCAACAACTACTCCGATAAATTAGTTGAAGATGAGAAAATAAGAAAATACCTTTCTGCCCGTATTGCTAAAGGTGGTGTTGCTAAAGTTGTTATTGAGCGTACGTTAAAACGTATCACGGTAACAATCCACACAGCTCGCCCAGGTATCGTAATCGGTAAAGCAGGTGCTGAGGTTGATAAAATCAAAGAAGAGTTAAAGAAACTGACTAAAAAGGAAATTCAAATTAACATCTTTGAAATTAAACGCCCTGAACTTGATGCACAATTAGTTGCAGAAGGTGTTGCAAAACAATTAGAAGCAAGGATCTCATTCCGTAGAGCAATGAAATCTTCTATCGCATCAACCATGCGTATGGGTGCTGAAGGTATTAAAATCATGACTTCTGGTCGTTTAGGTGGTGCTGAGATGGCGCGTACCGAGCAGTACAAAGAAGGAAGAGTGCCTTTGCATACATTCCGTGCTGATATCGACTACGCTTTAGCTGAAGCTTTAACCACTTATGGTAAAATCGGTGTTAAAGTTTGGATTTGTAAAGGTGAAGTTTATGGAAAACGTGATTTGTCTCCAAACATCGGTTCGACAAACAACGGTCCAAAAGGCGCATCAGACAAACCAGCTTTTGGTGGAAGAGACAACAGAGGCGGTGGAAGAGATAGCCGTGGCGGTGGTAACAACGACAGACGTGGTGGAAACCAAGGTGGTGGTCGTGGTCCAGGTCAAGGTCAAGGTGGTCCCGGAGCAAATAGAGGTGGTGGCGCAGGCGCTAACAGAGGTCCTCGTAAATAATTGATTTATTAACATCGTTTAACGATTAGAACAAAATAAAATGTTACAGCCAAAAAGAACGAAGTTCAGGAAGATGCAAAAAGGCAGAATGAAGGGTTTAGCTTCTCGTGGAGCTGAATTAGCATTCGGATCTTTCGGTATCAAATCTTTAGAAGCAACTTGGATTACAAGTCGGCAGATAGAGGCTGCCCGTATCGCGGTAACACGTTTCATGAAACGTGAAGGCCAGGTATGGATCAGGATATTCCCGGACAAACCGGTAACTAAAAAACCTGCTGAGGTACGTATGGGTAAAGGTAAAGGTGCTCCTGAGTATTGGGTAGCAGTTGTAAGACCTGGACGCGTAATTTTCGAAGCTGAAGGTGTGCCTTTAGAAGTAGCTAAAGAAGCATTGCGTTTAGCCGCTCAGAAATTACCAATCCAAACCAAGTTCGTAGTACGTAGAGATTACGTAGAAGCATAGTAAAGTGTTGAGGTGAATGTTGTAAATACTTGTTTATTATAACCGCTACACTCAACGTAAAAGAAAAAGAAAAATGAAAAATTCAGAAATCACAGGGCTTTCAAAAGAAGAATTAGTAGCTAAGATTGCGGAAGAAAAAGAGAGCTTATCAAAATTAAAGTTCGCACACACTATTTCAGCTATCGAAAATCCTTCGCGTATTGCGAAAGTAAGGAAAGACATAGCCCGTTTAAACACTGAGTTGACTAAAGTGAAAAACACTGAGTCAGCTACTGAAACTAAATAATTTGAGAGTCGACATGGAAAGACAATTAAGAAAAACAAGAACGGGATTAGTAGTGAGCAACAAGATGGATAAATCTGTTGTAGTGAGCGTTGAGCGTAAAGTAAAGCACCCGATTTATGGTAAGTTCGTTAAGAAAACTACCAAATTTATGGCTCACGACGAGAAGAACGAATGCGGTATCGGTGATACAGTATTGATCATGGAAACTCGTCCTTTGAGTAAAAACAAGAACTGGAGATTGGTACAAATTTTAGAAAGAGCTAAATAAGATGGTACAACAGGAATCAAGATTAAACGTTGCTGATAACAGCGGCGCAAAAGAAGTATTAGTAATTCGCGTGCTAGGTGGAACCGGCAAACGTTATGCTTCAATTGGTGATAAAGTAGTTGTTACCGTAAAAAGCGCATTACCGTCAGGTAATATTAAAAAAGGTACAGTTTCTAAAGCAGTTGTTGTAAGAACTAAAAAAGAAATTCGTCGTAAAGATGGTTCTTATATCCGTTTTGACGATAATGCAGCTGTATTATTGAACGCACAGGATGAGCCAAGAGGTACACGTATCTTTGGCCCGGTTGCGAGAGAACTACGTGAAAAACAATTCATGAAAATTGTATCATTAGCACCGGAGGTATTATAAAATGGGAAACAAAGTAAATACACCATCAAAACTTAAAATCCGCACAGGAGATTTAGTTAAAGTAATTGCTGGCGATTCAAAAGGTCAACAAGGAAAAGTACTTTCAGTACAAATAGATAAAAACAGAGCCATTGTAGAAGGCGTTAACTTAGTATCTAAACATACTAAACCAAATGCTGCAAATCCAAACGGTGGTATTATTAAAAAAGAAGCTGCTCTTCATATTTCTAACCTGATGTTGGTTGATCCAAAATCTGGTAAAGCTACACGTGTTGGTCGTAAACTAAACGCGGATGGTAAAATAGTTAGAGTTGCTAAAATTTCAGGGGAGGAAATTAAATAATGGCTACACCTAGATTAAAAAGCAAATACAAAGAAGAAGTTGTAAATGCATTAAAAGAAAAATTTCAGTATAAAACTGTAATGCAGGTTCCTAAATTGGAAAAAATCTGTATCAATCAGGGTGTAGGTCGTTTTTCTGTAACTGATAAAAAGATTATGGATACGACAATTGTTGAATTGTCTACTATCACTGGTCAACAAGCGGTTCCGGCTAACTCTAAGAAAGATATTTCGAACTTTAAATTGCGTAAAGGTATGCCGGTTGGTGTACGCGTAACATTACGTGACAACAATATGTACGAGTTCTTAGATCGTTTGATCTCTGTAGCTTTGCCACGTATTCGTGATTTCAAAGGTATTAACGATAAAGGTTTTGATGGAAAAGGTAACTACACTTTAGGTGTTACTGAACAAATCATCTTCCCAGAGATTAATATAGATAAAATCAATAAAATTTTAGGGATGGATATAACTTTCGTAACTTCGGCGAAATCTGATGTTGAAGCACTTGAGTTATTGAAACAATTCGGATTACCATTTAAAAATCAAAAAACAGCAGAATAATGGCAAAAGAAGGTGTAAAAGCACGCGAAGTTAAGCGCCAAAAATTGGTAGCTAGATACGCTGAAAAACGTGCAGTATTAAAAGCTGCAGGAGATTTCGAAGGTTTAGATAAATTACCTAAAAATTCATCTCCGGTACGTTTACACAACCGTTGTAAATTAACTGGTCGTCCACGTGGTTATATGCGTACCTTTGGTATTTCAAGGGTAACATTTCGCCAAATGGCACTAGACGGTAAAATACCGGGTGTTAAAAAAGCATCCTGGTAGTATAGCTTAAAGCTGAAAGTTCAAAGTCTAAAGCAATAGTGATATCGCTTTAGTCTTTGTGCTTTAGTCTTTTTGCTTTTATAAAGAATTTTAACCGATAGCAGGTCCCACAGCTGAGTAGCAGAAGGAAACCACTATCAAAAACAATAAAAAATGAATACAGATCCAATAGCAGATTATTTAACAAGAGTAAGGAATGCCATTAAGGCCAACCACCGTGTTGTAGAAATTCCTGCATCAAACCTTAAAAAAGAAATTACAAAAGTTCTTTTCGATAAAGGTTACATCGCGAACTACAAGTTTGAAGATACCACTGTTCAAGGCACAATCAAAATCGCTTTGAAATACAATCCGATTACAAAAGTTCCTGCTATTCGTACTTTGATGCGAATTAGTAAACCAGGTTTGAGAAACTATGCTGGTGTTGAAAATATGCCAAGAGTATTAAACGGTTTAGGTATCGCAATCTTATCTACTTCTAAAGGTGTAATGACTGATAAAGAAGCAGCCAAATTAAATATTGGTGGTGAGGTATTGTGTCACGTTTATTAATTATTAGGAGAACAGCACAATGTCAAGAATAGGAAAAGCCCCAATTACAATCCCTTCAGGTGTTACCATTACCGTATCTAACGATAACGTTGTAAGTGTAAAAGGCCCTAAAGGTGAATTAACACAAACAGTAGATTCAGATATCACTGTAAGTCAGGAAGATGGAATCTTAACAGTTTCCCGTCCTTCAGAACAAAAGAAACACAAAGCTTTACACGGTTTATATCGCTCTTTGCTTAATAACATGGTTATTGGTGTTACAGAAGGTTACAAATTAACTCAAGAATTAGTAGGTGTTGGTTACCGTGCTACAAATACTGGTAATACATTAGACTTGGTTTTAGGTTACTCTCACCATTATGTATTCCAGTTACCGGAAGAAATTAAAGTAACTACATCATCAGAAAAAGGTCAGACTCCTAAAATCATTTTAGAAAGTATAGACAAACAATTGATTGGCCAGGTAGCAGCGAAAATCCGTTCGTTACGTGCACCAGAACCATATAAAGGTAAAGGTATCAAGTTTGTAGGTGAAGTGTTAAGAAGAAAAGCAGGTAAATCAGCGTCTAAAAAATAGTAATCATGGCAGGTAAAAAATTATCAAGAAGAGATCGTATTAAAAAAGGGATCAGAAAAAGACTTACCGGTTCAGAAGAACGTCCAAGGTTATCTGTATATAGAAGCAATAAAGGGATTTATGCGCAGGTAATTAACGATGTAACCGGTACAACAATAGCTTCAGCATCATCTTTGTCTAAAGATTTTTCTGGAACAGGTAACAAAAGCGATCAGTCAGTTGCAGTTGGCAAATTAGTTGCTGAAAAAGCAATTGCTGCTGGTGTTAAAGAAGTTGTTTTCGATAGAAACGGCTACTTATACCACGGTCGTGTGAAATCGTTGGCAGAAGGTGCTCGCGAGGCTGGTTTAGTATTTTAATCTGAAGAAAAAGTAAGATGTCAACTATCAATATAAAAAGAGTTAAAACCACCGATATCGAATTAAAGGATCGTTTGGTTAGTATACAACGTGTTGCCAAAGTAACCAAAGGTGGTCGTACTTTCAGCTTCTCAGCAATTGTTGTTGTTGGAGATGAGAACGGTGTTGTTGGTTTCGGTTTAGGTAAAGCGAAAGAAGTAACTGAAGCAATCGCTAAGGGTGTGGATGATGCTAAAAAGAACTTAGTTAAAGTGCCAATTTTAAACGGTACTGTTCCTCACGAACAAATCGGTAAATTTTCAGGTGGTTTTGTTTTAATTAAACCTGCTGCAGTAGGTACCGGAGTAATTGCTGGTGGTGCAATGCGTGCTGTATTAGAAAGTGCTGGCGTGCATAACGTATTGGCAAAATCTAAAGGTTCATCAAACCCACACAACGTGGTAAAAGCAACTGTTGATGCATTAACAAAAATGCGTGATGCTTATACAGTAGCTCAAACTCGTGGTATAGATTTAAACAAAGTATTTAACGGATAATATCATGGCTAAGATCAAAATAACACAAGTAAAAAGCGTTATCGATAGAAGCGAGCGCCAAAAAAGAACTGTTCAAGCTTTGGGATTATCTAAAATGAACCAAAGTGTTGAGGTTGAGGCTACGCCACAAATTATTGGTATGGTTCGCAAAGTGAACCACCTGATAGCAATCGAAGCAATTTAAGAGAATTATTAAATGAATGAGTTTTGAGTGAGCGAATGGGCATAACATAAAACCTTCAATCATTCAAAATTCAATCATTATTATTTATCGTTGTACCTGTTTAGTGAAAGCGAAGGGCAACACAAATTCAAAAAAATGAATTTAAGTAATTTAAAACCTGCAAAAGGTTCTACAAAAAACAGCAAAAGAATTGGTCGTGGTACAGGTTCTGGTCGTGGTGGTACTTCAACTCGTGGTCACAAAGGTGCGGGTTCTCGTTCTGGTCATAAAACCAAAATCGGTTTTGAAGGTGGTCAGATGCCTTTACAACGTCGTGTGCCTAAAGTTGGTTTCAAACCAATTAACCGTACAGAATATGTTGGTGTAAACTTAGATGTATTACAAACTTTAGCTGAAAAACACAGCTTAACAACAATCGATTTCGCTGCTCTCCAAGCGCATGGTTTAGCTTCAAAAAATGACTTAGTTAAAATTTTAGGTCGTGGTGAAGTGAAAGCAAAATTAGAGATTACTGCACATGCGTTTTCTGCAACCGCACAAAAAGCTATTGAAGCTGCAGGTGGTTCTATCGTAAAATTGTAATTATTAAATGAAGAAGCTATTTACTACTTTAAGTAATATCTGGAAAATTCAAGAATTAAAAGAGCGTATCTTGTTTACGCTCTTAATTCTTCTGGTATACCGTTTCGTATCTCACGTGGTTTTACCAGGTGTGGATCCAACTGCTTTAGACGCTAACGAAAAATCAGGACTTTTAGGCATACTAGATATGTTTGCCGGAGGTTCGTTCTCTCGTGTGTCTATTTTAGCGTTGGGCGTAATGCCTTATATCTCCGCGTCTATCGTGGTACAACTATTAGGTATTGCTGTTCCATCTTTCCAAAAAATGCAGAAAGAGGGCGAAAGTGGTAGAAAGAAAATGAACCAGATCACTCGTTACCTTACGGTAGCGATTACAATCGTTCAATCTGTAGGTTACGTTAAAACACAGGTTCCGGCAGAAGCTATTTTATTACCCAATACCTTATTCTTAGTGTTATCTACGTTTGTATTAACAGCAGGTACATTATTTGTAATGTGGTTAGGGGAAAAAATTACTGATAAAGGAATTGGTAACGGAACATCTTTAATTATTATGACTGGTATTATCGCCCGCTTACCGCAGGCCATTAGCCAGGAATTTAGTGCCCGTGTGGGTTCTGCCAGTGAAGGTGGAGGTCCGGTAGCACTTGTTTTAGAGATTGTTGCTTTATTCGCTGTTGTAATGTTTACTATTTTAATTGTTCAAGGTGTGCGTAAGGTACCTGTACAATACGCTAAAAAAATTGTAGGTAACCGTCAGTTTGGTGGTGTTCGTCAATACATTCCGTTAAAAGTAAATGCAGCTGGTGTAATGCCAATTATCTTTGCTCAGGCATTGATGTTCATTCCTGGCGCTTTAATGCAGTTTGTTCCTTCATTACAAGGTTCATGGTTAGTTCAATTCAGCAATACAACATCATTAGCATATAGCTTAACATTCGCTTTTTTAATTATCGCATTTACATTCTTCTATACTGCAATTACAGTAAATCCAACTCAAATGAGTGACGATATGAAGAAAAATGGTGGTTTTATTCCAGGTGTTAAACCAGGTTTTGCAACATCAACTTTTATTGATGATGTAATTTCTAAAATCACTTTCCCGGGAGCAGTATTTTTAGCAATCATTGCAATCTTACCTTCTTTGGCCGTTAAATTCGGTATTAAACAAGAGTTTGCACACTTCTTTGGTGGTACTTCATTATTGATTTTAGTTGGTGTAGTTTTGGATACTTTACAACAAATTGAAAGTTATCTGTTAATGCGTCACTATGATGGTTTAATGAAAACAGGCAGAGTTACCGGTAGAACAGGTGTTCCTGCTGCCAGTAGTAATGCAGCGTTGTAGTTCTGAAGAATGTCTAAAATTTATTACAAATCTCTTGAGGAGATCGAGTTAATAAGAGAAAGTTCCATGCTTGTTTCTAAGACCTTAGCTGAAGTGGCTAAAGTGATAAAGGCAGGCATGACTACTATTGAACTGGATAAACTGGCTTATGAGTTCATAAGTGATCACGGTGCAATTCCAGCGTTTTTAAACTATAACGGTTTCCCAAATTCTTTGTGTATCTCGCCAAATGAGCAGGTTGTTCATGGTTTTCCGAGCGAATACGTGATAAAAGAAGGTGATTTAATTTCGGTTGATTGTGGTGTAATTAAAAATAACTACTTCGGCGATTCGGCTTATACTTTTTCTATCGGAGAGATTGATGCAGAAAAGCAAAAGCTGGTTGAAGTTACTAAACGTTGCCTGGAATTAGGGATAGAAAAAGCTGTGGTAGGGATGCGCATTGGTGATGTTGGTTTTGCAGTTCAGCAATATGCTGAAGCTAATGGTTTCGGCGTAGTAAGAGAACTTGTTGGGCATGGCGTTGGTGTAAAACTTCACGAGAAACCTGAAGTTCCTAATTATGGAAAGCGCGGAGCGGGCCCAAAACTTGAAGAAGGAATGGTTATTGCCATCGAGCCCATGATTAATGCAGGCGTTGCCGGTGTTAAATTCCATAACGATGGATGGACGGTAACCAGTAAAGACAATAAACCATCGGCACATTTTGAACACACAGTGGCCATAAAAAGGGGCAATGCAGATGTTTTATCCACCTTTTCTATTATAGAAGAAGTTTTACAACAAAAAAAATAAATAATTAAAATTTTTTATTTAATTTTGCAACCCTGTTTAGAAGCAGCTAATTAAGTAACAATCAACAAAATATGGCTAAACAAGCCTCAATTGAACAAGACGGAGTAATCAGAGAAGCATTGTCTAATGCAATGTTCCGGGTAGAACTTGAAAACGGACATGAGATTATTGCCCACATTTCAGGTAAGATGAGGATGCACTACATCAAAATCCTTCCTGGCGACAAAGTAAAATTAGAGATGTCTCCTTATGATTTAACAAAGGGACGCATCACTTATAGATATAAATAAAATGAAAGTTAGATCATCAATTAAAAAACGTAGCGCTGATTGCAAGATTATTCGCCGTAAAGGTAAACTTTACGTTATCAACAAGAAAAATCCTAAATACAAGCAACGTCAAGGGTAATTTTAAAATATTGTAATGATCCGCACAACGGTGGCCCGCCGTTCGGAATTACGTAAAAACATAAACAAATATGGCAAGGATTTCAGGTATTGACTTACCAAGAAACAAAAGAGGAGAGATTGGTTTAACTTATATCTACGGAATAGGAAGAACTACTGCACAACGTATTTTAACTACTGCAGGTATCGACTTAAACAAAAAAGTACAAGACTGGTCTGATGATGAGTTATCAGCGATCCGTACAATGATTAACGATGAAATTAAAGTAGAAGGTGCTTTACGTTCAGAGGTTCAGTTAAACATCAAACGTTTAATGGATATTGGTTGTTACCGCGGTTTACGTCACAGAAAAGGTTTACCTTCTCGTGGTCAGCGTACTAAAAACAACTCACGTACTCGTAAGGGTAAGAGAAAAACAGTTGCTAACAAGAAAAAAGCTACTAAGTAGAAAAAATTAATGATCGAATGATAGCATGACTGGATTATTGAATGTTTATACATTCTCTCATTCAACACTCAAACATTCTTTCATTATAGTAATATAAAACATGGCTAAGAGTAAAAAAGTAACAAAAAAACGTATCGTTGTAATTGAGTCTGTTGGTCAGGCACATATCAATGCTACCTTCAACAACATTATCGTTACCTTAACAAACAACGGCGGACAAACCATTTCATGGTCTTCTGCTGGTAAAATGGGCTTTAAAGGTTCTAAAAAGAACACGCCGTATGCAGCTGGTCAAGCAGCTTCAGATTGCGGTAAAGTTGCATTTGATTTAGGTTTACGTAAAGTTGAAGTATTTGTAAAAGGTCCGGGTTCAGGTCGTGAATCTGCAATCAGAACTTTGCAAGTAGCAGGGATCGAAGTAATGTCTATTAAAGATATCACTCCACTTCCTCACAACGGATGTCGTCCTCCTAAAAAGAGAAGAGTTTAATTAATTTTAAAGCTAAGAATCTTCGGTTACAGGCCGAATGATACTTTAAAACAGAAAAAAGAATGGCAAGATATACAGGCCCCAAATCAAAAATCGCCCGTAAATTCAGAGAACCAATTTTCGGTCCTGATAAGGTGTTAGACAGAAAAAATTATCCTCCTGGGCAACATGGCTCATCAAAAAGAAGAGGAAAACAATCTGAATATGCTATCCAGTTAATGGAGAAACAAAAAGTAAAATACACTTATGGTGTATTAGAAAAACAGTTCAGTAACTTGTTTAAAAAAGCATCTTCACGTGCTGGTATTACCGGTGATAACTTACTTCAGTTATTAGAAGCGCGTTTAGATAATACAGTTTACCGTTTAGGTATTTCAACAACCCGTTCTGGTGCACGCCAGTTAGTTAGCCATAAACACGTTACCGTGAATGGTGAAGTTGTAAATATCCCTTCATATCAGTTAAAAGCTGGTGATGTGGTTGCTGTTCGTGAAAAATCGAAATCTTTAGAATCAATTAGTAACTCAGTTGCAGGCAGAACAATTAATAAATTTGCCTGGTTAGAGTGGAATGCTGGTGAATTAACCGGTAAATTCTTAACCTACCCACAACGTGATGAGATTCCTGAAAACATTAAGGAAAACTTAATCATCGAGTTATACTCAAAGTAATAAATAAGATAGTTAATTACCTCAAAAGGGTAATTAACTTTTTTCTTGTTACTATATATTCAATAACGAATTTAAAAAATTATAAATGGCAATTTTAGCATTTCAGAAACCAGACAAAGTGATCATGCAGAAATCAACCGATTTCGATGGCACATTTGAATTTCGTCCTTTAGAGCCCGGTTTCGGTGTAACAATTGGTAATGCCTTAAGAAGAATTTTACTTTCTTCATTAGAAGGTTATGCTATTACTACTATTCGTTTTTCAGGTGTTTCTCATGAGTTTTCTACCATGAAAGGTGTTGTAGAAGATTTAACTGATATTATCTTAAACTTAAAACAAGTTCGTTTTAAGAAAACAGGTGATTCAGGTGATTCTGAAAAAGTTTTCATCATCGTTAATGGTCAGGATCAGTTTAAAGCTGGTGATATTACTAAATTCTCTAATAACTTTACAGTTTTAAACCCTGAGCATGTAATTTGCAATATGGATAAATCTGTTACTTTGGAGGTGGAATTGACCATCAATAAAGGACGTGGTTATGTACCTGCTGAAGAAAATAAAGTTGCTGATGCTGTTGTAGGTGTTATTGCAATAGATTCGATTTATACTCCAATGAAAAATGTAAAATACACGATTGAAAACTTTCGTGTTGAACAAAAAACGGATTATGAAAAATTGGTTTTAGATATCTCTACTGACGGTTCAATTCATCCTGAAGAAGCATTAAAAGAAGCGGCTAAGATTCTTATCCAACACTTTATGTTATTCTCTGATGAGAATTTAGTATTAGAATCTCAAGCTAAAGAAGAAACTAAAGAAGTTGATGAGGAAATTTTGCATATGCGTAAAATCCTTAAAACTGAATTAGTGGATATGGATCTTTCAGTTAGAGCATTAAACTGCTTAAAAGCTGCCGATATCCGCACTTTAGCTGATTTGGTTTCTTACGATGTAGCTGATATGTTAAAGTTCAGAAACTTTGGTAAAAAATCATTAACAGAAATTCAAGAATTAGTAAAATCAAAAGGTTTATCATTCGGTATGAACCTGTCTAAATTTAAATTAGACGAAGAGTAAGATTAGTCCTGAATCTTTAGTCTGGAGTCGTAAGTCATCCTTTCTAAAGGCTTAACTAAAATAAATAATTTTTCACAGTGTATAATTCCCTCAGCTTAATTGCAAAGAGACGGTATACACTCAATTAAAAAACAATGAGACACGGTAAAAAAGTAAACCACTTAGGTAGAACCGCAAGCCACAGAAAGGCGATGTTAGCTAACATGGCTTCATCACTTATTTTGCACAAAAGAATTACAACAACTTTAGCTAAAGCAAAAGCTTTACGTACTTATGTTGAGCCTATTATCACTAAATCAAAAAATGATACTACTCACTCCCGTCGTACAGTATTTGCTTATTTACAAGATAAAGAAGTAGTAACTATTTTATTCCGCGAAATTGCTGAGAAAGTTGCAACTCGTCCAGGTGGTTACACTCGTATCATTAAATTAAACAACCGTCCTGGTGATAATGCTGAGATGGCTTTAATTGAATTGGTAGATTATAACGAAGTTTACGGTAAAGATGTAGAAGCAAAAGAAGAGAAGAAAACTACTCGTCGTGGTAGAAGTAAAGCTGCTGCTCCTAAAGCTGATGATGCGAAAGCTGAAACTGCCGAAAAAGCTGCAACTGAAGCGCCTGCTGCTGAAGAAGCTCCTGCTACAGAAGAACCAAAAGGAGAATAGTTTCATTCACCTTAAGATTAAAAAAAGTCCTGTTCGAAAGAGCCGGACTTTTTTTGTGCCTCTGATTTTCCGGTTTTATTCCTATTTCTTGTTAAGTTTTTTTCCTGCGATCAAGCTTTGTGTAAGTTCTCTTTTCGATCAATGTTTTCATTTTGATTCCATCGGTAACCGCGAACATTCGAATCAGGATCTTCGGTGACATTTGATTTGAAATTTTATGTAGAAAAAATTAAGGTGACGGCTTATCGATTTTAAATTCACAATTTATGAAGGCATAAACCAATTCGAATTCCTTTTTTTATAAAATAGCAGAAATTCAATCCGGTATCTATAAATTAGCTTCAAACAAATGTGAAATGAAATTCAGGCTAATTTTATTATGTTGTCTATTTTGCCAGCTAACGCTTCTGGCCCAAACCCCAAGATATACCAATGGCAACAATGCCTGGAACCCTGATTCATTGGGAAATCATCGGGTTATACTTCAGTTTGCCGGCACTGGCAAGATTGCGCATGCGAAGATCATCTGGCGCAGGAGAGATGAAAATCCATCGTCTAAAGGAATCATTATCCAGGACGTGAACGGTAAACTTATTGCTGTTTTTGGATTAGATAAGTTTTCAAGAGAAAGCGCTGATCTCTATTTTGAGCCGTCTTCCGGGGCTGGAAAATATTATGTCTACTTTCTTCCTTACAAAAACGAGGGTAGGAGTAGCTATCCTAAAGGCGTTTACTTACAACCAAACCATGTTGACCAAAATTGGCTATCAAAAGCAAAACAGGTTAAAGTAAATTCAACCGTTTCCGAAATCCAGTCTATAGATGCTTTTAATTCTTTCTATCCAATGGAAGTCATCGCTACCAAAGCGGAAACCAATGCGATAAAAGCCAAATATGCGGGCCACTCGTTTATTATCTTCCCCGAGGATAGAATGTATCCTATTAAGATGCAGCATGATCTGCCTTACCTTTGGATACAGAAAGGTGCTTCGAAGATATTTTCTGGCGTTGCTAATAGGGGAGAAAATTATACATTTCAGTTAGGTGTTTTTGCTTTAAAAGATTTGCAGCACGTAGAAGTGAGTTTCGGCGATTTAAAAACCTCAACAGGAAAAGTAATTCCTTCAAAATATATCAACTGTTTAAATATCAATGGTACAACTTACGATAACAAGCCTTTGGTTGAAACGGTAAACGTTGCTTCAGGAAAGATTCAGCCGATGTGGATCACCGTTAACATCCCTAAAAATACAACAGCAGGTATTTATGCTGGGAAATTTACTGTAAAAGCCAATGGAGAATCTAAAGTAATTAATGCAAAAATTACCGTTGGTAACGAGGTTTTGGCCGATGCCGGTGTTGGAACGCCAAATAAACAAACCCGCCTGACCTGGTTAAATTCTAACCTGGCGCAGGCGAATACAGTTATTGCACCCTATACTCCGCTTACCGTTGACGGAAATGTAATCTCGCTTCTGGGACGAAAATTTGAAATTAACGCAGACGGTTTTCCAAAACAAATCCAAACTTTTTTTAATACGGAAATGACTGGTTATAGCGATAAACCCAATAACCTTTTATACGAACCCATTCATTTTCATTTTTACGATACACCCAAAACGCAAGAGAAATTTATTCCTGGTAATTTACAGATTACAAGCAAAGAAGCCGGAACGGTGAAATGGAAAGTAACCAATACCTCACAAAACCTTACAATGGATGTAGATGGTACGTTAGAATTTGACGGCTATGTGCATTACGTGGTGAAGGTTACGGCTTTGAAGGATGTGGAATTTAGCAATGTTGATTTTCATATTCCATTTGAAAAATCTTCTACAAAATACCTGATGGGGCTGGGTGAAAAAGGAGGGATCAGACCAGATACGGTAAAGTGGAAATGGGATGTTGCCAATAAAAATCAGGATGCGGTATGGATCGGGAACGTAAATGCAGGCTTATACTTCAATCTAAGGGATGAGAATTATGTTCGCCCGTTGAATACTAATTTTTACCTCCAGAAACCATTAGTCTTGCCAAAATCGTGGGGAAATGATAACAAAGGCGGAATTCAGGTGAATGTAAAAGGCAGTTCTATGCTGGCGGATAGTTTTACGGGCGCAAGGAGCATGAAAAAAGGCGAGGTACTTTATTATAATTTTAATTTGCTCATTACGCCATTTCACTTGCTTGATACCGATTTCCAATGGGATAATCGTTTCTATCATAAATATGGAAGCCTGGATTCTATTAAGGCTACTGGTGCAACCGTTGTGAACATTCATCACGCCACGCCAATTAACCCTTGGATTAATTATCCTTTTATTGAATGGAAAAAGATGAAAAATTATGTTGATGAGGCGCATACGAAAGGACTAAAGGTTAAGATTTATAACACCGTCCGGGAGCTTTCTAATCATGCATATGAGTGGCCGGCCTTGAGAAGTTTAGGCACTGAGGTATATTCTCCGGGGAAGGGTGGTGGCTTTAGCTGGTTACAGGAGCATCTGGATTCTAATTATATTGCAGCATGGTTTGTTCCCGAAATTAAAGATGCAGCAATTGTGAATAGTGGCATGAACCGCTGGCATAACTATTATGTTGAAGGAATGAACTGGCTGGTTAATAACGTAGGGATTGATGGTGTTTATCTGGATGATGTTGCTTTTGATCGGGTTACGATGAAACGCATTAAACGTGTTTTAACGCAAAATAATCATCCGGGAATTATCGATTTACACTCAGCAAATCAGTTTAATAAAAATGACGGATTTAACAACAGTGCCATTTTGTATATGGAGCATTTCCCTTATCTAAACAGGTTATGGTTCGGCGAATATTTTGATTACGAGAAAAATAATCCGGATTTCTATCTTAGTGAAGTGAGCGGTATTCCCTTTGGTTTAATAGGAGAAATGTTGCAGGATGATGGAAATCCATGGCGTGGGATGATTTATGGAATGACCAGCAGGTTAGGCTGGTCTGATAAAAGTGATCCAAAGCCACTTTGGAAGGCATGGGATAATTTTGGAATAAAAGGCTCTGAACTGATTGGTTACTGGAGCGAAAACTGTCCCGTTAAAACGAATAATCCAAGTGTTTTAGCGACTGTTTACAAACAAAAAGGTAAAACAATGATTGCTTTGGCAAGCTGGGCAGCGACCGATATTAAAATTGACTTAACCATTGATTGGGCTAAATTGGGTTTGGATGCTGCTCAGGTGAAAATTATTGCACCTGCTATTGATCAGTTTCAACAAGAAGGAAATTATCCTGCAGGAAAATCTATTCCTGTGCAAAAAGGGAAGGGGCTGATTCTGATTGTGGAATAGCCTGAAAATTTCATTGCGAGGCACGAAGCAATCTTAATAAGCTCATATTATAGCGATAGTTTTAGGATTGCTTCGTATCTCGAAATGACGATTTATGAAATTAAACTTTCACGTTTTGCATGCCATATTGCTTCAATACATCATCTGGAACACCTGTCCACTGGTTTGGTGCATTTCCGGCATAACCGATATCTTTAACACCAATCTCAGTAGTGTAGAATCCTGAAGCCGTCAGGCTTCGCATCCTATTGAAAAAAGTAACGCCTGCCTGAACTTCCGGCTTCGCTTTTTTAGGGTAAGCAATTTCGTCAATTATAGAAATTTGCTGATTTGATGAAGCATCTATAAATGATTTACCAAATTTATTAAAGCAGTAAACGTCCAGCCATTTTAAGCCACCTCGCATGGGGGTTTTATGTTCTGGTATGTCTTTAACAATAAACTCAATAAATTCGGGTACTTTGGCGTCCGATGCACTTCCTGAAACATTATCTTTTGGAATGATAATATCCGCAAGAACTGTAATCGTAGCCATTTCATGTTTATCAAAAAACGTTTCTGCTTTCAGTTTTTTATTCCGATCAATTTCCCACTGTTCTCTTCCGGCTTCTGATGCGGGTTCTTCTTTCGGTACAACAACATCTGATGTTTTAGTTTCTGGTTGCTTGCAGGCATCTAATATTACGGCCGTACTAATGGCCGTAAGGCCTAATGCTTTTATGGAATCACGTCTGTTCATGTTGTAATTCTTTAAATGTTATGTTTTTTCTTTTGCGCTAAAATGTATTCTGCGGTACGCATGGAGAGCGCAAGAATTGTCCACGTTGCGTTTTTATCACCTTGTTGAACAAATGGCCCTGCATCAACCACGAAAAGATTTTTGCAATCGTGTGCCTGACAATATTTATTTAATGCAGATTTTTTTGGATCATCGCCCATGCGGATTGTACCTACTTCATGGATAATTTTTCCCGGAGGGAGCAATCCATAATTCGTTTCTGGTCCCTGAATTTTGGAAGTTACCACACCACCCATTTCTTTCATCATTGTGAGAAAAGTATCCTGCATGTGTTTGGCCTGCAAAATTTCTTCTTTTGCCCATTTGTAATGGAATCTTAAAACCGGAATACCGTATTTATCAACCGTATTTGGATCAATTTCACAATAATTATCTTCGCGGGCAATTGCGGTTCCCCGGCCAGCCATACCTACAGTAGTACCATAAAAACGGCGATAATCATCCTTTAATGATTTTCCATATCCTCCAGCTTCTTTCATTTTACCGTCTCTGCCTGGCACCATTCCATTCATTTCTGGTACACCAGCGCCAAAACCATAGGCTGGCATTCCCATTCCACCCCAATATTCAATGTGGTATCCCCGGGGGAAGTTAAGTTTTTTATTATCCAGCCACCATGGGGAATAAATGTGAACACTCCCCAGCCCATCTTCGTTATAACGCTTCCGATCCATTAACTGAGGAAGGAAACCAGAAACACTTACACCGGTTGAATCATGAAGATATTTACCAACAATGCCACTGCTATTGGCTAAGCCATTGGGATGTGATGAAGATTTCGAGTTTAAAAGAATCCTTGCAGATTCGCAGGCACTGGCACCTAAAATAATGATTTTGCCATTTACCTGATATTCCTGCAAATTTTTCCGGTTTACGTAAGATACACCTTTGGCGGTTCCATCTTTATCTGTAATGACTTCACGGACCATTGCATCGGTAATTACGGTTAAGTTTCCTGTCTTTACTGCAGGAATCACGAGGCAGGATGATGAGGAGAAATCACCGTAAATTTTACAGCTTCTACCACATTGACCACAGTAAAAGCAAGGTGCCCGATCTGTATTATTTGGTAATGGTTCAGTTAGTACAGAACCCCTGCCGGGAATTACTTTTACACCAGCTTTATCAGCACCCTTTTTGATAAACAGTTCCGTTAAACGTGGTTTAGGCGGTTTCATGAAAATGCCGTCTGGTTCGTTTGGCAAACCCTCTTTGGTGCCATAGATGCCGATCATGCGGTCAACTTTATCATAAAAAGGCTTTACTTCATCGTAGGTAATCGGCCAGTCATCAGTTAAACCATCTTTGGCTTGAAAATCAAGCGGACCCATCCTGAGGGAGATTCTTCCCCAGTGATTGGTGCGACCCCCTAACATGCGTGACCTGAACCACTCAAATTCAGTTTTGTCTTTTGTAGTATAAGGCTCACCTTCCAGTTCCCAGCCACCGTAAGAAGCATCAAAGTCGCCGAAAGGCCTGGTAGTTGATGCCCCGCGTCGCGGAGATTCCCATGGCCATTTTAATTGATGTGCATCTATTCTCGGATCAAAATACTGACCAGCTTCGAGCATTAAAACTTTTTGTCCGGCATTCGCTAAAACGTAAGCACTCATACCGCCACCTGCACCAGAACCAACGATAATCACGTCATAAACAGTTGGCGATTTTTTAATCTGAAATTCACTCATTTGTATTGGTTAGATAAACTATTTATCTAATCTAACGCTATTTTTTATTAAATAAAAACCTTTAATCATTTTGGAAGGATTACAGATAATGTCTTTTCTAAGTTTTCTAAATCGTATTACCTCGCGAAATACGATTCTTCAATGGTACAACAATCTTTATAGCGATCCATCAGTTCAATAACATTTGTAAGAATGCAAGCATCGCTTCATTGTTACATGATTTGCCCCCGACACTTCTTCAAAGAAATTGGTTTATCTTTGTGCTTTAAATTTGATTGATGGTATTTTCAGCACACGTAGAACAATTTATATCTGCTTTTGAAGAAAGCTTGAGCTTACAACAATTTGTGAAAATTTCTTTGGGGAATTATAAGGGTTTGGATGAAGGGTTGAAGCAGATATTAGTTAGAAAAGTTTTAATTAAAAGAGAAGCTAAACTGGCTTTAACTTTTCGCTATAAAACCCGTGATATCGTAAAAAATTTTATTGAAAAAGAAGCCGTTAAGCTGATTTCAGAATATTTGCAGTCCGGTTTCAAAATAGCGACGCTTTTTACGACTGAAAAGGATTTAATTTTTGAAGAATTAAATAATGGTAAAGTTGTTTTAAGAGAAATTAACGCATCTACCAAAGATGTTCCGGCGGCTCAGCATGATCAGGAGAAAGCGAGATTAATCAAGGCTGATGCTAAAGCTTATTTAACTGACTTGAAAATTACTGATGCTGATGGTAAGGTGTTCAAGAATGCTCAGGATAAATTTCGTCAGATTAACCATTACATTGAAATTTTAAGTTCATTGATAAAAGAATTACCCGAAGGGACTATTAAAAAAGTTGCTGATATGGGGTCTGGTAAAGGTTACCTAACCTTTGCTTTGTACGATTATTTACATTCGGTTTTGAAGTTGGATTCGGAAGTTGTGGGCGTGGAATATCGTCAGGATATGGTTGATTTATGTAATACTGTTGCTGGTAATGCTAATTTTGATCAATTAAGTTTTGTTCAGGGCACAATTGAAGATTATAATGCAGAGCAGGTTAATTTATTAATCGCGCTTCATGCTTGCGATACTGCCACTGATGATGCTATTTTCAAAGGCATTAAAGCAAACGCAGAATTGATCGTGGTAGCACCTTGCTGCCATAAACAAATTAGAAGAGAGATTGAACATCATAAAGTGAAAAACGACGTCTCTTTTTTAACTAAATACGGAATCTTTTTAGAACGCCAGGCAGAGATGGTGACTGATGGAATTCGTGCATTAATCCTTGAGTATTTTGGCTATAAAACCAAGGTTTTCGAATTTATTTCTGATGCGCATACGCCGAAGAATGTGCTGGTTGTGGGCGTGAAAAGCAAAGCGCACGGAGCAGAGAAAAAAGAAGAGATTTTACAGAAAATCAAAGCGAGCAAAGACTATTTCGGAATCGGTTATCACCACCTGGAGCGACTGTTAGAATTGTAGTTTATTCTGCTTATTATACTTTAGCTAATTTCTGAGTCAGCATTTAATTTAATAAATAGCTGAATAAGCACTTTTATATTATCCTGCAATGCTAATATTTAACGGTATATACTATAAGGTTTTCAAATTGACGTGATTACCAGGTGCTAATCTGAAATGTTCCCCTTTTAGAGGTGTAATAGAATCAAAGCGATTAGTGCCGGAATAGATTGTATATAAAGAATTTTTTTACTTGCTGTTGCGGCACCATAAATACCGGCAACGATTATACAGCATAAGAAAAAGATGGCTACATACATTTTCCATTGGTGGTCGCTGATGCATAATGACCAGATTAGACCGGCCGCCAAAAAACCATTGTACAAGCCTTGATTTGCAGCTAATGTTTTAGTTTGTGGAAATAATTCTTTCGGAATGGTTTTAAAAACATTTGGCGCTTTGGTAGTCCAGGCGAACATTTCCAGCCATAGAATGTATAGATGAAGGATGGCTATAATCCCGATTAAGATTTGTGCTGCTAATTGCATTTCGATTTTGTTTATTAGCTGAAGATACAATTATTTGAGATCTTTTTTGAGATATAACTTCCTGGGCTTTCAGTCTAAACCAACGGGGATAAATTGCGGATGATGATAAATTTCTGATAAAGTTTTTATAATCTGCTAATTTTCTCCAAAAAGTACCAACCTGCGTTCTTAAACCCGATAGAAGCGGGCACGGAGTGTAGCGAAGTAAAGCGGATAGCGGGGCAGGTGTTGCCGAAGAACTTCTGGCTTTCATTTTCTAATCATTTTTAAAAATCATTCTTTGCTTTGGTCTTCAGTTTTAATCTTCAGTCTTCCTTCTGTCATGCTGTCAGTACTCTATGACCACGTTTTTTACATTTTATCAGTCTTTTGACGATATTTTCTGCCAAAATTCAATTGGCACAAGCATTGTTTAACAAGTGTAGAAATTATAATACTTTTAAAAAGAGAAAATACAAATACAATGGGAAAAATTATTGGAATAGACTTAGGAACAACAAACTCTTGCGTGAGCGTAATGGAGGGCAATGAGCCTGTAGTTATCGCGAACAGTGAGGGTAAACGTACTACACCGTCTATTGTTGCTTTTGCAGAAAACGGTGAGCGTAAAGTTGGCGAGCCTGCTAAACGTCAGGCTATAACCAACCCAACAAAAACGATATATTCGATTAAACGCTTTATGGGTAGCAGCTACGACGAAAGTGCGAAAGAAGCTGGGCGTGTACCATATAAAGTTGTTAAAGGTGATAACAATACACCACGTGTTGAAATCGACGACAGAAAATATACTCCACAAGAGATCTCTGCAATGGTTTTGCAGAAAATGAAAAAAACTGCCGAAGATTTCTTAGGTTACGAAGTTACTGAAGCAGTTATTACTGTACCTGCTTATTTTAACGATGCACAACGTCAGGCTACGAAAGAAGCAGGCGAAATTGCTGGGTTAAGTGTTAAACGGATCATTAATGAACCAACTGCGGCTGCTTTAGCTTATGGATTAGATAAAGCACACAAAGACATGAAAATTGTTGTTTTTGATTGTGGTGGTGGTACGCATGATGTTTCTGTTTTAGAATTAGGTGATGGCGTTTTCGAAGTAAAATCTACTGATGGTGATACACACTTAGGTGGTGATGACTTTGATCACATTATTATTGATTGGTTAACTGACGAGTTTAAAGCTGAAAACAGCATGGACTTGGCTAAAGACCCAATGGCTTTACAACGTTTAAAGGAAGCTGCTGAAAAAGCTAAAATAGAGTTATCAAGCACAACTTCTACTGAAATTAACTTACCATACATTACTGCTGATGCAAGCGGCCCGAAACACTTAGTACGTACATTAAGTCGTGCTAAATTTGAGCAATTAGCTGGCGATTTAATTAAACGTACGATCGATCCATGTAAATCGGCTTTGAAAAATGCTGGTTTAAGTACAAGTGATATCGATGAAATTATCTTAGTTGGTGGTTCAACCCGTATTCCGGCAATTCAGGATGCTGTTAAAGCTTTCTTTGGTAAAGAGCCAAGTAAAGGTGTTAACCCTGATGAGGTTGTAGCTATCGGTGCTGCTATTCAAGGTGGTGTTTTATCAGGCGATGTTAAGGATGTATTATTATTAGATGTTACGCCTTTATCACTAGGTATTGAAACTATGGGTGGTGTAATGACTAAATTAATCGAGTCTAATACCACTATCCCAACTAAAAAATCGGAAACTTTCTCCACTGCAGCTGATAACCAGCCATCAGTAGAAATTCATATTTTACAAGGCGAGCGCCCAATGGCTGGTCAAAACCGTACAATTGGTCGTTTTATTTTAGATGGTATTCCACCATCGCCTCGTGGTGTGCCTCAGGTAGAAGTATCTTTCGATATTGATGCTAACGGTATCTTACATGTAAGTGCAAAAGATAAAGCAACTGGTAAGGAGCAAAAAATCCGTATCGAGGCATCTTCAGGTTTAACTGATGCTGAGATCAAAAAAATGAAAGAAGAAGCGGAAGCTAATGCGGCAGATGATGCTAAGCAAAAAGAAGAAGCTGATAAAATTAATGGTGCTGATGCCTTAATTTTCTCTACAGAAAAACAATTGAAAGAGTTTGGTGATAAATTATCAGCTGATAAAAAAGCGCCAATTGAATCAAGCTTAGAGAAATTAAAAGCAGCTCACTTGTCTCGTAACTTTGCAGATATCGATGCAGCACAAGCTGAATTGCAAGCTGCATGGAACGTAGCTTCTGAGGAAATGTACAAAGATGGCGGTCAGCCTCAGGGTGGTGAACAACCGCAAGCTGATGGTCAACCTCAAGGCGGTGGCGATAACGTTACTGACGTTGATTTTGAAGAAGTAAAAGAAGACGATAAGAAATAAGTCTTGAGTCTGAAGTCCTGAGTCGAGAGTCTTGGGAAGATATAAAAGCGTTTCTGATTAAGTTCAGGAGCGCTTTTTTAGTTTAGAGTCTGAAGTTTTGAGTCGAGCGTTTGGACGGAAATAGCAGGTGTTCCTGATTAAGTTCAGGAGTGCTTTTTTATGTAGTATAGTTCGATATGGGTAGGAACAACAAATAGTTTGTGTAATCCATTCATCGCAGTCCGGCTTCAGCCGACTGCAATACAAAAAATTCTAATCTCCTAACTCTCTTTAATACATCAAGTTTTCCTCGATAATATCCTGCAATTCTTTTTCGTTTACAGCAATTTCATTAAGTAATTTAAATTGGTTTTTAGCCCGATCTAAATTTTGAATGGGATAACTTATTGGATAATATGGGTTGCCATTCAGGAAGTCTGTCAGGAAGCGCAAAGCCTGCATGTAAATCATATAGCGCCCTGAAAATAAGATTAACTCTTTTTCGGTTTCCGTTAAAATTGCTTTCATTTCTGAAAGATAGCCTTTAATCATCGCTTCGAAATAAGGGATTCTGATTTTGATTCTGTTTAGCTCCTTTTCATTTTCAGAGAAAGCACACAGGTAAGTTCGCATCATATCGCCAAGATCGGAGATGAATTTTCCTGGCATAATGGTATCTAAATCAATCACACAAATACCGTCAAAAGTTTCTTCCTCTAAGAGCACATTGCTGATTTTGGTGTCATGATGCATCACCCGGTCTGGAAAATCACTTCTATGAGTGTAGGAAATATAATAATCTAAAATATGTTTATGATTCAGGGCATCTTCAATCTGCGCTTCAGCTTGTGCTTTTATTGATTCAGAACTTCCGCTTAATGCCTTTATAAATTGTTCATATCGCCATGCTAAATCGTGGAAGCCCGGTATAGTAGGCTTAAGGGTGCTCGCATCGAAATTATTTAGTAACCTGCTAAGTTTACCGAATTGTTTAGCAGCTTCAAAAGCCTGCCTGGAATCAGTTAAAACATCAAGAGAAACGGTATCGGGCACGAATGGCAATAACCTCCAGAACTCCTCATTAAGTTGAGCCATTTCCTCACCTTCTATTGTAGGAATGGGTTTAATGAAAAGGTAATCAGGAAAGTGTTGAG
Organism: Pedobacter petrophilus; assembly: GCF_009674725.1. GTDB lineage: Bacteria > Bacteroidota > Bacteroidia > Sphingobacteriales > Sphingobacteriaceae > Pedobacter > Pedobacter petrophilus. The sequence continues at coordinate 23,016 of NZ_WKKH01000019.1, read as the reverse complement.
AGAGGTAATCTGAAATTGCCTTTAAATTCCAGGCAATTGCCCAGGGCGATTTAAAAACTGTAGTGTTAATTTGCTGAAGAATATATTTCTTCTGCTCAGCCAGTGGCGAAAGCAAATAGGTACGGTTAATTAAGCCCGTACCTATTTGTGTGATTATTGTATTTTCTTTAGTAAATCCGTAAGTTTTTAATACTTCGGATGCTAAATTTAGTTCCATAATTTTTCAGGATACGTTCCGTTTTTAACCAGTTGGTCAATAGAATCCTGAACATATGGCTTATCTTCTTTATAAGTTACGCCAAACCATTTATTAGAAGTTGGAACCACTTTAAATGTAGCCGTATTGTTTTTTACCAGGTTTTCACCAATAAGCGGAATGAAAAATTCTGCTTTGGGTTTATCTTTATTTGCCATTGCAAACTCTTTAAATAAGCCCTCAGTGATTTCGAAAACAGCAGGAGTAAAACCCCAGAAATTCATGGATACTGGTGTGCTAAAATCTAAAGGAAACTCTTCACCATCTTCTTCGTAAAAAATTTTTCCATCTTTTGGATAAACTTTTGTGCGCTCAATAATCTCTGATAGGTTGCCAGATTCATCAACTTTACAAACCCCTCTGGATACCGAACCAAATTCAGAAAGTGTTTTTCCGATTTCGTATCCGATAATTGAATAATTGCTATCTGTTGCCTCTGTATTTAAGAAATCTGCCATTTTTTTGAAGGCATCAAATCCATAATAATCATCTGCATTAATTACACAGAAAGGCTCTTTAATTACATTTCTTCCAGATAAAATGGCATGGGCAGTTCCCCATGGTTTTTCTCTGTATATTTCTTCATCGATTCCAAACTGTTTAAGGTCGAAATTTTGAAAAACATATTCTGTTTCTATTCTACCATTTAATTTTGGCTCAAAAATAGATTTAAAATTGTCTACAAATTCTTCTTTAATGATAAACACAACCTTGCCAAAACCAGCATTAATTGCGTCATATATCGAATAATCGATGATGGTTTCGCCATTCGGACCGAAGCCATCGATTTGTTTCATACTTCCATAACGGCTCGCCATTCCAGCGGCCAATATTAATAGTGTAGGTTTCATCATTTAAAATATTAATCGAGCGTTTCTTTTATTGTATTAAATTATTGTGAAGATTTTTTTCAGAAACCAAAAAGGCCTCCGGTTTTAGATCTTGTTTTCTTTCCTGTTAGCATTCCGAATATACCTCTAACAATTTCTTTGCCAATTTGGCGAGTTATTGTTGCGCCCATTACTTGCTCTACCAGACTCTTTTCTCCTGGCTTAGGCTTGTTATCCTGTGCTTCCTGCTTCTGTAATTCTTTCTGTTGTTTCTCTTGTTCTGCTACTTCAACCTGATCGTTAATTTTTTTTGTTAAAATTTCATAAGCACTTTCAGGGTCTATTGCATCTTTATATTTTGCATACATCGGGCTGCTATTTACCAATTTCTCAAAATCCACAGCACTTAATGGGCCCATTACCGAGCGAGGTGGTGCAAGCATGGTAGCAGAAACCGCTGTTGGTATTCCTTTCTCATTAAGAACCGTAATCAGCGCCTGGCCAGTACCTAATGAGGTTAAAACTTTGTCTATTTGGTAAAAGTCCGATTTTGGATAGGTATTCACCGTTTTCTTTAGCGCATCTACGTCATTTGGTGTAAATGCCCGGAGTGCATGTTGCACGCGGTTTCCCAATTGCCCCAATACACTTTCAGGTACATCAGTTGGAGACTGGGTACAGAAAAATACGCCGATTCCTTTTGATCTGATTAACCTGATGATGGTTTCAATTTGCTCTAGAAATGCCTTGGAAGAGTTTTTGAATAATAAATGTGCTTCATCAAAAAAGAAAACCAACTTCGGTTTTTCTAAGTCGCCAACTTCAGGCATGGAACTAAACAACTCAGCTAACAGGCTTAATAGAAAAGTAGAATACAGGACAGGCTGATTCTGAACATCAGCGATATTGAGTAAACTGATGGTTCCTTTACCGTCTACCCGTTCGAATAAATCTTCAATATCAAAAGATTTTTCGCCAAATATGCCGCCTAAACCCTGTTGCTCAATTGCTACAATTTTTCTCAGTATTGTGCCAGATGTAGAACTTGAAATACTGCCGTAACTGCTTTTAATTTCTGCTGCTCCGGCACCCTCCGATAAATAAGATACCAGTTTTTTTAAATCGTTCAAATCGATAACAGGCATTTTGTTATCATCAGCATATTTAAAAATGACAGCCATTACGCCTGATTGCGTATCGTTCAAATCCAGAACTTTTGATAAAAGCGTTGGGCCAAACTCAAGTATGGTTGCCCTCATTTGAGCACCCAGTTTGCCAGATAAAGAATAAATTTCCAGCGGAAAAGCGGCAGGTGAAAATGGTTTACTTAATTCCCGGGCACGTTCTTCAATTTTAGGATTTACCTCGCCTGGTTGGTTTAATCCGGATAAATCGCCTTTAACATCCAACAAAAATACAGGTACACCAGCATCAGAAAGCTGTTCGGCCAGAAGTTGCAACGTTCTGGTTTTACCTGTTCCCGTTGCACCAGCTATTAAGCCGTGCCTGTTCATCATCTTTAAAGATAAATTCACCTCAGCATCGCTGTACACCTGTCCATCTAAAATACCTGCACCTAAATAGATATATGAGCCAGTTGGAGCATAGGATGCCTTTATCTTTTCAATGAATGTTGATGACTCGCTCATATTGTTTATATAAATGCAATTTAAGAAACTAATTTTATAATAAATGCGCATTTACCTTACCAATCGGTTCAATTTATTGCACAATTTCGGTTGCTGTTTAATTAAAGTGTTTACTATGGATCAAATCAGCTTTTAAACTATTTATTTCTTTTTGCATGGTTTCTACCTGAGTTAATAAATGCGCGATAGCATGTAAGCCTTCCAGGTTAATATCAAGATCTTTCGCTAACCGAACATAACGCTCAAGCTTTGAAAGTTCATCAGACGAGAGAAAACTGGATTGCTTTTGAGTGGTTGTTTTGATTAGACCAAATTCTTCGAGTGATTGAATAAAATCAATTTCCAAATGGTGATAGGTACAAATATCACTAACAGCTATTAAATTATTTCTCATTGTAGTTTAGCTTTTAGAAAGTTTTTCGAATAATTCTTTTTGCGCTTCGTTCAGGTTTGTTGGCAGTTTTACCTGCCACTTAATATAGAGGTCGCCAAACTGATTATCTTTTTTATAAACAGGAAAGCCTTTTCCTTTTAAACGTAAAGTGGCATCTGGCTGTGTACCTGCCGGAACTTGTAGCTTTACTTTTCCATTGAGTGTATCTACAATTTTTTCGCCCCCTAAAATGGCGGTATATACATCTATTTCTTCCTGAATATAAATATCATTACCCTTTCTTTTAAATTTAGGGTCTTCACTAATATTAAACTTGATGTATAAATCTCCCGGCTGACCATTGTTTGCACCCGGCGCTCCATAACCAGAAAGTTTTATTTTCTGTCCATTTTCTACACCTGCCGGAATGGTAATCCGCACCTGACGACCGTTAACAGTTAGCGTTTGTTTATGGGTGGTGTAGGCATCTTTTAAGTTTAGCTGTAAATCTGCATTGTAATCCTGACCTTTAAAAGGTGATTGTCTGCTGCTTCTGCCAGCTCCACCACCAAACATGGAAGAGAAAAAATCTGAGAAATCATCTCCACCAAATCCGCCTGAGTAGCCACTACCACCGCCTTGAGATTGAGAACGTTGCCTTTGCTGAGCATCCAGCTGATCTGCATGCTGCCAGTCTTTGCCATATTTATCGTATTTCTTTCGCTTGTCCGGATCACTTAAAACTTCATTAGCCTCATTAATCTGCTGAAATTTTTTATTCGCCTCCTCATTATTCGGGTTTAAATCCGGGTGATATTTCCTGGCTAATTTCCGATAAGCTTTTTTTATATCATCAATTGATGCACTTGTCTTTAAATCGAGGATTTTATAGTAATCTATGTAGTCCATATGCTGTTAACAAATTATTGAGGCTAATGTTCAAATGCCTCGCGGATAAATTTACTGTTAATATTTCAGGTCTATGTTTCGTGCTGAAATTTGTGGATAAATTCTCTTAACTATAGATTCATTGCCATTGGTTTCAACCAATGGCGAATAGAAGGAAATATATGATTAGTTTTTATGGCGGCCAGCTGAAGCAGGCCGCGATGAAATGGATGCTTCGTATAGCGATCTGGTTATAGATTCATGCCTTTGGTTTCAACCAATGGCGAATAGAAGAAAATATATGATTTAGTATTGGCGGCCAGCTGAAGCAAGCCGCGATGAATGGATGCTTCGTATAGCGATATGGTTATAAATTCATTGCTATTAGTTTCAACGAAGGGCGAATAGAAGAAATATATGATTTAGTTTTTATGGCGGCCAGCTGAAGCAAGCCGCGATGAATGGATGCTTCGTATAGGGATTTGGTTATAGATTCATTACCATTGGTTTCAACCAAGGGCGAATAGAAGAAATATATGATTTAGTTTTTATGGCGGCCAGCTGAAGCAAGCCGCGATGAATGGATGCTTCGTATAGGGATTTGGTTATAGATTCATTACCATTGGTTTCAACCAAGGGCGAATAGAAGAAATATATGATTTAGTTTTTATGGCGGCCAGCTGAAGCAAGCCGCGATGAATGGATGCTTCGTATAGCGATTTGGTTATGATTCATTGCCATTGGTTTCAACCAATGGCGAATAGAAGAAATGTAAAAGCAATTCCATTAGATTTTTAGGCAATCGAAGGGGCTTTAGTTTATCATAAAGCGAAGACAATCCTAAATTTTAGTGTCAAAAAAAATGCCCCCAATTGGAGGCATTTTTATAGATAACAATAGGGATGATTTATTTTTTTCCTTTTACGTACTTTTCCAGCCATTGATCTTCTTCCCATAGGGTGTGAAGGATGTTTTCTTTACCACGGTATCCGTGCGCTTCATAAGGCAAAAACACAAAACGGGTTGTGCCACCAGCGCCTTTAATGGCATTAAATAATCGCTCACTATTAATTGGGAAAGTACCTGGGTTATCGTCAGAATCTCCATGAATTAAAAGCAATGGCGTTTTAATTTTATCAGCATAGCTAAACGGACTCATTTCATAATAGAGTTGGGGAACCTGCCAATAGGTGCGTTCTTCATTTTGGAAACCAAATGGCGTTAAGGTACGGTTGTAGGCTCCGCTACGGGCAATGCCTGCAGCAAAAAGATCGGTATGTGCAAGTAAATTAGCCGTCATGAAGGCGCCATAACTGTGACCGCCAACAGCCATTCTCTTCTTATCACCAACGCCTAAATCAGAAAGTTTGTTAATTGCAGCTTCTGCGTTTAGTTTAAGTTGTTCAATAAAAGTATCGTTCGGTTTTTTGCCATCTTTAGCCACAATAGGCATTTCTGCATTATCTAAAATGGCATAACCGCGGGTAACCCAATAAATTGGCGATCCCCAGCTAATGGTTGTAAATTTGTCTTTCGAACCGCGAATTTGTGCAGCATCTGCAGCAGAGTTGAATTCACGAGGGTAAGCCCAAATCAGTGTGGGTAACGGACCATCCTTCACTTTGTCATAACCTTTCGGCAGGTACAAATCGCCGGTTAGATCAACCCCATCGGCACGTTTATAAGAAATCTTTTCTTTAGTGATGCCATCCAGTGATGGGTAAGGGTTAGCGAAATCAGTAATTGGCTGATCAGCCATGCGAAGCACCAGGTTTTTGATGAAATAATTTGGAACGATTTTTTGGCTCTCTTTACGCGTTAGTAAAATCAATTTATCAGGATTGATCACATCGGTAACATATTCGAATATACCCTCAGCACTTCGCCAGATAATTTCATTTTTTTTAGATGCAAGGTCGAACTTTGCCAGGAAAGGTAAATCGCCTTTTTCTGAAGAACCTATAGGGTTATTCATTAATAATTTAGTGCCATTATCTACTGTTTTTATTACCTGGCGACCATATTTGTTTTTAGTAGTTACCGGAGTGCCTGGATTACCATAGGCATCTGTTTGGTTGCGGGTATAAAGTTCTTCTACTGCGCCAGTGGCTGGATTGTATCTGCTTACTTTACTGGTTTGCTTGCTTCGTAAGCCTTCCATTACAAGGGCGAGGTTTGCATCTCCCCATTGTACGCCACGGTAACGGGTTTGGGTTTTAAATAATTCTTTTTCGCTTCCGGTAAATGGTGCGCTTAAAGCATAAACAGCATCATGAAAGGGAACATTTTTTTTAATTAAACCACTATCTAAAGGCTTAGCCTAAACTAAGGTAGCTGGCTCATCATCTCTCCAATCAAAGCTGCGGGCCACGTTTTGTGTGTTATCATAGCCAGATGGTGTACCTTCTGATGATGGTAATTCTGCTACTACTTTTACTGTTTTGCCAGCTAAATCTGTAATGCTAACGGTTGATGGAAAGCCATAGGCAGAAACCAGGTAAGAAAAAGGTTTGCGGATGGTTTCTATCATTAAATAATTTTTATCTGGAGATAAACTCACCGTACCGTAAATTGCCGGCTTGCCAATTGGCGTTTCTACGCCGGCAGTGTTTTTTACCAGTTGGGAGGTAGCAAAAAACTCGAACAATTGTTCATCAAAGGGAGATTTAATTAAATCCTGATAGGTGGCGCTTGGCGCAGCCTTACCTAAGTTTTGCTGAATGGTTGGCCCTTTAGGCATTAAAGGTTTGGTAGGTGCAGCGCTTGCCGGTTTGGTAGCGGTGCGATAAATTATTGTATTATCATTTAACCAGGTTAAGCCACTACCTAAAACAACATTTAAAAATGCTTTATTTGTTTTTACTGCCTTTTTTGTTGCAATATCAATAATATATAAATCAACACCTTTTTGAGTGGTGTTGGTAAATGCAATTTTTGTTTCCGCCGGGTTCCAGCTAAGGTTTCCGGCATATAGCGGGCTAGGCAAGCCTGTAACCTGAGTAGTTTGGTTAGATTTAATATTCTTCAGACTAAAATTATTAATATAATTCTGTCTGCTTGGAGAATAGTTGTTAGGGTTTAATCTCAAGCCTGCAATGCGGTACTCTGGCATGGCCAGTTCTTCTACTGATGGATAAGAATTACGTTCACTAAATAAGATCCATTCTGCTTTTCCATCAATGCTTACTCCGGGCGTAGGCTTGGCCAGCAATAAATCTGCAATTTCTTTGGGAGGCGTTTGATAGCCAATAGCATCCTGAGCAGTTGCATTTAGCGAAACAAAAGAACCCGCAATCAATAAATAAGAGTAGAAATTTTTAATCATTTTTTAAGTGAGTTGGTTGATAAAAAGAATATTCAAAGATTGGAAATTTAAAGATATCGTAGGGTAACTTCTTATTTACAGTACAATACTATAGCCTGGTATTGCCAACATCTTTTTTAGGTAAGTATTCATAAATATCAAAATTTATAATCCCGTTTTATTTTTTGTATAATTTGAAGTATTGGATTGATCGGAGACTTATTAAATCCCGGACAAATAGTGTTATGGATGTAGCTTTTGAATTACAAGCTAAGCAGCTTTAATTACTATTTTGACGGCATTTTCGGTTAAAAAGGTCTCAAAATGTTGATCTATGTCAAAAAATGCACAAGTTTTGTGCAATATATTGCACTTTTTTCTACTTTCGTCCCGTCAATCGTCCCCGATATTGATTTAATTGAATTTTTAAACTTAAAAATTAATTATCTCGATGACAACAAAAGAAAAACATGGTGAGATTTTAGAGCGTGTAGTACGCCGAAATCGAATGGGAATTAGTGAGCTTTCAAGAAAGCTGAATGTAAGCAGGAGAACAATCTACAATTGGTTCGGCCAAGATCGGCTTCACCAGGAAATCATTTGGCAGATTGGGCATTCATTAGGACAGGATCTTTCAGTTTCTTTTCCTGATGTTTTTCCCAAAAGCAATCCCGAGACAGCACGCCCTGTCGAAGCCACTGCAAAACCAGCCGGCGACTCAAATTCAGTATATTTCTGGATGAATAAATACATTCATTTATTAGAAAAGTACAACAGTTTGTTGAGTGTGGAAGAGGAGCAGGCGCATGCTGAAGACCAGCATAAATCTATGCCCCTAAGAAACAGAAGAACGGAAACGTTCGTGTATCAGTAAAAGCTTTAGCTATTACTGCAAAGAATCTAAATCGATGTAAAATACCTTTAGTTAAAAAAGATTAAGGCAAAGGAAAAGTTGATATTTCCGCATAATAAGGAATATATATCTCAAATAACGGTGCAAAAAATCATTTTAAATATTAGGGAAGTCTTACAAAGAATTTGATATAATTCTAACAACCAAACCAGATATAGCCGAGATGGTCACTATCTAAATGAATAAGACCTAATCTGTTACTTATTCAGTTTCTGACAAAACAAATATAGCCACTTATCAAAAATAAGTGGCTATACTTTTCAAGGCGTTAGCCTTTTATGGTGTGCCTGCCCTCCGCGGATCACCCGCTCACAGGACTTTTTTGTCGCTTTGTTTATGAAAAACAATTTAGTGAAATCTTGGTTTCATTCCATGAAAAAATTTTACACATCCTGTGGATAATGTGAATAACTAAAAAATTAGTAACTCAAACATTTACTATAAATGTGGGTTTTGTAAATCGAGATATTAAAATAATTGAGTTTCATCACCATATTTGTAGAGAAAATAGGAGTTGTTTATTTTGAAAATTTTCTTCCACGAAATCTTAAAAAAACATAATTTTCACCTTTCACCGTAAAATGTAGAATGAGCCGTCCATCATATCTTTTAAGTAGCGAGGAATTACTCGGGGTTTTTAACCTCACCCATACTGCCACAGCAATACATGTAACTGAAGATGCCATTATCCAAGAGGCTAATGATGCCATGCTTACCATCTGGGGTAAGGATAGAAGTGTAATTGGAAAATCTTTGGAGGATGCCTTGCCAGAGCTTAAAGGCCAGCCCTTTGTAGATATGTTTAAAAGGGTATGGAACGAAGGACTCATAATTTCCGGGAAAGATACCGCGGCGCAGCTCGAAATTAACGGAGAAATACAAACCTTTTATTTTGATTTTGAATACCGGGCGGTAAAAGATAAATCTGATAAAGTAATCTGTATTTTGCATACAGCGATTGATGTTACGGAAAGGGTTTTAAAAAGAGAGGCAATGGAGCTTGCTGCAGAACGGCAGGCCGCATTAGACAGGGAACAAGCCTTAAATGAAGAACTCGCCACAACCAACGAAGCGCTTTCTGTAACTAATAAAGAATTACAAAAGGCACAACACCGTTTACATATTTTAAATACCGAATTAGAAGACCGCGTGGCTGAGCGTGTAAAAGCGCTTTCAGAAAGCGAGGAGCGTTTTAGAACAATGGCCGAAGGCACTGATATTTATATCGCTGTTGGTGATGAAACTGGAAATGCAATTTATTTCAATAAGCCCTGGATGAATTTAACAGGTAGATCAATGAGTGATCTTCTTGCTTTTGGTTGGGCAGATCTTATTCATCCGGAAGACCGCGATCGTTTTGTAGGGATCTATCTTTCGGCTTTGGAAAGCAAGATTGCTTTTGCAGGCGAATTCAGGATATTAAGTGAAAAGGGAGATTATCGCTGGCTTTTAGCGAGTGGTCCGCCACGTTTAAATACAGATGGTACTTTTGCCGGATATATCAGTTCTTGCGTAGACATTACGGAGCGTAAATTAGCAGAGCTTGAAAGGCAAAACTTAACTGCGCTGGTTGATGCAAGCTCTGAATTTATCTCTCTCGCAAATTTGAATCACGAGATGACGTATGCAAATCCTATCGCTTTAAAAAAGCTCGGATGGGATTCTGTAGCAAACAGAACCATATTAGATTGCGTCTATCCTCAGGACAGGGATTTTGCAAGAAAAGCGTTGAGTAATTTAGTTGAGTACGGAAACTTCCGCCAAGAAATCCGTTATTGGAATGAGAAAACTCAAAAGCCTTTCTGGATAGAGTGGAATGGTATTTCCATAAAAGACCCGATCTCGAATGAGTTTATTGCATTGGCAACCGTAGGGCCAGATGTAACGGAAAGGAAATCGCATCAGGAAGAACTGCAAAATATTAATGAAGAAATGGCTGTGGCAAATGAGGAACTCGCCGCAACAAACGAAGAACTTGCTGCCACAAACGAAGAGTTGGCTCAAGCCCATAATAATCTGGTACAATACATCAGGAAATTATCCGATAGCGAAGAAAAATTGCTTCAGGCCATCGAAACTGGAAAAATGGGTACCTGGAGCGTAGAACCTCAAACATTTAAAGTTACTATATCTGGTTTCGTTCGCGAGTTGTTAGGCCTGGAGGATGAGCATGACATTTCTTTAAAGCAGATTTTTAAAGCAATTCATAAAGATTATCATGAACTAATTGTGAACGCTATGGAAGATGCATTGAACCACCATACCTCGAGCGATACCGAATACCAGATCAATAACTTAAAAACTGGTGAAGAAAAATGGATCAGGGCTACTGGTAAAGTGTTTTTAAATGAAGCGGGGAACGTAACTGAATACTCCGGAATGTTCATGGATATTACGGAGCGTAAACTTGATGAACTTCGGAAAAATGATTTCATTGGGATGGTGAGTCACGAGTTGAAAACGCCTTTAACAGCTATAAATGGTTTTGTACAGGTATTGCAACGGAAATCCAGGTTAGAAGCTGATGAATATTCGAGCAATGCATTAGAAAAAACCCATATCCAGATCAGAAAAATGACGGCCATGATCAACGGATTCTTAAACGTTTCCAGGTTAGAATCTGGCAAGTTAATGATAGATAAAACATCTTTCAGGTTAGATGAACTGCTTCAGGAAACGGTAGATGAGACTTTCATATCTCCTTCCACTCATGAAATTATTCTTGCGCTATCCTGCGAGGTTGTTGTATACGCCGATCGAGATAAAATTGGCAATGTCATTTCCAATCTTTTAAGCAATGCACACAAATATTCATCTAATGGAAGCGATATCCGGATTAATTGTGAGATTAAAGGAAATGAGGTAATTGTGAGTGTTAAAGATCAGGGCATAGGGATTTCCGGTGAAGATGCGAAGAAACTTTTCGATCGTTATTACCGCGTACAAAGTAATCATACCATATCTGGTTTTGGAATTGGATTATATCTCAGTGCCGAGATTATTCAACGCCATAACGGAAAGATTTGGGTAGAAAGTGATGGGGAAATGGGTTCTGCTTTCTATTTTTCCCTGCCAATCAATTAGAAATAAAAAAGGGACAGGCTAAAGCCCATCCCTATATCTAAACCCAAACACGCGCTCAAACATGAATGAATCGAACTAAAAACAACTTTAAGTTGTATTGGTTTTGGATTAGTGCATTTTTTTATTTTCCACGTCAGTTAATTCCCTGTTAGCAGCAGCTATTTTTAACGTTCAGCAAAACAATTTTCTTTTTTTAAGATTGTGTAAACAGTGATTTCTACGTGAACTGCGACCTGTATTCGTTGTTGTAATTCCTATTAAAAGATCATCGATTATTAAATGACTAAAAGCGCTAACCAACAAAAAATAGCCGTACTTGGCGGTGGCCCGAGCGGGCTTTTTATGTACAAAAGACTGGTCGAATCCGGGATTGAAAATCTTGAGATCGATATTTTTGAACGAAAAAATTCGCTTGGATCCGGAATGCCCTATAGCACAGAAGGTGCCAATAAAGAACACATTACAAATGTATCGGATAATGAGATTCCGGTTATTTTTAATTCTATTGAAGATTGGGTTAAAATTGCACCTAAATCGATCTTAACTAAATTCAATATCAACGCAGATAGCTTTAACGAATATAAAGTTTTACCCAGGCTGTTTTTTGGGGAATACTTGTCTGCACAGTTTGATTTACTTAAAAAAGTTGCAGATGATAATGGCATCGTCACCAATATTCACCTTAATACGCAGGTAACAGATATCATTGATGATGCAAAAAACGATGAAGTCAGTGTAGTAGTTGATGGTAAACAGGTTATCGTTTTTAATCATGTAATTGTATGTGTTGGGCACAACTGGCCGAAGAAATATGAAGGCAAAATCAAAAACTATTTTGATTCTCCATATCCTCCGCAAAAACTGGCTAAGAAATTTAATCATCCTATCGCTTTAATGGGCTCTTCGCTTACGGCAATCGATGCGATTAGGACCCTGGCCAGAAACAATGGTGTTTTTCGCGAAGAGAAAGATGGGAAATATAAATTTGTTCTTGATAAAGATAATGATCAGTTTAAGATTGTTATGCATTCCAGAAATGGCTTGCTCCCTGCCATTCGCTTTCACCTGGAAGATTCTCATTTAGGAAAAGACGCAACGTTAAGTAAGGCTCAAATTCAGAAATATATTAAAGATAACGGTGGTTTCATCTCGCTCGATTATGTATTTGAGAAAAACTTTAAAGATCAGTTTAAGAAAAAAGATCCTGCATTTTATAAAAAAATAAAGGACCTGGATTTGGAAGACTTTGTGGATGCCATGATGTCTTACCGGGAAAATGTTCCGGCATTCGATTTATTTAAAAAAGAATATGAAGAAGCCGAGAAGTCGATTAATCGCGAAGAATCTATTTATTGGAAAGAGGCATTAGCCGTTTTGAGTTTCGCAATGAATTACCCCGCTAAATATCTATGTGCAGAAGATATGCAGCGCCTACAAAAAGCGTTGATGCCGCTTATTTCTATTGTGATTGCGTTTGTACCACAAAGTTCTTGTAGGGATTTAATGGCCTTACATGATGCCGGCGTACTCGAAATAGTTTCTGTTGGCGAAAATGGTGTGGTAGATCCTGAAGAGAAAGGCGGTGCAAAATACACCTATACAAATGAGCATGGTGAAGAAATTTCTGTTGTATACAAAACGTTTGTTAACTGCATTGGCCAGCCACATTTATCGTATGAAGATTTTCCTTTTAAAGGTTTAGTGGAAGGCGGAACCATTAGCCCGGCTACGTTAAATTTTAAATCCAAGGCAAAAGGCAAGAAAGAAGTTGAGGATGGAAACAAACTGGTGGAAAAGGATAAGCAAGGAGAGTATTTTTTACGCGTTCCCGGAATTAAAATTAATGATTCCTTTCAGGTTTTAGATGATTCTGAAGAAGCAAATGATCGAATTTCTATGATGGCTGTGCCTTATATTGGTGGTTACAATCCCGATTATTCAGGCATAGATTTTAGTGAAATGGCCTCGATGGAAATACTTAAACAAATTCAAAGCAAAAAAAATCCCGGAACTTAATTCCAGGATTTTTTCTGTTGTTTGAAGCGGTTCGATCAACTATTTCATCGAATCGTTAATTTTATTAATCATAACTAAATGACTTTGAACAATAGGTGCAGTTTTGGTAGCAAAACCCTTTAATTCAACATCTTTAGCGTTTTTCGATTCATCTTCCATTAACTTTAAGGTAGATTTGTGTCCGTCGATCATATCACTCACATATGCTTTGTCGAAATCTGCGCCAGATTTTTTACTTAAATCATCTAATTTTTTCTGGTGATCTGCATCAAGAGTTGTTGGAAGCGTGATGTTTTTGGTTTTTGCAATCGTCATTAACTCCATGTTTGCGTTGCCATGATCTGTAACCATCATTGTTGCAAATTCTTTAACCTGCGCATTACTGCTTTTTTGAAGGGCTAACTTGCCTAACTCCACTTCAGCCATTCCGCCTACAGCTGCGGTTGTTGCAAATTTAGAATCTGCATCATCAACGGCGATTCCGCCCGTTGCGGCTTCGTTTGTAGTCGTGTCTTTCGCCTGGTTTAAACTGTCTGCGCTTTCTTTAGCATCTTTGTTTTCGCCACTGCAGGCTTGAAATGCTAATGCTGAAGCAGAAATTGCCATTACATAAATTAACTTTTTCATACTATTGGTTTTTTGTTGTATCACTAATAACATGTTATTTACAGAATGGTTTGGAGAATGCTGAGGCGTAAACGATTTTAGAATATTATAATTTATCGAGTTTGAAATAACCTAAATGAATTTCATCTTCCGGCAAAGCACTGCCTGGCGAAATCTGGATATGATATTTCTCTTTAAAAACCGGACTTAAGATCTCTTCCACACGATAAATATCGTCGATATCAATGCCGTATTTTTCATCAATATGCGCATTTGCACCTTTTATAGAATTGGTTTTGAAAAAGACTGTTTTTTTAGCTTCCTGAATGGCCGAAGCGCGATCGTCCTTTACGCTTAATACGATATAATGCTGTTCGGCTAATTTGCCCGACTGATAACCGCCTAAATTTGTGAAGAATAATTTATGCAGGGAATCTTCATTTGCGGCTTCCCTTGGGAGGATTTTAATTTCATAACCATCTACCTGGTTTACTTCTCTCCAGCCATCAACATGAATACTTGCTCCGGCTTCCGGCCAGAAAGCTTTAATTTCTGGAACAAGTTCTTTCAATGATGTGGCTATTCCAAAGAAATAGTCGTGCTGTTCTACATTTCTCCTGGGTGCTTTCGAGCCCAGTAAAAGCATGTATAATTTCGGTTGATTAATAGGATTTAAATCTTCGCTCATTTTTAATTTTTTTATAACAACGCCTTAACGAGGCTATAGTTTAAAAAAAATCAGAATTAACGGAACGGTGCATTTTGCCTAATCTCGGTTTTAAGCTCCAGAATTTGCTCTTGCGCCTGTTTGTTTGCCAGATAAAAGTAAATAGCAAAACCTAAAAATATTTTTCCTAAAACAAAAACAGCTGCGAAAACCCAACGCCATGCTTTATGAATCCGCATATGGCTAGATGCTGATTCTACCTCAATATACCGGTCTTTCTTAGCCTGCTCGTGGTTTGTGGTAGGTTCAGGTTCAGCATATTTTTTTACTTTCTGCTCTCTCAGTTGAATTTCATGCACCTCGTGTTCAATTTTCGCTAAAACTCCGGGGGGCGGAGGTATGGCCATGCGATGTGCAAGAACTTCCATATCATACTCCAGGTTTCTAAGTTCCTGCTCAAATTCCGGAAATTGTTTTCGAAGTACTGATACTTGTTCAATTTCTTGTTCGGTGGCGACCCCCATAACATAGGTTTCCATGATGCCACTTTCCATTATTTCCTTAATTTTCACGTAACCTCCTCATTTTATCTATGGATGATTTCAGTTGAATGCGTATGCTATTTTCCTCTTCGGCAAGTGATTCTGCTACGCAGGCAATTGATCTGCCCTGATAATAAACTGCTTTGAAAATCATATTTTCTTGTGCTGTTAAAGCATTTTGGTGATCTTCTGAAGGAATATTGTTTAGATCCGGGTTAACGATTGATGCCGGACGATCGTTAAAATTCTGTTGCGACAGGATTTGTTGTGCATGCCGCCTAAGGTGTATCCACGTGCTAATGTTGCTGTCAGAATTTAATTTCGTTTTCAATACAAAAGATGTTATTATTTTTATCAACAGCTCCTCAGACTTTTTAGCATCCGGAACGGTGCCTTGGATAAAGCCTAAAAGCATACCTGCATATTTATCGTAAAATTGCCGGATATTTTTTGATGCCTCTTTTGGAATATTTAAAATAGCGTTAGACATTAATTAACGGGGCTAGTTAAATAAAATTGCAAGATAAGGCCAAAATTTTGATTTACATTTACAAAAAGAAAAATTTTTATCACTAACTGCTTTAGTCACTTTAATTTATCATGAGAATTGCAACCTATAATGTTAACGGTGTTAATGGTCGTTTACCTGTTCTGTTACAATGGCTTGAAGAAACTAAACCTGATGTGGTTTGCCTTCAGGAGTTAAAAGCCCCCCAGGAAAAATTTCCTGAGCAAGCCATTTCAGATGCTGGTTATCATGCCATTTGGCACGGACAAAAAAGCTGGAACGGCGTAGCTATCCTATCCCGCGGTTACGAAATAAAAGAACTTAAACGGGGTTTGCCGGGCGATCCTGAAGATTTACATAGCCGCTATTTAGAAGCGTTAATCAACGATGTAGTAATCGGCTGCTTGTATCTCCCGAATGGGAACCCAGCGCCCGGACCAAAATTTGATTATAAAATGGCCTGGTTTGAACGATTAACGGATCATGCTGCAAAATTGCTGGAATATAAGGTGCCTGTTGTATTGGCGGGCGATTACAATGTAATGCCAACCGAAAAGGATGTTTACAAACCAGAACGTTGGGTAAATGATGCTTTGTTTAAGCCAGAGGTTAGGGAAGCTTTTAAAAATCTGGTGGATCAAGGCTGGACAGATGCGATCAGAAAACTCTACCCAACAGAGACCGTGTACACTTTCTACGATTACTTTAGAAATGCATATGGTCGTGATGCCGGTTTAAGGATCGATCATTTTTTGTTGAGTCCGCAGCTTGATGGCAGGTTACTAAAAGGAGGTGTAGATAAGCACGTAAGAGGCTGGGAAAAAACAAGTGATCACTGTCCGGTATGGATAGAAATTGCTGATCAGGTAAAATAGAGCGGTGTAAATCAGGACGAGTGGCTTACACACGTCCTAATGTTTTATAGTTTATAGCCTAGGCCTACACCCACATTCCATTCACCATTTTTTGCGCTCGTTTTAGCGTTATAATACAAAGGAAGCTGAAGGGCGATGTGGTTAAAAACAGCTGTTAATCCTAAACCCAGAGATGGGGTGATCAGACTGTTTTTGGTAGCTCCGGCCGCTACTTTATCTTCTTTGATTCTTAACGATGGGAGTAAACCTGCGCTTATTGAAAATGGCTTCTTTAAGTATTTGATCGATGGGCCGATACAGTTGATATATCCTCCATGATCAACATAGCCGCCCACAATTGTTCCATCGAACAATGCAATTTTAGTTTGTGCCTTTGTTTCAAAAGAAAGTAAAGCCAGCGCAAAGCAGGCTAAAAGCGCGAGATTATTTCTTCTTTTCATAATTTAAGTTTGGTTTGAGTGGGGTTTACTTGTTTGTTCGGTTTTTAAATCCGCCCATCCTGGTTAGGGATGGGCGAGCTGCTTATTGCTCATTGTTTGACTTTTGCGAATGCTTCGCTGAATTTAATTCAATCCCGCTGGCTGCATTGCCTTTATTAATCAGTTTTTCTCATCATCAGCTTTAGTTAAAGTTTAAACTTTGTGAATTGGTTATATTTGGTTAGACTGTTTTCCATTCCGGGGTCTTTTTCTGACCTCTCATATCTACAAATTCAATTGTTGGATCTTTCTCTTCTGGTGCATTTACGAAGTGTGAAAATCTTTTTCTGATTGCTGGATTCTCTACCGCTTCTTTCCACTCACATTTATAACTTGCAATTAAGCTTTCTATTTCATTTTCCCATTTCTCTGCCATTCCAAGGCTATCGTTAATGATCACATTGCGAAGATATTCCATGCCGCCATCCATTTTATTTAGCCAGGTTGCTGTTCTGGTTAGTGGGTCTCCGGTACGGATGTAGAACATTAAGAACCGATCGATATATTTAATGCAAGTGTCGCTGTCTACATCTGCTGCCAGCAGCTGTGCGTGCTGTGGTTTGCTTCCGCCGTTACCACATACATAAAGGTTCCAGCCTTTTTCTGTGGCAATAATTCCGAAATCTTTACTTTGAGCCTCTGCACATTCCCTGATACAACCACTTACCGCAGATTTAAACTTATGTGGTGCCCTGATTCCTCTATATCGCTCTTCAATTCTAATGGCGAAACTTACACTGTCATGTAAACCAAAACGGCACCAGGTGCTTCCAACACAACTTTTTACCGTTCTTAATCCCTTACCATAAGCATGACCACTTTCAAAACCTGCTGCAATTAATTCTTCCCAGATAACCGGCAGGTCGTTTAAGTGAGCACCAAACAGGTCAATTCGCTGTCCACCGGTTATTTTAGTGTATAAATTATATTTTTTTGCTACCTCACCAATTACAATTAATTTATCAGGTGTAATTTCTCCGCCTGGAATACGGGGTACCACTGAATAGGAACCGCCTTTTTGAATGTTTGCCAGGAAGCGATCGTTACTGTCTTGTGCGGTGTCATTTCCTTTTTTGAGGATCATTTCATTCCAAAGACTGGCCAGAAGCGAAGAAACCAACGGCTTGCAAACTTCGCAACCGTCAGACTGGCCCAATTTATTCAGCACTTCATCGTAAGATTTTAGCTCATGAATATGAATTAAATCGTAAAGTTCCTGTCTGCTGTAGCTAAAATGTTCGCAGATTACATTTCGAACATACTTTCCCTGCGACTTTAAGGTGTGGAGCATTAAATCTTTCACCATTGGCATACAACCACCACATCCTGTTCCGGCCTTGGTACATTTTTTTACGCTATCAATGGTTTCGCAGCCCTGTTCGGCAACGGCATTGCAAATATCTCCTTTGGTTACCCCTTCGCAGCTACAAATCAAAGCTTCGTTTGGTAGTGAGGTAATTCCGGCTGATGTTTCGCCACCCCGGCTACCTATAATCAGTTCTTCCGGGTTTTCTGGCAGTGCAATTTTATTTACACTGGTTTGCAGCAGCATATTGTACGCTGCTGCATCTCCAATTAAAATACCTCCTAAAAGGTACTGCCCGTCATTACTAATGTTAATTCTTTTATAAATGCCTTTATGTTTATTCTCAAAAACGATGGTACGGCAGTCTGGCTCATTAATAAAAGGATCTCCAAAACTGGCTACATCAATGCCAATGAGTTTTAGTTTGGTGCTCATATCAAAGCCCTTAAATGATTTATCCTCTGCGCAGAGGTTAGTGGCTAAAACTTCTGCCATTTCATAGCCCGGTGCAATCAGACCGTAAATCATTTCTGCGTGCAAAGCACATTCGCCAATGGCGAAAATGCAAGGATCGTTGGTTTGCATTTTATCATCAACTAGAATTCCGCCCCTTGTGCCCACCTCAATTCCACAAAATCTCGCCAGTTCATCTCTTGGCTTTATTCCTGCAGAAATAACGAGCATATCTGCTGCCAGTTCCGAATCATCAGTGAATTTCAAACCTGTTATACTTTTATCGCCTTCAATGCGACTGGTATTTTTATTAAGGTGAATTTGCAAACCTAACTCGGTGAGCATAGATTTGAGCATTTCGCTGCCTGCCAAATCGATTTGTCTCGGCATCAGTCTTGGTGCAAACTCTACAATACTGGTTTCTGCAATTCCTAAATCTATCAAAGCTTTAGCTGCCTCAAGGCCTAATAAACCTCCTCCAATTACAGTGGCTGTCTTAGCCTTTTTTGAATAATCTGAAATCAGATCAAGGTCATCGATGGTGCGGTAAACAAAAACGCCATCCTTTTCTATACCTTCTATATTAGGTACAAATGCAGCAGAGCCTGTTGCGAAAACTAAAAAGTCATAGCCATAAGTTTCACTATTGGATGTTCTAACCGTTTTTAAATTGCGGTCTACACCAATAACCGGGTTATTTAAATAAAGATCAATATCATGTTCCTTATACCAGCTTTCGGTAGACATCGAAAGGTCGTCTGCCGTTTTGCCGTTGAAGTATTCGCTCAGGTGAACGCGGTCATAAGCTCTTCTCGGTTCTTCACCAAAAACAATTAATTTAAAGGCATCAGACCTGGAAGTCAATTTTTCGCAAAATTTATATCCAACCATTCCATTTCCAATTACGATTATCTTCAGTTTGTTCATGACTTTTTGATTTTTGATGATTTTTTGCCCTGTGTTTGTTTGTTTTTATTTCTTTTAAACCTTTTTGCATTGAATAATTGATATTATCAATCAAATTATTCATTCTTTCTAAGATTTTATATGATTTAAGATATTCAAATATAGCTTTATTGATCAATATTTTCATATAAACATGATTTTTATCATATTTTATTTATATTTTTAATATTATTTAATCATATTTACCATTAATTAATTAAATCATTAAAATTAACCTTGAAAAATGGAAGATTTTGGACTATTTATAATGGGTGCCGGACCTGGAGATCCTGAATTAATCACAATGAAAGCTTTTAATGTGCTGAAAAGGGCAGAAGTAATCCTATATGATAATTTAAGTAACGAAAAGTTGTTGGAAATTGCTCCAAAAGATTGTATAATGGTATACGTAGGTAAAAAACCTTATGCCAGATGCACCCCTCAGGATGAAATAAATGATTTGATTGTGAAATACGCATTAGCCTATAATGTTGTGGTGCGCTTAAAGGGCGGTGATCCGTTTATTTTCGGCAGGGGATTTGAAGAATTACTTTTTGCAGAGAAGTACGGCATTAAATCCCACTATATTCCCGGTATCAGCAGCATGCAAGGAGCAGGTTTTGTAGATGTGCCACTTACACATCGTGGCATTAGCGAAAGCGTTTGGGCAATAACGGGTACGAAAAAAGATGGTAGTTTATCAAAAGATTTAAAATGCGCAATGAGTAGTTCTGCTACTGTTGTAATTTATATGGGAATGAAAAAGCTCGCTGAAATATCAACAGTATATAAACAAGCAGGTTTAGGCGCTACGCCTGTGGCAATCATCCAGCATGCAAGCCTGCCAAAGCAAAAACAAGTAACATGCGAGATTAAAGATCTTCAGGAAACAGCCATTAGGGCAGGCCTTGCACACCCGGCGATTATTGTAATCGGCGATGTAGTAAGGGCCAGGGAAATAGTGTCTGCTCAAAACTATTATAAACAGGCTGTAGCTGTTTAGCATTGATCAGTAAAATATATTATTCCAGATAATAGTGCCTGATTTTTTTTAAATCATCATCTAATTCATAAACCAGGGGGATTCCGGTTGGAATTTCCACTGCGGTAACCTCCTCGTTCGATAACTGATCAAGGTATTTAATCAAAGCCCTTAAGCTATTTCCGTGTGCGGCGATGATTACTTTTTCATTTTTACTAATTGCCGGCACAATCGATTCATTCCAATAGGGGAGAACCCTTGCAATGGTATCGGCCAGATTTTCGCTCAATGGTAGTTGTTCCGGTGTTAAATTCTGGTAGCGTAAATCGTTTCCAGGGTAGCGTTCATCCTCTTTTGTTAATTGAGGCGGTTCTTCATCAGGATCACGGCGCCATTTGTGTACTTGCTCGTCCCCATATTTCTTAGCGGTTTCTTCTTTGTTTAATCCTTGTAATGCGCCATAGAAACGCTCGTTCAGGTGCCAGGTTTTATGTTCAGGAATCCAGAGGTGATCTAGATCTTCTAAAATTATGTGAAGGGTTTTAATGGCCCGTTTCAAAACTGAGGTGAAAGCGATATCGAAATTATAATCGTGTTTCTTTAATATAGCTGCGGCTTTTTTAGCCTCTTGATAGCCATTTTCAGAAAGGTCTACATCTGTCCACCCGGTGAAACGGTTCTCCAGGTTATAAATGCTTTGACCATGGCGGATTAATACAATTTTTTTCATTTGCCTTTGATAACAATTAGCATTGATAATTGATTTAGATTGCTGTAGGCTGATTGTAAAGTTTGAGTTCAGCTAAAAAATCTGTTAAAAACAACAGGGCTTAAAGAATTAACTTTAAGCCCTGTAATTATGGTTTTTCGATTTCGCTTTGCTGCGCGATGAGCGCTTTTTGATCCGTTAAATCTTTATAATAGAAATAGGCACCAAAGCCAATAATCAATAGAATATTACTCATTTTAAAACTATGGTCGAGCCAATATTCAAATGGCGGCGTTTTTCCATCCAGGCTTTGCTTTATGCTTGGCCACGAATTAATGATGAAAATAACTGCAATCATTAACAAAACCTTTAAGAAGGTTCTGATGGCTATCTTCTGGTGCGAAATTTTGCTATCCATTATTTAAATTCTCTAAAGTCCTGTCCATCTTCAATGTTTAACAAGCTCTGGTAAATTAAGCTGATTACATTGTCAACATCTTCTTTGTGTACCATTTCTACAGTGGTGTGCATGTAGCGCAACGGCAAAGAAATCAATGCTGATGGAACACCTCCG
Source organism: Pedobacter petrophilus (assembly GCF_009674725.1). GTDB lineage: Bacteria > Bacteroidota > Bacteroidia > Sphingobacteriales > Sphingobacteriaceae > Pedobacter > Pedobacter petrophilus. Next base: position 1,057 of record NZ_WKKH01000019.1, on the reverse strand, counting down.
TTTGAATAAGCAAAGGCATCAGTATCCGTTCCCGTAGAACGAGAGGAAGCCTGACGCTGGAAAGGAATTTCATTTTGCTCAGCAGTTCTGATTAATAATTTATTTAAATTGGTTTGTACCGCCGGAGCATAAGAAACCACCGGACCTTTTCCTGCTGATAAATCACCCTGAATGTTTTTATTAATCATCGGGGTGGTGGTATCGTGTGTAACATCTGTTATGATGGCCACATTTGGTTTAATGCGTTGTGCAATCATTTCCGCCCCGCGCAAACCAATTTCCTCTTGTACCGAGTTAACAATGTATAACCCGAATGGTAATTTTTTCTTGTTTTCTTTTAGTAAACGTGCCACTTCTGCGATCATGAAACCACCTACACGGTTATCCAGTGCACGCCCAACGTAGTAACGATCGTTCAAAATCATAAATTCATCTTCGTAAGTAATTACGCAGCCTACGTGAATGCCCAATTTTTCTACTTCTTCTTTGGTCGTACAGCCGCAGTCTAAAAAGATGTTTTTTAACTCTGGTGCCTGTTCTTTTTCGCCATGACGGGTATGAATCGCCGGCCAGCCGAAAACGGCTTTCACCAAACCTTTTTCCGTATGGATGTTTACTCTTTTTGATGGAGCAATCTGATGATCAGAACCACCATTGCGGATGACATAAATTAATCCATCACTGGTGATGTAATTTACATACCAGGAAATTTCGTCGGCATGGGCTTCAATCACAACCTTGTATGGGGCTTTCGGATTGATTACGCCAACTGCTGTTCCATAATTATCTACAAAATGTTCGTCGATATATGGCTTTAGATAATTTAACCAGAGTTTTTGTCCTTCCCATTCGTAACCGGTAGGAGCGGGGTTATTAATGTATTCTTCTAAAAACTGCAGTGATTTTTCGGTAACTACCTGAACATGATTTTTCTTCTCGTCGTCTTTTTTCTTAGCCATAATGTTATTCTATAATTGTTCGTCATCGTAAGTTTGTATAAATAGGTTTTGAGAATTGCTGACAGGATATAATTTTGTTCAGCATAAAAGATCCAGCA